>DBBW01000026.1:56916-58032 GCA_002292405.1 Flavobacteriales bacterium UBA974
GTTGTTTTCGGCGGCATACCTCAACGTCGACAAGTTGAAGCTCTTCGTAGAGGTGTAGACATACTCATTGCAACACCTGGACGTCTTCTCGATTTATGCAATCAAGGACATATACGCCTACAAGATGTTGAAATTTTAGTACTCGATGAAGCTGACACCATGCTCGACATGGGATTCATCCATGATATCAAGAAAATAATCAAGCAAACGCCTAATGAAAGGCAAACCCTATTCTTCTCGGCTACCATGCCGCCAAATATCCGAGAGCTTTCTTCTACAATTTTAAAAGAACCCATTCGGGTACAAATAGCTGCAGAGAGTTCTGCTGCAGAAACTGTAGACCAGAAAGTATATTACGTTCGTCAGAACGATAAGAAAGATCTTCTTGTATACATTCTCGGAACAGATGAAATCAGTAATGCTCTTGTATTTACAAGAACTAAATTCGGGGCGGATAAAGTTGTACGTCACTTACAAAGAAACGACATAAAAGCGGAAGCGATTCACGGTAACAAGTCTCAACCAGCTAGAGAAAAGGCGCTTAACAGATTTAAAAAAGGAAAAGTAAGAGTTCTTGTTGCTACTGACATTGCATCACGTGGAATTGACGTAGACGAGCTCAGCCACGTTGTTAACTTCGAATTGCCCAACCTCGCAGAAAGTTACGTTCACCGTATTGGGCGAACTGGCCGCGCTGGGAGGGAAGGAATAGCAATCTCATTTTGTAATGAAGGAGAAGAACGCAATCACTTACGAGGTATACAAAAACTAATAGGTCGCGAAGTTGAACTTATAACAGATCAACCTTTCAATATGCCTATGGAACCAGTAGGAATGATTATGCCTAAAGGTGGTGGTAGTAAAAAGAGTAGAAATCGGGGTGGAGGCGGTGGAGGTCGAAGCTACGGAGGTGGCAGTGGCGGAGGTCGAGGTTACGGAGGAAGTTCCAGAAGTGGTGGGGCAAGAAGCGGTGGTGGATATCGTAACTCTGAAAGAGATGACAGACGATCAAGAAGTTCTTCATTCGGACCACCAAGCAAAAGAGGAGGTGAAAATAAAGGGAGTTATTCTCGCGACAATAACGGAGGTAATGATAGAGACAACCGAGGTAGCGGC
>DBBW01000010.1:0-869 GCA_002292405.1 Flavobacteriales bacterium UBA974
CATTTGGTCCTGGGTTAAGCCTAACTTACAATGTTGATACGAAGAATTCAATCACTGCTGCCTTTGGATTTTCTCCTGAAGTTAGCGCTCCTGAAGCTTTATTACCTGATTTTGAAAGCAGCAGCTATTCTGTTAACGGAACTTCATCGTGGATGGGTGTTTTCTGGCGTCACAGACCATTTGAAAATCAAAACATTGGATTTAACTTAGGGATGGCATCTGGACAAATCGAAAACAATCTTGAAGATGATGCAGACGATCATCTTACTTACAGTGTGAACTATACAGAAAACCCTGTTATGTATCTAGGAGTCAATTATGGTTCAAAGCCAGTTAAAGGTTTGCAGTTTGGTATTGAACTTGGAGTTCTCTCAACAGGAGGAGCGACTGTGCAATACTCTGGGCATGAAGAGGAAATTGAGGCTGCCATAGATGATATTAAGAGCAAGTTTGCTTGGTCAATGCTGCCAAATCTACAATTGTCTGTATCTTATGGTTTCTAACCAATAATTGTATTTGTTGTAAAAACTATATCTTTAGTTTTCAATCATAAACCAAAAAGAGTGTGCAGTTTTTCTAACTCCACACTCTTTTTTAGTTTACATCTAATCCTAGACTTGGTCTTCCCAAATCTAACCTTCTGAGCTGTGAGAGACAACGTCAACCAACATAGTACGATTGTAAAGTAGTTTTATATTTTAATTATTGAATAGATATAACAAATTAATGCATCTGTNNTATCTATTTTTTTCGATACACCTTCATCAACAATGATAACATTTATGGAAGGCGAATCTCTCTCACTAGCGGATAGTTTTAATGTATCATGATTGTTGATGACAGAATGATATGGTTTTTTCTCTGTACAG
>DBBW01000010.1:905-35156 GCA_002292405.1 Flavobacteriales bacterium UBA974
GATTTATAGCCTCGGCATATCTTCTATTTTAAGACTAAGTAGGTCTACGCACTAAGTAACAGCTAGACTAGAAAGGACTACTCGACTACAAACTTCTTCTCTACTGACCCATCATCATAGATGTAGAAGAGGATTTGGTTGGTGGGTTGATTGACTTCACGTCCTAAAGCATCAACTACCTTCTCAACTTTTTTGTTTATGGTTTCTTCATTAATCAACTCGACTCCCATGGCTCCATTACATCCTTCATTAAAAAAATCCCAAAGAATTCGACTTAGTGAAACTCCATCAATATCCTCACTAAACCATTCATGGCCACCTGGTTGTCCATTTTCTTCTACCACAGTGTATAATGAAACACATGTTCTATTTTGATGCTGGCAGACATTGAGCCTGACTTTTTTATTAATAAACACTAGAAGCAAAACCTTATTTCTAGATTTTACTTTATAATTGCACACCCACTCTTGAGTAATCTGTTTCGATCCCTACTGACAATCACCCCTATATATTTCTAGTACCGTGTCCACTTAATACTTGTCAAGATAATAACTAGTTTACAAGTACTCAAAGGATACATAAATAGTTGAATTAATGTGTAATTAGAGGTCAGTAATCGCAAACATGAATAAATATTACAATATTGTATGATTTATTCTTTTGGATAGACCATAAATACAATATCTTCGTATTTTATAAATAAAATATTTTTAATATGAGTAACGGAACAGTTAAATTCTTCAATGATTCAAAGGGATTTGGATTCATTACACCAGAAGAAGGTGGAAAAGACGTCTTTGTACATGCAAATGGCGTTCTTGATGAAATTCATGAAGGAGACAATGTAAGCTATGATGTAGAAGAAGGTCCTAAAGGACTGAACGCGGTAAATGTCAAAGTAGTTTAATTTAATTTAAAGCTTTAACATATCGGTAACCGACAGAGAAACATTATATATGCGAAACTGTTAGATTCGATAAATAGCTACTATACAGTGTTCAATGCACTCGTATAATCTTAATCCTCATGTTACTACAGCAGTAGTATCATGAGGATTATCTCTTTTGTATAGATTCTTAGTTCACTACCGTAACTGGAATCATCGAACGAATCTTAGAAAGGCCGTAGGTAACAGAGATAAAGTAATTGCCCGGAGAAAAATTATAAGCGGGAATTGAAACGCCACTACCCACAAAGCAAATATCACCCTGAGTGTTGAACACTTTGTAAGAGCAAAGTTCAGACGACGACACACCAGTGAGCTGAATTACTGAAGAGGATAGAACTGGATTTGGATAAATTGAGGGAGATGTACTCTCTGAAGATAAAATTCCAACGGAATTTTGAAATAACGGGTCATTTTTAATTACTAAGCCTGGGGTAATAGAATTTACGTCAGGAATGACGTTGAGGGAATCAATGCGATAAAGACAGATACTTTGGGCTCCGTTGAGGAATCCTTTCGTAGAGCCTAAAACCCAAATACGCCCCTGATCATCTATCTTCATATCTGATGGCTTTTCATCGAAGTTAGTCCCTAATATTCCAGAATTAATATACCCTCCAAAAGAACCTAACCAAGTGATTACCATGTCTGTACTTGAAGTCAGACCAAAGTCTATGTGAGCTAATTTAAGAAGCTGATCCCCGTACCAATCTAGCTTGCACCCATCGACGAATATATTCCCAGAGGTATTAATTGGCATGCCTGGTGTTCCGTTTTCAGATGTAAGAGTTATGACTCCATGACCTAAAGGAAGAGTGGCCCTTTCAAAAGAATAAAGCAGCATTAAACCCTCATCATTCACAGCTAAATCTCTGGCGTAATTATCTCCGTAAGTTTCAGTATCCGGTTGAATACGAGCCCAAATCGGCTCACCATTTGCCCCCCAAGCCCAAATAGTAGATTGCTTAACACCATCTATTTCCGTAGTTCCAGTGACGTATAAAGTGTCGCCGTAAACCTTTGCCGACTCAACTGTTTCAGTTCTAACTGGATGTCCCCAAGTGGTATATGAAAAGTCTGAAAGACCTGTAATTGGCTCGTTTATGTTAACAAGGAAACCATCGCCTTCGCTCTCTCCCACCGCCCATCTAGAACCACGCCAATTAATGGCACTTACAGGAAGTTGGTTGTTGATATGGGTAAATTCATGAGACGAAATAATTTGGCCTTCAGAACCTAAATTTTCTACGATGTAAACGACAAGGTTGTAAGTACCGTTACTCCCTAAACGCTGGGAAAGTATGGTAATCTCATCTGAGTTATCTACGCCAGTGTCCCACGCATCCACCACCTGCTCAACAGGGGTGTCGTATGGGGTGAGTAAGCTCCAAGCGAATTGGAAATCTTCGTCATAGAATATCACATAGCCCCTCACATTTCCTGTACCATCACTAGAAGTAGAACCCAAGACGTAGGTTCCATTATCAACTGGCAAAACGGTATTCCCTTGATCGACTCCAGGACCACCAACTATCCTGAGCTGTATCTCGCTCTGAGCAAAAACAGAACACGTAAAAGAGAGTACTAAAGATGTGAAAATAATAGCTGTTTTCATGAGCGCACTACTTCGTGAATTTTAGAAAGGGTTTTTAGTAAACCTGGAAAATCATCAAGGTGTAGCATATTTGCACCATCAGATAAAGCTTCAGAAGGTCTAGGATGGGTTTCAATAAATACCGCATCCACTCCAGCAGCTACAGCAGCACGTCCTAAGCTCTCAATGAAATGAGGTGTTCCACCGGTAACTCCCGAGGTTTGGTTTGGTCGTTGTAGGCTGTGTGTGAGATCCATCACTGTTGGTGCGAATGAACGCATAACAGGGATTCCTCGCATATCCACCACCAAGTCCTCATACCCAAATGTGGTTCCTCTTTCAGTGACCCAAACATCATCATTACCCGCATCCCGAACTTTCTGCACAGCATGTATCATAGATTCTGCCGATATGAATTGGCCTTTTTTAATGTTCACTGTACAGCCAGTCTTAGCGGCTGCTACAAGAAGGTCCGTCTGCCTGCACAAGAAAGCTGGGATTTGCAACACGTCAACAAATTCAGCCACCATAGAAGCCTCTGCAGCAGTATGAATATCCGTAATCACCTTAACTCCATACTTTTCTCTCACTTTTCCAAGTAAAGCAAGAGCCTCAGCATCTCCTATACCCGTAAAGCTATCCATCCTTGACCTGTTCGCTTTTCTGTAAGATGCCTTAAAGATGATGGGTAAACCTAACTCCCTACATGTCCCTATTACCCTATCGGCCACTTCGAAAAGTTCTTTCTCCCCCTCAACTACACACGGTCCTGCAATCACAAGAAGCTTACCTTTGGATACTTCAGAAAAAGCTTGCTTCTGCAAGTCCGTTTGTTTATTTGAGAATGTCTGTAAATCCATCATTTATCTTTTGCTAGCTATCCGTTCTAACCTGAATGTCACCCCCCTCCCATAGGTGTTGTTCGAAACTTCTTTGTTAAAGAATAGCCCCAATGGGGATTCAATTTGAACTACCAATATCCTCCTATTGCTATATCTCAATTTGGCCCAAACGGAAGACCTCCAACCTCCCCATCCTCCATAAAGCCCCTCCACACCCAAAGCAATTCTGTCCGAAGGTATCCATCCTATACCTGCAGAATAAAGCAGCTCTGGCATCCACCCTCCACTTTTCACTGACATCTTAAACATAAATTTCTCAGATGGTTCGTAAACAAATTCTGCAGACAGACTTGAAGGAAGAAGAGTCATCCTTTTTACAGAGCTCCCTGTAAGTAAAAGTGAATCTGGAGCTAAATCTCCATTAGAGATAGATTCTATCGTCAGACTGTCACCATATAGCGGTAAACCTGTAGTCGAAAAACCTTCTTGAAACCACGCCACACTGGACCCTTCATTCTCAAATAACAGGCCTACATCCTTGAAGTTAATTTCAAACCTAATTGGCAACGTCTCTGAAGCCAAAGGCATAGTTCCTGAAATCCCAATTCCGTACGATGGAAGAAACCCAATCGAAGGGTTGCCACTATCAGTTGAATCTATATTCGCATGAAGCCTACCCTCTGTTTGCAAATACGAAGCAAGAGAATCAGCATCCTCGGACAGCCACAAATAACCATAAGGTATACTCCACTCAACACCTACAAGCCTCTGAACTACATACACTTCAAGTCTTTGCTTAGTTTTCGAACTCTCCAGTCCTAACCCAAATCTATTAAACACTCCTGCCCTTACTCCTGTTCCACTAAACACATCCACCCTACCGGTGTGCCCCCCATTCCCATACCACAAAAGTTCGAACATGTCAGACGTCCATCTGACATCATAAAGGGCCTCAGAACCCATAGATCCACAAAGCGCTAAGTCACTTCCTTTAAACGGCTTTGAAGTCCAAACTTTTTCCCAACCCATACTTCCCCCCACATATCCAAATCCTCCCGTGTGGGATTCTAAAATTGGATCTAATATATCATGACCTATAAATCCACCATTCGCTAAATTATTCGCAAATCCCGTCGTAATAACATTGCCACTTTGAGTGGCCCAAAAACTAAGTGATGCACCTCCATTATCACGGTTCATCTCCGTGCTAT
This sequence comes from Flavobacteriales bacterium UBA974, assembly GCA_002292405.1. Taxonomy (GTDB): domain Bacteria; phylum Bacteroidota; class Bacteroidia; order Flavobacteriales_D; family Sanyastnellaceae; genus UBA974. Next base: position 5,499 of record DBBW01000010.1, read on the forward strand.
CTGGATTAGCCACTACAGTTAAAACATTTGCGCTCGATGCTACAGAGCATAGCGCAAGAAAAGTTGTAGAAAAAAACAATCTATACTCCAGCATGATTAATCTACTTCTAATAGTTGTGTTCCTTCTATTCGAATTTGTACTCGAACATTCTCGTACCCTGTAAATGTGACTGCACCATCTGTACTTGCTGTCAAACTAACATATACACTTCCGCCAGGACTTACTGTCTCTTCATTAAGTGGAATAACAAGTAACCCATGTTGACTAACTTCTGGATACGCACTACCTGCATCGATATTCCCACTTATGCTCACTATAGTACCATCTTCGTCATTAACTACGTAATCAATATCGGCGATAACATCTACTGGGAAAGTACTCGTGAGATCCACTAACAAACGACCATCGAATTTAGGGAAGTCCATAGGATCTATACTATAGACCTCTTCTAACACCACTCCGTCGAGACCCAGTTTTAAAGGAATATCTAATTCTAATTCTAACTTAGGGGGATATGTATTGTTGATATAATCATACCCTAAAGAAACATTTCCGAAAGGATTAAGCTCAACACTTCCAGACATTGCTACATCCTGAGGAAAAGTCTCAATTAAATCGAAAATATTCGAGCCCGTTTCACCTAAATCAAGTTCTAAACTAGTGTGATTAATCAAAGTTTCATCGATCCAATATGCTCTAGCGATATCATGAACACCAAATAATGATGGATGCTCTAAAAGTTGATCATCCATAGAAATTTCATCGAATTTTAATCTCAATTCAGCGCCTATATAGTTATCGATAGTCAATTTTGCACTAGCACCTTCTAAATCAAGAACTGGATTGGGAATAGCAATTGTATCTATCAACGTTACCTCTGATTCAAAAGGAATATTTACTTGCCCGAAATATCCTTTAGCCGTTTCAATTGTAAGGTCAATCAGTTCAATCTCCACTAGCATACTGTCTGTCGTAGTCAAATAGAAAACTTCAGTATTTGATGTCGATCCCGTGGTCGTGAAAGTTGAGGTCATCACATTCTCACTTAAACCATTTTCTCCAGATAAATTAAAAACAGATCCAGCTAAATCTATCGTCTCTGTTGCAAAACCGTTAACACCATCTTGAGCAGCAGGCACTTCCAATTCAATACCTGACACTACACCATCAACGGTCACACTATTGAGATAATATGCCATATCTAAAATCCCTTCAACAGAACTCTCAACAGATAACCTCATATACCCAGCGCTAAGTGAAAATTCCTTTAAATAAGCATCTGAATTTTCCCCGAAACTTGAAAATATAATCTCATCTGTTTCATTTACAAATAAATCCCCCAATGGTACTGGGACATCCGAAGGTAAATTTCCTTCCATAGACATATTTTCTTCAATTAACGTGTCTGGCAATGTGGGTAGATAATCTGCCGAAAATTCCCCGAAAGGAATCTTATACAACATCCTTGCGGGCTCTCCACCTTCTCCAAACTCAAGCAATGAGTCAGGAATGGAAGATGACCAAGTAATATTGTCATCCACCAATGGAAGAAAAATTTCTGTATTCCAACTCAAGGGTTCCCTGTCTTCACAGCTTGCAAATACAGCTGCTACAGACAATAGAACGAAAGACAACTTTATTTTATTCATCTCCAACTAAGTTTAAATCTTTCCTAAATGGTAAAACAGTCAAAAATACGGATACAGCGGCGCATCTCAAAGCTAGAGTTGACAATTGAAATTCGAATACACTCAAAATAAGATATGAAATGCATATCAACGCCGCAATCTTGCCTGCTTGCCTCTTAAACCTAAACGAAATAGGAATAAAGTACACTAAAGCAGGAAGAGTCCACAATAGATTAATGTTTGCCCAAGTATCTGTGTGATCTGTCAACGTCCACATTAATAGTAAAAGTCCTCCCAGTAAAGACGATACAATAGCAACCACCCCTCTTAGTTTAGAACTAAACCAGCAATTCTCGCGATTTCTAAAGGTTACAATCATCATCAAGCAGGTGATGAACACCATTAAAATAGCAGGAACGTCCAAAGCGAATTCTGGCAACCAAGTTCCATCATCAAAGACAACAAAATGTTCATTATTTTCCTTTAGTAAAGCCACACCATCAACTGTCATGTAACTTAAAGCTATAGACAGTTCATCTGGTATAAATGCATCACCGCATGGAGGCATAATTTTATCAGATTTGGGCCCTAAAATGAAATCCATTCCGAAAGCTATCCAGGGTGAGCCCGATATATATGGCTGCAATCCATCTCTGAAAGTTTTACCACTTTGTTTGCAATTTGTCTCAAAAGCCTCACCTAACGATTCTTGAAAAAGTGTGATCATCCTGGTCGAACAGTTGTCTCTGAAGAATTCATAACTGTACACTGCGTTCTCTACTTGCAGATTCCAGGATAAATACTCAGCCACCTGCCGAATGTGGGCTGGAGTAAGATTTAGAATTTGCTCTTTTACTCCTCTTCCCTGATCCATATAATCTCTTTGAAATTGATAGAACGGTAATGCGGAGAGATGATAATCTAATCTTCCTATCATAAAGTTGTAATAGAAATCCTCGCTGTAGGAGAATGTGCCGTAGTTGAATACCCAATCAACGATAGGCACTTCAACTGGGTCGTAAATTCTAACTGCAGTATGGCCGAAAATAGAGTAAGCATCTTCGCCTGGTGAGGAGGTTAAAATGCTGATTTCTGTTGAGTCACTCAAGTTGTCGTACCAATTGGCATGTACATCTAAAGGCAGACAAAACCACAATAAAAATATGCTCAATAAACTAGTTATGCCTCTAGACAATTCACTTGCTGCTCCTGAAAGCCAAACATTATCATACCCACCTTCACCATCTTCATTAAACTCCACAAAAAGCTTACCTCCAGGCATATGAACTGTCCTCTTAGGCTTACCTCCATGAATCGAATAGTCAATTATTGAGGCTGCTACAGCGCCAGTGCCGCAGGCTTTCGTCTCCGCCTCTACTCCTCTCTCATAAGTCCTAAGAGCCAAACCTTCAGATACTGTGCAAAGAGCGCTTACGTTAACTCCACCTAACGAAGAATAATCCTCGCTATACCTGATTTTACTACCAAAAACATCAATATCAATCTCGCTCAATTCGTTAAAATCTTTCACTAAATGAATGTGATGTGGCGAACCCGTGTCAAGGAAGAAGTCCCCTGAATTGAATCGTTTTGGAGCTCTAACTGGTCTAAATTCTACACTAGGCACATCATACTCATCGTTGTGCCTTACCTGATGTAGGCCATCACAAGCTTCAAAAACGGCGCTCTCTCCAACTAACCCCTCACGGCTAGCATAAAGGAAAGACGCCCTAGTTCCATTTCCACAAAAAGAACGTGTACCGTCTGAATTCCTGTAATCACATTTGAGATCCGCCTCCTCAATAGAGGATTCGTACAAAAAGATGATTCCATCACAGTTTTGCTGAAAACAAATCTTTTCTATAACTTTATCTTCAAGAGTCGTTAAATCAAGGATTCCAGCGTACTTAAATCCATTTACAATGACAAAGGTATTCCCAGTTCCTTCCCACTTTTGAAATTCTATTTTCAAGTCATCAGCCATGCCTCGAAGGTAACGTACCTTTGCTTTGATGACGCAACACTCTTCAACTTCAATCTCTACAGATAAACTGATAGCCGCATACCGCACTATGCGTATCGCTAGAAGCATGTCTGATCTGTATGAAGAGCACGCAAAACTGACCTCGAAATACGTTCATGCTTGTTCTAATGGTCATGAAGCTATTCAAGTCGCGGCGGGTTCCTTACTCAAAAAACAGGATTGGCTTAGTTGCTATTACCGGGATGACAGCATGTTGCTTGCAATGGGCTTGACGCCAGAGGAGCTTATGCTCCAACTTTTCGCCAAACGAGACGATCCGTTTTCTGGAGGAAGGACGTACTACAGCCACCCGTCACTTAATCGAGAAGATCTCGCAAAAATACCACACCAAAGTTCAGCTACTGGAATGCAAGCCATACCTGCCGCTGGAGTCGCAATGGGAATTCAGCACCGAGAAAAATTGGGCCTTGACACACACGAAACAGGCGAAGCTCCTGTTGTAATCTGCTCTATAGGAGATGCTGCGACTACTGAAGGTGAGGTAAGTGAAGCGCTTTATATGACTGCACTGAAGAAGTTACCTATTGTCTGGCTTGTACAGGATAACGAATGGGACATCTCAGCACACGCAAGAGAAATACGTTTCGGAGACGCCACAACAATGGCAGCAGGATTTCCTCCCATAGAGGTACGTCAAGTTGACGGGACAGATTTGCCCGCTTGTATTGCTCTTATGGAAGATGTTTTTGATATGGTACGAAAAGAACGTCGGCCGTTCCTTATACACGCCACCGTCCCCCTTTTAGGTCACCACACATCAGGTGTGAGGCGCGAATTCTATCGTGACGACCTAGAAGAAGCTCAACAAAAAGATCCACTTCCACGTATTGAGAAGCATCTTCAGGACTCAAATATCCTAGACTCTTCTCAGATTACGCTTCTCAAAGCAGAGATAGACGCTGAAGTAAACGAAGCCTTTGACAGAGCGCGCAATGCTGAAGAGCCTGTGTTCGAAGATCTATTAGCCCATCGGTTTGCTCCTACAGACATCACTGAGGAAAAAGGTACTCGTGAACCTGAAGGAGGAGAAGAGACTTTAATGGTTGACTGCGCGCTTCATGCTATGCAGGAAATTATGTCTCAACACCCAGAATCTCTACTTTACGGTCAAGATGTGGGAAAACGTTTGGGAGGCGTTTTTCGTGAAGCAGCAAAACTTGGCGATAAATTCGGTGAAGACAGGGTATTTAACACCCCGATACAAGAGGCGTTCATTGTCGGATCAACTTTAGGGATGTCTTGTACAGGACTCAGACCCATCGTAGAGGTTCAGTTCGCAGACTACCTTTGGCCAGGTCTTAACCAACTCTTCTCAGAACTCTCAAAATCCTACTTCCTATCCAATGGTCAATGGCCGGTTCACTCTCTTATACGAGTGCCCATTGGAGCTTATGGTTCAGGAGGACCTTACCACAGCTCATCTATAGAGTCTGTGCTTTCAAATATCCGAGGAATAAAAGTAGTTTACCCATCAAACGGAGCAGATCTAAAAGGACTTTTAAAAGCCGCATTTTACGATCCTAATCCTGTTATCATGCTGGAGCATAAAGGTTTATACTGGTCTAAAGTTTCCGGCACAGAATCTGCCAAGTGCATAGAACCATCAGAAGATTATGTGATACCTCTAGGATTAGCTAGAATTGTAACGAAAGCTACCGAGGAAACTTCTTGCACTTTAATCACATATGGACGAGGCGTTTATTGGGCTCTTGAATCTGCAAAACAGTTTCCTGGAGCAGTTGAAATCATCGACCTTAGAACGATTGTCCCTGTGGATTTCGATACTATTTCTGAAAGTGTAAAGCGAACGAATCGCTGCCTCGTTTTAACAGAGGAACCAGAAAGCAATACTTTCGCCCAAGCTCTTACGGGCAGAATCGCAAAAGAGTGTTTCGAATATTTAGATGCTGCACCTGACCTGATTGGTAGCGAGGATCTACCCGCAGTGCCCCTAAATGAAAACATGGAGAAAGCATACCTTCCTAATGTGGGCAAGGTCGCCAAGCACATAGGCAAACTACTTGATTACTAAGTTTTATGAAAACCATTTGCATTTTTATAGCTGTTTGTTTTGCATTAAACCTTTCTGCCCAAACCCCTTCTTATTCAATATCCTTCTCCTGCATTCCCTCGCACGAAAATGGATTTGCCCCTTCCGAAGTCGAAGTTATTTCACACTCTGGTTCGTTTAAAATCACTGAACGCTCTGAAAGTGGAAAAGCTCAATCCTTCCTCCTTTTAGGCGAAGCTATTGGAAGCGTAAATCAATTTACTTTTTTCGGAACGCAGGTCGCTCTAACTGGCCCCATGCCTAAAGCGTCGGCAGACTCATCTGCAAACTCAGAGCTAGGTCAAGATGCGTTAGAGAAAGAGATTGCTGGAATTCGCTGCATTGCTTGTGGTAAAAACAACTGGTGTGCTCCTTCATTGGGAGCTGCACCTGCAGGTTGGCCTGGAACAAGTATGCCACTTGAAGCGACCATCAAATACGGTGATATCTCTTACTTGGTCGTTGCTTCTTCCGTGACAATACTAACAGATAAGAATTTTAGACGTAGTGGCTCTCACGCCAATACTTTCAACATTGAAAAAGGAAGAACTGTTGTTGATGCAAAAGGTTTTGTTGAGTTATTTCAACTCTCTCCACCCAACGACCTTATACGTTACTAGAACCTCGTAAATCTTTTTACATTACTTCTTAAAAAGAATAAACATCATCTTTTCTTAATGTTGTGATAAAGTTAGCGTTAAGGTATCCCTAAATATTTATGAGTCTGCGTACTTAAAGACCAAACACGACCTTCTTCACTGCCTAGAAATTCCGTAATAATACTATAAACTTGTTCTTTTCTATCCCATTCAGGCTGTAGATATAGAAGAGTATCATCTTTTACATTTACCGCCTGCTCTTTTGCCCACTTAAGGTCGTGCTTATTGACAACTACAACCTTTAATTCATTTGCTTTTAAGTAGCTACCTGGGAGACAAGCTTTGAATTTTTTTGGCGATAAGGTGATCCAATCAAAATCTCCTGAAATTGGATGTGCTCCAGAAGTTTCAAGATGAATTTTTAATCCCTCGTTTTTAAGAGCCGTAGTTAATGGCTCCAGGTTGTACATACAAGGCTCTCCCCCTGTCACGACAACCATCGGTAAGCCACTGTTTTTTGCCCCTAAAACGAGTTCGTCGATTTTTATCTGTGGATGATCTTCTACCGGCCAACTTTCCTTTACATCACACCATGAGCAGCCCACATCACAACCGGCAAGTCTTATAAAATACGATGGAGAGCCTGTATACTTTCCCTCTCCTTGCAAAGTGGGAAACACTTCCATTACTGGGTATGTAGTAAGTTCTGTCATAGTATTAACTCACTACCTCTCCATCTAAATCGAAAGAGGTCGCTCCCGTAATTTTAACCTGAACGAAGTCTCCAATTCTCAAATGAAGATCATCTGATACTGGTATTCTAACTTCATTATCTACATCTGGCGAATCAAATTCAGTTCTCCCAAGCCAAAATCCACCCTCACAACGGTCAATTAATACCTTAAATTCATTTCCGAGATAGCGGAGATTTAATTCTTCAGATATTCCAGCTTGAAGATCCATCACTTCCTCAACCCTTTTCTTTTTTAGCTCCTCTGGAACGTCATCTTCTAGTTTATAAGCATGGGTGTTTTCTTCATGCGAATAGGTGAAACACCCTAACCTTTCAAACTTCATGCGCCCCACCCAATCTAAAAGATTTGCATGATCTTCATCTGTTTCTCCAGGAAATCCAACTATTAAAGTCGTTCTAATCGCAATTCCAGGAACTGTTTCTCGAATATCTGCAAGCAATTTTTCTGTTTTCTCCTGGGTAATACCCCTGCGCATCGCCTTCAAAATAGAATCACTTGAGTGTTGGAGAGGCATATCTAAATAGTTACAGACATTGTCAGATTCAGCCATTACTTTCAGCACATCCATTGGAAATCCAGATGGGAAAGCATAGTGTAGCCTGATCCATTCTATTCCTTCTACTTTGTCTAATGAACTTATTAAGTCAGCTAATCGCCTCTTCTTATAAATATCAAGACCGTAGTAGGTTAAATCTTGAGCAATCAGAATTAATTCACGTACTCCTTGAGCTGCAAGTGCTTCAGCAGACTTTACAAGATCTTCTATGGGAGTTGAAACGTGCTTACCTCGCATGAGTGGTATTGCACAAAAAGCACATGGGCGATCACAACCCTCAGCTATTTTTAGATAGGCATAGTGAGCTGGAGTAGTCAGTAATTTCTCCCCAACTAATTCTTTCTTATAATCTGCACGAAGGGTTTTTAAAAGACGCGGAAGGTCACGGGTGCCAAACCAAGCGTCAACCTCAGGGATCCCATCTGCCAACTCGTCTGCGTATCGTTGAGAGAGACATCCCGTAACATATACTTTTTCAACTGAGCCTTCTTTTTTTGCATCAGCAAAACGCAAAATCATATCTATACTCTCTTGTTTTGCAGACTCAATAAAACCACATGTGTTTATCACTACTATTCCGAAATCATCTTTACTAGCCTCGTGCTCAACCTCAAAATCATTTGCTTTAAGCTGGGTCATAAGCTGCTCAGAATCATACATATTCTTTGCGCAACCTAATGTTACAACATTTACTTTTCTTGGATTTGATGACCTAGCTCTCATTTTGAACTTGAATGATTATTTCTCGTCTAAAGATTCAGGTAGTAAAGAATCAATGAATTCTAATGGATGGAAATCCTGTAAATTCTCCATCTTCTCTCCTACTCCTATGTAATGTACTGGAATTTTAATCTGATCACAGACTGCAAGCACAGCTCCGCCTTTTGCAGTCCCATCTAATTTAGTTAAAATTAGACCTGTGATATCTGTGGCTTTAGAAAATTGTGTGGCTTGAACAAGTGCGTTTTGGCCTGTTGAACCATCTATAACTAACCAAACCTCATGAGGCGCACCAGGAACTATCTTATCCATAACCGTCTTAATTTTCGTCAGTTCAGACATCAGTCCAACTTTATTATGCAGACGTCCTGCCGTGTCAACAATCACAACATCAATATCATTTGCTTTTGCTGACTCAAGAGTATCGTAGGCTACTGCTGCAGGGTCTGCGCCCATACCTTGAGAAATAACTGGCACCCCAACTCGATCACCCCAAATTTTCAATTGATCAACGGCTGCCGCTCTAAAAGTGTCGGCTGCCCCCAACATCACTTTTTTACCTTCACTTTTATACCGGTGAGCAAGCTTCCCAATGCTGGTCGTCTTACCTACACCATTTACACCGACTACTAAAATCACAGCTGGACCATCTCCGAAATCTAGTTCATCTACAGAGAACACTGAATGATTTGTTAATGCCTTCCCGATATCGTCTCCAACCAACAGATGTGCAATTTCTTCTCTGAGCATATTTATCAGCTCTGACTGATCAAGGTATGCCTCCCAAACTGCTCTCTTCCTTAATCTCTCAATAATACGCTCAGTTGTATCCACTCCCACATCTGACATCATTAGAGCTTCCTCTAGATCATCTAATAATCCCTCATCAATTTTACGACGGCCACTAAATATCTTAGCAATCCTACTTATCACACTTTTTTTAGACTTTTCGAGCCCAGCATCTAGAGATGCTTTTTCCTCAACCTGTTCCTCAGATTGCTTTTTATTTTTCCCGAATATTCGTTTAAAAAAACTCATGATCGTCCTTTTTCAAAAAAAAAGGCTGACTCAAATAAGAGCCAGCCAAGTCAGTAAAGCATGGCAGTTGCCATTCATTCATAAATTACTTCGCGAAGAAGTCCTTTACTTTATCGTTGTGAACTATTTGTTCTACGAATGAGTATGCACCTGATTTCTCACTGCGCACCATTTTAATCACTTTCGTGTGTTGCTTTCCTCCACCAGTCTGGAGCGACGCTACTACTTTCTTAGCCATAGTATTACAGTTTCAGGGTTATTTAATTTCTTTATGCAATGTGTTCTTACGTAACACAGGATTGAACTTCTTAAGTTCCAGACGATCAGGTGTGTTCTTCCTGTTCTTAGTCGTCACATAACGTGACGTGCCAGGCTTGCCTGAGTCTTTATGCTCAGTACATTCTAGGATTACTTGTACACGGTTGCCTTTCTTAGCCATAGCTTCAATAATTGGAGGGCAAAGATAGTCAAACTTAAATTGAATCACCAATGATTCAAACACTAAACTTTCAATCATCAGATTTGAACACTTACAAGTGAACAAGCACTCACAAAAGTACTATATGAGCTTCCCGTACCGTTTATTTTTACAAATTAGCACCATGCGAACCTTACACCACTCTTCCTCAAGTCCAAATGACAAACCAGCTCGCAACGTTCGCAAATCTGCGGAATCAAACGAAAATGATAAAAATCGAATAAAAAAGAGTAGACGATCGGCAAAAAAAACAAACAATAGCAATTGGTTTAGAGCTTTACCGCAATTCTTTAGAAACGCATGGGATGACGAAAGGGTGAGATCCGCTACTGGACTTTTCCTTTTAAGTCTGTCGGCATTTTTAGTGCTCAGCACAATTTCATCAATTTTTTCAGGGACATCAGATATGCTACTTATCAGTTCTGATAGCACCACAATTCCGGCGCACAATCTTGGAGGCAAACTCGGCGCACTTGTAGGACATTATTTAGTGAGAAATACATTTGGATTTGGGTTCCTTGCGATCCCTATTATTTTGGCGCTTATAGGATTTAATGCACTGACGGGGAAAATGCTGCTTCCATTTTGGAAAACCACCATCTGGATGCTTGCTGCTATGGCAACTTTACCTTGGGCTTTGGGTTTTTTCTTTCACCAGCAAATACCCGGATCTGTTGAGATCACAATGCTTATAAGTGATCATATCATCGGTGCCGGTTCGAGATTTTTACTTCAAACAACGATTAGATTTTTAGGCCCCGTACCAAATTTTTGTGCCATTATCGTCATTGCTTTATTTACTCTTTATCAATTTTATCCAGGTTGGCATCAGAAGATTAATTTGAAGAACTTAGGGATACTGAAACGTGTTACAACATTTTTCTCAGATAGCCGAGAGGAATTAATGGAGGAGGAATCGGAAGAAACACCTGTTGTAAACACGTTTCTTGAACCAACTAAAGAAGAGGTCACACCAGCAGCTAAGAAGCAGAGTGTGGAAACAAGCGATGAGAATGATGATGCGGAGAAGGAGGGGATAGACCTAGAGGTTAAAGATCAAAAGGAGGAAGCATCACTTGGAAATAAGGAGGTGAATAAGCTGACCCAGGAATTTGGAGAGTATGACCCTACTTTAGACCTTAGTTCGTTTAAGTTTCCTAACCTTGAACACTTAGCAGACCATGGAGATGGCAAGCATATGGTGAGTGATGAGGAGCTAGAAGTGAATAAGGATAGAATTCTTGAAACTTTACGAAATTTCAGTATAGAGGTTGATGAAATTAGTGCAGAGGTAGGGCCTACGGTTACGTTATATGAAATCGTACCAGCTCCTGGCATTCGAATTTCGAAGATTAAAAACTTAGAAGATGACATAGCATTGAGTTTAGCCGCCCTAGGTATTCGGATTATTGCCCCAATTCCAGGTCGCGGAACCATCGGAATTGAGGTCCCTAATTCTAAGCCTGATGTTGTGAGTATGCTCACTCTTATTAAGTCTCAGAAATTTCAAAACTCCAACTACGAACTCCCAATAGCCCTCGGTAAAACCATCTCTAACGAAACATACGTTTTCGATTTGGCTAAGATGCCACACCTACTCATGGCCGGAGCTACAGGGCAGGGTAAATCCGTGGGACTTAACGCTATGCTTGTCAGCCTACTTTACCGCAAGCACCCGAGCGCACTAAAATTTGTACTTGTTGATCCTAAGAAAGTGGAACTTTCTGTTTACAACAAAATTTCCAGACACTACTTAGCCCAACTTCCTGGAGCTGAAGAAGCCATCATTACTGACACTGATAAAGTCGTCGCGACTTTAAACTCCCTTTGTAAGGAAATGGATCAACGATATGACCTACTTAAAGATGCACAGTGTAGGAATTTGAAGGAATACAACACAAAATTTAAATCCAGAAAAATTATCGCTGAATCTTGTAAGGACTTACATCCGGAACGTGGTCATCATTACTTACCTTATATCGTACTCGTGATAGACGAGTTTGCAGATCTTATCATGACCGCTGGAAAAGAGGTTGAAACCCCTATTGCCAGATTAGCCCAACTTGCTAGAGCCATCGGAATTCATCTAATCATAGCTACACAGCGCCCGTCCGTCAATATCATCACAGGAACTATCAAGGCGAACTTCCCCGCTAGGGTTGCTTTCCGAGTTACTGCGAAAATCGACTCGCGCACCATTCTAGATGCAGGAGGTGCGGATCAATTGATAGGCCGAGGCGACATGCTTATGAGCACTGGGAATGAGCTTATTCGCTTGCAATGCGGGTTTGTGGATACGCCTGAAGTGGATTCAATTTGTAATTATATCGGAGGCCAAAGGAGTTTCCCATCCGTTTTCGAACTCCCCGAGTTTATTAGCGAAAAAACAGATCGCGGAGCAACATCAGTCGAGGAGAGAGATAAGCTCTTCGAGGAGGCAGCCCATATCATAGTCATGCACCAACAAGGATCTACTTCTTTACTACAAAGGAAACTCAAATTAGGATACAACAGAGCTGGAAGATTAGTCGACCAATTAGAAGATGCTGGGATCATTGGACCTTTTGAAGGTTCTAAGGCTAGGAAAGTTTTAGTGCCAGACGCAGTGAGTTTGGAACATATATTGCATAGATCGTTTGATGGCCAAGAATAAATTATTATGAAAAGACTTTTTACAAGCATTTTACTCTCTATTAGTTTCATCGTTTCAGGCACAGCTCAAGATGCGGATGCTCTACTGTCTAAACTGAGTGATAACGCAACAACATTTGGTTCAATAGATGCAACCTATACATCCCAAATGGTGGATGTTAAGAGTGATTTCGAAGAGACGTTAAATGGACATATACAAATCGACAGCAATAAATTTCAGCTCGATTTGGGTGAGTTTGTGATCATCTCAGACGGAGGCACAGTTTGGACGTACGAGAAAGAAACAAATGACTGCTACATCGAAGATGCAGAAATGCTCTCTGAACAAGGAATAGATGTCTCAAAAATCTTTACGATCTGGGAGGACGATTTTAAGAACGAATGGATAGGAATGAGCGCAATCGATGAACAAGAGTACGTGCAGATTAATCTCTACCCCTCTGGTGAAGATGCATCTGAAAAGCCGTATCATACGATACAACTCTTTATTGACGAGAGCGCTTTAGAGGTGGTTCAACTGGTGATTAAGGGGAGATCTGGGGTAGATACAGACTACCATATTAATAGCTTTAAAACCGGTGTGAATATGCCGGCTTCTACTTTCTTCTTTACTGAATCTGATTTCCCCGGAGTAACAATGATCGACAATCGTATTTAATCTCTGGCGTGTGGATTTCTTGGATTGTACTCTGTAAATGGTCTTAGTGGATCTATAAAGAAACCATCTTCATCAATCTCAGGCACGATAAAATCATGTAAACTTTCAAGTGTATCTGTGTTACACCAATGACCGTCATGAAAGGTTTCTAAACTCCAGCTTTTATTCACGTATCCACTAAACTGTTGAAGTTGCTGCCAATCGTAATGAGTTTCTAGGGGCTGGGGCAAAACAGAATAATCCATTTCTCCTAATTCCCTCTCTAACTTTCTTTTAAATGCATCTAAAAACGCATCGTGAGCTTGTAAAACATACATCGAGGGGTCTGTTTTATACATGAGCCTAAATTGTTTAACAGCACTTATTGTAGTTGAATCACTCCAGTCAATAGAACCACTTACAGGAATAGTAAGGTGAGTTCGTTCTAAAAATTTAACATCAATAAAGCCCAAATCTCTGATCTCTGAGTGAGAGTAGACATAGATTTGAGAGGAGTCATTCATTTGGACTTCTACTTGAAGGTTAGAAAGCATTGAGCGAGCAGAACGACCCGCAACAGACACGACTATATTTCTTTTATAAAAATCTATCTTTTCAGCTAAAGAACCTACTGAATTTCGAGTCCCATGGACTGTATCGAACATAAGAGTATCCGCAATCACAGTCATATATGGAATATCTGATTTCACTGTATCTAGCTTATTCTTTAAAGTCGACAAGAAATAATTTTCCAATTTTGTATCTGATCCACCGGCCATAATAAATAAGATATTATCCTCAGAGTGCTTCGAAACTAAATCTTCTATGATAAGATCTATTGCATAAGGCTCAGATGGAATAATCGATCGAATGGCATCAGATCCAAGTAAGAGATCCTCATTCACCTGAGTCAGAATTATGTGATCGGCTCCCGTACGTTCAATGCCCCTAAGACTTCTAGACAATTGATTCTGCTGAAGAGGGCCAAAAACAGCATCTTTTCCTATCACATCCTCACTCTTCCACAACAGGTTACCTAAAGAATCAACAACTTCATCAAAAATTGAAAGTTCGATATTATAACCCTGACTTTTCAACCTGTCAGATGCCCATCTTAGACCATTAATGTGTTCTACAGCAATTTCACGCATCCTTATCTCCCTTCTAGGGGGCGGCATACCAGTGACAACTTCCAATTGACTGAAAAATGGCAAAAAAGCGACAGCTCGGAAGTCAACAACATCAATTTCAGATGAATCTTGAGCTAGTTGTGTTTGGGACGCTGCTGATTTGTGTGTTAAAAAACACAACATAATCACTAAACAAAATTTTACTACTCCCATTCTATAGTTGCTGGTGGTTTCGAGCTAATATCGTAAACAACACGATTAACTCCACGTACTTTATTGATTATATCGTTCGACACTTTTGCTAAAAATTCATAAGGGAGGTGAACCCAGTCTGCAGTCATACCGTCAGTAGAAGAAACAGCTCTTAGCGCTACCGCGTTCTCATACGTCCGCTCATCTCCCATAACTCCAACTGATTGTACGGGCAATAGCATAGCTCCTGCTTGCCAAACTTCATCATACAACCCAGCATCCTTCAGACCGTTAATAAATATCGCATCAACCTCCTGAAGAACACGAACCTTCTCTGCAGTAACATCTCCTATAATCCTAATTCCAAGTCCAGGACCAGGAAAAGGGTGGCGAGCAAGCAAAGCAGCTTTGATACCTAAAGCTTTACCCACTCTTCTAACCTCATCTTTAAATATTAAACGAAGTGGCTCAACAACTTTGAGCGTCATATAATCGGGTAGTCCACCAACATTGTGATGGCTCTTTATCGTCGCTGAAGGCCCACCCGTAGCACTAATAGACTCAATCACGTCGGGGTATATTGTTCCCTGAGCAAGCCATTTCGCTCCGTCAACTTCTTTTGATGCCTCATCAAAGACCTCAACAAAAACTCTACCTATGGCTTTGCGCTTTAGTTCTGGATCTGTAAGGTTTTCTAGAGCATGTAAAAATTTATCTCCTGACCTCACTCCTTTCACATTTAACCCCATGTGCTCGTAGCCCTTCAGAACTTCTTCAAATTCGTTTTTACGCAGGAGACCGTTGTCCACGAAAATGCAATGAAGCCTGTCACCGATGGCTTTGTGAAGCAGAATTGAAGCTACAGTAGAATCTACTCCGCCAGAAAGGCCGAGTATCACCTTATCCGTTTCTCCGATCTCCTTTTTTAATGAGTTAATCGTTGATTCGGCAAAATTATCAGGAGTCCACTCACCTACACATTTACAGATCCCATGAATGAAATTGCTAATTAAAGTCGGACCTTCCGTAGAGTGAAATACTTCAGGGTGGAATTGTATACCCCAAACCTGCTCTCCCTTCACCCTAAATCCAGCGAACTCAACATCAGAAGTACTACAGATTGTTTGGAAATCTATGCCTGTATCAAGAATCGTATCACCATGACTCATCCAAACCTGAGAGCCTAAAGTCATATTCTTCAAAAGTTCATCTTCAGTATTTACCACACACAGATTCGCTCGTCCATATTCTCTAGTATCGCTTGCCTGCACATCTCCTCCATTTGTGTAAGCAAGGTATTGGGCTCCATAACATACTCCCAGAAGTGGAACCTTCCCGACAATCATTGAAAGATCAGGGTTTGGAGCATTCTCTTCTCTCACACTATACGGAGAACCAGAAAGAATAACACCTTTACAACCTTCAGGTAGGCCATCGAATTTATTCCACGGAATGATTTCAGAAAACACATTTATCTCTCGAACTCTCCTCGCTATAAGTTGAGTATACTGCGAACCGAAGTCGAGAATCAAAATATTTTCAGAACAAGGGCGTATATCAGACATGCTCGTAGTTTGAGAATTTAATACGAAGCGAAGTTAGCAATTGAACTTGCCTAGATAACGACTCTTTTGATTATATCTTTAGAATCAAATTGATTACCTATGCTATACCCTAACCTCATTTCAAAACGTGTCATCTTAGCTTCTAAAAGCCCCAGGCGTTTAGAACTTGTTCGTGGTTTAGAGATCGAGCCAGAAGTTATCGTACGAGATATCGATGAAAGCTACCCACCATCAGTTATGGGTGCTGCAGTCGCAGAGTACGTAACACGAGTAAAAGCTACAGCTTTTACAGATATTTTAGGTGTAAACGATGTGATTATTACTGGAGATACCGTCGTTCTTTTGGACGATGAAATACTTGAAAAACCTTCAGATTTTGAGCAGGCAGCTTTAATGTTAAGTAAGTTGAGCGGAAGAACTCACGTAGTTGCTTCAGGAGTTGCAGTCACAACTCTTAGAGGAGGAAAGGCCGAGACCTTATGTGAAGTGGACACCTGCGAAGTTACGTTTGAGGAATTGACTGACGAAATGATTTCTCATTATATAGATGCTTACGAACCGTTTGACAAGGCTGGAAGCTATGGCGTTCAGGATTTAATCGGATTTACAGGAGTGAGCTCAATTCATGGTTCATTCTATACTGTTATGGGACTTCCTGTTCACATCCTTCATAGGATGCTACATAAGATTTAATTCAACCTCACCAGTTTTGACTGAATAGATCGCTTTTGCACATTTCAACTCATCGTTATCTACCATTTCCTGAATCACAGGACTGTCATGTAGGATCGTATCTAAAGACAGCTTTACGTTTTCAAGTGCGACTTCATCTACAAAACGAGAATCATCTGCTGCGACTCCCCTATTCGAAACGATTGATATCGCAGGTTTAATCTTGTCTAAAAGACCCGTTAAATTCCCCAATTCAACATTATTACATGCGCCTTTAACCGCGCCACAACTAGTGTGCCCCATGACCACAATCAATTTTACTCCAGCCACTTTACACGCAAATTCAACACTCCCTAAAACGTCTTGATTGATCACATTTCCTGCAACTCGGACACAGAAAATGTCTCCGATTCCTTGGTCGAAAATCATCTCCGTCGGCACCCTGGAATCAATACAACTAATGACTACGGCCAATGGAAATTGACCTGAACTAGTCGTATTAACTTGTTCTAGCAAATTTCTTGACTTGGGATCTCGATTGACAAATCGTTGATTCCCTTCTTTTAATATCTCTAGTACCTCCAGGGCACTTGTTTTTGACTGAATTTCCTTTGTTGTAACTGACATATCTAAACATTTAAAAAAACAAACTTAAACCATATGCTTAAATCTTGTGAAATTAACATATTAAAAATTATGATGTCGTTATACTTAATTGGCATTTATGATGAATATTATTCGTTCCTTATATAGGATTCACCTTAGTTTTGTCTTCGAAATGATTTCAAGAACTTTTTTTACAATATCCTTTCTGCTTGTCAGCTTGATGCTTTTCAGTCAATGCGCAGTTTCAATTTCATGGGTGCTCTCTGGTTCACATTTATCGCAGATAGAGAACATTGATTTCACAAATAAAACGAGTGAAAATAATGAACCAAATGAAACAGATACAGAGGATGATACAGAAGAAAAAGAGTTAATCAATATTCATTCAATCAATGCTACAAGCAAATTAGAATCTAAAAATAAATCCAATCATATAGATGAATGGACTCAATTTTTGTATTTGGATGTAAAAGGAATCCCACCAGACTTAAGTTAATCCTTTCGGTGACTTAATCTATAACATTTCCTTTTCCTTTTTTTATTCGTTTCATCATGAAATGAAACATTCAACTAATATGAAAAAATATTTTGATTTTTCGCATTTTAAATTTGACCTACTAGGTGGTCTAACTGCTGGTATTGTTGCACTTCCATTGGCTCTTGCATTTGGAGAACAATCGGGTCTAGGTGCTGCATCCGGCTTGTACGGAGCAGCATTCATCTCATTTTTCGCAGCTTTGTTTGGCGGAACAAACACTCAAATTAGTGGCCCTACTGCCCCTATGACAGCATTGAGCATGGTGATCATTGCGGGCATCGTTCAAGCCTGTGAAGGTGATATTTCCGTTGCCTTACCAATGATCTTAGCTGTTTTTGTGCTTGCTGGACTCATACAAGTATTGATGGGAATTCTTTCTCTAGGATCCTACATCAAGTTTATTCCTTACCCTGTTGTTTCAGGATTTATGACAGGAATCGGCGTTATTATCTTGATCACTCAAATTCCCCCCACTTTAGGTTACAATTCTGGACAAGATGAACAACTTATCGAACACTTTATGCCGCACGGTGAGGAACTTATTTTAGACAGGATATTGGCAGAAGAAGCAGAAGAAGGAATCATGGTCCTAGATGACTTTAAAGAAACAGTTATCAGAGCCTCAGCGATCACCGAAAATCAAAAGACGGAGGAGGCAAAAGTTTTGGCTTCAAATGCGGGCAAAGGCGTTGTGGGGTCGTTAAGATATATAGAGAGGGCCCTCCTAAACGTAAATTGGATGGAGCTTGTGTTGGCTTTACTCACCATTATAATCATCTATGGGTTTAAACGCATCACTACCGCTGTGCCGTCTACCCTTGTTGCATTGATTGTGGTATCATCTGGTGCATATTTTGGTGGATTGGACTATCGGTTGATTCAAGAAATACCTATGGGAATACCTAAATTTAATTATGAAATTTTTACAGGCATCAATTTTAAGATCTTGTCGCCCTTTATTATATCTGCCTTCACTTTGGCTATGCTAGGAGCAATTGACTCACTCCTCACCTCTCTTGTGGCGGATAACATGACTAAAACACAACACAAGCCGAACCAGGAATTAATTGGTCAAGGTATCGGAAATACCATAGCAGCATTTTTTGGAGGTCTGCCCGGCGCAGGCGCTACAATTAGAACTGTGGTCAATATTAATTCCGGAGGTAAAACACGACTATCGGGCATGATGGCCGGCGTGTTTCTTTTCAGCATTATTCTTGTGCTCGGCACCATTGCTTCTAAAATTCCAGCAGGCGTTCTCGCAGGAATTCTGATTACAGTAGGTATCGGAGTTATGGATTATCGAGGATTAAAAGCACTACCCAAGATGGAGTGGAGTGAAAAGATTATTCTCATTACAGTGCTCATTTTAACTGTGTTCTGGCAATTGGTCTTTGCTGTTGCCGTGGGGCTTGTGATGGCAGCTTTAGTATTTCTTAAACGTTTCAGCGATTCCAGTGGCAATGATGTAACAATTACATCTCTTGCCGATGCAGTTCAAGACAATTGGATTGATGGTGTCGAAGTTGACTCAGATAAAGTTCGAAAAGTATATTTTAAGGATTTTAGTGGCCCCATTTTCTTTGGCATCATCGAAGAGTTTAAAAATTCAGTGTTAAAATTGCCTGAAATTGACTACCTCATCATCCGTATGGAAAGAGTAGCTTTCATTGATCAAAGTGGACTTTATGCTTTAGAAGAAACCCTTTTAGATCTTCAGAAAAATAACGTTGAGATAGCAATAAGTGGTCCAAATCAAAAAGTATTAGATCAACTTATGAATGTACATATCATCCCGAATTTTGTGTCTAAATCTCATGTTTTTCATGATGCTGAATCACTTCAAAGCTGGCTGAATGACGAGATCTCTCGCTCATGAATGAATCCAAATGGCACCTAATGCTTGCGAATCTCGAACATTGGCCGTCGCAAAGACCATTTCATATTCTAACCAGCAGCAGTACCAAGGTAAAACAACTAAATATTGCTGTTATAATCTCGTAAACACACAAAACACAAAGTCTTGAGTAGTGTTGTACGGAGAGGTATGTATTTCATTAAAAGAACGTGTAAGCACGAAGTTTTCTTTGAACAACAAAGACAGCGTAGATGACGAATATTGTGATACTTGCAGATTGCTACATTTTTCAGGACCTGTAAGCGAAAATGTCGATATCACCAGATGCCCTCCCTTTATCATTGCATCTGAAACGACATCTACATACTTCTTTATATCGTCTTCATGTGTGAGGAAATGAAAAGTAGCTCTATCGTGAATCACATCATATTGATTGAGTTCAATGAGATCTAATACATCAGACTCCATCCAATGTACCGCCTTTGAAGCATCCCCCATTTTCTTCTTCGTTCGCATTAAAGCCAAACCGCTAATATCTAACACACTTAAATTCTTATACCCAATCTTTTGTAGTTCAATTGTGAAATTTGAATTCCCACCCCCTATATCAATTATTGAAGATTCTAGGGACAGTTGAAGTTCGTTGATCAATCGCAATGACGTTTCTGGTACATCCTGATACCAGCTAACTTGATGGTCAGTCTTCTTCTCATAGACGTCCTCCCAATGTTCCTTTTTCTTGTCCATTTCGATCTAGGTCATCAAATTAATAATCTTATCACCTTCTCGGTGCTCAGTAATGTTACCCATAATATTTACAGGTAAATTGTGATCACGGAGAATATCTTTCACAACTTTAATACTAGCGTTATCTACTGAAAGCAAGAGTCCACCAGATGTTTGAGGGTCGCACAGAAGGTCACGTGTGAATCCTTCAGGGATATCAAGATATTTTCCATAGCTATTGAAATTACGACTGGCTCCTCCTGGCACACACCCCTGTTTGTGATAGTTCATTAAAGCCACTCTATCGAGAGTAGGTACTTCATCAAAATTTATTTGCGCTGAAGTTCCAGATCCTTGACACATTTCTAGTAAATGTCCCATTAGACCAAATCCCGTTACATCTGTGATTGCATTTACTCCTGGAAGCTCCGACAGCTTCTCTCCCACTATATTTAATGCCGTCATTGATGCTATCGCTGTTTGAATATGCTCGGGTGAGACCAGTCCTTTTTTCTCTGCTGTGGTGATTATTCCCACTCCTATAGGCTTTGTGAGAAAAAGTACATCACCGACACGGGCAGAAGCATTGGCTTTAAGATTAGCTAGTGAAACTCGGCCTGTAACAGCCAAACCGAAAATAGGTTCTGGGGAATCTATGCTATGCCCTCCAGCAAGAGGAATTCCTGCCTCAGCACAGATAGAACGGCCACCTTCCAGAACATCACCAGCCACCTCGGGAGCCAATTTATCTATTGGCCAACCTAATATTGCGATTGCCATAAGTGGGGTTCCACCCATAGCATATATATCAGAAATAGCATTTGCGGCAGCTATGCGGCCGAAAGTATGAGGATCATCGACGATAGGCATAAAGAAATCAGTTGTGGATACTATTCCTGTACCATCACCAAGATCTACAACTGCCGCATCGTCCTTAGTATCATTGCCAACAACAAGATTGGGATAGTTCGTATCACGGTTCATGCAAGAAAGCATGGTATGAAGAACACCTGGAGCAATTTTACATCCACAACCTGCGCCGTGGGAGTATTGAGTAAGGCGAATAGAATTGGACATTATCATAAACTATTTAGGAGAAATGAAATCAGTTAGGAATGAGCTTAGGTGTAAAGCGCACTCAGGAGGTGAGAGGCCACGACAGTCGACATCGGTGCGTAGAGCCCTATCTCGTTTGGCAAGACCGTGAGAATAGGTCTTGTCATAGTATACAAGAGCTATGCGAGCAGCTGTGGCAAGATCACCTTGGGAGAGAGCCGCGAGAGCGTCTTTTGCGTTTTGGCCTCCTAACTTAGGTGTTATGCGTTGAAAAGCCGAGGCTAGAAGTTCTATGTCAATATCACCGTACATATTCACTAGGTGGTTTACTCGATCTTTATCTGTACGATTCATTTCGAAGCAACGAGACGATATAAGTTGGCTGAATATAGGTTCTGGCAAATCTACAATACCAATAGATCTGCTCTCGTTTTCAACCCAAATAGGGCGAGTTCGGACTGGTGAGTTATCATTCCAAGCATTTACAGTTCGAAGGTGAGAGAATAAATCGTTTGAAAATTGTTCTGTGGTGGGTTGGGCACGTTCTTCGAGATTGCCAAAGGCAGAGCCGAAGTGCCTCGCCATACCTTCGAGATCGATTACAGATTCACCCGGGATCTTAGCGAGTTCGTGTAGGGTATCCGTTTTTGCAGATCCTGTAAGCCCTCCGAGGACGGCAAAGTCTATTTTACGATCAAACTCTGATCGCGCATAAGTTCTGAATGCTTTATAACCTCCCTCCAAAACCACAGTAGGAACGCCTGCTGTACGAAGAAGCCAAGCTACAGATTCCGATCGCATTCCACCTCGCCAACAATAGATGAGAAGAGGGTTTCTAGAAGGAGAGGAGGCAGAGGAAGTTTGGCCTTCAAACAATGAACGACCCCACTGAGCCATCTCCTTCATTTTAGGTCCTATGATATGAAGACCTAAATCGACAGCTTTCTCGCGCGATTTCTGCTTGTAAAGCGTCCCAATTTCAGCACGCTCTGAATTGTTAAATAAAGGCCAAGAAAGAGCGCCAAATATATGACCCTGATCGAATTCGCCAGGACTCCTCACATCTAAGACAATCCCTCCACGTTCTGCTTCGTTAATAAATTGGTAAGAAGGAAGAGAGCGAGCAGGAATGGTCATGAATAACAAATTTACGAAATGAAAAACGCGTCGCCTTAAAAGGGACGCGCTTCTTAATATGAAAACCTGTTCAGGGTTTATATCACTAAAATGCTAGAAGAATTTTAGTAAACTTTTACAACAACTTCTGGTGGTGTGTTAGGTTCTTGAGCTACTGAAATAGTAGTGTTCTCTGAAGAAGAACTACCATATGAGTCCGAAACCGTCAACTTAAATGTGTATTCTCCTGTTGTAGCTCTAAAAGTGGTAGTATTGTTGTCCGTACTTTCGAGGTAGACCAAGTCACCTGAAGTTTGGTCCCAATAAAAGGAAAGGGAATCACCTTCAGAGTCAAAAGATCCACTTCCATCAAGCGACACGGTAATATCAGTTGTGTTAGCATCTTTATCGTGTGGAATGGTAAATTTGATTTTCGCAGCTTCAACTTCAGCAGCGGCAGCAGCAGTAGCAGCCTCTTCGGCAACGACAGCGGCAGCAGCTTCATCAGCAGCTAAGCGATCAACGTGCTCCATATATAAATAGCCCGTACCAACGAGACATATCGCTAGTAACATAATAGATGCAATGCGTTCCATGAGTTTATGTTTTAGTTAGGTGAAGGCAAAATAAAGAGCGGCCCAAGTCGACCCTGGGCCGCTACATTATTTCAATCGATTAAATCGAATTACTTTCGATCTAGGATAGACCAAAGAACAAGTAGAGCTACTAAGCCTACAAATCCTCCGTTACCGAGTTCAGAAATTAAGTCTGTAATGTTACTTACAACTGTCATCCCTGGGAACATCTCTGCTCCGAAAACTACTTCAGCAAGAACTGCAAGGGCAGCAAAGCTGATCAATAATTGGGTAAGGCCTTTAAAGAAGCCTCCCATAAATTTAAACACTTGATCCATTGTATAAAGGTTTTGGTTTATAACTGTGCCCAATATTTATAATTATATAATCGTCTTTTAATGGTTTAAATTATAAAAATCAACGTTCAAATGTTAAAATCCCTTGTATCTCTTTTATTTACTAGTATTTAACTAATATGTGCCCCATCTAATTGCGCCCTGTAAAAGGGGAAAATACTGGCATTCATAAGGTTTTATAAAGTATCACAAATCCTAAATCACGTCGATTTAGCGATATAGTCATCACAATAGTTGATGTTTAAGCTAGATATAACATTAAATAACTTGAGATTTAATATCAATTACGAATCTTTAAGTATTTCAGATTAATTAGCGATCGAATAGTCATTTCAATTGCCCAAAACATGGCCCAACCAAGAGCCGCTAAAAAATATCCGTAAATAAAAGTTGCGATTGTCATAGAACTTAACACGTATAAAAGTGAATAATAGTTTCAATGACCGATATTTATGCCATGAAACAAATCTCTACAATAGCATTTCTAACGTTTTACTACTTTACAATAGCGAGCGTTACATTTTCTCAAGCAGTGTCTCCAGATGCTTATCTTGGGTATAACTTGGGAGAGAAATTTACCCGGCACCATAAAGTAGTTGACTACCTTGAACATGTCGCCAAGGAAAACCCACACTTCCAACTCATAGAATACGGAAACACAACTGAGAATAGACCTCTTTTAGGGTTGATCATGTCCTCTGTCATGAACATGCAAAACTTTGACGATATTTTATCCGAAAATTTCCGAAGAGTTAATAAAGGTATCGATTCTGGAGAGCGTATCCCCATAATATACCTCAGCTACAATGTGCATGGGAATGAAGCCGTTTGTACTGAAGCTGCAATGAGGACCATCGGAGAACTAACCAACCAGCGTAAAGATCTTTTAGACAATTGCATTGTAATTATCGACCCATGCGTAAATCCTGACGGAAGAGATCGATACGTACACTTCCAAGATAGAACTTCTGGCCCCACACCCAACTCTTCTCCTGCAGCCTGGGAACACTCTGAGCCTTGGCCTGGAGGAAGATCGAATCACTACATGTTCGATATGAACAGGGATCTTGCTTGGCAAACCCAAAAAGAAACCAAATCTCGCACTGCCTTCTACCGTACAATAATGCCACATATTCACGTGGACTACCATGAGCAAGGCATCAACAATCCATATTATTTTGCTCCGGCAGCCGAGCCCCTGCATAAAATCATAACCCCGTGGCAGCGAGAATGCCAAGAACATATTGGTGGATTTAACGCCTCTGGATTCGACGCACGTGGCGCGTTGTATTTTACAAAAGAAATATTCGATCTCTTCTACCCAAGCTATGGAGATACTTGGCCGATGTTCCAAGGCGCCATAGGGATGACTTACGAGCAAGGAGGTAGTGGTCGAGCAGGCAGGTCTATCATTACTGAGACAGGTGATATTTTATCACTGAGCTATAGAATCGAAAATCACCACTCCACAGCGATTTCTACGATTGAAGCTGCTATTCACCATAAAGACAGACTGCTTAAAGAATTTGCTGCTTACCATCGAAGAAATATTGAGGAACCCTGGGGAGACTTCAAGGCGTATTTAATCCCCATGGAGGGAAATGATCTTTCTAAAGTGGCTTGGCTTACCGATTTACTCGACCGGCAGGGTTTAAAGTACTCAACAGCTAGAGGATCGAAAAAGCAAGTCACCGCCCTTGACTACACTTCGTTAAACTCTACCCTTGTGCGCCCACTTAAAGGAGATTTGGTAATAGATGCTCATCAACCCAATTCCGCTCTCCTTCAAGTTCTCTTCGATCCAGACCCCGAACTGAGCGATTCTCTAACCTACGACATCACCACTTGGGCGTTGCCTTTTGCTTATGGACTGAAAAGCTTTGGCTTGAATAAAAGCATTGACATAACAGATGGTTTCATCACTCCCTTCAACCCCACAAAAATCGATGCCACTTCTGCACCCTACGCTTGGATTATTGATTACAATACAGATGCCGGTACCCCCTTACTCGCAAATCTTCTCGATGAAGGCATTAAGGTGCGTGTCGCAGACTCCCCTTTCACAAATTCAGGTGAGACATTCACAGCGGGTACGCTTGTCATAACGAAACGGAATAACGAAGACAAGCTTGGGGATATAGAATCCATCATTGCTGAATATACTTCAGGTACTGCTGGAATTAGAGTATTAAAAACTCACAGCGGAATGAGTGAAGAGGGCCCTGATTTAGGCTCTGATCATTTCCAATTTATTAAATCTCCGAGTATAGCCGTAATTGCTGGAGACGAAGTCTCTTCACTTAGTTTCGGTGAGATCCTACACAGATTTGAGACCATTTACAATTATCCGATTACCGTTATTTCTAATCGCAAGAGGATGGATTTAGACAGCTACGATGTACTGATCATCCCACGCAGTTGGATTAGTTTTAATGATGATGAACTAGAAGAGCTACAAAACTGGGTAGCTGCAGGAGGAAACCTAATTTCAATTGGGGGGTCATGCAGAAATTTTGCAGACAAAAATGGTTGGGGATTGACACGCTTTAGTGGCGAGATGGATGAATCTAAGAGAACGGCCGAATACGATGCGCATTCAGCCTCTGATATCTATGCGCCTTTTGCTCTCAATGATCGGTTGAGGATTATGGATCAAATTCCTGGAGCCGTGTATTCCATCTCCCTTGACCCTACACATCCCTTGGCTTTCGGATATAGCTCAACTTATTTAAGTATTAAAACCTCATCCATGCGGTTTTCACCTCTCTCCTCGAGCGGTGGAAGAAACGTAGGCGTATTAAGAGGTGACGCAGAAGCCTTAACTGGTTTTGCTGGGGATAGAGCTAACGAAAAACTGAACAACAGTTTAAGTTTTGGGGTTCAATCTATAGGATCTGGCTCAGCTATATATATTATAGACAACGTGCTTTTCCGTGGATTTTGGAAAAACGGACATAAGTTTTTTGCGAATGCCGTGTTCTTCAGCCCTGTGATGTAAAATTCTTACAACAAAAGAGAGTCGAACGCTAATATTCCTTCCCGGCATAGCAATTCCTAACGCTTTAGAAAGTGAAAGATGTTGGATATAACTCGTGTTGAAAAGATTTGAGCATGCCACTCCTTAGACAATGCCTGTCAGACTATTGTCATCTTTAGCAAACATAAATCGAAATTAAATCAGATTTAATTAATGCTTATTGAGGTGTTGACCCCACATTATTGAAAGGCCTATAATCGCTCCAACCGCAGCGAGCCCGCCAATTATCCAAGCTGGGTTATCGTGGGTTTGGGCTTGAAAAGCAAAAACACCTAAAACGCTTAATAGACTTATCACTGGGATAACCTGAAGCCAAGACCTTTTATTCGCAAATCTGGTCACCTTTTCAGTGCGCTCAGTCCAAACAAGCCTGCTCAAAGCATCCTGCATATCACGTCCGAAAGCCGGAGCTTTATAAACCTCACCATCACCCTCTTGAATCGTCACTTCGTAACGAAAGTACTTAGGGTCAATTTCGCTAGGCCCTACTAGCTTGCAGTCAAGCGCTTTTCTAGTTTTTCTTTTCATACTTATAACTTACTCAAATATTACACTGAATTTCTTACGTTTACACCCACTTTGTGACACCTTAACTCTTTTAAACTCCCCGCAAATCTATGCAATAAACTCGCAATATGGAGTTCTTACAACTGGCCTGCAGTTATAACGGAAGGCATTTGTACAAGTGGGTGGCATATACCTTCAGATGGAGAGCTCACTAAATTAACTGACTTCTTAGGAGGTGAAAATATTGCGGGTGAGCAAATGAAATGCACCTCAGGGTGAAATAATAACGGAAACGGCTCTAACTCGAGCGGTTTCAATGGCCTTCCAGGCGGCTGCAGCTACTCCGGTGGCTTCAACGGCAATGGTTACAACGGGTACTGGTGGTCTGCTTCAGAGTCAGGTTCCTACTCATGGGCGTTTGTACTGCTCTACAACCTCGGCGTTGTCCTCCGAGGCAACAACGATCAAGGCAACGGATTTTCTACTCGTTGCGTCCGGGATTAAAAATTTTAAATTATAGCGACGCAGTCGCACGTTGGCAAATCACGAGACATGCGTGAGCGCTGTGAGTGATTTTTAATCTGGCTTACAAGGTTGCAAATCTGAATATCCGTATCTTGTAAGTCCAATTTATAAGACTTTGAGATATTTAGTTGCTGCTTTATTGTGTTTAATGATTTTTGCCACACAGGCAACAGCCCATTATACGTTAACTGTTGAGGCTTCTATGCCTGCTGTAGTTCCAGGTACAACTTACCGTTTCTATGTTAACATTCTTGATCCTGCAGATCGCATGAACTCCGTATTTGGCAACAGTGAATCAATTCGTTCAATAAACACCCCTGATGGAGCTTTTAACTCAGCATTCTTAACTGTGTCTCCGGATATGAGCGATGATACGTATACTACAATAGGTATTGATGGTCCAGCACGGTTTTCAAGTATTGAAGGTTCGTCTGACCCTTCTTTTGTAGAAGATCCTATCCAGCCTATTATTCCTTACTTCATTACTAATGGAGCGAAAGGTTTTTTGTCTTCAACAAATATTGGAACTGGTTGGTATGTCCTTAATAGTGCAGCTAATGGACTTCCAAATGATGATATGCGTGTCCTTATCTTTCAAGTAACTACTCCTGGTTCTATTAGTGGTTCTTTAAATTGCCAAGTATTCCCGCTTGGAGTTGGTTTTGATCAAGTTCAGTTTAGAGTAGATTTTGATGGAGTTGGAACATATGGAGAGTCTTTCGGTTCAGTTAACGCTTGTGGATGTATGGATTCTACAGCTTGTAATTTTGATCCTACAGCTAACTACGATGATGGATCTTGTGCTTTTATAGGAGCAGAAGAATGTGATTGTGATGGAAACATTCTTGACGAGTGTGGCGTTTGTGGTGGAGACAGAATTGCAGAAGGTGATTGTGATTGTGACGGTAATGTTGTAGATGAGTGTGGAATTTGTGGTGGAGACGGAATTGCAGAAGGCGAATGTGACTGTGACGGAAACATTCTCGATGAGTGTGGCATTTGTGGAGGAGATAGCACATCTTGCATTGGTTGTACTCTTGATTTTGCTTGCAAATATGATCCCCTTGCCACTATAGACGATGGCTCTTGTGTCTTAGTTTCTTGTCAAGTATTTGGTTGTACGATTGAATTAGCCTGTAACTATGATCCCCTTGCCACTGTTGACGACGGCTCTTGTGATTTCTGCTCTTGTAGCTATGGCACATGGTTCGAAACTTCTGAGGCTGCTTACGGTGTAGAAATTGAAGCTGTAGCTGAGCATTCTGAAGGTGACCTTTCTGGAATGACTACGTACAGGCTGTATTTAACTGTACCCTCTGAAAACGATGAAATAACTAGCTTTACTGGTAATGACGAGTTTGCTCTATCTCTTGCTACAACGACAAGTTTCTACCAAGAGCTTATTTTTGGCGGAGTAACTCCAGAAAATATTTCTGCAGGTGCTATTGGTTTCATACCAAACTTAGCATATGACTCTTGGGTAACGATAGGGCTTGATGGACCTGCTGTATCTCCTGAAGCAGACGTAAGTTTACTACCTGGATCTTGGGCTTCAACATTCGAAAATGGGGAGAGTTTTACGATTGATGATGGATTGGGATCCGGTTGGTATATTCTACCTGGTACACCTAACGGAGTGGCTGGCACTTTAAATAGAATCCTGTTTTCTCAACTCACAACCGATGGTGACTTTTCGGGTACTTTTAGAGTTCAGGTTTTCCCTCAAGGAAACAGCACAACTGATGAAAGAGTTGATATTGCATTTGCATATGTAGGGGGGACTTCAGATAATATCTGTGGATGTATGTCTTCTCTAGCTAGTAACTATAATCCCTTAGCAAATAGTGATGATGGGTCTTGTGAGTTCGATGTATATGGTTGTACTATTTCTGTTGCTTGTAACTATGATCCCGAAGCAGCCATTAATGATGGTAGTTGTGAGTACACTTCTTGTCTTTTATCAGGCTGTACAGTGTCTCCAGCATGTAACTATGACCCTTTAGCTGATGTTGACGATGGTTCATGTGATTACACTTCATGT
>DBBW01000010.1:35273-36014 GCA_002292405.1 Flavobacteriales bacterium UBA974
GCCTTCACAATGTTTATATGCAATCCCAAATCAAGACTGTGATGGTAATAACCTTCTCCCAAGTTTTGTGAATGCTCCTGCTGATGTTTCTCTTGAAGCTTGTAATGTACCCTCGATAGATGATGTCGAAATTGAAGCTAATGTTTCTGCTTTTGCGGCAGATTATGAGAGCATATATAACGGCAATGACTGTTACGTAAATAATCCTACTCCAACTATAGTGGCTTCGGAATTTACAATTGATGGTTCTTGTGACAATGAGTACACCTTATTTAGATCTTGGACTGTTACAGATTGTGCTGGCTATTCTGTCACTTATGAGCAGATGATATCCGTTAGTGATAATATTGCACCAACACTTAATGTGCCTTCAGATATGCATGTTACATGTGATGCTATCACGGATGCTGTATTTGGTGATGCTACATCATATAGTAACTGTGGTGAGTCAACCATTTCAGTTGTTGACGAAATTGTTTCAGGATCTTGTCAAGGAAGCTATGAAATTCACAGAACATTTACTGTTACTGATGATTGTGGTAATTCATCTTCTGGGGTTCAAACAATTACAGTTGTAGATGAAGTGGCACCCGAACTTGTTTTGCCAGAGGACTATACAGTAGAGTGCTCAGATAACATCGTAGTTGCTCCAGCCGATGCTTCGGATAACTGCGGCACATTTACTATAGATATAGTCGATACAACGATTGCTGGCGCTTGTGCTGGTAATTACACAATTTC
>DBBW01000015.1 GCA_002292405.1 Flavobacteriales bacterium UBA974
GGTGAAGAGGAAAGGGTTGAGTTGTTATTGCTTACTGTAAGAACAACTTCAAACACTCCCTCGGTATTGAAAGTATGATAGGTTATGTTATGTACTCCTTCTTCCGAACCTGAAAGACCTGTGCCATCTGCGAAATCCCACTCCCATAAAATTACATCATGATAACTTTCATCCGTAAATAAAATACTATCACCTTCACAGATGACTTTTTCATCTACCGTGAATATAGACTCGCATAATATGATGTCGCCTTCGACTCCTGTGGCGGCTAAATTTGAAGGAGTAGAGAGTTGATTTCTTTGGGCCACTGACGAAAGGGCGGCAGTGCGAAGGCGAGACTTTTGGCCTTCAGTAAACATCTTACCACAGTAAGAATACTCCATATAATTCTGGACATTATCTAAAGATCCACATGATTCTCCCTCCAAGCTACAAGAAGTCCACCCTTTACTATTCGGTGTGTCAGCTACGTTATCATCCATATCACAGTTCTCCTGATCACCGGGAGAGTTAGAATTCCCCCAAAGGTGACGGAGGTTGAGCCAATGTCCAATTTCATGTGTCAGGACCCTAGAACGGTAGTTGTTGCTGGTTCCTATCGATCCAGTATACGAATCCTGAATGACAATACCATCTAGGTAAGCATTGTTAGAATTATTAACTGATCCGGGATAATAGCTATAACCTGCTGCTCCCCCAGCATCAGCGCACACCCAAATATTTAAATATCTATTCCTTGGCCACTGAATTAGGAACTTCACTGCCTCATCACCAACGTATGTCTCCTGGCTAACAAGTCTATTAATTCCAGAATGACAATTTCCATTTGGATCTTTTCGAGCTAACTTAAACTCAATCTGAACGTCACCCGTTATAGGGGAAAATGCACTTACAATTTCATTTAGGTCTGGATTGAGAGCATTGAAATCACGATTAACGACAACAAGAGCATCATGGATTTGAGCAGATGAGATATTCTCTTCTCCGTTATTATGAATCACGTGGAATACTACGGGTATCGTAATCATATCATCTCTTTCACCCCCTCTATTTCGCTCTGCTATATACTGCGCTGTCTCTCTTTCTAATTGCTGATCCGCTACTGAGATGTTTTGAAGCCTTTCTGGAGTCATTCCGAAAGCTCGAACGGTAGCCTCATAAATACCACATTTCTTAACCTCTTGAGCTGAATTTAGAAAAGACACAAACAGGAATAAACTTGCTAATAAAAGTCTACTAACGAAATTGCGAGCTATGAATATTGTGTCTGACATGATTCTGTTAAGTAGGTTTTCTTGCGGATGCAAATCTACAACATAGAAGCGCACTTTAAAATTAGTCAGATGTCGTCTCAAGTCTGAATCCTAAATCTGTTACACCTTGTAATGGATCTTGCCTCATTCCCTGAGTAACCCTCAAATTGTACCTGCCTTTTATAGGGAATTCAAAATCCTCTTTGAAGGAAATCCTGTGATCTATGAGAGAACCTGTTCCAGAGCCAAACCAGTTTCCTCTAGCATCAGCAAGGGTACAGCCGAGAGTATCTCTTCTATTCTTACCATTGGGAAATGTAAAGTCAAGAAATAAGTATAAATTGGAAAACGGGTAGTTTTGGTTATGCCTTACATCGACAAAAATAGAGTACCTATAGTCTGTGTCTTCAACAGTCCATTCAAATGATTTTGTATCATCCGAGTACCAGCCCTCAGGATTCACTTCATAAGAATCGCTCGCTACAGGAAACTGACCACAAGATGCAATTAAAAATAAAATAAAGAAACAAGCTCCAACACGAAAAATCATGAATTGGTTTTTTGACTTTTTACTTTCCTCTGCCCCTTATGTCTATTATGAGATCCCTTTTTGCTTTTACCGCCTGATCCTCTTCTCTGCTTTTTATTTTTATCAAATCTAGTAAGATCATCTTGGCCAACAACATTACTGTATGTCTTAGAAACCTCATCCGGAAGCTCCTGTATCGCAAACTGAGAAATAGATGCTATTTTTTTTCCGTTTTCAGATGCTATAATCAGATTATTTGCTACTTCCAGAGATACTGGCTGAGGCCCTCCTGCAGTTTCTCCAAGCTCTAAGAAATAGACTATTTTTTTAAAAATATCCATTTTAAATATAACAGCATTTCCCTTTGAAGTACGAATCTTCGTTTTCGCAGAAGGGAATTCTTTCAAGGCTTCAACATACTGATCTAATTCAAAATTTAAACAACACTTCAACTTACCACACTGACCAGCTAACTTAACAGGGTTCAATGCCAATTGCTGATATCTTGCAGCACCTGTTGATACAGTTCTGAAATCTGTTATCCAAGTTGAGCAGCAAAGTTCTCTCCCGCACGAACCTACTCCGCCAACTCTTGCAGCCTCTTGGCGAGCACCAATTTGGCGCATATCAATCCTCAAATTAAATGTCATGGCAAATTCTCGAACAAGCTCTCTAAAATCTACTCTTTGTTCAGCGATATAGAAGAAAGTCGCCTTCTTTTCATCTCCTTGGAACTCTACATCTGTGAGTTTCATGTTGATCTTCAAACGCTTAATTATCTCTCTAGCTTTTAACCTGGTTGCTTCCTCCCTCTTTCTTGCTCTATGCCAAACCTCTATTTCTTCAGTCGTAGATTTATGTAGAATCCTCTTTACCTCATGATCATCTTTAACTTTTTTAATGGACATCTGAGTTCTAACGAGCTCACCTGTTAATGAAACAACTCCAACATCAGTGCCTGGATTTATATCTAAAGTCACAACATCCCCAACGTGATAACTATCTATAGACTTACGTCTGAAGAAGCCTTTTCTGTTGTTTTTAAATCGAACCTCTACAATATCAAAAGGCGAAACCCCTGAAGGCAATGCTATCCCCTCAAGCCAATCATATGTTGTTTTACCACCACTGCCACACGTTCCACAACTTCCATTGTTTTTACAACCTCTCGGCGTGCCACCGGCTCCGTTACTACAGCTACTACATCCCATTGTGCCACGAAGATACGTTTTTCACGGCCAGCAATTTAGCTCTAGTAAATGTTTATTGCGACTCTTTTCTTAAGAGCATATGCACCCTAACGCTTAAGTCAAAAAAAACAACTTTAGCATTGACATTTCCGGAAATATCTGTATATGCTTCCTCGATCAACCTTGATAAATCTACCACATTTTTATGATGAATAAAACGGCTAAATTTTGAAACAAAA
>DBBW01000018.1:0-61027 GCA_002292405.1 Flavobacteriales bacterium UBA974
TCATCGTGTACCTGCATTATTATTTTTGCTTTCCAATCGCCTTTTTCTAATTCATTAAATAGTTTAACCATCGCCACTTTTATGATATCAGCAGCTGAACCCTGTATTGGGGCATTTACAGCATTTCTCTCAGCAAATGCTTTCACCATGCCGTTATTTGAATTTACACCAGGGAGTTTCCTTCGACGCCCCATCATTGTCTCTGCATATTCCTTTTCACGTGCCAGTTTAATACATGATTTTGTAAACGCTTCAAGAGTGTTAAACTGCTCGTTATATGAGGCAATTATCTCTTTTGCACGTTGTCGTTTAATTCCGAGTTCTTCAGCCAAACCAAACACACCTTGGCCGTATAATATTCCGAAGTTGACCGCTTTAGCTTGAGATCTTTGTTCACTTGTAACTTCCTCTAAACGGACATCAAACACTTTCGATGCTGTTGCGGAGTGAACATCTTGATTGTTTAGAAATGCATCACAAAGCCCTGGATCTTTACTCATGGCAGCTGCAACGCGAAGTTCAATTTGGCTATAGTCTGCACCTAAAAGTATGTGGTTCGAGTCTTTAGGAATAAATGCTTTTCTAATTCGCCTTCCAGCTTCAGTCCTGATGGGAATATTCTGAAGATTAGGATCTTTTGAACTCAGGCGCCCAGTAGATGCAACAGTCTGCATATACGATGTGTGAATTCTACCGGTTTTAGGGTGAATTAATTTGGGGAGAGGCTCAACATATGTACTCTTTAATTTCTTTAGTTTCCGGTATTCAATAATAAGTGGAACTATGGGATGTGTATCAGAAAGTTTTTTAAGGACATCTTCACCAGTTTGATATTGGCCTGTTTTTGTTTTCTTAGCTTTATCCGTAATTACAAGAGTTTCGAACAATATAGAGCCAAGTTGTTTCGGAGAATCTAGATTGAATTCTACACCAGCTTCTTCGGTAATTTTTACGTGAAGTTTTTCAAGTTGACCGCTTAAATCAATATTGTACTCCCCGAGCATCTCAGCATCAATTTTCACACCTGTAAGCTCCATATCAGCAAGGATTGAAATTAATGGAAACTCAATATCTTCAATAAGCCCGGTAAGGCCTGCATTTTCAATCTCAACAATAAATTTATTTTTTAGTTGAACGACTAAATCTGCGGCTTCACAAGCATAGTGCTTAAGTATACTGAGTTCAATTTCGCCTAATGTTTTTCGATTTTTACCTTTACCCACTAATCCCTCCAGTGAAATGGCATCGTAGCCTAAGAAAATTTTAGCCAGATCTTGAAGTTTGTGGGTTTGGTCAGGATCTAAAAGATAATGGGCAACCATGCAATCAAAAATGTTGGGAGATAATTTTACCCCATGCATGAATAGAACTTTTATGGCAAATTTATAATTAGTGGCAGTGATATTTTTTGAGGAGTCTTCGAGAATGGGCTTCAGTTTACCAAGAGCATCATTTGTAAAATTGCTTAAATGAACATAGCTAGCTTCGCCAGATCCTAGAGAAAATGCAAGCCCTAATAGCTTGTCTTTCATGGGGTTGAATCCGTCTGTAATCGTGTGGAACCCCCACCCTTTGGCTTTTATAAGCTGAGTAATTAAATCGTCAAGCTCAGCATCATTGCTAATTAAATGGTATTTGTCATTTACTTTAATGTTTTGATAAACGGCCTCTTTAGGGACTTCTGGAGAGGGTGTAGATTTGGGGTCAGGTACGCTAACACTGAACATATCTAGTTGCCCGTCGGGTTCCGACGTCGCTTCCTCTTTAGGTTCTTCGGGTTGAGTTACTGCTGCATGTGTAATAGTTGGAGCTGAAACTAATTTGTTTAAAAGTGTCCTAAATTCTAAATCTTCAAGAATGTTTCTTAACAAGTGTTCATCTAGATCCTGACGAATCATAGCTTCGATATTAATCTCAGCATCTATATTGAGTTCTATGGTGGCGAGTTTTCTAGATAAGATGGCTAATTCGTGATTTGCTTCCACCTTTTCCTTCATCTTCCCATTCAATTTATCGGTATTTTCATACAATCCATCAATGCTATCGAATTCGCAAAGCAGTTTTGCAGCAGTTTTTGCACCCACTCCAGGAACTCCGGGGATATTGTCAGAGGCATCACCCATAAGTCCTAAATAGTCAATTACCTGATCTGTTCTATTTAGGCCAAACCTCTCACAGACTTCTTCGGGCCCCCATATCTCAGCTGGATTTCGCCCTCTTCCAGGTCTGTACATTCTAATCTTATCAGAGACAAGTTGTCCAAAATCTTTATCTGGCGTCATCATATAAACGTCAAAACCCTCTGCCTCTGCCTTTTTTGCAAGAAACCCAATTAAATCATCAGCCTCGTAACCCTTCTCCATGCGGTAAGGGATTTTAAGGGCTTCTAAAACTTGTTTAATTAAAGGAACACTAAGTAAAATATCTTCGGGAGTAGCATCTCTATTTGCTTTATACTCCGGATATATTTCACTTCTAAAAGACCCACCTGGGGGATCGAATACCACCGCAAAGTGAGTTGGTTTTTCAATTCTTATAACTTCTAAAATTGCATTTGTGAAACCAAATACGGCAGAAGTATTTAATCCTTTAGAGTTTATTCGTGGGTTTTTAATAAATGCGTAATAAGCCCTAAATATTAAAGCAAAGGCGTCTATTAAAAAGAGTTTTTTATCGGATTCGGATGTCAGCATTTATTCACCTTTTTACAGCAGGTTTTTTATATACAGGAACCGTACTGCAAGCCTCACCGAACATAAGACTCTTTACTACAGGTTGTAGTTTTTGTTGAATTTGGACTAAATAATCAGCGCCTCCACTATTTGAACACCCCTTAATTACAATTCTCTTATCGATGTATTCGTCTAAGTTTAGATTAACAATAGCGAGTCTAGTTGCCTCCGCTCGTGCAGCCGTAATTCCACCTATAACAACAAATTCAGCATTGTTTAATTTCGATGAGATCAGCATCCAAGCCCAATCAGGCACAATTGCATCTTCACTACATGTTATACCTACGCCTACACCCTCATAAACTTCAGTATCTAAAGCTTTTATTGATGCGCGAAATTCTTTTTCCTTCACGACAACTCCACGCCATAGCCAATCCGTAAAATCTAGTTCTACACACCTTGTCGAAGCAATAGTATCAAGTTCTATTTGGACCAATCCACTTTTATCAACAAGATTGATGATACCTTCCTCTAGGTTATTTTTTTCATTTGCCATGAAATACTAATCTATGGAAAAATGGAGGGATTTTTATGCAGATTGAGTCTTATTTACAGCGGAGTTGCTATTTGTATTTATCCGATCCAATTCTTCCTCAATTTTTATTTCTATCGCCTCAGCATCATAGCCGCATTCAGCATATAATTCTGCTTGAGTTCCATGCTCAATCCATTTATCTTCTATCCCTATTCTCGTTACAGTTGTGTTATATCCATGCTCCATCATCCATTCTATCACAGCGGAACCGAAGCCCCCTTGGATTACTCCGTCTTCTAAAGTAATTACTCCTTTAAATTGGCTGAAAATCTCATGTAGCATAACGTCATCAAGAGGTTTTATGTAGCGCATATCGTAATGTGCAATTAAAACACCTTTTTTGTAAAGACTATCTAGCGCTTTAACCGCCTCAGTGCCGATTGCTCCAACACTTAAAACCGCAACAGTCTCACCTTTTCTCAGTTTTCGACCTTTACCAACGGGAACTTCTTCGAAGGCGTTTCGCCAATTAACAATAGATCCTGTACCTCTTGGATAACGGATGGAAAAAGGTCCGACATGTTTTTCAGATGCGGTAAACATCATATTCCGCAGATCAGTTTCATCCATAGGTGCAGCAACCACCATGTTTGGGATGATTCTCATAAAGGCCAAATCAAACACCCCATGATGCGTTGGTCCATCAGCACCCACTAAACCTCCACGGTCTAAACAAAATACAACATGTAAATTCTGCAAGGCCACGTCATGCACCAACTGGTCATAAGCACGTTGCATAAAGCTCGAGTAAATATTACAAAAAGGCACCAGCCCACGTGTAGCCATGCCCGCACTAAAAGTCACAGCGTGCTGTTCAGCTATTCCTACATCAAATGCTCTATCTGGCATTTGTTCCATCATCATTTTTAGAGAACACCCAGAAGGCATAGCCGGAGTAACACCTACTATGCGTTTGTCAAGTTTTGCAAGATCTATAATTGTCTGTCCGAAAACATCTTGGAACTTAGGGGGCTTAGGAGTTGTGTTATTCTTATCCGCACCTATAAATTCCCCAGTTTCTTTATTGAATAAACCTGGTGCATGCCATTTCGTCGAGCTACCCAATTCAGCAGGCTCATACTTAGCCCCTTTTCGAGTAACACAGTGTAATAACTTAGGTCCGGGGATGTCTTTTAAATCAGCCAAGACTTTTGTGAGATGTTCAACATCATGACCATCTACAGGCCCGAAATACCTAAAGTTTAGTGATTCAAAAAGATTGCTTTGCTTAAGTACTGCAGACTTAACCGCGTTTTCCACTTTTTTAGCAATGGCTTGAGCATTGGGGCCAAATTTTGATATTTGGCCTAAGAGATTCCAAACTTCACCCTTAACCTTATTGTAAGTGTGAGAAGTGGTGATATCAGTGAGATATTCTTTCAGCGCACCAACATTTGGGTCAATAGACATACAGTTGTCATTTAAGATAACGAGCATGTTACTGTCTTCTATCCCCGCGTGATTAAGCCCCTCAAAAGCCAATCCAGCTGTCATTGCGCCATCACCTATCACAGCGATGTGATTCCTTTTAGCGTCACCACTCAACCTCGACCCCACGGCCATGCCAAGTGCTGCTGAAATACTGGTGCTGCTGTGACCAACTCCAAATGTATCGTATTCACTTTCAGAACGTTTAGGGAAACCACTTAAGCCCTTGTACACTCTGTTTGTGTGAAATTTATCTCGTCTTCCAGTAAGAATTTTATGACCGTAAGCTTGGTGACCTACATCCCAAACTATTTGGTCTTCAGGTGTGTTAAACACATAGTGTAGAGCAACCGTAAGCTCAACAACACCTAAACTGGCACCAAAATGACCACCTTTTTCAGAGACGACATCAACAATGAATTGACGAAGTTCTGTACAAACTTGTTCTAAATCATCTGAAGTGAATTTATCCCGTAAATCTGCGGGAATTTTAATTTTATTTAAAGAAGAACCGGCTGGAAAAGGCTTCATAGGTTGACCTTAATATTATTACGCTTTAACAAGTGTTTCTAACCCTCGTAAGATAGCTAATCCATCGGTATTCCCCAAGTCTTTTGAACAAGCTCTTTCAGGGTGGGGCATCATCCCAAATACATTTTTACCTTCGTTACACACCCCAGCTATATTGTTAGCAGACCCATTTGGGTTCGAAGAATTACTAACTTTTCCATTTTCATCACAGTATCTGAAAATAACCTGATCATTAGATTCAAGTTCTGCTAATTCTGTTTCTTGAAGGAAGTAATTGCCTTCTCCATGAGCAATAGGTATTTTCAAAGCCGCTTTATCATCTAGATCAGAAGAGATTGATGCTGTACGCGAAACAGGTAAAAGGTAAACATTTTTACAAATAAACTTGCGACTTTCATTATGCATTAAAGTTCCTGGTAAAAGCCCGGCTTCACAAAGTATTTGAAAACCGTTGCAAATACCTAGAACCTTACCCCCGTCATGAGCGTATTTAATGACTTCTTCCATTATTGGAGAAAAGCGAGCAATAGCACCACTTCTGAGATAATCTCCATAGCTGAATCCTCCTGGAAGCACGACAGCCTCAACGTCTTGCAGATCAGAATCTTTATGCCAAAGCTCTACAACCTCATATTTAAGATTGTTTCTCAGGGCATGGACAATGTCCATGTTACAGTTCGATCCTGGAAATGTTACAACACCTATTTTCATACTGCTAAGTTCGGAATAAAAGATGGGTCAAACTCTTTGTTTTTGTATTCTTTTTTTAAAAGATTACACGTGCCCTACGTTAATAAGAAGTTGCGTATTAGATTTGCACACGAATCACATCGAAATGAATATACAGGAAATAATCAAGCCCATCGGAAAGTTAATAGAATGGATATTTGTAAACGTTTACGAACATGTTGCTGATCCGTTTAACGCAGGTGTTGTTATTCTCAGCCTTGTTGCACTTGTTGTTTGGCTGAAAGTGCTAAATGGGTATGTTACAAAAGCAAAGGCTGAGGGTAAAATACCTTGATTCTTTTATTGCCTTGAACTTTTTTCGGTGAGCTATTACTTTAGACAACTTTAACCAAGACGTCTTGCCCGATGTCCTTTCTGTATTGTTTATCACTAAAGCTGATGCTTTCAGCCAATTTATAGCTTCTTTCTAAAGCCTGTTCAAGTCCGTTACCGATTCCGGTACACGCGAGAACTCGCCCACCTGCAGTTACGACCTTACCCCTTGAAGTTTTAGTCCCGGCATGAAAAACAATTCCTTCTGTTTCTTTCGGAGTGTTTTCTAAACCATTGATTTGTTTTCCTTTTGAGTAATCTCCAGGATATCCACCAGATGTTAACATAACTGTAGCAGCTGTCTTATCCTCAATTTGAAGATCATATTCACTTAAAAGACCTGAACCCAGACTGTCAAACAGGTGAAGTAAGTCGCTTTTTAATAGAGGAAGAATTACCTCAGATTCAGGGTCACCTAATCGACAATTATACTCAATCACATAAGGGTCACTACCTACTTTTATTAGGCCTATGAAAACAAAACCATTAAAAGGAATGTTATCTTTTCGTAGACCTTTAATTGTAGGAATTATTATCTGATTTAGAGTCTTTTCGTGAAACTCGGCATCTACAAATGGTACAGGGCTTATGGCTCCCATACCCCCAGTATTGGGACCTTTATCACCATCATAGGCGCGCTTATAATCTTTAGCTGAAGGAAGAATTTTATATGCGGTTCCATCAGTTACGACAAATGAACTCACTTCAATACCATCCATAAACTGTTCAATAACAACCTTTGTTCCAGCCTCCCCTAAAGATGAGTTTTCAAGCATGTCTTCAAGTGTGGATTCAGCTTTTTGTCTATTTTCTGTGATTATCACACCTTTTCCAGCGGCTAACCCATCAGCTTTGATCACGTATGGTGGATTTATTTTATCAAGGTGGGCTTTTGCCTGTTTTAACTCGCCTGATTTAAACGTCTGATAATCTGCAGTAGGGATATTATGTCTGGCCATAAAAGCTTTAGCAAAATCCTTAGAACCTTCTAAAAGGGCACCTGCTTTAGGAGGTCCTATTACGACTAAGTCTTTGTGTTTACTAGACTCTTCGAAGTAATCTACAATTCCGGCTACAAGAGGAGCTTCAGGCCCAACGATGAGCATATTTATGGAATTGCGTCTTATATAGCGATCAACAGCACTAAAATCCATGGGATTTAAGGATACATTTGTAGCAATTTGCTCTGTTCCAGCATTGCCCGGCGCAACGTAAAGCTTTGACAGTAAAGAGCTTTGAGACAATTTCCAGGCCATTGCATGCTCACGACCGCCTGATCCAAGGAGAAGTACATTCATAACATACAAAGCTAACTGGTCTATATAATTTCAGCAACATACTTTTTCCACACAATTCCCATAGTTACTACTAACTTAGCGATGTGATTTCAGCTGTAATAATTACATACAACGAAGAACGTATTATTGCTCGTTCAATTGATTCTCTGAAGAGTGTTGTTGACGAGGTAATTGTTATAGATTCATTTTCTACAGATAGAACAATTGAAATCTGTAAAGAGAAAGGAGCTGTTGTTTTGCAGAATAAATTTGAGGGTTATAAAACCCAAAAGCATTTTGCCACTACAAAGGCTAAACACGAGTGGATACTGAGTATTGATGCCGATGAAGTTCTCAGTAATGAGTTGATTAACTCATTACTGAAATGGCGTAAAAACCAAAAATATTCGAATGATTTAAGTTCTCAATCTTTACAAACCGCAGGATATTTTGTTAGCCGTCGCACAGATTTTTGTGGTACTTGGGTGAACTATGGAGGTTGGTATCCGGATAAAAAGCTGCGGTTTTTCAATCGTAATTTGGGGCAATGGTCTGGGAGAAATGTGCACGAATTCGTAAAAATAAAAGAAGGGTTTTCAACAAGTTCCCTAAAAGGTGACTTGTTACATTACAGCATTAATGAACCTGCAGAGTTGCTTCGTAAATTATTTACATATAGTGAAATGGGAGCTCGGTTTATGAATGAGGAAGGGAGGTCTACGTCCTTTATTGAGGCGATCTATAAGTCATCTTTTAGATGGTTACGCCAAACCATCTTTCAATTGGGTTTCCTAGATGGAATGTTAGGTTTAAAAATCGCAAAACAAAATACGCTTGCTACATATTGGAAATATCGCAGACTCGATTTTATGAATAAAGGAGAAAAGGACATTCTGATACTTCAGAATAACTGTAGAGAAGAAGCTGTGATTATAGCAAATGCTATAAAATGGTTTAATCCTCAAGCGGTTGTCAAGATCAAGAATTATTCTGAGAAATCAACACTTAAAAATGGAATAGACTCAGTTATTTTAATGTCTTCACAAAAGAAAGATATCATTTTAGACGGTCTTAAACAGCTGCATAAATTTGGCTACCCTGCAGCCCTTCGATTTCCAGAAGAAAAAGACTGGGATCTTCTGTTATAGAGAGAGAAAAGAACGATTGCAAAAACGGCGAATGTGATTCCAGCTTGCGTTTCAAACGTATCCTCTGAGAGGCATGAAATCACAACAACCCACCAGGCAATTCGTCCCATCCTATTTGTTTTTGTGGAAACATCTTTTTGCCATGAAAAGATGAATGTTAGGACAAATAACAAAAGGGCAACAACACCTCCGGCGATCAACCAAGCAAGAAATTGATTGTGAGTTCTGTGCCTGAATTGAGGGGATAAGCGAGTCTCAAGTTCTTCATAAGCTATGTGAAATGCATCAGGCAAATCTCCAGTCCCTACGCCTATTAGTAGATTTGTTTTTGCAATGTAAATACCCACTTTAAAATACTCCCATCTCTGAGTCACAGAGTTTCCACTTGGATTCCCTCCATCAATAAAATTCCCAACTTCAAATCTTAACTCATCTAATCTTAAAGCTAATCCCGATGATATTTCTTGTTTTATAGAGGTATTTCCAGACTCTATTGCAATAACCTCCTTTGGCCTAAGGTTTTTCACAGCCAGACCATCTTTAGCGACACCCATAGATGTTAGGTATCGCATTAGAGTGTATTTAATATCCTGCCCTTTTAAGTCTTTTGAGTCGAAATCGTATTCACTTTTACGATTCCACTCAGGCCTCATTTCATCCCAAGCTAAATATGACCAAACCTTATTTCCGTTTTCTTCTAAAACTCGATCCACGTGATGAGTGTATGGTGATCCCCATGTTGTATGAGACGGTAGAGAAGTAATTGGTGGCCCTGGAAGTATAGTCCAAATCAACCAGAATCCAGCAACAAAACTCATTGCGACGACAGAAAACCTCCATTGCTTTTGCAAGCTTAAAACAGTTGTTATTAGAAGCATGCCTGCTCCAGTAACAGATTGAGTTTGCCATACGTATAACCCAGCACCGATAGCGTAAATGAATAACAGAAAGCGGTATTTCTCACTCTTATAAACTAAAAGCCCACCCCAACCCAGTGCTAGGAGTATTCCCATTCGAATGTGGGAAATAAACGGTGACCATTGGCTTGGTTGAAGCGAAATGCCTGCTAGGGTCTTATAACATCCAATTAATAGCCCAGCAGCAGCAGCTAAGAAAACGGAAATGACGAAGGCTTGTAAAATTCTCTCAGTCCAGAGTTTTGAGTTCCATTTTACAGTTAAAAGACTCATTGGAACGATTAAAAGAGGGAGTTTAATTTTCAATGTAGCTAGGCCTTCAGGGATGTTGTCTGTCCATAAAAGCCCCATTATATGCCAAGCGAATAGCCCCACCATTGAAGCCAAAAGAGCTTTATTTGTAGGAGTAATTAATTGACGAGTAAAAAGCGAGATTAACCAGCTTAGAGCAATTAATCCCATTCCTAGACTCGTACCAAAAGGACTCCAAGCTAAAGACACGACAGATATGAATAATCCTGAAAGTAGAATTTTTTCTGAAGTACTCACTTAATTAGTTA
This sequence comes from Flavobacteriales bacterium UBA974, assembly GCA_002292405.1. Lineage (GTDB taxonomy): Bacteria > Bacteroidota > Bacteroidia > Flavobacteriales_D > Sanyastnellaceae > UBA974. The sequence continues at coordinate 10,191 of DBBW01000018.1, forward strand.
TTTGTATTTCCAGAGAGAATTTGCAGGTAATTATCGCTCTCTAAAGTTGAAATAGCCTCTAAAGTAACTAAATCTTTAGGAAGCTCAAACTTGAAAACCCCAGATGTGTTTTCTAAGTGAAAGACATATTCTTTCCCTAAAATCTGCCTTATATCATCTTCGTGAGTCTTTAAATCGGTCTCTAAATTAGGTTTAATTAGAGTCTTTAAATTTGACATTAAATCTGAGCTATCGATAAATCCATCTTCCGTCATAGCTTCTTCTAAATCGATGATTAACTTTTTTGACAGGGGTTCGTATGGGAAAATTCTATCGGTATTCTGAAGCTCTTGATCGTTAAATTGCTCCACAGTGTACTGTAGAAAGCTCTCCCACTGCCTGTCGTTTATTTCAAACGAATCCAAATCAATAGCGCCTTCTATATCTCCAGAAGTAGTTACTACGAAATCAAAGAATACGCCACTGTTAATGAGTCCTGCGATAACATAGTCTTGAGTTTGTGGTTTTAATTCTATGTCTGGAATAACTCCACGGCCTTCAATCACAGGTCGCCCATTTTTTGTGTAATAGGTTACAAGAGTAGAATCGGCGCTAATTCTAGCATCACCGCTATCATCTCGGTCATCGTAATGCAGTCGTTGAACACATCTGCCACTTGCAGTATAATATTTAGCTACTGTGATTTTTATCCTTGATCCGTAGGCTAATTTTTTCGTTTGCTGAACAAGACCCTTACCGAAACTCTCTTGCCCTATAATTACAGCTCTATCGATATCTTGAAGAGTTCCAGCTACAATTTCAGAAGCTGAAGCGCTACGCTCGTCTAATAGGATAACAAGAGGAATGTTAGGTAGTAAAGCTTTTTGTGAAGTGCTGTAGCTTTTGTTCCATTCGGGTGTTTTACCACGCATGGAAACGACTTCTTGTCCTTTAGGGACAAAGAGATTTACGATATTCACAGCTTCTCTCAAAAGACCGCCTCCATTACCTCTGAGGTCAAAAACAATTTGCTTTGCCCCCATAGAGTCTGTCAATTGTATAAGCGCTTTTTTAACCTCAATGGTTGCAGTACGTGTGAATTTACTCAGAATTAAATATCCAGTAGAATCACTAATCATCCCAAAATATGGAACATCAGGTTGTTTAATTTTCTCTCTAGTTAATGTAATATTTACGAGCTCTTTTTGCGAAGGCTTTTGTATCCCTAGAGTAATATCTGTGCCAGCAGTTCCTTTGATGAGCTCACCTATCTTAGACATGTCTAAGTGTGAAATATTTGAGCCAGCTATTTGGATTAAATTATCTCCGAGTTTAATACCGCCCTGCTCTGCTGGTGCATTCTCTTTAAGATCTACAACGTAAAAAGTTCCATCCCATCTCTCGTTAAGTGATAACCCCACACCTCCATACTCGCCAGTTGACATAAACCTAACGTCCTCCATTTTTGATTCAGGGTAATATCTTGTATATGGATCGAGAGACTTCAGCATAGCTGCAATCCCAGTCTCCATTAACGCTCCAGGGGATATCGGATCAACATAGAAAATATTTAATTCTCGAAAAGCGGAGTTCATTATTTCTAATTGCTTAGACATCTCAAAAAAGCCTTCTTTAATAGGCAGTCTAAGGGAAATGAGAGCCATGCTGACTAAAGCTAACCCTATAAGAAATAATTTACGTGTATTTTTCATGTTGTAGTAGGCATTTCAATAGGGTTGTCGATTAATACGTCAACAATCTTACAAATGTTGTTCTTGCACTGATCGAACGTTGGGATTTCTTTTCCGATATAAACAAATACGATTGCATGTTGGGCGATACCTTTCTCCCAATTTGCAAGAAGTCGCGGTTTTTCAAGCCTCCAAGCCTCCCGCATTAATCTTTTAATCCGATTTCTGTCTACAGCTCTTTTAAAACTGCGTTTTGAAACAGTAATCGCAATCTGGTATGGGGAATCTGCATCGAATGTCGTGTGTGTATAACGCACTAAGAAAGGAAATTTCACAACTTTAGCGCCTTCAGAAAAGGCTCTATTTATTGCGATTTCGCTTTTCAGGCGTTCGCCTTTTTTAAATGTGTACCTAGTTTGCACCATTGAAGGCACAAGATAATGTGTAGTCGCTTTACTACTTACCTTTTATGTACTGTTCAATTGCCATCGTCATAGACGGTGCTTTTGCCGTTGGTGCTTTGATATCAATTCTTAACCCAGCAGCCTCAGCCGCTTTTGAAGTTGTAGGGCCAAACACTGCAATTTTAGTATCTCCCTGAACAAAATCAGTAAAATTTTGGAAGAGTGATTCTATCCCACTTGGGCTGAAAAATACGAGAACATCATACTTTACATCGGTTAGATCACTTAAGTCAGAACATACAGTATTATACATGCAAGCCCTAGAGTAATCTACTCCAAGCTCGTCTAAAGCTGCTGGAATAGATGCTTTTAGAAGGTTAGAACTAGGTAAAAGAAACTTTTCTTTCTTATGCTTCTTAATGATAGTCAGAAGCTCAGGTAAACGTACCTGTCCGTGAAAAATTTTCCTCTTGCGGTAAACTACATATTTCTGTAAGTAATAAGCTGTGCTCTCACTCATACAAAAATATTTCATAGAAGTAGGCACTTCAAATCGAGTTTCATCTGCCATTCTGAAATAGTGATCGACAGCCATTCTAGATGTTAAGATAACGGCGGTATGTTCAGAAATATCTACTTTTTGCGTGCGAAACTCTTTTACATTGATAGGCTCAACGTGAATAAAGGGTCTGAAATCAATAATCAACTTCATGTCCTTTGCTAAATCAAAATACGGGCTTTTTTCCGTAGATGGCTTAGGCTGTGAAATGAGAATAGTCTTGATCTTCTTTTTCATCCTGCATTAGTTGTTAAGATTCTCCGGAGATGGCTATCAAAACGAGTTAATTACAAGTAGTATGATGAAACCAGTGGGGAGAATTTCAAGGCCGCAAAGATACATGAATGTAAATGAATATCTACTCAAACGCTTAATTGAAGTCTGAAAGACACGCCATACCCGGAAGGAGCTCCAAAATATCCAAGTCGACAATAGAAGACTACACCCCACATCGGAATGCCATTGTGTGCGTAACGAAAGAAAAATTGCAATCACGGAGACAGAAGCAGCCATCCATGTTCTTAGATGTCTATCTATATCCGTAGATTCTTTGATTAGAAGTCTGAGTTTTGTAAATCTACTGAGCGCTTGAACTGTGAATAATCTAACGAAGACGATAATAGCGCCTAAAGCAAATCCCTGTAATATGTTATTTAGACATGCATATGATATGGTCGCTAGAGCAATTACACCTTGGAGGTGAGCGATTATAACCCCGCCAGTTCTTGGAGCTTCATCAGCACTTCTTTGCCAAATCCGTCTAACATCTAGTAAAGCCCAACCGGCTAATCTCCATTCGCGAGGGAATCCGTTCTTAAGCCATACGAGGAGGCCTAAGTTCACAATTGCAAGAGCAAACATTCTGGTAATAGGAGCATCTAGATGTAAGATTTCTATGTCTTCAAGCATAGGCCGCAATTTCAACAAATTTTAGTAATATCCCACTTGAATTAATCCACGATTAATTAATTTTTTGGACAGATGTTCAATTTGCAAAACAACTAAATATGTTCCGGGAGAAACGGGCAGTCCGGTTTCACTGATAAAAAAGAGAGAGTTGTTGTTGTTTAATCCAAATAAGTCCTGCCTCCACCTCATATCTAAGGTGAGTTCTTCAAAAGGTTCGACAGTGCAAGCATACACTCTATAAATCCCTGCTGAAAGAGCATCGAGTGTCCAAGATTCATAACTTTCTTGCTCCCAACCGGATGAGACCTGCCAAGTAATAGAATCTATGGGTATTGGGAGTGATAAAAATGATATAATGGATAGTAAACACATGTTGAGTAGCTATTTATGCAAAGTTCTTCTGGTTAATAAGATTTACAAAACCACACATAAAACCGTTGTAAGCGCACACAAAGTTTTTAGCTTTGTTTTATGAAATCAATACGCATAGCAGTTGTGGGGGCGACAGGTTTAGTAGGAACAACTGTGCTGAAGATTCTGGAAGAAAGAAACTTCCCAATTGCGACAATACTGCCTGTAGCGTCTGAGAAATCTATAGGAAAATGTATAAACTTTAGAGGAGTAAAGGTTGGGATTATAAGCCTTAAAAGTGCTCTATCTGAAAAGCCAGATGTGGCGATTTTTTCAGCAGGAGGTAAAGTGAGCCAAGAATGGGCGCCGAAATTTTCTGATGCAGGAGTGACGGTCATTGATAACAGTTCTGCTTGGCGGATGAACGAAAAAATCAAATTGGTCGTTCCTGAAGTGAACGGTGACTGCCTTACTTCTAGTGACATGATTATTGCAAATCCCAATTGTACCACAATGCAGCTTGTGATGGTTCTCAAGCCCCTTCACGATAAATTTAAGATACTTAGAGGAGTTGTAAGTACATATCAAAGCGTTACTGGAACCGGTCAACTCGCAGTTTCTCAAATGATGGATGAGCGCTCTGGCCTAACGCCATCTGAAATGGCATATCCTCATCCCATTGATAAAAACTGCATTCCACATTGCGATGTCTTTCAGGACAACGGATACACAAAGGAGGAGATGAAAGTGCATTTCGAAACAAAAAAAATCATGAGAGATGATTCAATTTCTTTGAGCTGTACAGCCGTACGTATCCCTGTGATGTTTGGACACGGGGAGTCTGTTTTTTTAGAATTTAATAAGGAGTACGACATGGAGGAGGTTAAATCTACGCTCTCGTCTTTCCCCGGCGTGGTTCTTCGTGACAATCCCAACTCAAATGAATACCCCATGCCCATAAATGCTCAGGGAAAGGATGAGGTGTTTGTGGGGCGATTGCGCCGGGATCTAAATAATCCTCGTGGTTTACATCTTTGGATTGTAAGTGATAACCTTCGCAAGGGAGCAGCTACCAATACATTACAAATTGTAGAGTTATTGAACTCTGCAGGTCGTTGGGGATAATTCCACATACAAAACTATTGATTATGGTGGCTGTGTTGGTATTTTGCAGGGAATAGTAAAATTTAATGAAAACATACATCTTAACTTTTGTCGCGATTCTTTATGCGACGATTTCTTTAGCTCAAACAACAATTCGTGGTAGAGTAGTCGACGCTATATCGGGCAATGGATTAATTGGAGCATCGGTTTATTTAGAGGATTTTAATGAAGGCTCATTTACAGATTTTGATGGGTTTTTTCAATTTAAAACACGTGTACAGGGCCAAACAAACTTAGTTGCTACAACGATGGGCTACTCCAAAGTAAAAAAGTACATCTCTCTTTCAGGAACTGGGCTAATGAACATGGGGGACATCGTACTTGAGCCAAGTGCAATCGGATTACAAGAGGCAGATGTTATAGCCTCTGTATCTGTTGATCGCGCAACACCAGTGGCGGTTTCTACGATTGACGCTCGCGAAATAGAAGAAAAAATAGGCGACAGAGAACTCGTAGAAGTATTAAATTTTACACCAGGAGTTTACGCAACCAAAGGAGGAGGTGGATTTGGCGACAGTAGAATTAATATTCGTGGATTTGACCAACGTAATGTGGCGGTTCTTGTAAACGGTATTCCCGTGAACGATATGGAGAATGGCTGGGTGTATTGGTCGAACTGGGCAGGTCTTGGGGATGCCGTTAGAACGATGCAAGTTCAACGTGGACTAGGTGCATCTAAACTCGCAATTAACTCCGTTGGTGGAACCATTAATATTGTAACGAAAGCAACTGATGTAGAAAAGGGTGGGAGCTTTAAAACTTCGATTACTGATTATGGACTAACTAAACATATGCTTTCCCTCAGTTCAGGAGTACTCCCAAGCGGTTGGGCAGTTAGCGCTATTGGATCTCGTACTTATGGTGAGGGTTATGTCGATGCTACATTTGTTGATGCCTGGAGTTATTTCCTAACAGCCGCAAAAGATTTCGGAGGTCACCGACTTGTATTTACAGCCATAGGAGCACCTCAAACTCACGGCCAACGTCGAGGTCAGCTCACTGTTAATCGTTTCAATGATATTAATAAACTCCCTGACAGCTTAGGGTATGAAGGCCACAGATGGAATGACGACTGGGGATATCTTGACGGAGAAGTGCTTAACTCAAAAGTGAATGGATATCACAAACCACAAATTGCGCTCAATCACTACTTCCAACTTACTGAGCGCTCACACCTTTCGACATCTGCATATGTGAGTTACGGAAAAGGCTATGGATCAAGATATAATGGGACTAACAACGCTCGACTCTACGAAACCCTTGCAGACGGGACTACTGTACAGACTACTAGGTACTGGGATTATTTATACGAATCAAATGTAAATAACACGTTACCTGTGACTTATCCGGAGTTTGAAATTGCTTATAACGAGTCATCTGGGGCATGGGTGGACACTCTACAACATAAAGGGGGTCCGGTTATTGTTAATGGGGATACTTTAATAGGAGGAAGATCGAGCAGTGTTATTGAGAATGCGCATAATGAGCACTTTTGGACTGGAATATTAAGCACTTTGAAATCAGAACTAACTCCCAACCTCAACCTCATTGCGGGAGTGGATATGCGTTACTATGAAGGGCATCACTTCAAACGTGCCTCAAATTTACTGGGGGGAGATTTCTATATGCAGTCATTCTCAACCGTAACAGGATATGGCATCAACCCAGAGTATCAGCTTATGGCTACAGAGGGGGATAAAGTTGATTACGATGACACAGGCTATGTGAAGTACGCAGGGTTCTTTACTCAGCTGGAGTATAATACAGATAAAATCTCAGCATTTATAGCTGCAACAGGCTCTTACACTGGATATCGCCGAGAGGATCCATATACTTACTTTCGCTACGACGAGACCGGTGTTCAGGAGGTCACGGAGTACAACCAGGAAACGGATGAGTACGTTACTACAGAGCAGTTTATGTATGGAGTTCTAAGCCAAAAAGCAAGTTCTCCAGGTTACAACGCTAAGCTAGGCGGTTCTTATGCGATTACAGAAACGAATCACATTTACCTAAATGCTGGAGCTTACTCACGTGCGCCTTTTATTAGGAATGTTTTCCCGAATTACCAAAACGTGCTTTCAAATGAGAATCTCGTCAATGAAAAAGTTGAAGCTCTTGAGATAGGGTATAGAGTGCGATTACCGAAAGCGTCACTAGATATTAATATGTACCACACGAAGTGGAAGGACAAGTCGATTATGTCAGGCCCTCTCCTTAGACCTGATGGAACTGAGTATAGGGCTTTCGTAAGAGGTCTTGTCGAGACGCACGATGGAATTGAACTGGAGTTTCGTGCTAAACCACTACCATATCTCGAGATTGGAGGTCTTGTGAGCATAGGGGATTGGAGATGGGATAACGATGTAGATGCAGAGATATTAGATGAGAATACGAACGAGGTTATTGACTCGATGCATATCTATTCTGCGGGATTAAAGGTGAGTGATGCGCCACAAACTCAGTTTGGTCTACAAGCTCGAATGGATCTTCCTAAGAACTTTCGAATGGGAGCGAGTTATGTTTACAACATGAATTTATATGCTCAATTTGAGATAGATCAGGACAGGGATGATGAGTCACGAATCGGAATGCAGCCTGTGCAATTGGAGGATTATGGATATTTAGATGCTAACCTTAGCTGGAATACGAGAGCTCGTGGACTTGATGTTAGATTGGGTTTGAATGTTCAGAATGCCATGAATACAATCTACATGAATGAGGCGGATGAAACGTGGATTACAAATCCTCAAACGGGCGTGAAGGAACAAGGTACTGTTGAAAACGGACAACTAGAGGGGTATTGGTCATATGGTCGTACTGTATCTTTCTCAGTGAAAATAGGATTTTAATTGTAAATTAATAACATGAAAAATATATTTGTAATTGCGTTGTTTTTATGCGCAACCTCTTTGTCAGCTCAGTCTGATGGGCCAGGACAAGTCGTAAAAGCAAATCCCTTCGGTTTTATTGTAGGTCAATACCAATTCGGGTATGAACACGCATTAACAGACCAATTTTCTTTACAAATGTCGGCAGGAATCCTTACAGGATCAGGTTCTGCTACCGATTCAATTTCGATGGAAACAGTCACATCATCACGTTCAGGATTTATTGTGATTCCAGAATTTAGATTCTATCCAGGAGGCAATTCTTGTGAAGGCTTTTATATTGCAGCTCTTGCTCGTTATAGAACTGTTGAATGGGATGTTGATGGGGATGAATGGTACAATAAAAATGCCATCGGAGCTGCAGCTGTACTTGGATACCAATGGTATGGTGACGGCTTGATGGTTGATGTGTTTTTTGGGCCTCAGTTTAAAAGTGTAAGTACAGAGTGGTTTGATGGTACCTTGTCAGAATTAGATGATGCGCTTTTTCCTGAGGGAGACGGCACTGGTGTTAGATTTGGTATAAATTTAGGATTTGGTTGGTAAAATATAGAATGAAATGAAGAAGATTTTAGGAGGGTTTTTAATTATTGCGGTTTCTTTTGCATCGTTGACATTGATTAGGGCACAAGGTCCAGACGAATATTGGGTAGGGCTTGAAGAATACGCGGTGCATACAGAAGGTGAACTGTCTGGAATGACCACATGGAGGATGTATATTCACATGCTACATGCTGACGACTACCTCTCAGCTTGCACTGGCAGTGATGAATATCCTTGGATCATGGAGTCAACATCTTCTCCAGCGTGGTATCAAAACCCAGACGCAAGTGAGACGTTCGCTAATGCGATCAACCCCGCGTTTTACACTGCTTTTCCGGAATTGGAATATGACAGTTGGTTAACTATAGGAGTTGAGAATTCTTTAGATCCTATGGAACTACTTTCTTTAGCTGATCCGATTTACGATGCTTTCGCAGCTTTTGAGGCAGGCGATAATATTATTGCGAACACTCCTGTTGGTAATGGTTGGGCTACTTTTTTCCCTGGTTTAGGAGCTGATAACGCTGGTTTTGCAGGAGATGATTTGAAGGTTCTTATTGGCCAACTTACTACTTCAGGAACGATCTCAGGAACGATCTATTTTCAGATATTTCCTATGGGAATTCAATCTCCAGACTTAAGAATTCTTCTTCCCATCCTATATGCTCCTACTCAGTGTATGGACGCTGAAGCATGTAATTACGATGCAAGTGCTTGGACAAATGACGATTGCGTGTATGGCCCTTCAGCCGGAGTAATTGAAGGGGATAATTCAGTTGAGATAGGTGTTGGAGTGTCTGAATGGTCCTACTCTTGTAGCGCTGATGCGGCTTCATTCGAGTGGACTATAACGGGAGGGACTATCCTTTCAGGTCAAGGGACTTCATTTGTAACTGTCGAATGGATTGGAGATATTACGGATGGCGTTTTATCTGTTGTAGCGTCTTCTGCGTCAGGTTGTGTAGGAGAAATTTCTACGATAGGCGTTGATGTAGTTACGGGAGTTGAAGACCTTGTCTTTTCTCAAAACCTTGATGTTTTTCCAAGCCCGACTTCATCTACGATTGCTGTTTCTTTAGACGGAGACATAGCTTTAAGTAATAACTTCTGTGAGATTTATTCTCTATCGGGTCAGAAGGTTATAGAGTTTACTCTTTCTCAATCTGAGATAGATGTTTCTGGCTTATCAAATGGCACTTACCTTATTATAGTTGATACAGAGCGAGGACTTATCCGCCAGTCTTTCGTTGTAGCAAAGTAAAAAAGCAGGGAGCAACTAAAGGACATATTTTATCTTAAAACGAGAACTTTCAAAAGTTTTCGTTTTCTGTTTTTTGGAGGTTCCTCAGATGTTCTGCCGACAGCCATCATAGCCATAGGTATTACAGTATTTGGAAGCCTTAAAAACTTCGCCAACTCTTTGCTGTAAAAACCTCCTATTTGTTGTGAATGCAGTCCTAGTGCAGAGATTTCTACGAGCATTTGTCCTACAGCAAGGCCACAGCAATATTGGGCAGAGGGGTCTACTGGCCATTGTAATCACTTTGTGTTTTAGCTAGAATAACTGCGATTCCACCGCAGTCCTTCATCCACTTCCTATTTGAATCAACAGGGAAAGAAAGCATTTTTTCAAAATTCTTGTGGTCGCGCGATGTGTACACGAATCTCCACGGCTGGTTATTATAACCAGATGGAGCCCAACGAGCAGCTTCAAAAGCTGACTCAACATCCTCAAAACGAACATTTGTTTTATCGAAAGAATAAGGGCTAAATCTCTTTTTTATGTTTGAGAGTACTGATATTTTGTGGCGACTTCATAATTGATTTAACGTATTACATCTCCTCAGCCACCCTTGTTTCCAAGTTTTGCTTTCTCAGCTTCCACAGTTTCTTCGTCGATTTTTGTAAATAATATAGGTAGATCTCCTAATATGGTTTCGTCATTTACAATGGTAGGAGAGACGTCTTTCCAAGTAGACCCTTCTACTCCGAATGAGACAGAGATTTTTGAAGCAGTTTGAGGCAGGAAGGGTTCGAGTACTATCCCTAAGTTTCCTACCACTTGACAGGCTAGATGCATGATGGTTCTTACTCTTTCTGGATCATTTTTTTGAAGTTTCCATGGCTCAACCTCAGTGAGGTATTTATTCCCGCGTCTTGCTACATTCATAGCTTCGAGTTGTGCATCACGGTAGCGATGCCTCAATATTAAATCACCTATCCCTTCACCAGCTACTTCAAGTACAGCAATAAGCGATTTATCTACATCAGTTAAAGCATCTTTCTTTGGAGCGCACGGTACAACACCATCATAATACTTGCGAGTTAGCACGAGGACACGATTCACGAAATTTCCAAGCACATCTGCCAGTTCGTTATTTATCCTATCCCGATAATCGTTCCAGGTAAATTCACTGTCGCGCTGCTCTGGCATGATAGAAGTCAGAACATAACGCATTGGATCGCTTCCAGATGGATTGTTTTCTAAAAATTCACTAATCCAAACAGCCCAATTTCTAGAAGTAGAAATCTTATCGCCCTCCAGATTCATAAACTCATTTGCCGGCACCTGGTGAGGTAAAATAAAGTCTCCGTGTTGCTTAAGTAAAATTGGGAAAATGATACAGTGGAATACAATGTTATCTTTTCCGATAAAGTGAAGTAATTCGGTATCTGCATTTTGCCACCAGTTGCGCCAATCCTGTCCATTCTTCTCAGCCCACTCAATTGTAGCGGTAATATATCCAAGTGGAGCATCAAGCCAAACATAGAGCACTTTTCCATCAGCTCCCTCTACTGGAACCGGCACACCCCAATTCAAATCGCGAGTCATCGCTCTACTTTGCAATCCACCGTCGATCCAACTTTTACATTGGCCTACAACATGACTTTTCCATGCCTTAGCATCATGATGTGCTTTACCTTTTAGCATTCCATTCTCTATGTAATCCTTTAACCACTCCTCATGCCTTCCCATAGGTAAATACCAAAGTGTAGTAGGCTTTAAAACAGGTTTTGCTCCACTAAGAGTCGACTTTGGGTTTATCAGTTCTGTAGGAGAAAGAGTTGATCCACATTTCTCGCACTGATCTCCAAATGCCTCGTCAGCATGACATTTAGGACACGTACCAGTAATATATCTATCGGCTAAAAATTGGTCAGCTTCCTCGTCGAAATACTGTTTCTGAGTCTTTACTTCAAAACTATCATTCTCCAGAAGTTTCAAGAAAAAATCTTGAGCCACCTTGTGATGTTTTTCACTTGAAGTTCTACTATAGTGATCGAAACTGATATCCAACCCCTTAAATGCCCTTTGCATTTCAACATGATATTTATCTACGATTTCACGTGGTGTCGTCCCGTCTATTTTCGCCCTTAACGTAATTGCAGCTCCGTGCTCATCACTTCCACACACCCAAAGCACCTCTTCTCCTGCACTACGCAAATACCTAACATAAATGTCCGCCGGCAAATACGCACCAGCCATATGACCCACGTGAATAGGCCCGTTTGCATATGGTAGAGCCGAAGTAATTAGCCGTCTTTTCGGTGTCCTAATTAATTGGGTCGTTGATTGCAATTTATTCATTAGCCCAAAAATACCTCACTCCCCCCAGACTCATTAACTTCACCGCAAAGAAAGTCACACAAAGTTTTTCATAGACGCTTTCATAAAACGTTTTAATGAGCTCAATCAGACCTAAATATCTCAAGCCAGGCGATAAAATCATGCTTGTCGCACCCGCCCGCTTCGCCTCACCAGACACCATAAAAGATGCAGCCTCGGCTGTGCTCGCTGCTGGCTTCACCCCGGTCATCCCGCCAGAACTCGACGCTCGATACCACCAATTTGCGGGCTCTGACTCTCATCGCGCTCACCATCTCAACTCCGCTTTTCTAGATCAATCTATACGAGCAGTTTTTGCCCTTCGAGGTGGCTACGGCTCTGGTCGACTCCTTCCGCTCCTAGATTCCTCGGCCTATATTGCTGATCCAACTTGGATTATCGGCTTCTCTGACATTACCGCCCTCCATTCGTGGTCGACGAACCTCGGAATCTCATCCCTCCACGCGCCAGTAGCCTCAACTTTAAGCTCAACATTACCTTCAGATATTGATGCAATATGGTCTATCCTCCGAGGTGAATTTGAAATCAACTCCAAAGTAAAAGTCACGGGAGGAAATCTCAGCGTCCTCTATTCACTTCTCGGCACCCCATATTTTCCAAATGTGAGCGAATCATATCTATTTCTTGAAGACATTGATGAATATCTATACCACATAGATAGAATGTTTCTAGCGTTTAAACTCGCCGGTGTATTTGAAAATGCAGAAGGACTCATTGTCGGAACTTTCTCAGATCTACAAGACAATACAATCTCCGATGGACAAACCGTTGACAATCCATTCGGCCTTGATTTGCGAGAAATTATATCTTCTTACGTCCCTTCAGACTATTCGGTCAAATATGACAACCCCATGGGTCATGGAGAGAGGAACTACCCGTTAGTGTTAGGGTAATAAATATTCAAGAGATCTTATGAATATGATTGGTGAGGGGAGGAGGAGTGGGCTAAATTTGTGTTATGTACGGAAAAATGAAATCACATATCCAGCAAGAGCTCGAAAATATTGAGGAGGCTGGTCTTTTTAAAAGTGAACGAATTATAGCCACGTCTCAGGATTCAGTTATTAAGCTGACTGACGGAACTGAAGTTCTTAATTTTTGTGCGAATAATTATCTCGGGTTAAGTAACCATCCAAGGGTGGTTAAGGCAGCGCAAAAGACGTTAGATACACACGGGTTTGGGATGAGTTCTGTGAGATTTATTTGTGGGACACAAGATATCCATAAGGAACTTGAGAAGACGATTGCAGATTTTCATCAAACCGATGACACTATACTCTACGCAGCCGCTTTTGATGCTAACGGAGGAGTTTTCGAGCCACTTTTAACATCTGAAGATGCAATCATTTCAGATTCTCTTAACCACGCTTCGATTATTGACGGAGTGCGTCTTTGCAAAGCAAAGAGATTCCGCTATGCTAACAACGATATGATTGATCTTGAGACTCAGCTTCAGGCAGCAACCGAAGCTAATTCTCGTTTTAAAATTATTGTAACTGACGGTGTGTTTTCTATGGACGGATATGTTGCAGAGATAGGGAAAATATGTGACCTAGCTGACAAGTACGACGCTTTAGTAATGGTGGACGAGTGCCACGCAACTGGTTTTATCGGCAAAACGGGTAGAGGATCAATCGAGCTACGCGAGGCGCTTGGCAGAGTGGATATTATAACGGGTACTCTTGGAAAAGCTCTCGGCGGCGCGATGGGCGGATTTACAACAGGACGTAAAGAAATTATCGAACTTCTACGCCAACGTTCTCGTCCCTACCTCTTTTCAAATTCTCTTGCACCGACAATAGTAGGGGCATCAATTGAAGTCTTTAAGATGCTCGAGGAAAGCACTGAGCTTCGCGACCGTCTCGAGGAGAACACCAAGTATTTCAAAAACGGACTTCGCAATGCAGGACTACCTTTCAATGACGGCGAGTCAGCGATCGTTCCCGTTATGCTTGGCGATGCACGCCTTTCTCAAAATATAGCGAATCGCCTGCTCGAAGAAGGAATATACGTAATAGGATTTTTCTTCCCAGTGGTGCCTAAAGGTGCAGCTCGAATCAGAGTCCAGCTCTCAGCGGCCCATACGAAAGAACATCTTGACCGTGCTTTGGCCGCTTTTGAAAAGGTAGCACGCGAACTAGGTGTTATCGATTAGTATGCCCGCTGCAATCTCGGATAAATTTATTATTGTTGGTGCCGGACTTGCCGGAACGCTTATGGCCTGGGAGCTAGAGAAGCGGGGAGTAAATTATGAGGTTTGGGATGCCCCTAAGAATTCATCAAAATCCTCACTAACCCAGACCCATATGTCTCCCTCAAACACTTCAAACCAAGCCTCACGTGTTGCAGCAGGAATGTTTAATCCGGTGTCGTTTAAAAGAATAGTCGAAGTGTGGAATGCAAGAGAGCATATGGACGTGATGCGTGAGACGTATCTAAAGATAGAGTCTTTCTTAAAGATACCGGGTAAAATTCTTCATAAGTCTCCTATTATGAGAGTCTTCCCGAATTCACAGTATAGAATGCTTTGGGAAAAGCGATTAAAAGATGAACATACGGTTTCACAATTTATAAGGCCAGTTAGTAATGAAGTGCCAGATGATATTGTTGCTCCACACGGTTTCGGAGTAGTGCCTGAAGCTGGTTGGGTCGATTTGCCACTTTTACTGGATTCTTTTCGTTCTTTTCTTGAATCCAAAGGGAAATTTAGAGAAAAAACGTATAATTCTAAGTTTGATGACGAATTTCAAACATCAAACTTTATAGACTGCAGGGGAGTAGGAGCAATAGAAGATTTCGTTAAACACAATCTTAGAATTCAATCAGATCACGGAGAGGTGCTCACTCTAAAGTCAAACATAAAAACGAAAAACATGTGTGTGAACAGAGTCAAATGGCTCCTTCCCAGAGGAAATCACACTTATAAATTAGGCGCAACATACAAGTGGGATGTTGTAAAAAGTCAACCTACTGAAGAAGGTAGAGATGAACTTCTAACAGGCATTAAGCCCATCATATCATCTGAAGTTTTCGATCATTTCGAGATAATGAATCAAGAGACAGGCTTAAGGCCCGCTTCAAAAGACAGAAGACCTTATGCAGGAAAAATGAATGAAAACACATACATTCTCAATGGATTTGGTACGAGGGGAGTATTGATTGGTCCGGCGACCGCAGCGCATTTAGTTAGGTTTATTTTTGAGGATAAAGAGCTGCCAAAGGAAATAAACATAGCCAGATATTCTTCTTAAACTCACCTTACTAACTATTCTAATCCCACACATTTATAAGTTAGGAACCCATCTTATCAAATGAGCTACGAGCATCAGGAGTAGTTAACTTCTTAAGATTCTCAGTCTCGGAATTAGAAATATTTATCTTCTACTTTTTGCGATAGCGATTTCGCTTTCATTCTCTTGGTTACAATCTGATCAGGGAGGTCCTAAGCTTGACAAGGCTAACACGATTGCCATTACAAAACAAGCTTTGTTATTTATGGGAAGGGGTCAGCAACCGGACAATAAGGTCCCCATCACTCCAGATGAGATCGGAGATATGGCTGTAGCCGTTAATCGACTGGCAGATGGACTTAACAAAACCAGGAAATTTTCTGAAGCTGTGGGTTCGGGAGATTTCAACGCTCCGTATGAACCACTTAGTGATGATGATTCTTTAGGTCATGCTCTTTTAAGTATGCGCGACGATTTGGCCGCCACAGAAATACAACTTGCGCAAAAGGTGGAGGATAGGACGGCAGAAATGTCCAAGCAAAAGAAAAGAGCGGAAGACCTATACAGCGATCTGCGCGACAGTATAAACTATGCATTGAGGATTCAGGAATCCATTCTACCAACTGAAAAAGAAGTCTCAGAGGTTTTCGATAACTCAGCCGTTTTCTATCGACCCAGAGATATCGTTTCCGGAGACTTCTACTTTTTCCGCTCAGTGGGTAGAGTTATACTTATAGCAGCGGTTGATTGTACAGGGCATGAAGTGCCTGGAGCATTTATGAGCCTGGTTGGATATAACGCCTTGAGTCATGTAACAAAGGTTTTCACAGAACCTAGTAAAATTCTAGATAGACTTAACTCTGCTGCTTTGGAAGTTCTTAGTTCGGAAACCTCACCAGACCATCTTCAAGACGGGATGGATCTTGTAATGTTAGCTGTGGATATGGAAAAAATGGAGCTCCTATATTCAGGGGCAAACAACCCTTTGTATATTGTTAGAGAAGGAGAACTCCATGAAATGAAAGCGGATAAATTTGCTATAGCCTCCTTCACACCAGATTCTAAGTCTTACACCCAGCAAGTTTACCCTCTTGAGCAGGGAGACACCATCTTTGCTTCCACAGACGGATTTGTTGATCAATTCGGAGGGCCATTGGGAAAAAAATACATGCGCCGCCGTTTCAGAGAACTGTTAGTTAGACTTGCTGAATTGCCTATAATTAAGCATAAAGATGAATTGGCAAAAGAGTTTGACAGTTGGAAGGCATAAGAAGAACAGGTCGATGATGTCCTAGTAATTAGTATTAGGATATAATTAGGGTTGTAACTAAAAGCAAAAGAAACTTACATCCCGTCGTAGACGAAGAGGGGATTCTTATTGGTTTACTTGATCTCCAAGATATACACCAAATAATGTATGATAGAGACAAGTACGAGACCACGACGTATCTAACTCTCGTTTGTTTGGAGCATATAGAAAGTGGTTGAAAGAAACCAGCGGGGATTAATCCTTTAATAATTTAAAAACTCAGATGTGGTTTCCAAAAACAGCTCGGGTTCTTCAGCATGTAGCCAATGGCCTGAGTTTTCAAGGCAAACATTTTCCAATTGTAAGTAAAGTTCTTCTAGTTTAACTAAATCTTTCGCGCTTACATATTCTGAAAGAGCACCATAAATAAATAACGTGGGTATGGTGTTTATCGAAAGGTCAATACGCTTTGTTATCCCTGATAGAGTATTAGATAAGACTTCGATATTAAATCGCCATGAATACCTACCCGATTTCTCTCTCCTTAAATTCTTCATTAAAAATGGAATCAGAAATTTATCCTTACCAAGTTTAGATTCGAGAACACTCAATACTTCCTCTCGAGAGTTTGCTATAGCAGGGTTCGTCGATTTGAGTGCTTGGAAAATGGGTTCATGTTGTGGAGCGTATTCCTTAGGAGAGATATCCGCAACGATTAATTTAGCAACTCTTTCTGGATGGTTTTCAGTAAAAAGCATCACAGTTTTCCCCCCCATGCTGTGTCCTAAAAGGCAAGCTTTTTCAATAGAATGATCATCTAAATATTTTAGAAGATCGGAAGCCATTGTTTCATAGGAATGGTTCTGTGAATGTGGACTACGTCCGTGGTTTCTTGCGTCTAAAAGGTGTACGCGAAATTCTAAAGCATACTGCCTGGCAAGGGTGTGCCAGTTGTCAGAACTTCCTAAAAGACCATGTAAAATCACAAGATCTTTAGAATTGTCACTTCCGATTATTCTGCTATACAGAGTAACAGCAGTCATGTATACGTTACGTTATTTAAGCATGCAAGATAGTTAGCTACTGTGTTAGATAGCCCAATATATAGGGCGTCAGAAATTAGTGCGTGGCCTATGCTTACCTCATCTAAGTAGGGAACATTATTCGCAAAATCTTTAAGGTTAGAAAGATCTAAATCATGTCCAGCGTTGATGCCTAAGCCTAATCCATGAGCGAGCGTGGCTGCCCTAGCATACGGTATTGCGGCATCCTCACCTATGACTTTGTGTTTCACCGCGTAATCCTCTGTGTAGAGTTCAATTTGATGAGTACCAGTCAATGCAGCAGCATATATTCCCTCCTCAGATGTGTCCATAAATAAGCTTGTTCTGATCCCTACATTAGAGAATCGGTCGATAACCTCCTTTAACATTTGCTCATTTTCTGCAACATCCCAACCCGCATTGCTTGTAATCACATTTGGCGGATCTGGAACAAGAGTCACTTGTTCTGGCTTAACCTCTAAAACTAATTTTATAAAGCTCTCAGATGGGTATCCCTCAATATTAAATTCACGGTGTACTAATGGACGTAAATGTCGTACATCTTGATAGGTAATGTGTCTCTCATCAGGTCTTGGATGTACAGTTATTCCTTGTGCGCCGAAAGATTGAATACGTGTTGCGGCCAGCAGTAAATCAGGAATAGATCCACCTCTCGCATTACGCAAAGTGGCAATTTTATTTACGTTTACACTTAGCCTTGTGTTTTGTACCTTCGAACTGTCAGACATAAGGCAAAATTAACTCATGAGAGCCCAGAAACTATTAACTTTTGATCTTCCCTTACTCCTACCTATTGATAAGGTTTCTCGGGCTATCAGCCTGATGGATGAATACAAGGTGGCTCATCTGCCTATTGTTGTCGAAGATCACTTTCAAGGGCTGATTAAAGAGGAAGATTTACTTGAGCATGAAGACACAGCTGTTTTAGCTGAGGTTGCGACTTATCAGATTAGCGTTGACCCGAACCTTCACCTTTATGATGTTGTAGCCCAAATGTCACGTGACGAAGTAGATATCCTACCTGTCGTATTTCAGGGGAAATACATGGGGAGCATTGATAGAGGAGCTGTCATGAGCTTCCTGACTAAAGAAGTCGGTTGGGGTTTAGAAGGGAGTACCGTTATTTTAGAAATCACATCTGCTAAGTATAGTTTAGCTGAAATTTCTAGACTGGTTGAGGAGAATAGCACTCAGATAACGAGCTTTTTTTTGACACAAAAAGAATCAGGGGTTCTTATTGTGACGATAAAATTAAACACTACGAAAATTGCGGCAATACTCTCATCATTTGAACGTTTCGATTACAAAATATTGACTTTCTTTAATTCTCCAGAGGTTGAGGACGAACTTCGCAGCAAGTTTGACGCCTTTATGCGTTATCTAGAAACGGATTAAGCCCAGTAAATCACAATTTATGCGCATAGCTTTATTTGGAAAACCATTCAAGCAAAAATACAATGATGCGGTTCAGCATCTTGTAGATCGTATTCAAGGTATAGATTCTGAGGCTCTTGTTTACGCAGAGTTTATGGATTTGCTAAATAAATCAACTAAAGTTCCTTCGACTTTTAAAACATTTTCTTGTGCTGAAGATATAGAGGGTTATGATGTTTTATTTTCTGTGGGTGGAGATGGTACATTTCTTGAATCATGTACTTTAGCTTCGGAAAAAGGCATTCCTATTATGGGCATCAATACCGGTACATTGGGATTTCTTTCTAATGTGGGAACAGACTCTATTGACGATGCGATTGATGCAATAATGTCTGGAAATACTTGGATAGATGAACGTTGTCTTTTAAAAGTTGAATCTGAAGGAATAGATCTTGGTAAATTTCCTTACGCTTTAAACGAAGTGGCGATTCATAAACGAGATACAGCAAGCATGGTCGTTGTTGAAGTTCATCGTGAGGATAGATTTGTAAATACTTACTGGGCTGACGGCCTAATCGTATCAACGGCAACAGGATCTACAGCATATAGTCTAAGTGCAGGTGGTCCAATAATTTCCCCAAGTTCTCAGGTCGTAGTAATTAACCCTATCGCACCACATAATCTTACAAATCGTCCTTTGATTGTTCCTATAGAAGGTGAGATTACTCTTTCACCTGATGGGCGTGACGCAAGTTTTTTACTGTCATTAGATAGCCGTTCTTTTCGAATTGATGCAAGGTCTAAAGTCACAATAAATCCAGCTCCGTTTAAAGCTAAATTTTTAAACCTAGAGCATCAAAATTTCTTTAATATTATCCGATCTAAGATGCATTGGGGAATTGATCCGCGCGAACGATGAAAGGCAAAATATATTTACTATTATTTGGGCTAATTGCAGCAATAAGTCCGGAATCGACAGCCCAAACTTTTCAAAGTTCTAGCGCAGAAATTGGTTATCAAATAGGGACTTCATATTATCTCGGAGACCTCAACCCCAACAATCCGCTTAGTGTTAGACAGCACGTAACACAGGGGGGATATTATAGGCATAATTTTAATTCAAGAGTGGGAGTGAGACTTCAGATTTTACAGGGAGTAGTTGAGGCTTGGGATGAAGATAGTCAGAGTTCTTGGGCTCAGAATAGAAATTTGCATTTTAGAAATAAAATTGTTGAATTTTCGATTTCTGGAGAGATCAACTACATTGATCATGTTATGGGGAATCCTGATGATAGGCTTACTGGATATTTGACTGCGGGATTAGCGTATTTCTCACATGATCCAGAGGCAAAGGATAGTTTTGGGAATTGGCATCCCTTGCAGCCATTAGGTACTGAAGGTCAGGGTTGGGTTTTTGACACGGATCCTTATAAACTAAGTGGCTTAGCTATCCCTGTTGGTATGGGTTTTAAAATTAATTTAGGTTCTTCTTTAGCTTTTCAATTGGAATGGGGGATTAGAAAGACTTGGACTGATTACTTAGACGATGTCAGTACATCCTATGTTAACCCTGTTGAAATCAGACAAGCTCGTGGAGATTTGGCCTTTGAAATGGCTGATAGAATACTCGTTTTACCAGATGGAGTTTCTTCATCAGAGGGCTTGCAAAGAGGTGATCCAGGACTTGATGACAAATACGGTTATTTCCTTGCTTCAATTGCCTTTAGAGTTAGCAAGAAACCTACTTCATGCTGGAATCAATGAGTAGTTACAAAATGAATTCTGAGGAGAAGCAGATTAGACAAGATCTGTTGAGTTCTTTTAATCTTGATCCTCAAAGTATCCCACAACATGTCGCTATAATTATGGACGGTAACGGTCGTTGGGCAGAAAACAGGGGTGAAAATAGAATCTCCGGGCATGTAAACGGAGTCGAATCTGTACGCTCAGTTGTCGAGACAGCTGTGCAATCAGGGGTGAGATATTTGACTCTTTATGCATTTAGTACAGAAAACTGGAACCGACCTAAGGAGGAAGTCGCGGCACTTATGGATCTTCTGGTAACAACTCTTGTTCAGGAGATGGACGAGTTGAATAAAAAAGGAGTGAGATTGAATACAATAGGCGATTTGTCCGCTTTACCGGACAACTGTAATAATCAATTAAAAAGCGCTTGTTCTAAGGAGGTGTCTGAAGTCCGGTTGGACTTAATTCTGGCACTTAACTACAGTTCAAAATGGGAAATTATTCAGGCTGTAAAAAAGGTTGTTAGAAATAATATGGACATAGAAGAAATTAATGCTGATACTTTTGAAAGCCTTTTACAAACGAAAGGTATTCCTGATCCAGAACTTATGATCAGAACCTCAGGTGAGCATAGGATAAGTAATTTTATGTTATGGCAGTTGGCGTATGCGGAATTCCACTTTACATCCGTACTTTGGCCTGATTTTCGCGGGGAGCATTTTCTCACGGCAATTCAAGATTTTCAAAACCGAGAACGTCGATTTGGCGGACTTCTTCAAACGAACGATAAATGAGAGCATTTTTGATTGTGGCAGCCTTTTTGCTATCATCTTTTCTTTCTTTCACATCTGCGCAAAACTCTGAAAATGAGGTGCTTGATCTAAGTATGTCTCAAGAATACCGCATTGGAGGCATTACGGTTATAGGAGCAGAGTTCACCGATGTTCAGGCAATTAAACTGTTTAGTGCTTTACAAGTTGGAGCAACGATAACCATTCCTGGAGAAAAAATTGGTGAAGCAATTACGAATCTTTGGAATCAGGATTTATTCGAAGATATAAGTATAGAGGCTGCCGAACTTCGAGAAAGAGATGTTTATCTTGTGGTTCGTGTTAAAGAACTCCCCCGACTAACTCGCTACAGTATAGCTGGGGTAAATAGATCTGAGCAGGAAACGATAAGAGGCAAAATTGACCTCATGACTGGCCGAATAGTTAATGAAAACGTTATCGCCACTGCAGTAAAACGCATTAACGATCACTATCGCGATAAGGGTTTTTTAGATATTAATGTTGATATTGTCCAAGAGGCAGATTCATCATTTGCGAATGGAACAATTATCAGAGTCAATGTCAACAAAGGCAAAAAAGTAAAAGTCGACTTAATTTTAATTAACGGCATCACAGCTTTTGATGCTAAGAAGGTGAAACGTAAAATGAAATCTACGAAGGAAAGAACTTGGTGGAGATTTTACAAACCCTCAAAATACTTGGCTGATGAATTTAAGTCTGATCAAAAGGCGATTATTTCTATGTATAATAATGAGGGATACAGAAATGCTCGTATAATAAGTGATTCCTTATACAGAACTAAGGATGGTCTTGTTGGTTTAATCGTTGAGCTTGACGAAGGAAAACCATTCCGTTTTGGGAATATTACGTTTACGGGCAACACAATGTATCGTACCACTCAACTTGACTCTATTCTCGGAATCCACAAAGGAGATGTTTATTCACTCGCTCATCTTGAGACGCGTGTATTTATGGACCCTAAAGGAATGGATCTTAGCTCTCTTTACCAGGATGATGGATATCTGACTTTCAGGGCAATGCCTATAGAGAAACGTGTTGAGAACGATACAATCGATATAGAAATCCGTATGATGGAAGGGTTGCAGTTCCGCATTGGTAAAATTCTTGTAGAAGGGAATTCTAAGACAAACGACCATGTTATTTACCGTGAAATACGTACTCGTCCTGGTGATCTTTTCAATAGAACAGATATAATCCGAACTCAACGTGAGCTTTCTCAATTGAATTATTTCAACCCTGAGGCTTTCGGAATAAATCCCATTCAACATCCGGAGGATGGAACTGTAGACATCGAGTATCAAGTAGAAGAAAAACCTTCTGACCAAATCGAGCTTAGCGGTGGTTGGGGCGGCGGTCGTATCGTAGGGTCCCTTGGACTTAGCTTCACGAATTTTTCAGCGAAAAATATTTTCAAGAAAGGTGCTTGGCGTCCTATTCCAACTGGAGATGGTCAGCGCCTAAGCATCCGAGCACAGTCTAATGGCCTTTACTTTCAGAGCTACAATTTGAGCTTTACCGAGCCTTGGTTAGGCGGTAAGAAACCCAATTCCTTGAGTGTATCAGTTTGGAAATCTGTCCAGTCTAATGGTCAGCCTAAATATATTAATGGTGAACTGAATGAGCTACGCAATTCACTTGAAGTTCTTGGTGCTCAGATTGGTTTAGGTCAAAGGTGGAAGAAGCCAGATGATTGGTTCCAAATGCGCGCCTCTTTATCGTACCAGAATTTTAATCTCAATAACTACGGTTCTTTTTTCAGTTTTTCTAATGGGAGTTCAAATAATCTCGCTGCTCAATTTACCCTCGGGCGTAATTCAATTAGCGACCCTATATATCCGACTTGGGGCTCCAATGTTGAAGTGAGTGTTAGAGCGACTGTACCTTACAGTTTATTCCGCCCTGACGATTATTACGAAGATATTTCTATCGAAGAGCAATACAAGTGGGTAGAATACCACAAATGGAAGTTCAAAGCGGAATGGTACACTCCTTTAACAAGAAGTGGTGGTGAAAACCCTCGCACACTTGTTCTTAAAATGGCTGCAGGTGTTGGCCTGATAGGCCAGTACGATCGCGGAGTACCATTATCTCCATTTGAGCGCTTCTACATGGGCGGAGTATTCCTTAGCGGGTTCGCCCTTGATGGGCGTGAAATCCTCAACCTGCGTGGATATGATGATCTTTCACTCACAGCTCCGGATCCTCAAACTGGTGCGCCAGTTGCCGCAAAGTATACCGCAGAACTTCGCTACCCGATATCAACTAATCCAAGTGCTACGATTTACACCCTTGCCTTCCTCGAGGGTGGATCTACCTGGGAAGATGCTCGTGCATTTAACCCATTCCAAGTATACCGATCTGCTGGTATAGGCCTCAAAATATTCCTTCCGATGTTCGGCCTACTCGGACTTGATTATGGTTGGAGAATGGATGATGTAGGCGCAGTGCCTGGAATGTCAAAAGGTCAATTCCACTTTAGTATGGGAATGAATATGGGAGAACTCTAGTACATATAACAATGATTGGTATAATTCTACGTTAATAGCCAAGCGAGACAGTGTTACGTTTATTAACTTCGCAAAGAATACATTCAAGATGTCACGAATTTCCCATAATTATAAAATCACTCTCGCAGCTTTAGCGATTGCATTGTTCTCTTTCGCTCCTCAAAGTGCATTGGCACAAAAGTTTGCCTACATAGATTCTGATTATGTTCTACTTCATATGCCTGATTACGCTTCTGCCCAGCAAGAGCTTAATTCTTTCGCAATAGAGTGGCAAGCAGAAATAGAAACGAAGCTAGATGCTGCCGATAGACTTGAAGTTGCTTATCGCGCCGAAAGAGTTCTTCTCACAAAAGAAATGCGACAAAAGCGTGAGCAGGAAATCATCAAAAAAAGAGCTGAGGCAAAAGAAATGCAAAAGCAGAAATTTGGTGTGGATGGAGAGCTTTTTGAAAAGCGTCAAGAACTTATCGAACCCGTCCAACAACTCATTTTCGAAGAATTAAAAGATATCGCTGGGGGATCAGGTTATATGGTAATCTTCGACAAAAGCAATCAAAGCAATATGCTGTATACCAATCCCAAGTACGACATCTCAGATCGTCTCATCAAAAAGCTAGGCTATGTTCCTGGAGAGACTATAGAAGTTGATAAGGAAGAAGGAGATGGTGGTGTAGTTGGCAAGGCACGTGATGCGGTTGATGGGGCACGCGACTCTGTTCGTGATGCAAGCAGATCAACGATGGATAGAGCCCGAGGTGCTACTTCTGTTGGGTCTAAAGGTGAAAAACAATAATTTAGCAATTAATCAATTTATTTTTATGAAACAGTTTATACTTCTTTGTGGCCTTATAGGCTTCATGTCATTTGGAACTTTGGCTCAAAAATTCGGTCATATTGATGCCCAGAATTTACTTCTTAATCTTCCAGAGCGTGCTGAAGCGCAAGCTTCAATAGAATCAACAGCCATGGAATTTGAGCAGGAGATGACTCGTATGCAAGAGGACTTACAAAATAAGTATGGAGAATATCAAGCAAAAGCTGAAACGTGGCCAGCAGCAATACGCGAGTCAAAAGAACGGGAGATACAAGGTCTAGACCAAGGTCTTCAAGAATTTGGTGCTACTGTTCAAGCTGAGCTTTCGGGCTTAGAAGAATCTTTGCTTTCTCCTATGATAGCACGCGTACGCGCAGCAATCGAAGCGGTGGGATCTGAGCATGGATTTACTTACATTTTTGACTCTAGCATGGGAGCAACTCTATACAATGGAGGTGAGGATGTAACGGATTTAGTTCGCACTAAGCTCGGCATGTGATAGAACGACGACCCATAGGAATTTTCGATTCAGGCATTGGTGGCCTTACAGTTGCCCGTGCTATTAACGATCTACTTCCCAATGAGTCTCTTCTGTATTTTGGAGATACGGCTCATCTTCCATATGGAGAAAAGTCTCCAGAGTTAATAAGGCGCTACTCTTCACGTATTACGCAACATTTAGTTGAGAGTGGATGCAAGGCAATTGTTGTTGCATGCAACTCAGCTTCAAGTAACGCTATTGAATCTATCGTTAAGGCTGCAGGTCCAAATATGCCAGTAATCGATATGGTTACACCTGTTATAAGGTCAATATCAGCTGAAGATGGTTGTCAAAGTGTGGGGCTAATTGGCACCAGAGCTACTATTGCATCGGGACTTTATGGCGAAACGATGAATCAGCTAAATTCAAATATTACTTTGGTTTCACGAGCTACTCCACTTCTAGCCTCTGCAATCGAAGAGGGATTCTTTAACGACAGCATTCCGGGTGCAGTTTTAGAGGCATACTTTGCTGATGACAGCTTCAAGAATATCGATTCTATGATCTTAGGTTGCACCCACTATCCTTTAGTCAGGGAAAATGTTCAAGCTTTATTACCGAAGGGAGTTAACGTAATAGATTCTACTAAGATTATTGCCCAAGAGTTAAAAAGAGTGCTCACAGAAAATGCTTACCCCTATACTCCAGAGCATAAGTTTCAAGTATCTGATCTAACTGAGAACTTCAGATGTAGCGCCCATTATTTCTTTGGGTCCGATATAAATTTAGAGGAGGTGAGTTTCAGTTAAGACAAACTGAGTCAAACCTCACTTCCACGAAACCAGTCAGCGTATTCAACGTATCTATCGGCGGTAGCGCTTAGGTGATCTGCCAAATCAGCTCGAACTTCTCCTCTTTGTTTTGCGGGGACTCCAGTGTAAAGCATGCCGGGTGGAATTTGGGTTCCCTCTAAAACAACAGCACCAGCGGCTACAACAGCACCAGCTCCCACCACCACGTTATCCATGACAACTGAACTCATCCCAATTAGAGCTCCTTCACAGATGTGAGCGCCATGGACGATGGCGTTGTGACCTATGCTAACTCTGTCTTCTAAAACGGTGAACGATTTCCCAAAAGTTGCATGAATCACAGCACCATCTTGGATATTTACCCTACTGCCTATTTTAATTGATGCTACGTCTCCTCTGATGACCGCTCCGAACCAAACAGTACTCTCTTCCCCCAGAGTAACTTCGCCTACAACAGTACAATTAGGCGCAAGCCATACAGAGTCTGAAATCTGAGGTGATTTTCCTCTTGCGGAAAGAATAACGGGATTTTGTTTTTGCATAAAGCAAATTTAACTCACCGTGGGTTCATCCAGGATTGTCTGTCAAATAACCTACTGGCCCCAGCTTCTGCGATATGCTCAACTTCTATCACCGGGCTATCATCAATTAGCGCAGCCGTCATGGCTACATCGTGTACGTGGTACATTCCTCGATGAGACAGTTTAAGGACGCTTCTACAAGAGTTGAGTAATTCTGAGGCTTCTTCTGTCAAAGTTGGGCCGTTAACAAATTTTTCTTCACCTGGATTATTATCTACCCACTTTTTTACTCGAGCTACCGCGTTTTTTGCTTCTGTCCAAGACATATTCTTAGTACCATTTTCTATGCTATCGTTCATTTCATGCCCAAGTTCTAAGTGAATTGCTATTCTATCTGCGATAGGTCCTGAAATTTTTCGGCGATATCTTCTAATTTCGTTAGATTGACAATCGCAAGAAGCGTTGTCACCGTTTCCCCTTCCACAAGGGCAAGGGTTCATTGCTGCTATTAATAAGGCAGATGCAGGCAGTGTCGTAGACCCTGCGGCGCGTGCTAATGAAATCATTTTTGATTCTAATGGCGCTCGACATGCTTCGAGAGTTCCTCGACTAAATTCCGCAAATTCATCTAAAAACAAGACTCCATTATGTGCAAGACTCCAAGCACCAGGGATTGCTCCTCTACCTTTTAAATTGCTCCAAGATCCAATCAGACCATTCATGTTTGTAGATGTATGAGGGGATAACCACGGAGGTCTATTTATGCTACTCTTTAAGAACAATCCAGCCGCAGAATGAATTGATTTACACTGAGAAATCTCTTCCTCTGAAAGGTCGGGAAGTAGCCCATGTATACATTTTGCTAAAACATTTTTACCTGTTCCTGGTGGCCCTTGCATAATAACATCATGACTTCCAGCTGCTGCGATGACAGCCATTCTTTTTGCTGTTTGTTCGCCGTCAATATTATCGAATGTTATTGTTTTTAAGGATGGAGAAACGTTGCTAATGGAATTAAAGGCACTTTCGATTAAACGTGGTGTTATCTTTGTTTTATCAGGAAATTTTAAATATGCGATGACTTCACTTAGGTGATTGAAAGGTTGGAGTGGAAGTGGTGAATTCGTGCTGTTAAATTTAGATGGGGCAAGTAGGGTTTTGATATTTTGAACGTCGGAAAGCTCAGATGAAAACGTTTCACAATTACCGAAAATTGAAGTTGCCATGGCCTAAGAGTACCGTCAAGCCCTATCTCGCCAGCCGCAGCGATTTGCTTTAGAGAAGAAGAAGGTATAATGCCAGAAGAGGCAAGAACAGCTAATGCTATTGGTAAGTCAAAAGCTGTTGAGGTCCTTGAAAGGTCTGCCGGGGCTAGGTTGACTGTAATAGCCTTGCCTGGCCAACGATGGCCACAAGCCATAAGCGCTGACCTTATCCTTGTAGCGGAAGCTCTAGCGGCGCGATTACTTATTCCAGAAATACGGAATAAAACCCCTCTTTCTAACCTTAATTCAACACGCACAAAAGAAGGGGCGCCGGGGGAGCCGGCAAACCCAAAAGTCGAGACGATCATATCGATGGACTTAAGAGAACGAGATGAACGATCTCTCTATGGAGTCGATCATAGCGTGGATGCATTTGATGTGCATCTCTTGAATACGGTCAGAATATCCATCCCAAGGGATTCGTATTTCATAATCGCTTAACGATGCTAGCTCACCTCCGTCACCTCCTGTTAGGGCGAGAACTTTCATCCCTTTAGATTTAGCTGCATGAGCAGCTTCGAGAACGTTAGAACTATTACCACTTGTAGAGATAGCGAGTAAAACATCCCCTTGGCAACCTAGAGCTTCTACTCCACGTGAGAATATCTTATCGAAACCATAGTCGTTAGCTACGCATGTAATGTGTGCTGGACTACTTAATGCAATAGCAGCATATGCAGGCCTATCTTCTCTAAATTTTCCAGAAAGTTCTTCGGCGAAATGCATCGCATCACTCATAGAGCCGCCATTTCCGCAACTAAGTATTTTTCCACCTGATTGCAGGCACGAACTGAGGGCTTTGGATGCAGCATCTACTGAAGAAATAAAGGCCTCGTCTTCTATCAAATTCGATAGCAATGAAAGCGCTTCTCTGAAATGAGTTCTTGCTGTAGACATGCCCTCTAAGGTATGGGGTAAAAGTGGTACGTTCAACATTCAACAAATGTGCTACAATATCTATCGACTATTTTTCAATAATTTGTGAGCGTGATTCAGAACTTTGTGAGCGCGTCGTTGAGGTATTCTAGGAAAACTTCAGCGTCAGGATTGTAGCCTGCAGAACCGCCTATTTGGTCACCATCGTGATTAATTAAAACGTAGTAAGGCTGAGCATTACGGTTGAACTGTGATGCCTGTAAATACGACCACTTCTTCCCTATGGTGCGAATGTGAAATTCCTTTCCACCATACTCCTCAATTTTCCATTGGCTCTCCGGAATTTTAGTTCTATCGTCAACGTATAGAGACACCAGGATCACATCTTCGTTCAAGATTTTAGCTACTCTTTCATCAGGCCAAACCTGTTCTTCCATCTTTCTACAATTCACACAAGCCCACCCTGTGAAATCGAGAAGAAGTGGCTTACCAGATTCGATAGCGGCAGTCATAGCTTCGTCGTAATCTGTATAGTGAGCATCAACATAACCATCGTCGTGAGCATAGATACTATAAAATACTGGAGGTGGAAACCCAGCGATAAGATTTAAAGGCCCTCCCCACAAACCGGGAACCATGTAACCACCAAAGAGTAGAAATATCATCCCTAAAACTTTGCGGGTGGCTCCTATTTTCGCCCCCTTACTATCGTGAGGGAAGCGAATAAATCCGAGGAGGTAAACGGCAAGCACAAGAGACAAGATGATCCAAATTCCGATAAAAATCTCTCTCGGAAGAAGCCCCAACTGAAGAACCATATCTGCATTGCTTAAGAATTTGAAGGCAAACCCTATCTCGACAAGACCTAAAACAACCTTCACAGTGTTAAGCCATCCACCCGCTGTAGGTAGAGAGTTGAGGTAACCAGGGAAAGCGCTGAAGAACATAAATGGCAGTGCGAGAGCGATAGAAAACCCGAGCATCACTGCAGTAGGGGCTGCGTATGATCCAGTGGCTGCTCCTGCAAGAGCACCTCCAATAAGCGGGCCTGTGCACGAAAAAGAAACGATAGCTAAGGTTGCCGCCATAAAGAAAATCCCTATTAAACCTCCTTTGTCAGATGCTGCATCAGCTTTGTTAGCCCAACTCTGAGGCAACGCAATTTCAAAGTATCCAAGGAAACTCAGGCCGAATATAACTAAGAGCAGGAATAATCCCACGTTGAAGTACGGATCAGTAGAAATCACGTTCATGATGTCAACTCCGAAAATAGCTGTCAGAGAAAGTCCTAAAGCGGTATAGATAAAGATGATGAAGAATCCATAGATGATGGCATTTTTGATACCGGCGGATTTGGTCTTACTTGTTTTTGTAAAGAAACTTACGGTCATAGGAATGAGTGGAAATACACAAGGCGTGAAAAGAGCTGCGAGTCCCAAACCGAATCCCATTAGAAAAATCAACAATAATCCTTCGTCTTCTTTTTCGTCTGAGCTGGAGTCTAAGTCGTCTTTGTCATCTCCAGCTTTATCGTGTGAGGGCAATTCTTTACATATATGTTTAGATGGAGGGCAAAGGTCAGGGAGTTCAGAAAATGGCTTGATGTCTGACCATGTCAATTTGTAATAAATGTCAGTAGGAGGCAGGCACATCGTTGCGTTACAAACCATGTAAAGTAGAGACCCACTTAATGTGTCAGGTGACGAGATATTAGAGAGCTTTAGAGTCGCTTTCCAATAGACTTCTTCCTCAAAGAACTTAAGGTCCATCAAGAAGTTAGGGTCGTACTCAATATGAGGTGTACATTCCTCTACCCCTTCAATAATTTCGCCTGCATCTGTATAAAAACTTGTCGCAATAGGACCATCATCTGTATCTAAGAATTGCGAATAAATATGCCAACAGGCATCAAGGGAAGCGTGATAGACTACTTCAACCTCGCCCTCAATCGCACCTTCATATAGATTTATTTCCCATGAAATGGGATCTTCCATTTGAGCTGACACATTATAAATACTGGCAGTTGCGAGGATGAAAACCGAAATAAAGGCGGTTAGAATACGTGTCATAGTAGGAATTTTCTTGTGTTCAAAGATAGTTGGTACGACGAGCA
Organism: Flavobacteriales bacterium UBA974; assembly: GCA_002292405.1. Taxonomy (GTDB): domain Bacteria; phylum Bacteroidota; class Bacteroidia; order Flavobacteriales_D; family Sanyastnellaceae; genus UBA974. The sequence goes on from DBBW01000018.1 coordinate 41,174, forward strand.
TGTGAAATCGTTTAATATATTTTATGGAATAGCCATTAAACTTAGCCCGGAGACGGTTCAGATTTTCACTTCTAAAACGAATCGTTTTGTGGATTTAGTAATGGAGACATTCCGGGAAATTCTAGACCAAACTTCATCTTCTCCAGCGACAAAAACCCACAAGATATTGCCTTTTGCATCTTGTAGTACGCGCGTTGTGGCTCTTGAAAGATGAGGCACTTTCCATTGAGTTAGAAGGTCGCTAATATTTACACTACCTTCCATTCCGCTTGGATCAAGTTTATCTCCGTTTGCCCATGTACGCCATATCAGTGGGTGTTCAATAGAGTGGAAATCGAGCCATAGGATTTCAGGAGATTTTGGAGGAGATATCTCTAAGTCCACGATTTCACAAGTCCATGAAAGATTTTTAAATGTCCCATTTTCGGTATTGAGCGTACAGGCAGAGTATGATTCATTCTTTGCGTTTTCTGCTTCTAATTTCCTTAAAATGATGTATTCGCGCTCTCGAACCAATGAGTCGTCTTCAAAAACTACTTCAGCCCCTATGGATGCACGTTTGAGCAAGTATGCTTGTTCTCGTGATCCAAAAGGCCATTTCCTTTCGAGTAATAATTTATCCAAAACCCGATCTCCCCATGCAGATTCTCCTAATAATTTTAAGTTTATTCGGCAAATTTCGTTGACTGGTTCGTTTGATGAAGTATTTGATGAAAAGTCGTAATATTGAACGATATCTCTAGACGCATCGCTCATAGATATTTCTACTGCAGCAGCTTGAGACCGTAGTCTGTTGGTCCATTCTGCGAGGTGAGAAGTCGCGCCAGGTCTTATAGACTCTAATAAAGGTAGAACTTCATTTCGGATGCGATTTCTCAGATACTTATTGCTTTTGTTAGATAGATCCTCTCTAAAAGGAACTTTATCAAGCTTTACCCAATCTTCAATTTCTTCTTGGCTCCAACTGAGAAATGGTCTTACCGTATTTACGTTTCTTGGCGCCATAGCACCTAATGATGATGGGGAAACACCTCTGAGTAGGTTAATGAGCAATGTTTCTGTTTGGTCTTTTAAATGATGCGCAACTGCAATAAAACTCGCCCCCCGTTCCACTCTTAATTGCTCAAACCAAGCATACCTCAACCGCCTCGCCGCCTCTTGAATTCCATTCCCTTTTTGTTCCGCCTCCTTACCGGCAGGAAGATGTTTCACGTGACATACAACCCCATTTTCTTCACACCATGACATTACGCTTTCTGAATCTGCCTCACTGTCCGCGCCCCGTAACTTGAAATTTACGTGCGCTACCTCAAATCTCGCCCCAATCTTTAACATCGCATTCACTAGGCACATAGAATCCACACCTCCACTACACGCTACGATTACAAGCTCACCATCTGTAACCCCGCATCCAGATAGGTCATTTTGAAATCGTGTTTTATAGTGATGTTGTAGGTTCATATTGAATCTTCAAATTCGGTCGAATATACAAACGATGAGGAACTAATCATTTACAGTTTTAAAGATCGCATCGGCTTTTAGTTGGCATTCTTGGTATTCTTGTTCGGGATCGCTCAAGGAAGTGATAGCTCCTCCTACACTTGCCATCAAAACCTCTGAAATAGAGTTGTGGAAAAGGGAGCGGATAAGTACGTTAAGGTCGAAGTCGCCAGTAGGGGAGATGTAGCCTATGGATCCGGAATATGCGCCACGTCCTTCTAATTCAAGCTGGTCTATGTGTTTCATGGCTGAGATTTTCGGCGCACCTGTCATTGACCCCATTGGAAAGGTAGCACGAAGTATATCAGAAATTCCTTTTTCTGGGGAGATGCTACATTCGATAGTGGAAACCATTTGATGCACAGTCTCTAAAGAATAAATGCTGCAAAGATCGGTAACTTCGACAGACGCCTTTTCGGCGACACGACTTAAGTCGTTTCGAACTAGATCAACAATCATCACGTTTTCGGCACGTTCCTTTTCACTGTTCTGAAGGGCGTGAGCAAGGGCCTTATCTTCTTCTGGTGAGCCACCTCTACGGACTGTACCTTTTATGGGTTGAGAAATGAGTCGCCCTGCTTCTTTCTTTAAAAATCGCTCAGGACTTCCGCTCATAATTCGGTATGGCCCGCATTGTAAGTATGCACTGAAGGGGGCTTGTGTTAGGTTTTGTAGTCGACGAAAAAGGGGCCAGCTCGTATTTGAAGCGGTTTGGCCTTTGAGGGGCATACAAAGGTTGAGTTCGTACACGTCACCTTGTTGGATAAGTTGTTTTACCTTTTCGAAAGCACTGAGATATTGAGTTTTATCCCAAGACCAAACCATTTCTCCTTGAATCTCCTCAGGAACTTTACTCTCCTTTTTAATTGACTCAAGAGCTTCTATCATTCTAGGATCGTCGTCGTCACCACTTAAAATTTCTACAGACGAATCGGAAAATCTAATCGCGATTTCAGGTTCCCACCAAGCTACGACGGGATGGCCTAGAGGGCTTGGGTTGCGAGTTTCAAGATCCTCTATTTCGTTTTTTAGATCGTAACCAAGCCAACCGAAACTCCAAGAACTCGCCAATTTGCTAAAATCCTCGAATGCTTCGAGAATGCCGGTTTGGGGTTTTTCGAAAATAAGTTTACGTTTTGATCCAAGACCTAAATAGCTAAAGGCGTTTGGAGTTGGGTCAAAAAGAAGTACAACGTGAGATTCACTTTCAGAGAGAGAATTTAAATCAGGGACGTGCACTTTGGAATGATTTTTTAAATGTGAAGCGCCCTATCACCAGTAGCTGCCAGAGCTGCTTCCTTCAAAGCCTCGGTGAATGTAGGGTGGGCGTGACTCATTCGGGAGATATCCTCTGCGGAAGCACGGAATTCCATTGCGACGACAGCTTCCGCGATCATATCGGCGGCGCGAGGACCAATCATATGAATTCCTAGAATTTCATCCGTCTCTGCATGAGCTAGGACTTTAACTTGCCCGTCAGTATCCATACTCGCACGAGCACGTCCACTGGCTTTAAATGGGAAAGACCCCACCTTATAATTGACTTTATCGGCTTTTAATTGCTCCTCGGAGCGGCCTACAGATGCAACTTCAGGCCAAGTGTAAACAACCCCTGGGATTAGGTTGTAATCTATGTGTGGATTTTCGCCGTTCATAGTTTCTGCTACAAATACACCTTCCTCTTCGGCCTTGTGAGCTAGCATTGCGCCTTTAATAACGTCACCTATAGCATAGATGTGGGGTTGAGATGTGCGAAGATTGCCATCTACCGGAATCATTCCACGCTCGTCAGTATAGATTCCGACGGCTTCGAGGTTGAGACCATCAGTAAACGGTTTGCGCCCAACACTGACAAGGCAGTATTCCGCTTTAAAAGTTAGTTCTTCCCCTTTTTTATTATCAGCCTTTACTGTTACGCTCCTACCTGCTGCTTTCACCTCTTTTACTCCTGCTTTAAGATGAAACTTCATCCCTAGTTTTTTCAATGATCGAAGTAGCTCTTTTCCAAGAGCTCTATCCATATTAGGAATTAAAGCATCCATATATTCGATTACTGTAACTTCAGTTCCTAGACGAGCATATACAGATCCTAACTCTAACCCGATAACACCGCCTCCTATGACGATAAGGGATTTAGGGAGTTTGGCAAGAGAAAGAGCTTCAGTAGAAGTGATGACACGCTTTTTATCAATTTCGATAAATGGGAGGGAGCTAGGCTTAGAGCCAGTAGCAATGATCACATTTTTCGCGCCGAGATGGTATACATCGCCTTTAGAAGGTGTTACAGAAATGGAGTGAGAATCTACGAAGGCTCCGAGTCCGTGATGAACGTCGATGTTGTTCTTTTTCATTAGGAAGTCAATGCCTGCAGTAGTAGCACCAACAACTTCATTTTTACGACTTATCATTTGAGGGAAATCGAGAGATAAAGCACCCATTCTGATGCCATGAGCAGAGAATTGCTCTTTCGCACGGTGATAATGTTCTGAACTGTCGAGTAGAGCTTTCGAAGGAATACACCCTACGTTGAGGCAGGTTCCACCTAAGCTTGAGTACTTCTCAATAAGAGCAGTTTTATTACCAAGTTGTGCAGATCGGATAGCTGCTACGTAGCCTCCAGGACCACTTCCAATAACGATTGAGTCGTACGATTCCATAACAGTTGCAAAATTAGATGCAATTAGGCGACAAAGGTAGCCAACTCTTGCCCGCTCTGTTGTTTCTTTGTCGGGCATATGTGGTCAAAATTCGCTTCAATTATATTGCGCTACCGTTTTGCGGTGCTTATCGCTCTTGGTGGTATGACTGTTTTCATGGCGACTTACATCCCTAAACTTAGACTTGTTTATGAATTCGGGGGGTTGTTGCCAGAGGATGATTCGACATATATCGACCATATTAAGTTTCTAGAGCATTTTGGGGCAGATGGAAATTTACTCGTTCTTGGAATTGACGATACAAAGATTTATGATGCAGAAAGCTTCCAGGATTGGTATGATCTTGCTGAAGACATAAGTGATGTGAGAGTTGTAGTTGACGGAGTAGAGACTCAAATTATCGATTCAGTTTTCAGTGTTAATCAAGCTTTTACAGTTGAGAAGGATACTTCTGATGCGACTTTTAAAGTTGTTCCTTTAGCGCCAGATTTAACGAGAGGTGGTCCCGCTTTAAGCCAAGAAAGGGTAGATGAAATCTACTCTCAAGTGAGGAACTTGCCATTCTATGACGGATTGCTTTTCTCTAAAAAGTCTGATGCGACACTGATGATGGTCTTTATTGATCCAGTACTTTTCAATTCTGAAGACAGGGGTACTGTAGTTGAGGATATTACTGCCCTTGCTGATAAATGGAGCGAAAAAACAGGAATGAAAGTCTACATGAGTGGACTTCCCTTTGTTAGAATTGAAATGACCAGTGAAGTTAAAGGTGAGATAGGTTGGTTTATCGCTGCGGCGCTTTTAGTAACGTTCTTGCTCTTACTTATTTTCTTTAGAAACTTTATTACGGCGCTGGTTTGTTTGAGTGTGGTGTCAATAGGTGTTGTTTGGTCTACTGCATCGATAGCGGTGTTTAATTTCCCCATCACGCTTCTTATGTCTCTTATCCCTCCTTTAATCATCGTTATTGGAGTGCCTAATTGTATATATCTGGTGAATAAATATCACGCGGAATACAAGAAGCATGGGAATAAAGCTATGGCTTTACAAAGGATGATTATTAAAGTGGGAAATGCAACGCTACTTACAAACATCACTACCGCTTTGGGCTTTGCGACTTTTATGTTCACTGAGAGCAGTATATTGAAAGAATTCGGCACTATCGCGGCTCTTAATATTTCAGCAGTTTTTGTCATTTCCATAACTTTAATCCCAGCTCTTCTTACTCTTTTACCTCCTCCAGCTGAACGCCAAACTTCTCATCTAGATCGCAAATGGGTTTTCAAAATAGTACAGATTTTTACGCATCTTGTTCAAGATCGAAGACGCCTTGTGTATCTCTTAACTGTTACGGTTTTAGGACTTTCTATTGCTGGAATGGTACAGGTGAAGACGACCGGAAACGTTGTCGATGACCTTCCAGATAATGGCAGAGTTCAGACTGATTTGGCTTGGATAGAGGAGAATTTTAATGGTGTAATGCCCTTCGAAATGCTTATTGATTCTAGGGAAGAGGGAGAGGCATTGTCACTTGAAAACCTTAAGAAAATCGAACGTATGCAGAACTTACTTGCTGAATATCCTGAATTCAGTAAAAGTTTATCTGCTGTAGATGCGACTAAAATTGCTATGCAGGCTTTAAATAATGGAAAGAGATCGGGTTACCGCCTGCCGATTTCTAGCAGAGAGAAGATGACGCTACGCTCATACACTCGTAGAACGGAAAAGAAAGCTCAAGATAGCGAGAATGCGTCTAGTGTTTTGAGGAATTTCCTTGATTCTTCTCAAACGATAACACGTATTTCTGCTCAAATTGCCGATATCGGTACACTAGAAATGGATGCCTTAATTGCCGATTTGCGTCCTCGCATGGATTCCATATTCCCCAAATCTAAGTACGATGTTACGTTGACCGGTACTAGTATAGTATTACTTGAGGGGACTCACTATCTCATAAAAAATCTCGCAATCAGCATTACTCTTGCGATTATTCTTATAGCCCTTTTAATGGCGCTTCTATTCACCTCGGTCCGAATGGTGTTTATCGCCCTACTTCCTAACATTATGCCCCTGCTATTTACTGCCGGAGTGATGGGTTGGACGGGCATTCCTATAAAGCCATCTACCATTCTAGTATTCTCTATTGCCTTCGGGATTTCGGTTGATGATACCATCCACTTCCTTGCCAAATACAGGCAAGAACTAAAACGTTTAGACTGGAATATCAAGAGAGCGGTAATACTCGCAGTTGAAGAAACAGGAGTTAGCATGATGTACACTTCTATCGTTCTCTTTTGTGGGTTTATGATGTTCTCTATGTCTGAATTCGACGGTACTCGCTCGCTAGGAATTCTTGTAAGTGTAACTCTTTTCGTAGCGATGTTCGCTAACCTCATTCTCCTACCGTCCTTATTACTTAGTTTCGAGAAGTATGTTACCACGAAATCTTTCCAAGAGCCTATGATGGAGTTAATAGACGAGGAGAATGATATCGAACTTGAGGAATTAAAGGTACAATTAGGGCTCACACCAGGTAAAGGCGAGGAGTCACATGAAGATTTAGTAAAACGCCGTAAATTAGATTCATGAAAGGGATCATTTTAGCTGGAGGAAGCGGCACTCGACTTTGGCCACTTACGAAAGCAGTGAGTAAACAACTCATGCCTGTCTTTGATAAACCTATGATTTATTACCCTATTTCGACGCTTATGTTAGCCGGAATTAGAGAAATTCTAATCATTACGACGCCTGAAGATTCAGATGCTTTTAAAAAACTTTTGGGTGATGGCTGTCAGCTTGGATGCACTTTCGAGTATGCCGTACAGGAGGTTCCTAACGGTCTCGCTCAAGCATTTGTGATAGGCGAGGAATTTATAGGGGATAGCAATGTAGCTCTAGTTTTAGGAGACAATATCTTCCATGGAAATCATTTTGGACGCCAAATGCGCTCCAATATCTCCACAGAAGGCGCTCTCATATACGCTTACTATGTTCGGGATCCAGAGAGGTATGGAGTGGTAGATTTCGATGGAGAAGGCAATGCGATAAGCTTGGAGGAGAAACCCACGAACCCTAAGTCTAGTTTCGCTATTCCAGGCCTGTATTTCTACGATAACAATGTTGTTGATATTGCAAAAAAACTTAAGCCAAGCGCTCGTGGAGAGTATGAGATTACGGATATAAACAAGGCCTATTTAGAACGAGGTAAACTCAAGGTTAGTAAGCTAAATAGAAATATGGCCTGGTTAGATACCGGAACACACGAAAGTCTACACGCAGCCTCGCAATATGTCCAGGTAGTGGAACAAAGACAGGGTCTTAAAATCGGCTGCATCGAAGAAGTTGCATGGAGAATGAGCTATATAAACGATGCAGAATTGAGGGAACTGGCAGAACCACTTCGCAAAAGCGGATATGGAGGTTACTTGCTTGCTCAAATAGCTAAAAAATCTAGATAAAGAAGAAGGAATAGGATGTCAACATTAACCCTCTCTGAAAAATTTAGTACTGGTCTTAACGAGTTTCTATCCCAATTTCCATCTGACGGACTTTATGCACCGATTCACTATCTGTTAAACATTCACGGGAAGCGAATTAGACCACTTTTAGCTCTTTCTGTTTGTGAGGCTGAGGGCTCTTCTATTGATAAAGCATTGCCAGCAGCGATCGCAGTGGAGCTGTTTCACAACTTCACTCTTATGCACGACGATATTATGGATAAAGCTCCGCTTAGGCGAGGGCAATTGACGGCGCACAAAGTTTATGGTGAAGACTCGGCTATTTTGAGTGGTGACGCGATGTTTGCTCTGGCGAGCATTTCACTGGAAGACGTTAACGAAAGTGCTCTTCTCGAAATATTAAAGATCTACAATAGAACCTCTCGTGAAGTTTGCGAAGGCCAGCAATTGGATATGGAGTACGAGAAAATGAACGATGTAACAATAGATCATTATCTAGAGATGATTCGTCTAAAAACCTCAGTTTTATTGGCTTGTTCATGCGCGATGGGAGCTATTTCTGCAGGAGCTTCTAAGGAAAGGGTTGAGCTTTGGTATAAGTTTGGAGAACAAACAGGCCTTGCATTCCAAATCCAAGACGATCTTCTAGACACATTTGGCGATTCAGAAATCATGGGGAAAAAGGTTGGGGGAGATATACTTTCAGAAAAGAAAACTTTTATATGGCTTTATACAAAAGCACAGGGGATGATGCCTGAAAATCTCTCAAGTTGTGAAGAAAGTGCAGAGAAAGTATCACTTTTAAAGTCGGCCATGATCGCATCAGGGGCTGACATTGCGGCTCGTAAAAAAATGATGGTATATACAGAAAATGCGCGTACCGCACTATCTCAACTCGACCTCAGTTCTGCCCACCTTAAAACGTTCGAGAATTTACTTAGTTCTGTTACAGAGCGAACGTCATGAATCCATATATTTTCCAATTAACATTTAGTGAGATTAGCCTACCTTCAATTGTTTAAGCAGTTGTAACTTCGCACTGGCTTTTATAACTAATTCATTAGCGTGGATCCATTATCGTTTTTAAACAACGTTGACCCTAAGCAATTGGACGTATTATACGCCCAATATCTCAACAACTCAGATTCTGTTGACCGCTCTTGGCGACTTTTTTTTGCTGGTTTCGATTTAGCCAATTCTCACTTCAGTGATGATGCAGCTTCTCCTCAAACTCTTAAGGAATTCAAGGTTCTCGACCTAATCCACGGATATAGAACCCGTGGACACCTGTTTACTTTAACTAATCCTGTTCGCACCCGCCGCAGTTATTTCCCTGATCTATCTCTGGAGAATTATGGATTAGACAAATCCGATCTAGATATCGTTTTCCAGGCTGGAAATGAAATAGGTTTGGGACCAATTTCGCTTAAAGAAATCGTTGCACATCTAGAAGAAACATACTGTAAAAGTATTAGCACGGAGTATATGTATATCCGCGAGCCGAAGCGGGTGCAGTGGATACGCAAGAACATTGAACTTGATAAACGCAAGAAATTTGATGCAACCGAACGCTTACAGATCCTAAAAAAGATCAGCCAAGCAACTCTGTTTGAGGAATTTCTTCAGAAGAAGTTTATTGGCCAAAAGCGTTTCTCTCTCGAAGGCGGGGAATCCCTTATCCCAGCCTTAGACACTCTTATCGAGCACGGAACCAACAACGGGGTTAAAGAGGTTGTAATAGGGATGGCTCATAGAGGGCGGTTAAGTACTCTTGCTCACATATTAGGGAAATCGTATCAAGATATTTTTAGTGAATTTCAGGGCAAAGATTTTGAGGGCGACGACGACCTAGAGGGAGATGTGAAATATCACTTAGGTCATTCATATACTCGGAAAACTGATTCAGATAAGGAAGTGACTATAACTCTTGCTCCTAATCCATCACACCTCGAAGCGGTAGATCCCGTGGTATTGGGTATTTCTCGTGCGAGAATCGACGAAAGAGGTGGCGAAGACAACGAAGTACTTCCCATTTTAGTTCATGGAGACGCTGCTATTTCAGGTCAGGGAGTTATTTATGAAGTAGTTCAAATGGCAGGGCTCGAAGGTTACAAAACAGGCGGGACGATTCACATCATTGTAAACAACCAAATCGGTTTTACCACGAACTACTTAGACGCACGAACATCTACGTATTGCACTGATATAGGGAAAGTCACTCAAAGTTTAATTTTCCATGTAAATGCGGATGATCCAGAGGCGGTTGTGCAAGTAATGAGAATTGCGCTTAAGTATAGACAGACCTTCCATAGAGACGTTTTTGTTGATTTACTAGGCTATAGAAAGTATGGACACAACGAAGGAGATGAGCCTAAATTTACTCAACCGAAACTCTATAAAGCTATCGCCGAACACAGTTCTCCCTACGAGATTTACCTTACGCAGCTAATAGCAGATGGCAATTTGACTGGTGAGGAAGGAACAACATTGAGGTTGGCTCAAATAGAACAAATGGAAGAGGGTCTCACCAAAGCGAAACAAAAGGACACAAATTCAGTTAAGAATTTTTTATCTGACATTTGGAAAGATTATCGCACAGCTACTCCGGAAGAACTCACAACTTCTCCTGACACGAAGTATCCTGCTAAGAAGATTAGGGAGATTGGGGTTTCAATAAGTACACATCCAGAAGGCAAGACGTTTTTCCGTAAAGTAGCAAAGCTCCTCAAGGATAGACGAAAAATGCTCGATTCAGATAAACTGGATTGGGGTATGGCAGAAATTTTAGCTTATGGAACCCTACTAGTAGAAGGCCATCCAGTGAGAATTAGCGGCCAAGATGTAGAGAGAGGAACCTTTTCACATCGGCACGCCGTTCTTAAGACAGATGACAATGAGGAGGAAATTATCCCTCTAAATAATCTAAAGAAAGGTCAGGCTGAACTTAGTATCTACAACTCGTTGCTTTCTGAATATGCCGTTGCAGGTTTTGATTTCGGTTACGCGTTTGCTCGTCCTAATGGGCTTACGATTTGGGAAGCTCAATTTGGAGATTTTAACAATGGAGCACAAATTATTTGGGATCAGTTCTTGAGTGCGACGGAGGATAAGTGGCGTACTATGAATGGCCTTACTCTACTTTTACCGCACGGTTACGAGGGTATGGGTTCAGAACACAGTTCAGGCCGTCTTGAAAGATTCCTCACACTTGGATCTGGCGAAAATATTATTGTCACTAACTGTACTACTCCTGCCCAAATGTTTCACCTCTTACGTCGACAGGTTTTACGTCCTTTCCGAAAGCCGCTAGTGGCATTTACCCCGAAGAAATTACTCCGCTACCCGAAAGCTATTTCGACAGTGAGCGATCTCGCTAAAGGTAAGTTCAACGAAGTAATTGACGACCCTCGCATGAGCAAAGCTCTAGCGGCTAAGAAAGTCGATGCTATCATGCTGTGCTCAGGTAAAATTTATTATGATGTACTGGAGAAATTTGAGATGCTGGATTCTAAAATCACTGAAAACATCGCTTTAGTGCGCATAGAACAACTTCACCCATTCCCAAAAAGTGTGATCGATAAGATTGTAAAGAGATATGAAAAGAAAGCAAAAGTTGTTTGGCTTCAAGAAGAACCTAGAAATATGGGCGCTTGGCCGTTTATATCTATACATTATAAAGGAGATATAGAAAAGGCCATTGCTCGACCTGCTAGCGGAACGACTGCTTCGGGATCACCTCTTATCTACTCACGTAGGCACGACGCCATAGTAGATGCCGTTCTTGAATACGCTCACTAATAATATTGAATCATGCCAATACTTGAAATGAAAGTCCCTAGTCCAGGAGAGAGTATATCTGAAGTAGAAATTTCTGCTTGGCTCGTAAGTGATGGAGATTACGTCGAAAAGGACCAAGCAATTGCTGAAGTAGATTCAGATAAGGCTACGCTAGAGTTGCCGGCTGAAATGGCTGGAATTATTTCTCTTAAAGTAGAAGAAGGAGATGTTGTCCCTGTTGGAGACGTTTGCTGCCTAATAGATACTGACGCAGAAAGACCAGCTGGGTCAACTTCTTCAGTTGTAGCAACTCCAGTTCCAGTCGTGACTCCTGCCCCAATTCCAGAACCTGTAGTTAAATCTAAAGCCCAAACTTCTACTGGAAGCTTTGCTGAAGGTCACACGTCTCCAGCAGCACGTAAAATGATGGCAGATAAGGGAATTTCAACTGGATCCCTTTCAGGATCAGGAAGAGATGGGCGAATTCTTAAACAGGATGTATTATCAGCCCTAGCCGCTGGGTTTGATCCAAATTCAGCTTTAGCAAAAGCTGGATGGACGGGTTCTCGCGAAACACGTACAGAACGCATGTCTATGCTGCGTAGAAAAGTAGCTGAAAGGCTTGTAGGGGTGAAGAACGACACAGCTATGCTTACTACTTTTAACGAGGTGGATATGAAGCCCATAATGGATCTTAGAAAGAAGTACAAGAATAAGTTTAATGAAGAAAAAGGAGTGGGGTTAGGTTTCATGGGTTTCTTTACAAAGGCAGTTACCATAGCTCTGGCTAAATTCCCAGGTGTTAATGCGATGATAGACGGAAAGGACGCGATTTTCCATGAATACGCAGATATATGTATTGCAGTGAGCTCTCCCAAAGGACTCATGGTTCCAGTGGTTCGCAATGCAGAAGTAATGTCTCTAGCAGAAATAGAAGGTGAGATCAAACGACTTGCTCTCCGCGCCAGAGATGGACAGCTTACTGTAGATGAGATGCAAGGTGGAACATTTACCATCACGAATGGTGGGGTTTTCGGTTCAATGCTTTCGACCCCTATTATCAACCCACCCCAAAGCGCAATCCTCGGAATGCACAATATTGTTGAGCGACCGGTCGCTGTCGATGGTAAAGTTGAAATTCGTCCTATAATGTATGTAGCTCTCAGCTATGACCACAGAATAGTCGACGGAAAGGAAAGTGTAAGTTTTCTATACTTGGTTAAGGAACTCCTCGAAAAGCCTGAGCTTATGCTCTTCGGTGGCAAAGAGCCAAATGAAGTTCTTTTAGGGCTTTAAATTTTAACGATTAATCTCTTGCCAAAGAGGAATTAATCTCCTTATGCCATTTTTATGTTATTTTGTAGTTTTTATGCAATTTATTGCAATTTTTTAGGCTTTTTAGGCCAATTTTAACACTTTTAGTTGATTTTTCTATTTTATTGTTTCTTCCTCATGAAACATAAAATACAAGCGATTAATCAATTATCTCAGAACACTTAATCTTTCCCCGTCTAGTCTAATTAAAACTGTGATGAGAAAAGTAAAGCCTATAAGTGAGGAGCCTCCATAGCTGAAAAACGGAAGTGGTATTCCTATTACAGGAGCTAATCCAAGAACCATCCCAACATTTACTAAAAGGTGCATAAATAGAATACTAGCTACTCCATACGCGTATATGCGAGTAAATTTGGACCGCTGTCGCTCTGCAATGATCAAGACTCTAAGTATTAAAAAAGTAAATAAGAAAATCACAAAGGCACTTCCTAAAAACCCCCATTCTTCCCCAATGGTACAGAAGATGAAGTCTGTTTCTTGCTCCGGGACGAAACTATAAGCAGTCATAGGTCCATGCATCCAACCCTTACCCATCAGCCCTCCACTCCCTATAGCTGCTTTAGCATGACGTATATTATAATCCGCATCGGGATTGTTCACATCTATTCCGAAAAGAACATGAATGCGCTCTTTCTGGTGTGGCTTAAGCACTTTTTCCATTCCTGTATGCAGACCGACAGATATAATAAGTCCAGCAAATAAACTGATGATACTCAAAATAGCGACCTTTTTCCTTCTTCGAGGCATTGATAGTTCCTTGAATAAGTAAATGACTAACGCCCCTCCGATTAACCATATAATCCAAAACAGACCTATTCCAGAACCAACACCGAAATAAGGATAGTGGAATGAGGTGACACCAATAAGAATCGTTGCAATAGAGAGTAACAGAACTGTAAATCCTATAATTAAGACATTTCCACTCAAACCTTCTCGATAAAGAACGAAGATAAACCCAGCAAAAACGAGTACAGTTCCAGCATCTGGTTGTAGCAGAATAAGTCCAGCTGGTAGACCAATTAGTAATAATGAAACGAGGCGGACTTTTATACTTAGCCATTTAGTAGCGTCTCTAGAAAGATACCAAGCGAGTATTAAAGCAGTTGTCGGTTTAGCAAATTCACTGGGTTGCAAACTAAATCCTCCCAAGTCGAACCAAGACCGAGCCCCCCCAATTTTCTTTCCTATAACTAATACTGCGATGAGTAATAAAAGGGTGAGTATATATTGGATGACAGATGTTCGAATAAAGAACTCACTCTCAATATTGATTATAAAAAACCCCAACACGAAACATATTGTCATCCACATAAGCTGCTTCCCGCCTTTCCCGCTCCAATCTAACCAATCTAGAAGTTCAATGTTGGAAGTTGCACTTAGGATATTTATCCACCCAAAGAACATAAGCACTAGCACAAGAGAAATGGTGATCCAATCAATGTTGCGTCTTATAGATGATTCACGTCGCCTCATGGTTGGAATTCTATTATTCTATTTTCTCTGGCCGTATATTTAACAGAACCGGTTAAATATTTTTCAATAAGCAACCCTGCAATCGGAGCGGCCCAAGCCCCCCCTGCTCCAGCATGCTCAACATATACACTCAATGCAATTTGAGGGTTTTCCCTCGGAGCAAAAGCCATAAACACACTGTGATCCTCAAGCTCACCATTCTGTACGGTTCCCGTTTTTCCACAAATTGTAATGCCCTCCACTTTGGCCCTTGAAGCTGTTCCGTGTACATCTTCTATCACATTTTGCATAGCGTCAATAACGGATTCAAAGTATTTCACATCAACACTCATCTCATGCAGTGAATCTAACCCCAAAGGCTTCCCCCGCCCTCCAATATCTCTTATGGGATGAGGTTCTATAAAGTACCCGCGATTGGCAATAATAGCTGCAAGATTAGCTATTTGCAAAGGCGTTGTAAGCAGCTCCCCCTCTCCAATAGCTATTGAAAATATAGTCCGAAACCCCCAATGATTTTTCCCATAAATATTATCATAATAAGGGGAATTAGGGATTGCCCCTGCTCTTGTGCCAGGGATATGCCCTCCAAGTTTAGTTCCAAACCCAAACTCTTTTATCCTCTTATTCCATACTTCTAATCCCATTGATACATCAACTAATGGATTTTCATCTCGGCCTCTTTGCACCACCCGTCTCATTACTTCATGGAAATAAGGATTACAAGAGTGAGTAATTGCCTGAGTGAAATCATCAGCTGAGTGTGGACCGTGACATCCGATTATCGATCGATCACAATTTATAATGGTTTTTGTAGATATTACTCCTTCATCTAAAGCCACTAAACCTTGAACCATTTTGAAAATTGAACCAGGACGGTAAGTCCCTCTTAAAGCTCTATTGTACAAAGGTTTCCAGTTGTGTTTTCTGAGGCTATCATATACTAGCCCGCGTCTTTTTCCTGTTAAACTATTTGCATCGTAAAATGGAGAAGATACAAGGGCAAGAACTTCTCCGGTCTCGGGTTCTATCGCTACAACGCTGCCCCTTTTGCCATTTAATAATTTTTCTGCATACTCTTGTAATGCAACATCAATAGTTAATGTTATGTCTTTGCCTGGGTTAGGCATAGTGTCCAGTTCGTTTAATGTGTTGCGAACATTATTCCTAACATCGACGATATGAAATCTTGCTCCAGGTTCGCCTCTCAAGTGCCTTTCATACTTCGCTTCTAAGCCGGATTTACCCTTGTAATCGCCAAGGTGATACAATGTATTGTTTTGTAGATCATCTCTGTCAACTTCCCGATATTCTCCAATCAAATGGCCGGCAACACCAGCAAGGTTAGACCTAATAGACTGAGTCTTATACTTAATTTCAGGGTACTCCATAAGCTGCTTCGATATTCGCGCAAACTCTATTGCTGATAGCTGCTTTTCAATAACAGAAGGAACATAACGAGAATATGCAGCTGCTTTATCAAGCCTTTTTACGAGTTCAGTAAGTTCTAATTCTAACAAGTTAGCAAGTTTGAAAGTGTCAAGATTCTTAGATTTTCTTGGAGTAAAAAGTATATCATAACTCGCGATATTTGCTACTAAGAGTTTTCCATTCCTATCCAAGAACTGCCCTCTCATCGGGTCAAGAGTCTCACGTTCTTCAGTTAAACGCGCAGCATAGTTAGACCAGTCTGAATTAACAAGTTGAATGTGAGCTAATCGAGAAATAAAAATCGTGGAAATGACAATAACAAGACCTCCGAAAACCAAACTTCTATTTTTCAGATGATGATTAGACATTACCAGTGGTAGGTGCTAGTTTTATTAGAATTAATCTTAGGTTTAGGCTCAAACAACCCTTGAACTATCGAAAATAGAAGAACACTCAGTATCGTTGAAGCAATTCCCTTTCCTATTGCGCTTGGCAGTAAAGACAATTTCCACCCTTCGATAGCAAATAAGCTGAACATATAAGTGAAGGTTATAAGAGCACTTAGGACTAAAAATCTTCCCCAGCCATCGTTAAGAGCGCTAATTGAGTGCTCTCGTGTAAACCCCTCTCTGGGAGCAATAAAAGTAGTGAACCAAGGCGTCATAAAGCAGGTGAAAACACCAGCAGCCATATGAAGCCCTCCAGTTAGCAACACCACATCCATGATGGCGCCTACAACTGCCCCTATAAGGATATAGCTTGTTTTAGAAAGCTCGAAAGGCAGCGTAATTAATCCATAAATATGGAAACAAATCACAACCCATCCGCCAGCAAAAATGGCATATCTAAAAATCAACACTTGAAGCAAACAAGTGAGCATCAAAATCGCTATTGATCGAATCAAGGAATTCATGGTGATGACTTGGAGAGTAATGAATCTACTTCAAAAGCGCCCTCTTTACTCAAAAATTCTACATAGTGAATTCTCTTATAGTCCGCTGAGAGTTTTATTGTCACAGATTGAAACTCATCTGCTTCTGTCACAATTAACTCTTCAACTTTACCTACCAGTATTCCGCTTGGAAAAGTGCCTTGAAATCCAGAGGTGATAACGGAGTCACCAGGGAGAATGTGTTCTGAAAGAGGAATATCTGTTAGAGTAGCATACTCGACACTCTCTCCAGACCAGTTTAAAATACCAACAGCGCCATCATAACCAAGTCTAACGCTCCAATTGGTAGAAAGGTGAATAATAGGAAGAACCAAAGAGTGATTTACAGAGACCTCTGTGATAAGACCTGCCATAACACCATTTTCTAACATGCCCATTCCAGGTTGTAAACCAGATAATGAACCTTTATTAGCGACTAAGACGTTGTTTTTAAAAGATGTCGGATATCGGATAATCTCTGCAGGGATACTTTCCCAGGAATTCCTGGAATGAAGTAACCTGCTAGACATAGATAGACTCCTATAACTCATATTTTCTGTCCTTAATCGAGCGTTTTCAATTAATAAACTTGAGTTGTTTTTTTTAAAGTCCTTATAATCGATTATTCTTCCCACGACATCAGTCCAGTTTGTAGACATTTCCATCCCGATTTTCGCTAAAGTTCCTCGAGGATGAGAATGAGTAGAAGTAACCCAACTTAAAGCGATCATTTCAAGTAGCACAAATAACACCAAACGGTGATTTCGAATAATAAGCTGTATTAACGTGCGCACTTGAGAATCATTGCTTTCCTTTCTATTGAGTTACGATCGCATAAGGAATGGAAACCTGTCTATGTTTTTCAGAGCGATTGCAGTTCCTTTTGCAACAGCGTGAAGTGGGTCTTCTGATATGTGGACAGGTAGTTTAGTTCTCAGAGAAATTCGTTGATCTAATCCTCGTAGTAAAGCACCTCCACCAGCCAAGTAAATCCCAGTTTTGAAGATGTCGGCAGAGAGCTCAGGCGGCGTTTGGTTTAAAGATGCGTGAATAGCTTCTTCGATTTTACTAATACTCTTATCTATTGCACTTGCAATTTCAGCATATGTTACAACGACCTCTTTAGGATGACCACTCAATAAATCGCGACCAAGAACGGGATAGTCATCAGGGCCATCTTCTAAAATAGCTATTGCAGAACCCACTTGAATTTTAACCTGCTCAGCTGTTCTTTCCCCGATTAGGATGTTATGCTTACTACGCATATAATCTTGAATGTCACGAGTGAATTCATCACCAGCGATTCTAATATTAGTATCTGTGACAATTCCGCCAAGAGCGATAACGGCGATTTCAGAAGTTCCACCACCTATATCTACAATCATATTGCCCATAGGTTCTTCAACATCAATTCCAATTCCGATAGCAGCAGCCATCGGCTCGTGAATGAGGTACACCTCTTTTCCTCCAGCGTGCTCAGCTGAATCCTTGACGGCACGCTTTTCAACATCAGTAATACCAGAAGGAATGCAGATAACCATTCTATGAGAAGGCGTAAACCAAGATTTACTATTCTTGTTGATCATTTGGATCATTCCCTTGATCATCTGCTCTGCTGATTCAAAATCGGCGATAACTCCATCTCTTAATGGACGAATTGTTTCGATATTTTTGTGAGTTTTACCGTGCATTTGTTGGGCACGACGACCGATAGCTACAACGCGACCAGATTTTCTGTCTTTAGCAACAATAGAAGGTTGGTCTACGACGACCTTGTCTTGATAGTAGATAATAGTGTTAGCAGTCCCCAAATCAATGGCGATATCCTGTACGAAATAGTTAAACAAGCCCATATCCAAATCTACAATTTCACCCCTGCAATTCCACTTATTAGCACGCCTAAATTCTACTTAGTGAATAAGTTTTGTTTTAGGTTAATAAGGTTGAGTTTGGATGTTAATTAGGTGTTGAAAACAGTAAGCTTTCAAGTAGTTGTGCTTTTAGTGACGGAAATGCCTAACACCCGTTGTGTACATCGCAAGCCCCAACTCATTGCAAGCATCAATACTTTTGTGATCATTAATGGATCCACCCGGCTGAATTACGTGCTTGATCCCCGCCTTAGCCGCAAGCGTTACGCAGTCGGCGAATGGAAAGAATGCATCTGAAGCCATCGAAGAACCTTCAAGGGATAGACCTAAGCCAGATGCTTTTTCAACGGCTTGCTTTAGGGCGTCAACACGTGAGGTTTGGCCTGTCCCTGAAGCGAGAAGCTGTCCATCTCTAGCAAAAACGATTGTGTTTGATTTAGTATGCTTTGCTAGTTTCATTGCGAAGATCATGTCAGCCATAGCACTTTTATCAGAAGTGGCTTTAGTTACGCAAGTTAGGTCTGCAACAGTTTCAATAGTATTGTCACGTTCCTGAACCAGGAAGCCATTTAAGGCAGTTCTAACAGTTGAATTAGGAAGTGATACGTTTTGTTGTTCTAAAAGAATGCGGTTTTTCTTGCCTTTCAGAATTTCGAAAGCATCAACGTCGAAATCAGGAGCGATTACTACCTCGTAGAAGAGGGTGTGGATCTTTTCTGCAGTAGCTATATCGATGGTGCGATTGGCAATTAGGACACCGCCAAACGCACTTACTGGATCTCCTTCTAAAGCTCGTTCGTATGCTTCGGCAAGATTGTCACGAGTTGCAATACCACAAGCATTGTTGTGCTTCATGATTGCAAACGTAGGATTGTCGTTTTTAAACTCTTCCATTAAGCTCACAGCGGCATCAACGTCGAGAAGATTGTTATAAGAAAGTTCCTTGCCGTGAAGTTGCTTTAAAATTTCTTCGAGTCCACCAAAGAAGCGTCCTGCTTGGTGTGGATTCTCACCATACCTCAAGGTTTTGACTTCTTGTACACTGAGATTTAAGGTGTCGATAAGCTGAGGATTCACAGTTGTGCTTAGCATGTATTGCTCAATCATTGTGTCGTAATGTGAGCTTGTGCGAAAGGCACGAGCAGCTAAAGAGCGGCGCTCCTCTAAAGAGGTTTCACCATCGTTAGTACGCAGCATTTTAAGTAACGTATTGTAGTCATCCATGCTCGGTACGATGACCACGTCTTTGTGATTTTTTGCGGCTCCTCTAATAAGGGCGATTCCTCCGATGTCAATCTTTTCTATGATAGCTTCGGCTTCTGCACCGCTTGCAACAGTTTCTTCGAACGGGTATAAGTCTACAATGACAAGATCGATATACGGAATATCGTATTCAGCCATCTGTGCCTGGTCTTCTTCAAGAT
>DBBW01000018.1:61075-156178 GCA_002292405.1 Flavobacteriales bacterium UBA974
GTTTTTCTATGTGCTTTTGGGTTCCACCAGTTGAGTAAATAGTAACACCTAAACGCTTTAATTCTTCAACAATGGGAGTGAGTCCATCTTTGTTAAAAACAGAGATTAATGCTGAACTTATTTTTCTAGACAGTGACATGGAAATTTTTCTCTTATTTAAGACCGTGAAGTTAGCTCAAGGTGTAGCTTTGGTGTCATGATGTGGTTGCGTTTATTTAAGGAAAGTTTAAACTTCGCTTGGAGTGCAATTGTGATGAATAAACTTCGCACTTTCTTATCACTTTTAGGAGTTATGGTAGGCATTTTTGTGATTAGCGCCATATTTGCAGTTGTCGATTCAATGGAAGATGATCTCATGGAATCATTCAGCATGCTAGACGATGATGTTCTATTTGTTAGTAAGTGGCCTTGGAGCATGGGTGGCGATTATCCATGGTGGAAATACATTCAAAGACGTGAGCCAACATTAAAGGATTCCAACGAATTGGCCTCACGTCTTACACAAGCTTCAGAGGTATCGTTTCAGATGAAGGCGATGTTCGATTTAGAATCGGGCGATAACTCATTCCCAAATGTCGCAGTTGCCGCGGTTTCGCACACTTATCCCAATGTTGTAAGCATAGATATTGCTAATGGCAGGTTTTTCAATGACTCAGAAAGTGCATCTGGGAGAGGGATGGCGATCATTGGTTATGATGTGGCGATGAATCTATTCGGGACAGAAGATGCTTTAGGCAAGAAGTTTAAGATTGCAGGCCAAAAGTTAGAAGTCATCGGCACATTTACTCAGCAAGGCGCCTCTATCGTTTCAAACGGTTTTGATGAATTCGTAGTGGTTCCCGCCACATTTGCCCCGAGAATTTTTGACACTAGGAATAACGATGGCAATACCATTATGGTGAAGGTCAAGGACGGAGTTGATTTGGCCATTTTAAAAGACGAAATAATACAGCAATTTAGGAGTGTTAGAAGGGTGCGACCTTCTGATGTTGACGACTTTTCAATTAACCAAATAGAAATGCTTACAGGGATTATATCTTCAATATTTTCTCAAGTTGAGATGGGGGGGTGGTTTATTGCAATCTTCGCGATTCTAGTTGGGTGCTTCAGTATTGCAAACATTATGTTTGTCTCTGTGCGAGAAAGGACAAGAATAATAGGTGTTCAAAAAGCGCTTGGAGCGAAGTCTTCGTTTATTTTAATTCAATTCCTTTTCGAGTCAATTGTACTGTGCATTTTTGGAGCAGCATTAGCATTATTAGCAATAGAAATCCTCATGTTTATTGTGAACATGTCAGATTTAGGAATCAACTTATCTATTTCAGTGGAACGTGTTGCAATGGCAATGACTATAGCGATTGTGTCAGGATTACTCGCGGGAATTGCTCCAGCATTGGCTGCAGCTAGGATGCCACCGGTTGAAGCCATGAGGTCTAACTAATCGGAGAGCATTTAATAAGAAAACGAAACACCTGCCCGTAAATAACCACGAGGTGCTTCCCAATCTCCGGTTGTATATGTAACTACCCCGTTATCCTCAATCGTAACATCAGCAATGTTTTCTAAATTACCATAGGAGACTTTAGCATATCTGAGATCTAGAAAAAAGTGAGGTACAACTTTTACCCTTACTCCAGCAGAATATCCGTACGACCATGTTCTTGCGAAATAAATATTTTCCCTTGACCTTTCGTTTTCTTGGAGTAAATCAGTGAATTTGGAAGTTAATAATGATCCCTGAGCTCCCACAATCAAGTCTATATATGGTTGTACGATTTTAAATTTTAATGGGGAAAAACGAAGCGTTATATGACCATGAACGATTTGGTCTCTAACCTTTAGAACCCCAAGGGTGTCTAGCAAAGTCACGTTTTGTTCTAACGTTGAAATAGGTTGCAAGCCAACACTTATTCCTTTTGATAATATCCGGCTCATCTTCTGCTTCGTGTAATTGATTTCGAATCCTTTATGGGGATCGTCCATAAAAGAAGCCCAACCAATTTCGTTGCTGAATGTAGCTATAGTGAAGACTCTGGTAACTCGTTTTAATTCGACACTGTTATCCTTATCTTTCAAAAAGGGATGAATAACTGAGGGGTTTTTATAGAGCGAATCAGTTATAATATCAGCCTTGCAAGTCAAAGCTAGCAAACAGAAATTGATAAAGAGAAGCTTTTTCATAGATGAATTAAAGCGAAGGTAGTGTTTGTTGTAGTTTAGTAACGTGAAAAAAGTTTTGTTATTAGGGGCCGGTGGACAATTGGGGAGTTTCCTATTACGTAGATATGCTACGGACAATGAACTTTCTTGGGTGGGGTATTCTAGAGAACAACTGGATATCAAAAACCGCTCTCAATTAGAAGATATACTAGACAAAGAAAAACCTTTTGCTGTAGTAAATACTGCAGCTTATACGAACGTAGATAGAGCGGAAACGGAAAAGCAATTGGCATGGGAAGTAAACGCTGAAGCCCCCTCGTTGATAGCAAAAGCTTGTAACAAAAGAAGTGTAGCACTGATTCACATTAGCACTGATTATGTTTTTAATGGAGAGAATGGAGGAACTAAAGAGAGGCCTTATAGGGCGAATGATAAAGTGAATCCTATCGGAGTCTATGGTAAATCTAAAGAAGCTGGGGAGCGTGCAGTTGAGGAGGCGATGTCTGAAAATGGTCGATATCATATTTTGAGGACGAGCTGGCTTTATGACAACAAGGGGTCTAATTTTTTTACCACAATGACTCGGTTAGGCACTGAAAGAAACAGGTTAAGAGTTGTTTGCGACCAAATAGGTACCCCAACCTATGTAGGGTCTTTGTCTGAGGCAATTAGATCATTACTCATCAACGGTGAAAAAGTTCCAAATGGAATTTTACATTTTAGTGATGATGGTGTTACTAGTTGGGCTTCTTTTGCCCGTGAGATATTTGTACAACTTAAAATGGATGTCGATGTCGAGGGCATTACCACAGCGGAATACCCAACCAAAGCAATGCGCCCAGCTAATTCTCATCTCGACGGAGCACCACTTAGGGAGTTGTTGAATTTGACTAAAAGAACTTGGAAAAAAGCATTAGAAATGTGTATCAATAGTGAATATTTAAGTGTTAAAGAAAGGGCGCAGGTTTGGACCAAAGAGCCATACGATTTAAAAACCAGAGAAGTTGTTAAGGAATGGTTGAGAAATGATAAGGAGGATATGCTTATGGAGGCATTTCACACGGATATTGAATTTGGAACTGGGGGAATGAGGGGTATTTATGGGCCTGGTACCAATAGGATTAATGAAGCAATAATTGCCAGTGCGACTCAGGGGTTAGTGAATTACATCAAGGGCGCGAAAGGTGAGAGCGGTGACCAACTGAAAGTTGCGATTGCATACGATTGCCGCAATCAAAGCACAGAATTTGCTGAAGTTACAGCACGGGTTTTAGCTGGGAATGGGATTCAAGCATTGCTGTACCCCGCCCTCAGACCTACTCCTCAACTTTCTTATACAGTTCGCGCTTTAGGTTGTGTTGCTGGGATAGTCATAACGGCATCTCACAATCCACCAGAGTACAATGGGTATAAGGTCTATTGGGATGATGGAGGCCAAATAGTGGCTCCCCACGATTCTGGGATTATCTCAGAAGTACGAAAAGTAAAATCTCTTTCAGAGGTTCATATTTTTTCTGGTCCGATAGATTCAGAAGATTTAATTACAATTCTCGGACCTGAATTGGACGAGGGTTATATGAATGCTGTTCTGGAATTAAGGAGTTCTAAATCGCTTGAAGACAATGGATCTGACTTGTGCTTGGTTTTTACGGGTCTTCATGGAACAGGATCAGTAAGTGTTCCTCCGGCATTAAAGGCGTTTGGTTTTTCTAACGTACATGAAGTCATGTCTCAAAAAGAGCCAGACGGGAATTTCCCTACAGTTTCCAGCCCCAATCCTGAAGAGGGACAAGCCTTGGCTGAGGCGCTTCTTTTGGGTGAGCAGGTAAGTGCTTCGCTCGTGATGGGTACTGACCCAGATGCAGATAGAGTTGGTATAGCTGTGCCAAATGGGAAAGGTGGATTTCAACTTCTGAACGGAAATGAAACAGGCGCACTTCTTTTTGATTATGTTCTAAGATGCGGTAGAGACAACGGCACTCCATTTGGCTCATCGGAGTTTGTTGCTTCAACGATCGTTACTTCTCCACTTTTAGGAGAGATTGGAAAAGGCTTTGGTTTGGGAGTTAGGACAACTCTCACCGGATTTAAACACATAGCAGCTGCAATAGCTCAAGAGAAGGGTAGCAGGGAATTCGTTATAGGCGCTGAAGAAAGCTATGGTTATCTCATAAAAAATACTGCAAAAGACAAAGATGCTGTATCAGCGTGTTGTGTCCTGTCGGAGCTTGCTCATACTCTAAAAGAACAAGGCACGACGATGCTTGAAAGATTGGAGGAGATTCACAGAAAGTTTGGGCTATACCAAGAAGGTCTTATTTCAATCGTGAAAACCGGAAGGAATGGATCTAAAGAGATTGCAGATATAATCACATCTTTTAGAACGAGTCCGCCCGAAAGCTTGGCTGGAGATAAAGTTGTTGAGTTTTATGATTTTGCAAGCCCTGACGGGACGAAATACAACCTTCCTAAATCGAATGTACTACAGTTTGTAACTGAAAACGGTTCTATTGTAACGGTAAGGCCCTCAGGTACTGAGCCAAAGATTAAATTTTACGTTAGTGTGAAAGGAAACCTAAAGGCTGGAGATGATTACTTAAAGGCCCAATCCGAATTGAAAACTAGGGTGAAAGATCTATTTAAAGCCTTTGGAGCAGTGTAGTTTCCTTAATATGAGTTGGTTTTTTTAGGGTTCTTTACATCCTCTATTTTGTCTTTTCAATATTTTCCTTGACTTTTTCTTCGAGTCTTTCAAGGTCGGTCGTCTCATAAAAGTCCTCCCAGTAGGGTAAAATAAGGGGTGCGATAGACTCCACAACGGGGTAAACAACACATTTATCTGTTGCATTTTCGGGAAGTAATCCTTTTCCAAACCCCTTCATTCCAAATATGATAAATGTCAGAATTAGAGCGTTTTTTGCAAGACCGAAAACAGCTCCAGCAATTTTATTTGCAAGACCTAATGCAACAAGTTTGAGAGCTTGTTCAAGTACCCTTGCAAGCATGTGTACAGTGATAACCACGACGAAGAATACAATTGCAAAAGAAGCCACAGCAATTTGTTTCTCGGACCAATCTAAGTTTAAGCTTATTTCATATGCGATTGCATCTGCACCATAATAGGCGGCCAATGCCCCGGCGATGATTGCTACAAAAGAAGCGAGTGTAAGAACCAGCCCTTTTTTAAAGCCGGTAAATGCACCCCAAATTAGAATGACAATTAGAATGATATCTGTGATAGGTAATGGTAATGAATCCATATTGCAATGTAGTAACTTAGTGGCGTGCAATTTCGAGTACAAAATCTAACAGTCCATAAATTTGGTGGAGCATCTGTAAAAGATGCAGATGCTGTTAGAAATGTGGAATCTATTTTGCAAAAATGTTTGGTTTCTCCAGCAGTAGTTGTGGTTTCTGCGATGGGCAAAACTACGAATAAACTTGAACAGGTGTTTTCTACTTTGGTGTCCGATGGTTTTGACAAATCCTTGGAAGAATTAAACGAAATAGTTGTAGCACATCAAAAGGTCATAGATGCTCTATCAATAGAGTTAGACCTACGTGAACTATTTGTTACTGCATTAAAAAACTCCAGCCAGCTAGATGATATAAATGCTGCTTATGACGAGTTAGTAGCTTCGGGTGAAGATGCGAGCACAAAGATATTATTTGCTTATTTAGATTCTAATAGTTGGGATGTTGAGTGGAGAGATGTGAGGGATATTATCGAAACAGATGAAAGGCACAATAGCGCTAGAGTTGATGAGAGTAGGTTAGATGCAATGGGACTTAACCTTAGAGGTGCGCTTTCTGAGTCATCTCGTAGAATAATAGTAACTCAGGGTTTTATAGGGAAAAGTCCCTCAGGAAGAACCACGACACTCGGAAGGGAAGGTTCAGACTATTCTGCCGCCTTACTCGCCTGTGCTGTTGGTGCTGAGGAGGTGGTGATTTGGAAGGATGTCCCTGGAATGTTAAACGCAGATCCGCAAATTTTTGAAGGAACTCAGACGGTGGAAGAACTTGATTACTCTGAAGCTATTGAGCTTAGTTATTACGGAGCAAGTGTGATTCACCCCAGGACGGTTAAACCTCTTCAAAATTTAGGCATTCCATTAATAGTGAGGAGTTTTATGGACTTAAATGCGAAGCAAACAAGGATTGCTCGGTTTCCTGGACAAATTCCTTCTTTCCCAATGTATATCTATAGGCCCAATGTGACTCGGCTGTCTATCGGTCCTTCCGATCAATCATTTGTAGGTGAAGATCACCTTACCTCAGTCTTTAGCGCTTTAGATGATGCCGGCATTCATGTAAGGATGATGCAGAATTCAGCTGTAAAGTTTGATATTATCTTTGATTCGAACAAAGACAAGGAAGTAAAGTTGATTGAGAAGCTGGGGAAAGAGGTTTGGACTAAAGCTACGAGAGGGCTAGAATTACTCACAGTGAGGTATGGCTCAGATGAGTTGGTAGAAAAATTGACGGCAAAAAGGGAAATCTTGATGGAACAGAAAAGCCCATCTACAGTAAGGCGGCTTCTCGCTTAGTTAGTATTCGTCTTCGTTGAAGAAGAAGTCCTCTTTCGAAGGGTAGTCAGGCCAAATATCTTCAATAGTATCATAGTTTTCTCCATCATCTTGAAGCCCTTGAAGGTTTTCTACCACTTCAAGCGGCGCTCCTGTACGCATAGCGAAGTCAATAAGCTCGTCTTTTGAAGCGGGCCATGGTGCATCCTCTAAGTAAGAGGCTAATTCGAGAGTCCAATACATTCCTTTCTATTTGTGTCTTGTTTACACAAGACTTACAGCGCGCAAAAGTAACCGAATCTCTATAAGTTGCAAGTTTTCCATGCAATTTCTTCAGTTTCTGTTAAATATGATAATAATCTGGCGGTTGTGAATAGTAAATCTGACAGTCGATTTAGATATTTTATAACCTCTGGATTGACCTCTTCCTCTCTGGATAATCCCACACACCTGCGTTCCGCTCTACGACAAACGGCTCTTGCTATGTGTGCATCCGCAACAGCTGGATGACCTCCTGGGAGTAAGAAGTTTTTTAGTGTGGGAACCTTTTCATCTGCCGCGTCCATCCACTCTTCAAACTTTTTTATTGCATGCTTAGATAATTTTGGAAGCTTTTCTAGCATTTTTGAATCTTTTGTCGCCAGGTGAGAACCGAGGGTGAACAGTTCAGCCTGAATTTCTCTAAAAAACGCCCGGTGTTCAAGCATCGCTTTGTGCTCAATTAGTTTTCCAATAAAGGAATTAAGCTCATCAACAGTTCCGTAAGCCTCAATTCTAAGGTTGTCTTTAGGTACACGGGGACCACTAAAAAGTCCTGTTGTCCCGTCATCACCTGTTCTTGTATATATCCGCATGAAACGAAGCTACGTAGATTATCTTGCGCTTTAATGAATGAAGCTATTAAAAAGCAAAGGCGTTATGACAATGCCTATATGAGAATGGCTGAAGAGTGGGCTAAACTCTCGCATTGCACTCGTAAAAAGGTTGGTGCGCTTATTGTCAAAGACAGGATGATTATATCAGACGGATATAATGGTTCTCCAAGCGGATTCCCAAATGAATGTGAAAATGCTGAAGGAGAGACACATTGGCATGTTCTCCATGCAGAGACAAATGCCATCACAAAATTAGCTCGAAGTCTGAATTCTGCTGAAGGTTCCACCCTATATATCACACTTTCACCTTGCCGCGATTGCGCTAAGCTCATTTTACAATCGGGCATTTCTAGAGTCGTCTATAAACAAGCTTACAAAGACACTAGCGGAATCGATTTTCTGGACAAGGCATTTATAAAAACAGAACTCCTTGATGTCACAGAGTAAACAGCCTCTAGTTATTGCGATCACCCTGGCGCTTGGCTTAATGTTAGGAAAGGGATGTGAGGATGGCTCATTGAGTAATAATTCTCGCGTAGGATCTCGTATTTCTCACATTTTAGACCAAATCGAAGTTCTATATGTTGACTCCATAAATCGTGAAGCACTTGTAGATGTTGCGGTAGAGGCAATTGTAGATGTACTCGATCCTCATACATCTTATTTCTCTCGAGCAGAGTTGGAGGAAATGGCAGCACCAATGGAAGGGAATTTCGAAGGCATAGGAGTGGAGTTTATTATTCAGAATGACACTTTAATTGTTGTTCAGGCGATAGCTGGTGGTCCTTCTGAAAGCGCTGGAATAAGGTCAGGAGATAGAATTGTGAGAGTTGAGAATGAGGAAATTTCAGGTGCGGACTTAACGAACAAAAGGGTAATGGAGCTTTTAAAGGGTGCTCGAGGAACAAAAGTGGATTTAAGTCTTCTACATAGCAGCTCTAATGAGGAATACAATGTCGAAATCGTAAGAGACAGAATTCCCATTCACAGTGTAGTTGCTTCGTTTATTCTTGAAGAGCATGTTGGGTACATAAAGGTTATTCGATTCTCAGCAACAACGGCCGCTGAGTTCGCACAAGCAATGCACGACTTAGAGCAGGATGGAGCCACCTCTGTGATTGTTGATCTTAGAGCTAACGGGGGTGGATATATGAGTGCGGCAACTGAAATGATCGACAGGTTTTTAGATCAAGGTCTCGGTATTGTTTACACCGAGGGTAAGGCCTCGCCTCGTCGTGACTATGTATCGAAGTACGATGGCGAGTATAGAAACTGGCCCATAGCAGTGCTGATTGATGAAAGTTCTGCTTCTGCCAGTGAGATTTTTGCTGGTGCGATGCAGGACAATGATAGAGGCCTTATTGTTGGGCGGCGTTCTTTCGGGAAAGGACTCGTGCAGGAGGAGTTTGAAGTTCCAAATTCAAACGAAGGTTCAGGTGCCCTTAGGCTTACTGTTGCCAGATTTTATACCCCAAGTGGTCGGGCTATTCAAAAACCATACGGCGAGGGTATTGATTATGAAAACGATTACGAAGACAGGCTTCAATCGGGCGAGCTTTTCCTGAATGATAGCGTGATAAAAACGGATAGCGTTGTTTATCGAACTCTATTCGGGAGAGAAGTATTTGGAGGAGGGGGGATTACCCCCGATATATTTATCCCACTCGATAGTACGATTGGGTATCGAGCACTCGCAGAATTGGTTTGGACTGGAGTTTTGAGAGATGCAGCATTTAAATGGGTAGATGCTCATAGGGGAGAGGTGGTTTCTAGAACTTCGGATAATTGGCTAGACTCACAGACAGGAGGAATGGCATCGATTAAGAGTGTGGCAGAAGACCAAGGAACTGTTTGGCCTAAAAAATCGAGTGAGGAAGGGAAGATACAAATCGAGCGAATTATGAACAGATTTTACGCGCAAATAGCAAGGAATTTATACGGAGATAACGCATATTATAAGGTTCTCATTAATGGAGACGATTTCACGGCAAGAGCACTTTATGAATTGTTACAAAAAGACAGGTTCAAGGTGCAAGATGGAGGAGTATATTTGCTGTATAACGATTCTACGAATCAATCTTTAAATTTCTAATAAACACGAGTAAAATGGCTTTTGAATTACCTAACCTCCCTTACGCTTACAACGCTCTCGAGCCTCATATCGACGCACGAACTATGGAAATCCATCACGGAAAACACCACGCTGGCTATACTGCTAAGTTGAATGCTGCTATTGCTGGCACAGCTCTTGAAGGGTCTTGCATTGAAGATCTTCTTGTACATAATATGGATAACGCAGCTGTTAGAAATAACGGAGGTGGATTTTATAACCACACATTATTTTGGAATTCGATGTCTCCAAATGGAGGTGGAGAGCCCGCAGGTGATTTAGCTGCAGCTATCGACTCTTCTTTCGGATCTTTCGATGCTTTTGTAACAGAATTTTCTAATGCTGCTGCAACTAGATTTGGTTCTGGTTGGGCATGGCTTTGTGTGTGTGACGAAGGGAAATTAAGTGTTTGTTCTTCTGCAAATCAAGACAACCCGCTTATGCCTGGTATAGGTTGTGGATGTACGCCTATTATGGGGATTGATGTTTGGGAGCACGCATACTACCTCAACTACCAAAACCGTCGTCCTGACTACATCTCTGCATTCTTTAACGTTGCAGATTGGGACGCAATTGCCGCACGTTTTGCTGAGGCAACGAAGTAAGATCAAGCAAGTCTAACAGAATAATTTCGCGATGAACCGTCACATCATAGTCGTAGCTGGTGGTACTGGTACGCGAATGCTTACGAAAACAGCGAAACAGTTTTTAATGATTCAGGGTCTACCGCTAATGTGGTGGACCCTTCGTCGTTTTCAGGAGGCAACACCAGATGCACCTATTACTCTTGTATTGCATGATTCATTGTTTGATAAGTTTCGCCAATTAGAGGAAAAACACGGCCCTTCTGGTGCGTTTGCACTAGTTAAAGGCGGGGCAGAGCGTTTTCATTCAGTTTTGAATGGCCTTGTTTCACTACCAGATGAAGGTCTGGTCGCCATCCACGATGCGGTTCGTCCGCTTCCTTCGATGGAGATTATTAGGATGTCTTTCGATACAGCTGCCCTGCACGGAGGATCAATCCCGGTTGTTGAGTTGAAGGACAGTATTCGCAAGATTTCTGGCTTAAATTCTGTAGCGTTGAATCGTGCGGACTACCTTTCAGTCCAAACCCCACAATCCTTCGATCTCTCCCTGATAAAACCAGCATACTCTGTCAACTACTCTCATGCATTTACTGATGACGCTAGTGTTTTTGAGGCTGCAGGCCACAGAGTTCAACACTTCCCAGGCTGTCCCATAAATATCAAGGTCACCACCCCTGAAGACCTTATTATTGCGAGCGCACTTCTAGAACCTTAGTCTTTCCCTTCAACCACCACACACTTCCGATGATTGCAGCCGCGCCTATAGCGCTTGTGATTGCTTCTGCCAGTCCCAATGATCCTTCGCTGGGATTCATCCCTTCTGCAAGCCATTCAGGACCCAACCACCAAGCAGAAAATACGGCGACTCCATTATTTACAAAGTGTCCCAATACAGCGGGCCACAAACTGCCACTAGCTACAACCATATATCCGAATCCTGCTCCCAACAGCAAACGGGGTAGAAACCCGAAGAATTGAAAGTGTATCGCGCTAAAAAGAAAAGCACTAACCCAAATCCCGATGTGTATATTCCCGCTCCACTTTGCAAAAATGGGTTGGATAGCACCTCGAAATAACCACTCTTCACATACAGCTGGAAGGACAGCTATAGCAAATAACGTCGCAAAGAATTGTTTAGATGTCTCCATTTTAAGCATAGCCATTGTAATGCGCATTGCTTCGGCTTCAAGTGCTGCAGCCATGGTGTGAATTGTAGAGCCATCAACAAGAAGCCATTCATTTAATCGATAGGTTAGGTCTAAAAACGGAGAGAAGCCGAGAGTGATGATAACTGCCCCAATTAAGAATTTATTTAAATTTATATTCTTTCCCTTTGACGAAAACCCAATTCCTGGTGCGGATCCATGCAGGATTGTAAAAGCAAGTCCGGCAGCTCCGAAAGCAAGGATTTGGTTGATAGAATTTAGAATAAGATTGGCACAAATTCCAGGTTTATTTTCCATATTTCCCATGGCTGAAATCAACTCCGTTAGTGAAGCGCCTGTGCCGCAAATCCATGCAGAGATGAAGGTGCCGAAAAAAACGGCGAGTCCCATTCCGGACAAAGACACACAAATAATAAAGACAAATTTTATAAGTGGGTGAAGATTCCTGAAGGCCTTTTGTATGAACGACATGGGTAGGGCTTAATTTTGTGGCAAGTTCGTGAAAAATTAGTTAAAGCTTTGGTTAAAATAGCTGACATAGAATTGGGGGACTTCCCTCTCTTACTCGCTCCGATGGAGGATGTGAGTGATCCCCCTTTTAGAGCTGTATGTAAAAAGTATGGTGCGGACCTGATGTACACTGAATTTATAAGTTCTGAAGGTTTAATCCGAGATGCTGCAAAGAGTAAGATGAAGCTCGATATTTTCGAGTATGAACGGCCTGTTGGGATACAGATTTTCGGTGCAGATATAGGACCTATGAGAGAGGCGGCAGCGATTGCAGAGCGTGCTGGGCCTGACCTTATTGATATTAACTACGGTTGTCCAGTTAAAAAAGTGGCCTTGAAAGGTGCCGGTGCTGGAATTTTGCAAAATATTCCTAAGATGGTGTCCATGACTAAGGAGATCGTGAACACTTGCAGTCTTCCTGTGACTGTGAAAACTCGACTTGGTTGGGATGAGAATTCAAAGTATATTGTTGACGTAGCTGAACGCTTGCAGGACGTAGGTATTGCAGCGATTAGCATTCATGGGCGTACAAGAGCCCAAATGTATAAAGGTGATGCGGATTGGTCTTTAATTGCCCAAGTCAAGAATAACCCACGAATGAATATCCCTGTTTTCGGAAATGGAGATGTGGACACTCCAGAGAAAACCGTTGAATATCGAGACCGATTCGGAATCGATGGGATTATGATAGGCCGTGCAAGTATAGGTGCTCCATGGATATTCAATGAAATCAAGCATTTTATGAAGACAGGTGAACATCTCGCTCCGCCTACTATCAAGGAGCGCATTGCTGCTGCATCTATGCATTTCGAGGGCTCTTTACAGTGGAAGGGAGTTAGGCTTGGAATTGTTGAAATGCGCCGTCATTACGCGAATTACTTTAAAGGAATTCCCGATTTTAAGAAACATAGATTGGATCTAGTGACGATCGATACAGTTGATGAAATCCGTGCCAAACTTGTAGAAATAGCAGATCTGTATCTTGTAGAGATCTAAAGAGTTGTAAGTCTTCGAATGAGGAATCGCACCATAGCAGCAGACCCCAATCCTCCAATTCCCACAACAACACCCAGTGTCCCAAAGATATCCATGGCAGACAACCTAACTGGATAATAGGGTACAACAGAACCTTCTATAGTAAGCCAACCGAATTGGTTTTGGCCTAAAACGAGAGCAACCCCTACAATGGCACCTATCATCCCGCCCAGAATATTTATCGCGAGGCCCTGAATTGAGAAAGTTCGTTCAAGATCTCGGCTTTTCATCCCCAATGCTTTGAAGACTTCGAGGTCCTGCTTCTTATCTATGAGTAACATCGTTAGTGATGCAAGTATGTTAAATGCGGCTACAATCAGTATAAAACTGAGAATCACGAATGTGGCCCACTTTTCGGCTCGGTTTGTTTGGGTTATAAACTTGTGTTTTTCAGCCCTTGTGCGAAGGAAAACATTGTCTCCAAGTATATTGAGGAATTCTTCGTCATTTGCTAACGCGTCAGCACTCCACCCCTCTGCAACGCGAATCTCAAATCTTGAAACTTCATGATGTCTGTCAAATAATTCTCGGGTAAGTTCTAAAGGAGCAAGTACATACCTTGTGTCAAGATCGGCATTAATAGAAAATGTACCACAAGCTAAAGCAGGTACTGTCCTGAAATCACTCTCTTTATGTCTCCGGAGTTTTTTACCTCTCATGGGAGCACCTAGTGACATGAGCGGTGGATCAATAGAATCAGATCTAAACCCCATCTCAGATCTAATGCCGTAGCCGATGCAAATACAAGCTTCGTTGGCAAAAGATTTCCCCCAAACTCCTTCTACAATAGCTCCATCTATCTCAGATACATCACCATAATTTGAATCAACTCCCAATACAGAGCAAATATGTGTTGTTCCACCACCTCTTAACACAGCTTCACTTTCTATTACAGCGGAGTAGTGGGCAACTCCAGGGTGGTCCTCAATTTTTTCACCAAGTTCGTTAGGTAAGACTTCTCCTAAAATTGACACCGCAGCGAGTTCTGCATCTAAGGTGCCAAAAAGATCCTGAACCAAATCTTCAATCCCATTAAAAGCAGAAAGAATGGCAATCATTGCCATTGTCACAGCTGCAATCACGAACATTGAAATACCAGAAATAATGTGAACTAGTTTACGTGATCGAGGTTGGAAAACGTATCTGCACGCAAGTTTAAAAGGGAGTCGCACTTCACTTACTCTTTTAATGCTTTTTCTACAGCTTCATAGTAATCTAAACTATCGTCTATGTAGAATTGGAGTTCCGGAATTCTTCGCACCTGTTTCCCGATAACACCACCTAAAGCTCGTCTCGTCCAATTCGCCTTTTTCTTTACCACCTTTAAAGCCGTATCAGGCTCTTTTACTGCCATAAAACTTAAGTAGATTTTTGCCAAACCTAAATCTGGAGACATTCTGACTTGTGTTACTGTTATAAATAGTCCGTCAAAATGCATCGCTGTTTCTCTTTGGAATATAATGCTGAGTTCCTGTTTTACAAGGGAACCCACTTTTTCTTGACGGATACTTGACATGTGACGAAGTTAGTTAAGATTAGCGGATATTAGTAAAGGAATTTATTGTAGGGATAGCGTTTTATATGAAGTTCCTTTACCCTCTCATATAACAGACTGCGAAGTGTTGTAATATCAACCTTACGCATTGCACTCATAAATACAACATCATTTCCGTCTTTCTCATACCTTTCCTTTAACCCCTGAACAAGTTCTTCAGGTGATCTATCGCCTTCGGGATCTGTAAGAGCATCTATTTTATTAAATAACAGTAAAGTAGGCTTGTCGGAAGTTTTAATTTCCGTAAGGGTACGTTCCACTACTGCGAGTTGGTCTTCAAATTGAGGGTGACTGACATCGATAACATGAATAAGGAAGTCACTTTCACGTGTTTCATCGAGGGTTGATTTAAAACTCTCAATAAGTTGAGTGGGTAGCTTTCGAATGAAACCTACCGTATCGCTTAATAAAAATGGTAGATTGTCCACTACCACCTTGCGGACCGTCGTATCTAAGGTCGCGAAAAGCTTATCCTCTGCAAAGACATCACTTTTTGACAAAGCCGTCATAAGTGTACTTTTGCCTGCGTTTGTATAACCCACAAGAGCCACTCGAATAAGAGCCCCTCGATTGCTTCTCTGTGTAGCCATCTGCTTATCGATCGCTGCGAGATCCTTTTTTAGAAGCGAAATCCTATCGCGAATTATTCTTCGATCTGTTTCGATTTCCTTCTCTCCAGGACCTTTCATACCTATACCTCCTTTTTGCTTCTGAAGGTGGGTCCACATATTTGTAAGTCGAGGAAGAAGGTATTGATATTGGGCTAATTCAACTTGGGTTTTAGCGTGAGCTGTACGTGCTCTCTGAGCGAAAATATCAAGAATTAAATTAGGCCTATCCATGATTTTTACATTCTCAATCTCTTTCTCAATATTACGGAGTTGAGAACCACTTAATTCATCATCAAACACGATCATGTCTATCCTCTCTGCGTTGACATATTCTTTTATTTCTTGAAGCTTACCAGAACCGATAAATGTTTTTGTATCTGGTTTTGTAAGTGACTGAATAAAAGTTTTTTTTGTAACAGCATCAGCAGTGCGAACTAAAAAAGCAAGTTCCTCTAAATATTCAGTCAGTTGCTCACGGGTTTGGTTTTGAGTAGCAAGACCCACTAGTATGCAAGTCTCTTTGTCTGTGGATGTGCTGACAGTTTTACGATTGGCCATATTTCCGTTTACTAAAAGCTGTCAATAAAAACCGCAAGGCCTCTTATCGTAGGCATATCTAGCACATCTTTCTGAGGAGGCATAGTTCCCCTACCTTCGAGAATTATAGCGACTCTCTCATCAATATCTAGTTTACTTGAAACTAAATTAGGTGCCCCATCAATGATTGAAACCCCTTTTATACCGTGACAAATCGAGCATTTATATCTATAAATGAGCTCAATGTCTTTGAGATTTGTCTGAGAGGTATTTTCCAAAGAAGATTTATCTTTTAGCTCAAC
Source organism: Flavobacteriales bacterium UBA974 (assembly GCA_002292405.1). GTDB lineage: Bacteria > Bacteroidota > Bacteroidia > Flavobacteriales_D > Sanyastnellaceae > UBA974. Next base: position 77,053 of record DBBW01000018.1, read on the forward strand.
CGTGTCAAATTTTTCAGGGTTCTCACATGACACTAGCATGAAAACAGCCAGGCATGAAGTGAAAATAAATCCCTTTGTCATAAACTATTTTCGGGCATTAATGAAGCTGATAATAAATGCAACCATTGATAAAACAGAAGTCACAATCATAGCTAACACACGATATAATCCAAGCCCTCCTGCATCAAGACTTTTTGGCAACCTCATTCCAACCAATGCAAAAAGTATGACCAATGTTAAAAGAACGGCTATATGAGAAATGATTTTATTTTCCTTCTTTAAACCATTGTTACACAAAAATAGAATGAAACCAAACCCCACAGGGATTAATGCAGTCGGAGACTGAACATCGGTATAATCGAGATATCCCCATACTCCTAATGCGATTAAAACTATTGAATTTAATTTGTTATAAAAAGGCGCTTTCATGATCATTTATTTTAATTTATACAACTCCTTGGTCTAGCATTGCGTCAGCAACTTTTACAAATCCTGCGATATTTGCCCCACGTACGTAGTCGACTGTGCCATCTTCATCAGTCCCATACGCCACACATTGTGCGTGGATGTCTTTCATGATTTGGTGTAACTTTCCGTCAACTTCTTCTGCAGTCCAAGAAAGACGCATGTTGTTTTGAGACATCTCAAGTCCTGAAGTGGCAACACCACCTGCATTAGATGCTTTTCCTGGTGCGAATAGTACGCCTCCTGCTTGCAGCGATTCCACAGCTTCAGGATTGCATGGCATATTGGCTCCCTCAGCAACACAAATACACTTGTTTGCGATGAGAGTCTTGGCTTCATTTTCATTCACTTCATTTTGCGTAGCGCATGGAAGAGCCACGTCACAGGCAACGCTCCAAGGGCGAGCTCCTTCGTGGAAAGTGCTTCCTGGGAATTGAGTTTCGTATTCGGAGATACGTCCTCTGCGAACGTTTTTAAGGCCCATTACCCACTCTAGTTTTTCTTGAGTAATTCCCTCTGGATCGTGAATGAATCCTTTCGAGTCAGAAAGAGTTACCACTTTCGCTCCCAGTTCTATACATTTCTGAGCAGCAAATTGAGCTACGTTTCCAGAGCCTGAAATAACGACGGTCTTACTTATCATCTTCTCTCCACGGGTAGCTAGCATCTCCTGTGCAAAGTACACAGTTCCATAGCCTGTAGCCTCCGGACGGATCAGTGAACCACCGTAGTTAATCCCTTTTCCAGTTAGTACACCTACAAATTCGTTGCGAATACGCTTGTATTGACCAAAAAGGTATCCGATCTCACGTCCTCCAACACCGATATCTCCAGCAGGCACATCTGTGTTAGCACCGATATGTCTCGACAGCTCAGTCATAAAGCTTTGGCAAAACCGCATCACTTCATTGTCAGATTTGCCTTTGGGATTAAAGTCAGATCCCCCTTTACCTCCACCAAGTGGAAGTGTTGTAAGAGAATTTTTAAAGACTTGCTCGAATCCAAGGAACTTCAAGATGCTAAGATTGACACTGGGATGAAACCTTAGTCCACCCTTATATGGTCCAATTGCAGAGTTAAATTCAACGCGGTATCCACGATTAATCTGTACATCACCATTATCGTCAGTCCAAGCCACACGAAACATGATCGTTCTCTCGGGCTCTATCATGCGCTCTAGCACCTTCGCGTCAGAGTATTTCGGATTATTTGCGATAAATGGGATGACTGTTTCAGCTACCTCTTGGACAGCTTGTAGAAATTCTGGTTCGTTTGCATTTGATCTAGCTACCTGAGCCATAAATGCATCAATACGTTCCTGCATGGTCTAATTTTTAACGTTTCTATTTACGCTTAGTGCTGCAAAGATAATCTAAAGTTCTTTTAAAGTGATGCTGTTCGCCCCCCATCAACAGGCACGTTAATACCACTTATGTAGTCAGCTGCAGGTGTGCATAAAAATGCAATAACACCTCCGATTTCATGTGGCTCACCAAATCTTTCAGCTGGTATAGCCCCCGCCATATTTTTTTGAATTTCTTCGGTTGATGTTCCACCCTTTAATGCCTTTGCTTGGATAATACTTTTCAACCTACCGGTATTCGTAGCTCCTGGTAACACGTTATTAACCCTTATCCCGTGCTTTCCCTCTTCGTTAGCTAATGTTTTAGACCAATTGGCCACTGCTCCTCTTATCGTATTCGACACTCCAAGCCCGTTTAGTGGAGCTTTAACAGAGGTGCTGATTACGTTAATAATCCTGCCATGACCTCTCTCTCTCATCCCAGGAAGTACAGCTTGAGTAAGAACATGATTGCAAAGTAAGTGCTGCTCAAATGTATTTGTAAACTCCTCTATTTCTGCCTCTGAGATACTCCCCCCTTTTGGCCCTCCGGTGTTATTTACGAGGATGTCTATGTTCGAATTAGCCGTTAAGTGACGAGCTACCTCACTTACATCTTTGTGGTTACTGAAATCTGCCACAACATATCCATGACCCTCATGCCCCCCTTTAGCTAGACTTTGTATGGCTTCTTTTAATTTTTCAGAGTTGCGAGCCATCAGTGTTACTTGAGCTCCCAACTCCGCCAGTTCTCTTGCTGCCGCCAGCCCGATTCCTTGTGATGCTCCACACACTAATGCGTGGCTTCCTTTGAGTGATAGATTCATGGCGGCAAAGGTATAACTTTACACTTACGAAGAAATTACGCACATGAAGAAAATAGATCACCTAGGAATAGCAGTAGCAGACTTAGAGGCTGCTGAAAAGATCTTTACAGATGTTATTGGAACCAAGCCTTATAAAAGGGAAGAGGTTGCGTCTGAGGGAGTCGTGACTTCTTTTTTTAAAACAGGCGAGTCTAAAATTGAGCTCCTTCAATCTACATCTGAAGACGGCCCCATCGCTAGACATATCTCGAAGCGTGGAGAAGGACTTCACCACATCGCATTTCATGTCGATGAGCTAGAAAGAGAAATCGCAGAATTAGAATCTATAGGATACCGATGCATAAGCGGCCCAAAAGCTGGCGCTGATGGAAAAAGAATAGCCTTCCTGCACCCTTCTGATACTGCTAAAGTATTGGTTGAGTTATGTGAAGGGTAGTTTTAATCAATCCTTTTTATTCTTTTTATTCTTTGCTCTTCCCCACCCTCGCATTTTCTTTCCGAAGAGCTCTTTAGATTTGTCAGAATGAGTTGGAGCAGCACAAGAACCCTCAGGTTTAATGGGCTTTAATCCAAACAAATCACAACTGATCATTGCTCGATAGGGTCTATAATCACCTACTCTCCAAGGCAATTTAGCTGTAGAGTTTATGGGAGCTAGTTGAAGCATGTCCGCTGCAAACTGCACTCTTATAAATTTCCCTCGTTTCATCTTTAACCCGACGCCCACGATAAATTCAAAGCAACCGGAAAAAGGAGACATTTCTTCTTCCAGTACTGATAGGGGCGTGGAAGTCTCAAAGTCAAATTTAGAAGAAAAGTCAATCCTGTATCCTCCACCTATTCCCATTTCTAAAAATATTTTCTTAGTTAGAGTAATAGTTCTAAGAGCATCAACAAATACACCAATATTCAAGGCACTTCCGGATCCGACAAGAACACTATCTTGCCCATCTATTACTCCTTCGAAAGTTTCTGTTATTGTACGTCTTGATCCGATCAGGTTTATCGAAAATCGATCCACAAGAATTGGATTTTTAGCAATAAAAACACGCCCGATTCCGCCAGCTAAATGAAACCCTCCCTGGGGAGTCCAAGTCCCTGAATACACTGTGTCGATAGTTCCAGAAGTCGAGTTTGCAATAAGCCACTCTTCGTTGAAAGGAGAATTCGAACCCCCAAGACCAGAACCCCCAATGGAAAGACTCCATCCTGATGATCGGTAGTCTGAGAGGGTGGGAGAGAAAAAAGAGTTTTGGGCTGAAGCATTAGAAATTAGCGACTGAAATACGATGGTAAAGCCCAATAAAATTATCTGCCTAAGCATCAGTACTTAATAAAGGTGAGGGATGCGCGATCGTGGAGCTGCCAGATTCGTAATCGTCGAGAAGCTTAATGGCACGCTCAACGATTTCATCACTTTCCCATTTTTCTGAAATGTCGGGTGAAGCCATTATTTCGTTCATTACTGCCTGTTGTATTTCCCCTTTTGTCCACGCTTCAGCGTATGGGATATGACTGAACGTTACCAATGTATAAAGAGGTTTCCAGCGATTGCTATGCGCAGCTGTTATTCGAGCTTCAATACGTTTTTGTAAAAGGAACTTAGGGTCGGCAGTTTTATCACGCATAACGATATAGTTATGGAGCGCTAAGTCTAATATTGCATCACTGTCAGGTTTTCTTAGTCTGGTATACTCATCTAGCAGTGCTTTCCAGTCAGCTTCTGATGTTGGAACTGCTTCGTCTATTAGTGAACTAAGAATTGTACAATCCTCGAATCCAGAATTCATGCCTTGACCGAAGAACGGCACGATTGCATGTGCAGCATCGCCAATAATAACTACTCGGGAATTGATATTCCATGGATGACATTTCACACTACATAGAGAACTTACGGGGTTTGTATTCCAGTCTTGAATAAGTGTAGGGAGGTGAGGTATCGTGTCAGGAAAATGTCGATCGAAGAACGCACGTACGTCTTCATCAGACTTGATGTTCTTGAATGACTCTTCTCCTTCATAAGGGGCGAAAAGTGTACAAGTAAAGCTACCATCTGGATTAGGTAGCGCCATAAGCATGAACTTTCCGCGAGGCCAAATATGCAGCCCGTCCTCCGACATCCTAAATCCTCCATCCGCGTTAGGACTCATAGGAATTTCTTTATAGCCATGGGGAAGATATTGTTGGGAGTAGTCGAAACGGCTTGTGTGTGTCATATTTTCACGTATGACACTGAATGCGCCGTCAGCTCCAAAAATCCTATCGTGTAGAATTGCATTTCGATTTTTGAAAGACAAGTTTACACCTGCTTTGTCTCCCTTATCGGTAATTTCGTATCCTATACTTATATGGTCAAATTTGACTTCCAGTAAGGGGTTTTCTTCTGCAGCCTCAACCAATATGAGATTTAGACCTGATCGAGAAACAGAGTATATACACTGATCTCCCACTCCGTAAAGTTGAAGCGTTTCATTCCCAGAGTGGTCGTGCATTCGACGACCTTTTATTGGGAGAGCTATTTTACGAACTCTGTCAGCTACACCAGCCTTTTCGAGTGCTTTCCAGCCTCTATCGCTAAGCGCGAGATTAATCGAACGACCTTCAAGTGCATTGCTATTTCTAGGGTCGGATCGACGATCATAGATAGTGACTTTATATCCACGTTGTGCGAGCATAAGTCCGAGTAAACTTCCGACTAGACCTGCTCCTACAATTGCATGATGTTCTGGTGTCGTATTACTCGTGCTCATCTATAGAATTTCTTTGAAAGCTAATTTAAGGTCTTCGATAATATCCACGGCATCTTCCACACCTAAACTGAGTCGAATAAGTCCATCAGTTACTCCGACTTTTTCTCTAATTTCCTTAGGAATAGAGGCATGCGTCATAGTAGCAGGGTGTCCTATTAAAGATTCTACTCCTCCAAGAGATTCAGCTAATGTGAAAATCTTGGTAGATTCAACAAATTTGTTTGCGGAAGCGAGAGAGTCGCCTTTGAGAGTAAAAGCAACCATACCACCAAAATCAGACATTTGACGTGAGGCTATTTCGTGCCCTGGATGACTTTCCAGCCCAGGCCAATATATTTTCTCTACTTGATCATTCGTTTTTAAATACTCTACCACAGCCCTGCCGTTTTCGCAATGGCGAGCTATTCTAAGATGTAGGGTTTTAATTCCACGAATTACGAGAAAACAATCCATAGGACCAGCTACACCACCACACGAATTTTGTAGTGTTCGCAATTTTTCATTGAGCTCGTTATCGTTCACCATAAGACACCCCATAACGACATCAGAATGACCTCCTAGATATTTGGTTGCAGAATGCATCACCACATCTGCACCCTGAGATAGTGGTTGCTGAAGCATTGGTGTAGCGAAAGTATTGTCCACACATACAAGGATATCCTTCCCTTTTACAAAATTAACAACTGCCTGTACATCTGTGATTTTCATCATCGGATTTGTAGGTGTTTCAATCCAAATCATCCGGGTATTTTCATTTACCACGTCCGACAACGAAGATTCACAATTGTCGAGATCTACGAAATGAAATTTAATTCCATAGTTAGCAAAAACAGTTGTGAACAATCTATAGCTTCCGCCATAAAGGTCGTTCGTAGAGATCACTTCGTCTCCTGGTTTAAGTAATTTCAGAAGGTTGTCAATCGCCGCAAGCCCAGAAGCAAATGCTAGGCCGTGATTCGCACCTTCTAGCTCTGCAAAAGCATTTTCAAGGGCATGTCGAGTGGGGTTTTGAGTACGAGAATACTCATAACCTTTGTGCTCGCCAACTCTGGTTTGTACATAAGTAGAAGTTAAATAAACGGGAGTCATAATAGCGCCTGTAGATGCATCGTGTTTTACTCCGGCATGTACCGCTCTCGTTCCTTTTCCTATTCCGTCAGACATCTTTTCAATTTTTCGTTTGTGGTCAGTAAAGTTAATGTATTTTCATACCCGTCCGTACAAGCCATCCAGGTAGTAATATTGATCCTATTATTAAGTATATGAAATAGGTTAATAGACGCCAAACCAGTACAGTAGCTCCCCCCACAACTGCTACTCCTTGCATAAAGACAGGGAGAGAAAATTCTGCAATGCCCGAAGCACCAGGTGTAGGACTCACGATCATGGCTATCCAAAGTGAGAGCTGGCGAGCGAACACTTCTAAATTCTGTACTGTGTCGAAAAAGATGTATAGAACTGCGTTAAGTATTAAAAACCTTGCCGTCCAGCTGACGAAAGTCACACCCAATGTTTTTAACCACATTCCTCGTGTCGCCCCTTTAAAGCTTTCCGAAGCGAGCATCCATTCCTGGGTTACTTTTTCAACATTCAACTCCCATCTTTTTAACCCTGGGAATCTAAAAATCAAGAGAATTGCATTCCTTGTGGAATTCGGAGCTATCAACAAAATGAATAGTATTAAAATGGTGATGGCACAGTGGATTCCATACCCAGTAAAAAACATCACCCTTAATCCCATCTCTGCAGTATTACTCAAAGCCTCAGGGATAAAAGCATCCGTTCCTATTAAAATGATGAGTAGAGGAACAACTAAAACGTAAAAAAACTCATCCATCAAAGATGTAGCGAGCACAGTTGCAACGCTCCTGCCGAGCGTCATTTCTTCGCGCTTCATAAGGTAAATTGCGATGGGGCTTCCGCCTATCACTGAGGGTGTAATGGCCGATGCAAACTCCCAAAGGAGTACTACATTCAGCGAACTTCGCCAACTAAATTCTCCCATAGACAGAATTTTCACTCTAGCCATATATGCAAGATCCCGAATGACAAGCAACCCTACCGCTCCAACAAAAGCTAGCGCTGCTCTCGAACTCAATTTTACATCACCCACCCCAAAACTCTTCAAGTCCTCACTGTAGAAATAATAAATCACCCCAAGCCCTATAACTGTTGGAATTAATGCTTTCCACCTTTTTATTTCAACTTCTTTTTGCAAATAATTTTCAGGTATAAGTATCAGATCTCTCGGACCAGTTTAAGTTCAATCTCTACAATGCTCTCAATTAACATCCAATTAAGTACACTAAATAGACTCCATCTGTCTTTAATTATAGCTTGTGAACACATCAAAATCATTAATGTATTTTGTCACTCAAAGGTATGCTCTAAGAGACATCAGCCAATTTACTTTCTCAAGATTACGATGTTTTTATACATACTCATAGGGTCAGAATAATTGAAATCACAGCTTACGATCATGAACCCATAGTATTTGATTGCAAGTTTTATAAAAGAGGTTCTATGCAAGCGTATATTCGCTTTGATGATAGCAGTAGGTAATAAACTTCTTTCGGAAGATATTTTCGATGTCCAGTTCTCTTGCGATATCTCAGCATGTCAAGGAGCTTGTTGTGTTGAAGGATCTGGTGGGGCACCACTCACAGAAGAGGAATGTGCAATTTTAGACGACATTTTCGAAGATGTAAAGCCCTATTTGCGAGAGGAAGGCCTCGATGTGATAAAAGAAAAAGGGCTCTTTGTCATTGGGCAAGATGGGACATTAGAAACGCCACTCATTGAAGGAAGGGCCTGCGTTTATTCGACCATCTCCTCCAGTGGAAATCTCCTCTGCGGAATCGAGCAAGCTCATCAAGATGGAAAAACGAAGTGGAAGAAACCCCTCTCATGTCATCTATACCCAATTAGAGTTAAGGAACTCATCGACTTCACTGCTTTGAACTATCACAAATGGAGCATATGTGATTCTGCACTTTCTTGCGGAGTTGCACGTCAGACAACCATCTTGGAATTTTGCAAGGAACCACTGATACGTGCATTTGGTAAGGAATGGTATGGGGAAGCTGCAGAGACGATGAAGGTTTGGCTTAAAGAAAAGAAGATAAAGTGAGCGTAAAAGTGAATTTAAAAGGGTTAATTGAATTCATAGCATTAGTCTGCCTACTTCCCTTTGGTTTTTCAGCCCAAACTCCACAAGACTACACCGCCACACCCGTCACGGCACTCTCAACTGAACTTGACGACCTGCCATTTGGAGCCGACTCAAAATGGATTTACGTGATGCAATATGGAGCCGAATCTGGAGCTCAATATTTCAGAGCTCCTCGTCATTCCGATGCCACTAATCCCGGTGCTCTCGAAGCGACTCCATTACAGACGATAAGAGACGAGGCTTGGTCTGAATTAGGGGTAATCTCCCTCGTAAGTGTTGATACTGATAGACAAATCGCGGTTATTTCGGCAAAACCTTACCCCGGAGCTGGCGATTTCGATCTCTTTATTTCTTCTTTAACTAAAAGAGGTTATTCCACCTCCCATCCACTCTATTCCTTAAATACTTCTGGAGATGAAGTCTATCCCCAATTCACCTCTCGCGGACTCTATTATTCTTCAAACAACGACATTTATTTTGCCTCGAGAAAACACCAATGGCAGAATGCTGTAGCCCTTGATTCGCCGATCAACACTTCAGCGGATGAAATTTCAATTGCAATCTTAAACGATCATGAGATGTATGTAAGTTCCAACAGGGCAGGTGGAGATTTTAATGTTTATCTCCTTAGTTACGAAGTTGATGAAAACCTCGCTTCAGGCTATACTCTGGAGCTAAGTTGCGATGGACTGCCTGTAAAAGGAGCTGAAATCAGTTGGGTAGAGTTTGATACTGGGAATCCGGTCTTCGAAGGCTTGACGGATGTATCAGGCAAACTCTCTTTAGATGGATTACCGTCATCTCGTACACTAGGCCTCAGAGTAGGGTCGGTTGAAGTACCTTCAAAACCAGGTACAGTAGTTAGAATACTCAATATTGACGGTGAAATAGTGCGAACCTACGATGTGGGAAGTAGCGGTTTGCTTTCAGCAGACTTCCTACCTCTTGACAAAGTAGACGACTTAAGTTTATTCGCTTCTTTAGACTCAAGTAAATTACCCAGTAGATCTCCCGCATTAATCTCTATCCACTTTGAAATAGACTCCAAATCTCCTACTGAGGCGTCTTTGCAGGATCTTGATGGTTGGTGTCTTGACATGAAAAACTTAATTCTTCTAGGTAGTGATAGCCCACTAATCATTGAAGGGCACGCAGATATTACTGGGTCTTTGGGATCGAATGATAGGCTGAGTGAGCAAAGGGCTGTTTGGTTGAAAGAATGGCTACTTGATAGAGGCATGGATAAATCGCGGTTGAGCACGAGAGGAATGGGAGCTAGGTTTCCAATGGAGGTTTGTCCAGATAATTCTTCGGTAAATTCAAACTTTTGCCCTCCTGAAGTGCACGCCGCTAACCGTCGCTTCGAGCTGAGGTGGAAAGTGGATTAGGTGAGTGAATTACTATAAAAGAATCACTATTTTTGCACCATGTTAATAACAGTTATGCGCTCTAAGTTGCACCGCCTTACAATTACTCAGGCGGATTTGAATTATGTAGGGAGTATTACTATCGATGAAGATTTACTCGATGCGGCAGGCCTTGTTGAGGGTGAAAAAGTCCAGGTAGTGAATGTCAACAACGGCGAACGTATAGAAACTTATACGATAGTCGGTGAACGTGGCTCAGGTGTAGTGTGCATGAACGGTCCAGCTGCACGCAGATGTTCTCCAGGCGACATTGTTATTGTAGTAGCTTACGGAATCCTACCTTTAGAAGAGGCCAAGACCTTTACCCCGACTTTGGTTTTTCCCGATACAGCAACTAACAAGCTCAAGCAAGTGCAAAAAACTAAGTAGCAAACCAAAAAGCAAATGAACATCAAGAAAACGCTCATTCTCATCTGTTTTTTCGCAATAGGAATTTTCCTTTTCGTGAAACTTATGGGTATGGTCGAGGATACGGCAGAGCTTTTTGATTATATGTCTTCCGCGCCTTGGTGGGCTATCATTCTCACCTTCATGATGGGATTATTAGCGATAATTAGTCGTGGTCTAAGGTGGATTATCTTGCTCGAACCGATGGGTTATACAGCATCGAAATTCATGGCGATTAACGCCGTAGCCTTCGGCTATCTCTCAAACACATTTGTGCCACGTTCCGGTGAACTCGTCCGTTGTGCGGCACTAAATTCAACGGATGATATTCCCATCAACAAGTTATTCGGCACGGTCATCACGGAGCGCGTCGTTGATTTAAGCATGCTCTTCATCTTAATGACCATTGCCTTTTCGACGAACTTAGATGCGGTTCTAATCCTCTTAGATAAAACCCAACTCCCTCAAGGCACCACACTATTTTTTGCAATCCTCGCCTTTGTTTCAGTAGCGATTGTCGGATGTATTATCATCCGTAAAAGTAATAAAATCTCAGATTTTGTCTCTGGAATTGGCGACGGCATAAAGAGCGTCCTAGCAATGAAGCGCAGAAAGGCCTTCATACTTCACACTTTTTTCATTTGGACCATGTATTTCTGTATGTCGTACTTTTTATTCAAGGCTATGAAAGGTGTTAGCGATATTGGTATTTTAGATGCCCTATGGGTTATGGTCGCAGGCGGATTTGGCATGGTATTCCCCACGCCTGGTGGTATAGGATCTTATCAATGGGCTGTAACTCTAGGTTTTGAATCTATAGGTTACGAAAAATTAATCGGAGTTGCAGTTGCTAATGTTGTTTGGATAACCCAAACCTCCATGGTGATCATCACAGGAGCATTCGGCTATTTATTCATAGTAGTTAACCGTTTATCTCTTAAAAAGATTTCAAAGTGAATCCATCTGTATCACTAAATCTCGATGAACTACTCTCACTAGCTTCTAAATGGCGCTCAGATGAAGAAAAAATCGTTTTTACGAACGGGGTATTCGACATACTTCACGTAGGGCATCTTCATTGTCTCGAGTCCTCTCTCGCATTAGGCACTAAGCTAGTTGTTGGAATTAACTCTGACTCTAGCGTTCGTCGCCTCGGGAAAGCCCCAGATCGTCCCATCAACTCAGATTTCAACCGCGCCCGGCTTATATCTGCCTTAACCTTCGTCGATGCAGTCACCATTTTCGATTCTGACACGCCCCTCTCCATAATAACTTCTCTTTCCCCTGATGTGCTAGTGAAGGGTGGCGATTACGACCCTTTGTGCTTGGATCAAGACCACCCAACCTACATTGTTGGTTCTACGGAAGTCCGAGCAGCCGGCGGCACAGTTCATTCAATCCCCTTGTTGCCAGGATACAGCACGACTAAGATTTTAAATCAGTAACGATACGAGCTTTTATATATCTGTGTTAAAAGTGACGCAATCGAATCACCCTAAACCTCACAATAACAACGAAGGTTGTATAGATATTTTTAGATATCCTCTTCTTCCAGGAACTTTGTCGTAAAGTTCCCTGAACGAAATTTTTCATTCTTCATCAAACGTTTATGGAAAGGAATCGTGGTTTTTACTCCTTCGATGATGTATTCATTGAGGGCGCGTTCCATTTTGGTTATTGCTTCCTCACGCGTTTGGGCTACAACGATAAGCTTTGCGATCATACTATCGTAAAAAGGAGGGATTTTATAACCTGCATAAGCGTGGGTGTCAACACGCACACCATGACCTCCAGGTTGATTGTAATGTGTAATGATTCCAGGACAAGGAGCGAAATTACGTTCAGGATCCTCAGCGTTTATTCGACATTGAATTGCGTGCATAGTCGGGACGTGATTGCGGCCACTTATTTTCTCTCGTGATGCAAGTTTAATCTGCTCCTTAATTAAGTCGTAGTTGATGACTTCCTCTGTGATTGTATGTTCTACTTGAATACGTGTGTTCATTTCCATAAAGTAGAAGTTGCGGTTTGCATCTACTAGAAATTCAACGGTGCCCACACCTTCATACTTTACAGCTTCAGCAGCTTTTACAGCAGCATCCCCCATTTTTTTACGAAGCTTATCGGTCATAAATGGAGATGGCGTTTCTTCTACGAGTTTCTGATGCCGACGCTGAATTGAGCAATCTCGCTCAGAAAGATGGCATGCTTTTCCTCTATAGTCAGAAGCTATTTGAATTTCGATGTGGCGAGGCTCTTCGATAAATTTCTCCATGTACATAGCGTCGTTTCCGAAAGCTGCAGCAGCTTCTCGACGCGTGTTTTCCCAAGCCTTAGTTAGCTCTTTGTCGTTATTACACAACGCCATCCCTTTTCCTCCTCCTCCTGCTGTAGCTTTCATCATGATAGGGTAGCCCATATCATTTGCACATTTTTTAGCTTCTTCATATGTATCAAGAATTCCGTCAGAACCTGGGATGGTAGGTACGCCAGCTTCTTTCATGGTAGTTTTAGCAGCAGCTTTATCTCCCATAGAGTCAATCATATCAGCGCTAGCTCCGATAAATTTAATGTTATTTTCTTCACAGATACGTGAGAAAGCAGCATTTTCAGAAAGGAAACCATAACCAGGGTGAATTGCGTCAGAGTTCGTTATCTCCGCTGCAGCAATTATGTTAGGAATGTTGAGATAACTATCTGCACCAGGTGCTGGGCCAATGCATACAGCTTCGTCAGCAAAACGTACAGGAAGACTGTCTTTATCGGCAGTAGAGTAAACAGCTACAGTAGATATGCCCATCTCCCTGCAAGTCCGTATTACTCGTAATGCGATTTCGCCTCTGTTTGCTATGAGAATTTTCTTAAACATGATTTGTAGTGCTTCGTTTACGAAGGTTTAAGATGGATCTACAAGGAATAATGGTTGGTCGTATTCCACAGGAGTGTTATCCTCAACCAGAAATTTAACGATCTTACCTTTTATCTCAGCCTCGATCTCATTGAAGAGCTTCATAGCCTCGATGACACAGACAACATCACCTTCTTTGATCATATCACCTACATCCTTTAAAGGATCTTTGTCAGGACTAGGGCGGCGGTAGAATGTGCCGATCATAGGTGATTTAACTTCTATATAATTTAAGTTGTCGTCCACCTCTTCAGCTGCTTTAGCTGGAACTACAGCCTCTACTTTAGGAGCTACTATTTGAGTTTGCATAGGAACTTCCGCATTAGGAGGAACGTTGATGTTATGAACTAAAGGTTCTACAAATCCTTTTTTACGCTTAGGCATTTCAGACTTTATCGTTATCTTAAAATCTTTCTGCTCTATTTCAACTTCCGTTACACCGGCTTTTGCGATGAATTTTATTAGGTCTTGAATTTCGGTTAGTTTCATGATGTCATGATTTATTCAGGAGCGCAAGGTACTTCCTGAATGTTAAGATTGCGTATCGTATGCCCACTTCACGTATATGGACCCCCAAGTATATCCTCCACCGAAGGCGGCAAGAATAATATTATCTCCTTTTTTCAGCTGAGACTCCCAGTCTCTTAAGCAAAGTGGAATTGTGGCAGCGGTGGTGTTTCCGTAGTCCTGAATATTAATCATTACTTTTTCACTCTCAATCCCCATACGTCTCTGTGTGGCATCAATGATTCTTAGGTTGGCTTGGTGGGGTACTAACCATGCTACGTCATCACTAGTCAGTCCGTTGCGCTCCATGATTTCGTAACTTACGTCTGCCATACTTGTTACAGCGGCTTTGAATACAGGTCTTCCATCTTGGAATATGTAGTGCATTTTTTTATCTACAGTCTCGTGGGTAGCAGGATTCAGTGACCCTCCGGCTTCTTGCCTTAACATTTCAGAACCTGAGCCATCACAGTGATGTATGTGATCTTTTAATCCGTTATCATCTTCAGATGGCTCAAGGAGAACAGCTCCAGCACCGTCACCGAATAAGACGCATGTTGTTCTATCGGTATAATCGACAATAGAACTCATTTTATCAGCTCCAACGATGACAACTTTTTTGTAGGTGCCATTTTCAATGAATTGAGATCCTGTTGTAAGAGCGAACATAAAACCAGAGCAAGCAGCGCTCAGATCAAACCCCCAAGCTTTTGTTGCACCAACTTTGTGAGCAATTAGATTAGATGTTGAGGGAAACAGCATATCAGGAGTAACGGTTGCTGTAATGATGACGTCTATTTCTGAAGGGTCAATGCCTCTCTTTTTACATAGATTTTTAACAGCTTCAGCTCCCATATCAGAAGTTGCTTTAGTTGGGTCTTTAAGAATGTGGCGCTGGGAAATTCCAGTGCGGGATTTGATCCACTCGTCATTTGTATCGACCATTTTTGCTAGGTCGTCATTTGTTAAGAGGTCATCCGGCACGTATCCGGCAACGCTTGTAATTGCTGCTATCATTCTTCTTCTTATTTCATCCCAAAGTTATATATCTATTTAACTTCTTTATGTGAAATTAACTGGAGTCTTAACTAAACGAAGTGGAAAACCTTTGGTCAAGATTTTTCGAATATAAAAAAGGGGCCGGAAGCCCCTTCAGTATTTTGTAATAAAATGGTTAGAGTCGAAATCTTTAAGCTTCTTCGCGCTCCATTACAACTTTACCCTTATAGTATAGTTTCCCCTCGTGCCAGTGAGCACGGTGGAACATGTGTGGTTGACCAGTTGTAGGGCAAGTGCTAACGTTAGGAGCTGTTGCTGTGTAGTGCGTGCGACGTTTGCGAGTACGCGTTTTACTCTGCCGGTTTTTAGGATGTGCCATTTCAGTATTATTTCAAGTTCTTCAAAGCGTCCCAACATGGGTCCGTAAGTTTTTTACTTTCTTCTATAGAATCATTAGAGATGTATCCGAGCATTTTTGGATCACAATCATTCTCATTTTCATGAACTTGATGTGGTGGTCGAGAGAGATGAGCTAACTCATAAATAGCTTGGCTTATATCTAACTCAAATTCATTTTTATTCAGTATCCAAAGTGAGTCACCGTATTCAGTTTTATCACCAAAACGAACTGCTATTTTATCTTCAGATTGTAATGGGTAGGTAAGATCTTCAAGGCAACGACCGCATGGAACTTTCCATATAAGATCGAGTGCGAGCCGTAAAGTCATAGTCGTTTCAGAATACTCGAGTATCACATCCATAACGCCTTGAGCGTTCTGGATTTCTGATTCTGGGAAGCAAGCAAAGAACTCTGGATCCACATCCATTTGGAACGGATAATTTCCTGGCTTCAGACCCATAAACGGGATTTTATAATTAACCAAGGGATTCATTCCTTCCAAATTTCGGGACGGCAAAGATAGTGTATCCCTAACCGCTTCCCAAGTGTTTTTTACTCAATTCAATGAAAAACAATTCCTATAGTGAACGAATCACCTGCGGTTGTCGCGGTATTCACGTTTAGGTGGGGTTATCTCTAGGGGATTAGATGCGAGCTCTCTATGCTCTAAGCGATTTCTTCTAATATCTTGAGCTAGATAAATAGCAGCTCTCATTGAATCAGCCATAGCAATACCTTTTCCAGCAATATCAAAGCCAGTCCCATGATCTGGGCTTGTGCGTACTATCGGTAATCCGGCGGTGAAGTTTACCCCACGACCAAAACTCAATGCCTTAAATGGTGCAAGACCCTGGTCGTGATACATAGCGAGGACACCATCGAAATTTTTATATGCTCCTGAGCCAAAAAATCCGTCAGCTGCATACGGCCCAAAGGCATTTACTCCAGAAGCCTTTGCTTCTCGAATAGCTGGTGAAATAATGGTTTTCTCCTCTTCGCCCATAAGCCCATTATCCCCCGCGTGAGGATTAAGGCCTAATACAGCAATCTTAGGGCTAGAGCATCCGAAGTCTACAGCAAGTGATTCACTCATAAGCTCTAATTTCATCTTAATAGCCACGCTAGTTAGTGAAGAGGCAACGTCTTTAATCGCTATGTGCCCAGTTGCGACGCCGATTCTTAGATTGTCAGCAACAAGCAACATTAATACATCGTCAGCATTTGCAAAATTAGCTAAGTACTCAGTATGTCCAGGAAATTTAAATCCAGCGTTTCGAATCGAATCTTTGTTTATGGGAGCTGTTACAAGAATATCAACTTTTGAGGAAGCTAGATCATCAACAGATTTTTCTAGAGAATTCATTGAATACCTACCTGCTTCAGTTGTTTTTTCTCCGAGTTGAAGATCGAACTCCACAATGCCTAATCCCACAACATTTAATCTACCTGGGAGAGCATCTTCTGTGGAGTCAATTTCTACCCAATTTAATTTTTTTGACTCTAAAACCTCAAGGTTTTTTGCCACAACATCATTAGTCGCGTATAAAACAGGAGTTATTCCTTCCAGCATTCTTTCATCTGAAAAAACGCGTAAAATAGTTTCAATACCTATTCCGTTTGGGTCGCCTGAAGTAAGTCCTATTCTCATGAGCATGCTTTAATAAGAATGTAAAGGTAGCTATCTAAAGTCCGCGTTCGTGTGTAACTTCGTATCGATGTTTATTCGACCGCATATACTTATTTTTAAAATACTGTTGATTGTTATAGGAATTGCTTTTTTGAATGTAAAAGCATTTGCCACACACAATCGGGCGGGTGAGATTACTTATAAACACGTTGAAGGATTAACCTATGAGGTTCTTATTACAACTTACACAAAATCATCAGCACTCGCAGATAGACCACTTCTGTATTTAAGATGGGGGGATGAAAATGGTGATGATTTAGATTCGCTAAGTAGAGAGTCTATAAATATTTTAGTTGGTGACATTAAAGTGAACACCTATAGAGGGACTCACACTTATGGAGGACCTGGGTCATTTGAGCTTAAGGTGGAGGATCCCAATAGGAATGAGGGGGTGTTGAATATGGTGGGATCTGTGGATACACCATTTGCAATTAGGTCTTTGCTCATGATTGATCCTGAGGCAGGGCATAATAACAGTGTGCAATTATTAAATCCGGCAACTGAAAATGCTTGTTTAAATCGTGATTGGGTCCACAATCCAGCAGCTTTCGATGAAGACGGTGATTTGCTCACTTTCAGCTTGGTTCCATGCAGAGGATTTAATGGTGATCCTATACCGACATATATCTACCCAGAGCAAGTCAGTCCTGCTGATGATATATTTGAGATTCATCCATATACTGGAGATGTAACCTGGAATAGCCCACAGATTGTTGGAGAGTATAATATTGCGATTAGGATAGAAGAGTGGCGCGAGGTTGCTGGTCAGCTAAGAAAGGTGGGTGAGGTTGTAAGAGATATGCAAATTGATGTTCAGGTTTGTAGCAATCAACCGCCAATTTTATCGGAACAAATAGACACTTGTATTGTGGCGGGTTCGTTCTTGACTTGGTTTGTCAACGCTACTGATCCGGACGGGGATAACATTACATTAAACGCACTGGGCGGACCCATTAGCGAAGTTACTCATCAGGCTGTTTTTACAAACTTAGGGACTGGAATAGGGGAATTTGCTTGGGCTCCCACCTGTGAGGAGGTGCGTCTTGCTCCATACCAAATCATTTTTAAAGCAACAGATCAAGGTCAAGCAATTCCTTTAACAGATATATCAACGGCTTATGTGAGAGTAGTGGCTCCTCCAGTTGAGGACACCTCTGCAGAAGCTATAGGAAATTCAATATTGTTAGGTTGGAGTGGAGGGACTTGCTCAGAAGAATTACCAAGCTGGAGAAGGGAGGCAGGGATTCACGATGTCTACAGGAGAGTTGAGTCATCAGATTGGGAACCAACAGTTTGTGAAACAGGACTTTCAGATGATGAGGGCTATGATCTGATTGCAAGTTTACCCGATTTAAGCCAAACAGGCTATGTCGATGAGGGATTTCTAAGTTTTGGCGCAACTTATTGTTATAGAATTGTAATGAGATTTGACGATGGCTCGGAATCTCTTGCTAGTAATGAGTTTTGTGCCTCAATCAACAAGGATGTACCAGTTATGACACATGCAGATATAGTGGTTACTGATGAAGTTATAGGTGAGGTAAATGTGGGTTGGTCTCCTCCTACAGAAATGGATACTCTGGTTTTTCCTCTCCCGTATTATTACAAAGTTTTCAGAAATAACAACCAAATTGCAGAAATTGCAGACACTAATTTTATCGATATAGGAATAAACACAACCTCTGTTCAGCATTTCTACAAGGTGGAAGCGTGGTCCACTACTTCAGAAGGTGATTTTATAGTAGGTGGTAGCGTACCTGCCAGTACTCCTTTCATCAATTTAGTTGGAAATGACAATAGCATTGACATCATGTTAGATGTCATCGTTCCATGGTATAACGTAAAGTTTTACATTGAAAGAAAGTCATTTAATCAACCTGACTTCTCACCTTTAGATACAGTTGAGTTAAGTGATTCTAAGCCTATTATTAGTGAAGTCATATACTCTGATACGGGTTTGGTAAATGGGACAGAATATTGCTATAGAGTTAAATGTGAGGGGAGTTATGACGCCCCAGGAATTGAAAGTCCCTTATTTAATTGGGCTCAGAATGCTTGTGCAACACCGTATGACTATACACCTCCTTGTCCACCAATTCTTGAAGTACTACCGAATTGCCCCGATGAAATTGATGAGATGAATTGGTGGGGAGCTACAGATTGTGCAGATGATGTCATGGGGTATTCATTGTATTGGGCTATGTTTGAAGGTGATTCGTTACTTCCTTACGCCTATTTCGACTCAGACACAAGCTACATATTTAATGAATTTGATCAGGAGGGAAGTATAGCAGGATGCTTTGCCGTAACAGCTTTAGATAGTTTAAATCTTAGACCCAATGGAGATTATTCTCGAAATGAAAGTGTATTTTCCAACATTATATGTGTAGACAATTGTCCGTTTTATTTCCTTCCAAATGTGTTCTCCCCAAATCAAGATGATGTGAATGATCTATTTAAGCCTTTTGATTGGAAATTCATTGATAGCGTCGATGTGGTAATCCACAATAGATGGGGTGAGGCTGTTTTCCGAACGAAGGATGTGAACGTGAATTGGGACGGTACTTACAACCAATCTACAGAATTTGTGCCTGATGGTGTTTACTATTATACAGTGGTGGCTTATACTCGAAGATTAAGTGGAATTGTGTCAGAGAAATTTTCCGGTAATGTGCACTTATTTGGCGGTCACAGCATTTTAGTTGAATAAAAATTAAATCCTATGTTTACAGGTATAGTTGAAAGTTTAGGTAAGATTACAGAGATTGAAAGTGAAGGCAATAATCTCCATTTTACCTTGCAATGTCCTTTTGCGAATGAGCTTAAAATAGACCAAAGCTTAGCTCATGACGGTGTTTGCCTGACAGTCGTGAAGTGCGATTCATCATCATATACTGTAACTGCCATACAGGAGACTTTGGATAGATCTAGCCTTAAGGTTTGGGCTGTAGGGAAGAAAGTAAACTTAGAGAGATGTTTGCGACTGGGAGATAGATTAGATGGCCACATGGTACAAGGTCATGTGGATACAACAGGAACGCTTGTGAGTATCGAATCGCGTGATGGGTCTTATGTCTTAAAATTCGAGCATCCTTATTCAGAGGACAATCCACAATGGATTACAATTTCTAAGGGATCGATTACTATCAATGGAATTTCTCTCACTGTGGTGGATAGCGCTGCAGGTTCGTTTTCGGTGGCGCTTATCCCTTATACATGGTCAGAAACCAATATGCATCTGTTAACTGAAGGGGATAAAGTAAATTTAGAGTTTGATATTTTCGGAAAATATATCTCGAAAATGATGGCTGTGAGACTTTAGTTGCGACTCCGTAATTTAAAGTTCTTGCCCAAATATACTTTTCGGACTTGCTCGTCTGCAGCTAACAACTCAGTTGATCCTTCCTTTAATATTTTTCCTTCAAATAGCAGATAGGCTCTATCCGTAATGTGTAGGGTTTCTTGAACATTGTGGTCGGTAATAAGGATACCTATTTGCTTCTCTCGGAGTTGTTGAACGATTCGTTGAATATCCTCTACTGCGATAGGGTCAACTCCGGCAAAAGGCTCATCAAGTAAAATAAAAGTGGGGTTACATGCTAGGGATCTTGCAATTTCAGTTCTACGTCTTTCACCTCCAGAGAGCACCTTTCCCATGCTTTTTCTCACCTTTTCAAGACCAAATTCTTCAATTAATTCCTCTAATCTACTAGATTGTTCAGACTTATTTAGAGGTTGTAACTCCAAGATGGCAGCAATATTATCTTCAACAGATAGATCCCTAAACACAGAAGCTTCTTGTGGTAAATATCCAATTCCCTTCTTTGCTCTTTCGTGCATAGCTCGGTTTGTAATTTCCTCAGACCCGATAAACACCTTTCCATTGTCCGGCTTGACAAGACCAACTACAGCATAGAAACTTGTTGTCTTGCCGGCACCATTGGGTCCTAAAATTCCAACAACTTCTCCTGGCTCTACGAAGAAGCTTACATTGTCGACAACCTTTCTACCACCATAACTTTTCTCTAGGCCTTCTGCACGTAGGACATTTTCCATTTTATAAAAGTATTAAAGTTCTACGTTCACACCAACACGAATGCCATGAATGCCATGGTTCTGTCTCATTCCTTCAGAGGACTCAGTTAATCTAAAATGATAATCGACTCGAATAAATTGAAAGATGTTTTCAATTCCTACAACGGCTTCAGCATAAACTCCATTTAGGCCAGTTGTTCCTTCCGGTAATTCTATTAGAGTTTCGTGTCGAGGATTCCATGATCCTAAAACACCCTTTACCCCAACAACTTCTCGCATTCCAGCCCTTCTAATTAGAGGTATGTGATTCAATATAGCACCCTCGCCATGCCACTCTACACTTGCTCTCGCCCATTTGTCAGTTACGAACTCAAAGTATCTCAATAAATTAAATGAAGGCTGTATCGATATAACCGTTTCATTTGCGGGTTGTAGTTCCATTAGAGCAAAGGGAGCAGTTCCGGAATAAACCCCAGAATTTGTATTCCACCTAATTCTACCAAATGGCCCAAATCTTAGCTTACCCTCCAACTCTAAAGTATATCTCCCATACCTATACTGACTCCCTGCGATATCTCTCCAAGCCTGCGTAGTTGTTAAAGTTACGATAGGAAATCTCGAGCCGAGAGAAACTCTGTCAAATGCTCCAGATACAAATTTCTCTCCATGCGCATATTTCACTTGTAAAGTGCTTTCAGCGGTAATTAAAGTCGAATTCCCTGTTGCGTCCACAGGGATAAATTCAAGCTCACCGACGGCTTCAACTTTTCTGTGTCTTAGTTCTATGAATGTTGACCAACCAGATCCAAATTCGGCCAAATAGCTTGCCTCAGATTTAATCACCTCAGTTAGATTGCTCTGACCCCCTTCAACAGATAAAGCCGAATTAAAGATATTTCCCTGCTCGAAATACCCCAACATCCCGAACTGCTCAAGATCTTTAGAATACGAAGCAAACCATTTAATACGAGGGATTTTGCGTTGTATCCATATGAATAGAGCTTTATACTTAAACTTCTTATCCTCAGTACCATATGCAACATAAAACTTGGGCATAAAAGTCCTGCTAAATTTATTTGAAGTAGAAGCTCCCAACCGAATGCGATGCCCCTCAACTAAATTCTTTGAATAGGTATAGTACCATGGGCCCAATTCAAATTTTCCAAGCATTAAAGTTCCACTTCCGAGTCCAAACAAAAAGCCCTTTATGAATTTATATTGCCTCATGGACTGAACACTGTCAGCCATTACGTAAATGTTAGACTCTTTCTCTAATAAGGGTTCCGGTCGCTTCGACATCCATGATTGTTCAAGGACTTCATTGCTTCCCTTTGCAAACGACAAATCCCTTCTTGTTGTCCAAACGGAATCTTCCCACTTCTGTGCAAATTCAAAATCTGTATTCACAACGGTACTCCTACCATATAACCCCATACTGGACCCTGTGAAAGAGATGTCCATCACCTCCTCTCGCTTTATAAGCACCCAATTACCATCGATCTGGGCATATTCCTGCTTCCATCTTAAAGCTCTTATCAAGTTTAAATTAGCCCCTTCACTAATTTTTGCCTCTACTTTACTCAGAGCTAGAGTTAATGTGTCTATCCAAAGTTCCCCTTCAAAAGTAAGTTCTCCTCTTCTTCTTGGAACAAATGCAAGATGGAAGGCAGGGCGTCCAGAGATCTTTAATGTATCTAAAATATAGTATCGGTAATGTAGGTTTCCTCTATCGTGCAAAGGACTGGTAAACGCCTTGTCAACGAGAAGAAGTTGGTTCTCGTATAGATTAATATTAAGAAATTCAGCAGTTATACTTGATGAATTTTCGCCATCAGAAAACCAAGTAGCACGAGCTGATTCAACTCTTTGTTCTTTCCTTCTTGGTTTTTTTTGTGTACGCTTTGTTCCTATCGATTCTGAAAAGAAAGTTGGAAGTGCTATTCTCGCATCTGACGAGTCTAGTCCATCCCAGACCCATGCAAAGGCTCCCCAATATTTTCTACTTGGTAACTTTTTCGGGATGTCATTTAAGTCAATCTGTAGCTTTTCATGATATTTATAACTAACCCCAGGAAGTTTTGCTGGGTCATTCATGGATTTGGCCTCTGCCACCCTTTGCATAAGAGGTTTGGCAGGATTTTTCTGTTTCTTGTCTGGTCTGACTTCAGCAACGGACAATTCAATGCGTTTTGATTCAAGAGCTATATCTAATTTCTGTCTAACTTGTTTTTGTACTGGTATACTTTGTGAGATGTACCCCATAAATGAGATATGGACCCTAGATACTTTACGTTCACATACAAGTTGATATTCGCCTAAGCCATTTGTCATAGTTCCAATTGATGTGCCAGAAAAACTGACATTGACATACGGAAGTGCCTTCCCGGTTTCGCCATCGAACACCCTACCTGAAACTATTGTTTTTTGGGCTGTAAAGCCTAAGCTAAAAAAATATAATGCAGTAAGTAATACAACGTTTTTAAAGTTCATTTATTAAGGCTATGCACTCATTTGAGTCTTTCTAAGCTTCTCCTCCCTTCTAGCAATTACAATGCCCAATTCATATAATGCGAGTACAGGTAATGAAACCATAATCTGACTTGTAATGTCTGGAGGAGTTATTATCGCAGATAAAACAAGAATTCCCACAAGTGCGTGCTTACGGTATTTCTTAAGCCCCTTAGGGGTAACTACGCCTGCTCTAGCTAAGAAGAAAATAAGTACTGGGAGTTGAAAAATTAGCCCCGCCGCAAACGAAATGGTAGAAACCGTTTTCACATAAGACATCACCCCAATTCTCGCAGCTACATCGCCAAGCTCATAGTGTCCCAAGAATTGAAGCGAAAGCGGAACGATGCCCCAATATCCGAAGGCAACTCCTAAGAAAAATAAAGTAGATGAAGCTGCGCCAGCGCCTTGAGCAGCATTCTTCTCGGCCTTCTTCAACGCGGGTTTAATAAACGCCCACAACTGTAGTGTAATAATAGGAAATGCGAGAATGATTCCTCCCACCAACGAGACGACTATATGGGCTGTGAAGTTTCCCATCATGGAGGTGTTAATCAGTTCGTATGTGATTTCTTTCACGCATAACTTATCTCCAACACCGATTAATTCCGAGATTTTACACCAAATCCGAAAGCTAATAAACTCTTCATTTCTAGGTCCGAATAAAACGGTATTAAATAACCAATCCTTTTGAATAAATAAAATGGTCGCACCTGCAAAAATAGAAATGACAGAATAAAACAACCTCTTTCTAATCTCCTCGAGGTGGTCAAAAAAACTCATTTCTTTTTCGTCCGGCATTTCCTGATCTAATGGACTCATTGTTGGACCTTATTTATTGCTAGTAACACCTTCTTTAACGAGGTCATGCAAATGTACTAATCCGAGATACTCATTGTCTTCAGTTGTTACAATTACTTGTGAAATTCCTAGGTCTTGCATCGCTGTAGCAGCCTTAGCTGCAAGTTCCTTCTGAGGTTTTATAAGTGGATTGTTACTCATGATCTCTGACGCAATAGCGGTACTTCCTTTTTCTAGAGCACGCCTTAAGTCTCCGTCGGTGATTATTCCTACTATTTTTTTATTTTGAATAACAACAGTTGCACCATATCGTCCTTTGGTCATGGACATAAGTACTTCTTGAAGTGACGATTCGAGATTTACCTGAGGAGTTCGATCTTTGTCAAAGAGGTCTTCCAATGTGACGGTAAGTTTCTTTCCCAAAGCACCTCCAGGGTGAAATTTAGCGAAATCTTCAGCTTTGAATCCACGAATTTCCATAAGACACATTGCGATCGCATCTCCAAGTGCCATTTGGACCGCGGTACTTGTTGTAGGAGCTAAGTCATAAGGGCAAGCTTCAGCGTCTATTCCAGCAATTAGAACGTGGTCAGATTGTTTCGCAAGTGGCGAGTCAGAAGCTCCAGTAACTCCAATAATTGGGTGCCCATGCTGTTTCAAAAGAGGCACAAGAGCCATGACTTCTGGACTTCTTCCGCTCTTTGACAAGCATAAAACGACGTCACCCAATTGAATGATGCCTAAATCTCCATGAACGGCATCACCTGCATGAACGAACAAAGCAGGAGATCCAGTAGAGTTTAGAGTAGCTACTATCTTTCTCCCGACATCGGCACTTTTACCCACTCCAGTTAAAACGACACGTCCTTTAGTATTAATAATCAACTTGATTACATCTACAAAGCTATTATCTAATAATGTAGCAAGTCGATGTATAGCATCTCCTTCCATACGAAGCGTATTCAGCGCTCTGTTTAAAATAGTGTCGTCAGAACTGGACATAAGTAAATATTATTAAGCCTTGAAAATAAATTTGTTGGTATAGATAAACGGCTTATCTTTATTGAGCAAATTTAGACATTGATGAGCCTGATTGATGATTCGCCGAAAGAGGCGTTACAAAAATATTTTGGATTTAAAGAATTCAAAGGAGAACAAGAGATTGCTATCCAAAGTATCCTTGAAGGTAAGGACACTTTTGTGATCATGCCTACAGGCGGCGGTAAATCTATGTGCTATCAGCTTCCTGCCTTAATGTTAGATGGAGTGGCTCTTGTTGTATCTCCTCTAATCGCTCTAATGAAAAATCAGGTTGATGCTTTACGGGGCAATCACGAAGACCCTTCAATAACGCATTATCTAAATTCTTCTTTAAATAAAGCGGAGGCTGAAACTGTTAAGTTAGATGTTTCCTCAGGTAGGACGAAAATCTTATATGTAGCCCCTGAAACGCTAACTAAAGAGACAAATATTGAATTTCTGAAATCAGTTAAAATCAGTTTTGTAGCAGTAGATGAAGCTCATTGTATTTCTGAGTGGGGACATGATTTCCGACCTGAGTACAGAAGAATACGTCCCATTATTAAGCAAATAGCTGATGTTCCAATTATCGCTTTGACGGCAACAGCGACTCCAAAAGTTCAGCAAGATATTCAGAAGAATCTTCAGATGGTTAATTCGACTTTAATCAAGTCGTCTTTCAATAGAGAGAATCTTTACTATGAAGTCAAACCGAAAAAAGATGCTTTGA
Source organism: Flavobacteriales bacterium UBA974 (assembly GCA_002292405.1). Classification (GTDB taxonomy): domain Bacteria; phylum Bacteroidota; class Bacteroidia; order Flavobacteriales_D; family Sanyastnellaceae; genus UBA974. The sequence goes on from DBBW01000018.1 coordinate 103,018, forward strand.
AACAAATTGTTCAGCATTGTATTAGTAATAAAGGGAGGAGTGGAATTATTTACTGTTTAAGTAGAAAGAAAGTTGATCAAATTTCAGAAACATTATCTGTAAATGGTGCTAAAGTGTTGCCTTATCACGCTGGAAAAGACACTAAGACTAGAAGTAAAATCCAAGATGCATTCTTAATGCAAGATGTAGATGTAATCGTTGCTACAATTGCTTTTGGGATGGGTATAGATAAGCCAGATGTTAGGTATGTAATACATTATGATATACCTAAAAGTTTAGAGAGTTATTATCAAGAAACAGGACGTGCAGGAAGAGATGGTGGTGATGGGCATTGCATCGCATTTTATAGTCATAAAGACATCGAAAAACTCGAAAAATTTCTTCAAGGTAAACCTCTTGCGGAACAAGAAATAGGGTCGCAGCTTCTTCAGGAGGTTATGTCATACGCAGAGACATCAATATCAAGGAGAAAGTTCCTCCTTCATTATTTTGGTGAAGAATTTGATGAGATAAATGGTCCAGGCGCTAAGAACTGTGACAACTCCAGATATCCTAAGCCGCAATATGAAGGTAAGGATGAAATCCTAATGATTTTAGGTGCAGTTAAGGAGCATAAGGAGGATCATAAAATGCAGTTTATATCTGCAGTTTTAATAGGTGAAAGCAATAGAGAGGTAGATGACTATAACGGTAAGAACAGTTCATTTTGGAATAAGGGAAAGGGAAAGACAGATAGATATTGGAATGGCGTAATACGTCAGTCTTTGGTTTTGGGATATCTTAAGAAAGAAATTGAAAAATACGGTGTTTTGACCCTAACAGAGAAGGGGAATACATTTTTAGAGAATCCGGTTTCTGTAATGTTAGCTGAGGAAAGGGATTATAGAGATGTTGATACTGGAGATAAGATGGTCCAAACGCGACGTGGACAAGGAGGTGTAGCCGACGACACGCTTCGTAAAATGCTTGTAACTCTTCGAAAAGAAATTGCTGATCAGAAGAGTTTGCCACCATATGTTATTTTTCAAGATATTTCATTAGATGAGATGGCGATTCACTATCCGATTAAAGAAGAGGAACTGTTGAGGATTTCTGGTGTAGGGACGGGGAAGGCTAAGAAATTTGGGGCAATGTTTTTAGCACTTATTGCTAAGTATGTTGACGAAAATAAGATAGAACGCGCAGATGATTTATTAGTCAGGACGAGTTCGAAAAGATCTTCCGATAAGGTTTCTATCATCCAGCAAATCGATAGAAAGATGAACCTTGATGATATTGCTGCTCGCACAAGTTTAAACAGAGAGGCTGTATTATGTGAGATTGAACAAATAGTTGCAGCCGGAACGAAACTTAATATATCACACCTTATAGAAGAGTCTATGGATGAGGATTGTGTCGAAGAGCTTTTTGAATTCTTCAGTGAATCGGAGGATGAAGGAATAGAAGCCGCCCTTATTGAATTTGAAGACTCATATTCTGAAAATGAGCTTAGACTTATGAGGGTTAAATTTCTTAGCGATGTTGCAAACTAAGTCATTACAGCAGCGTAGGCCATAAGCCCAGCCCCTATTTCTAAAGCACTCTCGTCAATATCAAATGTAGGCGTATGTAAGCCGCTATGACCTAAATCAGAAGTGGGACTTGAAGTTCCTAAACGGTAAAAACAACCTGGGATTTCATTTGCAAAAAAGCTAAAGTCTTCAGCAGTCATCCTTTCGGGTAAATCGTGAACCTTATCCTCTCCAAGGTATTCTTCGGCGATGACTCTCATTCTCTTTGTCAGCTCTGGATTGTTGTAAACACTTGGGTAGCCAACAGGAATGTGAAAATCTACGGTTGCACCTCGCTTATAACAGATAGAATCTACAATCTCACGCATTTTTAAATGTGCGTTGAACCTCCATTCTTCGTTTAATGACCTAAATGTTCCCTTTAACCTCACTTCGTTAGGTATAACATTTGTTGCTCCCTTCCCTTCAATAAACCCAAACCCAAGAACGGTTTTCATTTCGGGATTAGGTCTTTCCTTGATAAACTTTTCTAAAGCCAAAAGAATTTCAGAGGCTACAAGAAGTGGATTGACTTGATTTTTAGGCAGTGCGGCATGTCCACCTTTCCCTTTCACAACAATATGAAATTCATCTGCTGAGGCCATATATGTTCCAGATCTCATCCCAACATGTCCAGCTGGGAGATCGGGGAAAACGTGTTGGCCTAAAATATGCTTAGGAATTGGATTTTTCAGTACTCCTTCACCGACCATTAACGATGCTCCTCCAGGTAAACATTCTTCCCCTGGTTGGAATATGAGCCTAATCGTGCCATCCCACTTTTCACAATTTCTTGACAATATTAAAGCAGCGCCTAACAATGATGTAGTATGAACGTCGTGACCACAGGCATGCATTATTCCTGGATTACAGGAAATATAGTCAACTTTATTGAGTTCGGTGATGGGCAGTGCATCTAAATCGGCTCTTAAAGCAATAAGTTTTGATGTGGGGTTGACCCCTTTTATGGTTGCAACTATTCCGGTTCCTGAAACCCCTGATTTATAAGGTATCCCCATTTTATCTAACTCACAACAAACAAACTCCATGGTCTTAAACTCCTTATAGGATAACTCAGGGTGTGCGTGAAGATGCCTTCTCCAACTCGATAGTTGTGGAGATATTTCTTTTGCCACCTGTGCAAATAAATCAGCTAAGTTGTCTCGTTGTTTCATAGTTGATATTTCCATGTAGAATAAGTTATAACCATGAAACCTAGAAATCAAAATTTAAACTCAAAGTGAATTTTCTGGGTAAAATCCTTCCATCATCAATACCCCAACCCCAATCAGCAGCAATCCAATAACCCATCACACGAGAGCGCACTCCATATCCGAAGTCATAAATAATGGGCTCTCTGTTGTTCTCAATGATGACTGTTATAGGATTGTTTTCTATGGTTGTCGAGTTAAAGGTGTTTTCTTCTGAATATGGATGTATGCCTGTCCAAGCAGATCCGATATCTGCAAATCCTATTAACTGAAAGTTTCTAATAAAATCTGTTTTTGCGGGTTCTGTAAAAATGGTACTCCAAACAGGGACTCTTAACTCAGCATTCAAAACAGTTGCGTTTGAACCATTCCTTGCGTTGTTAGCAAAGCCTCTCATAGGAGTGATTCTAGCTTGGTAGGAATAGGATTGAGATGGGTCGATAGGGGTGCCGTAATTATTTGAAAACGATAGGCTATTGTCCATTCCTCCAAGTAAGTGCAATAATTTCAATTCACCGATGGACCAGTCTCCAGCCGCCCTAAACGCAATGATTGAATTGGCATAAATTTTAAAATATCTTCGGATGTCGAATCCTATTGTTCCGAAACTGGCATTAAACCCATCTAAATAGAATTCAGCCCAAACCTTAGCTCTCAATCCTTCTCTAATATTTAATGCGGGATTACGAGTGTCATCATGCACGAAGGAAATGTCAAAACCAATTTGGTCTGTCCAATGATTAGGAGCAATTAAACTGAACATTTCTGTTCCTTGGATCACAGCTCTATCTAAACGTATCAAAGCTCCAGCCCTTATGCTCTTCACCTCATCTATTGGGAAAGTAAGCCTATAGCGTGCAAAATGTGATTGAGATTCAACCAATGTGTAGCTAAGAGGATCTAAACTTGTAGAGCCCTGCCTCTGGAAGGAAAACATTCGGTCAACCTTTTTTGATAGGTCGAAGTAAGATATCCCTATAAGGCTATTATTTAGGTTCGCGGGGATGTTAAATCCTGCGATAACGTGCTTATCGTCAAAAAGATCGCTAATTCTGATTTCTGTAGCATTTCCTAAACCCGGCTGGAATGATGATGTTCCGTCATAGACTCTGTAAAATTGAGACCCGAAGGCGTTACTAACTTGACTCTGTAATTTTTGTAGAGAAAAATTGAGTCTATAGTTGCTAGGTTTCATCTGAACATTGCTTTGATTAGATTGAACCGTTTTATCTAATTCAGGCAGCTTTTCATCAGACTCTTTTTTCTTTTGTTCTTCAAAATCAAATCTGTAATTTCTAATATCTACCTCAGTTTCAGAATATAAAATAGACCAATTGGGAGCAATAAATACTCCATCATTATTTGCGTTAAAACCTCCATCTGTCAATACAAATTGATTCGAGGTTCTTTGCTTAGTTTCTGGCACCCTTCCTAGATTAGCTCGGAATAAATGACGCATTGTATAGGTGTTCCCGTAGCAAAAACCACTTGCGGTGTCACAACTGAAATTTAAAACGGGTATATCTAATTTCGATATTACTCGAGTGTCAAAAAAGGTTCTGTACCTAATGATAGTGTCTATGCTGAGAATTGTGCTATCAGCCCAACCCCAGTTCATTTCTTGGCTTCCATCTTCAAACTCGGATAAATAAATAAATTCCTGCCCTCTCAGTGGCACGGGGTATCTCTCATCAATTAGTGGTGTGTTGACCAGTTGCTCAATCGGCCTAATTTCTTCATCGATGTGGTATATAAACAAGTCTAAATTAGAATTAAAGGGTATGTTATCTCTATCCTCTCGAAGCTTGGAATCAGGCCTGTTGGATGAAAAAATGATCGACTTACCATCTTTAGTAAACCTTGGGTGCAAATCATCAAATCGATCCCTCCACAAAGGCTCCTGTAAATTACCAATCACTCTGTAGATGTAAAGATCTGATCTTCCATTAGACATGCCAGAGAATACGATGCTTCTACCATCGGGGGAGTAATCCATGGACAAAACCTCATCTATTTTAAAAAGTTCTTTTTCTATGGGTTTTTCACCTAATCGAACTGTGACAAGAACAGGTTGGCCTTTTTTTATAATGGTGTAAGTGAACTGTTCCCCATTCGGGTGCCAGGCAATTGTAGGCGTTAAGCCACTTTTAATTAAATCTAATTTATGCCCATGTTGTGCCCATCGCTCAATTTTGCCTTCGTTTATGTTATATGTCCAAACCCTCCATTGGCCTCTCTCATCAGTAACAAACGCAACAGTTTCTCCATCTGGAGAGTGGCTAAAGCATAAGTAGTCATACCGTTTCCTTAAATTAAAACCGAGATTACCTCCATTTTTTAATGCTATTTTTCGATTTTTTCGTCCAACGTTAGGTGGTAGTAATTCACCATAAAGTTTAGGTGTTCCAGTTAAGTGATAATTAATCACCTCAGATAATAAATCCTTTAGCCCAAGGCCAGTCGCAAATCTAAATCCGCCCTCTACACTTCGATTTACCCTTACCATGTATATGACATTCGCAATGGCAGGGATTCCGTACACATCAGCTACATAATCCCAGATAGCCCCTCCAAGCTCTCCCGCTTCAGTCCCTTCACTTCTATCGATAGTTGCTAGAGCCCTTGATCTCGCGGAGTCGAATATGTGAACATTGGCTTTCGCTGTTTTATTTGTCGAAATGTAATTCACGAGTCCTTCCTCAAACCAATCGGGAATTTGTAACATACTCGAATTTCTTAGGGCATCCTGCCAACCTCCACGATATAAGGTTTGGTGTAAAGCAATTCTTGCCAATCCTTCTTTTAAATCTTGTTCTAATCGCCGCCGATCTCCAGTACCATAAATAAACAGTTTATTCCCTATAATTTTTGCATTTCCCCCAATATTATCATCCCCAGAATCACCGTTCAATACGCCGATGTTACTTTGCCTAAATTCTGCAATATTGTTATAGACAAGAATTTGTACAGGACCTTCTAAATTGCTGCCGAAATACGGCTTCAAATCTTTCGCTGATTGATTGACTATACCCGCGATATCCCCTGCAAGCTCCTTTCCTCCTTGATAATAGTAAATTTCAAAGATTCCTTCAGAGTGATATTGCCAAACAAAATCCCTATACTGAACTCGGTTCTTTCCGAACTCTACTTGAAGTCCGTCATAAAACTGCGCATAAAAACTGTTTCCGCTTAAAAACAGACCAGCTAAAAGCAGCGATATTGAATATAATATTTCTTTATGGCGCATTCTTTTACGAATCTACGTTAAAGTATTTTTACCGCATGAATAGACTTCACTCTTTTGTTTTCAATGCTTTTTCAGAACAAACGTATCTACTCGATCACGGAAATGGAGAGGCGACGGTATTCGACCCGGGAATGAGTTCGACTCAGGAGAGAAAGGCGTTTGAGGAGACTTGTGAAAGGTTGGGAGTAGTTGTGGTTCAGTGCCTTCTTACGCACGCGCATTTAGATCATGTGATGGGAACAACTTGGATTAAGCATAGATATGGTTGTGGCCCGAGGTTGCATCCCACGGACGAGCAGACATGGGTGCAGGCTCCTATTTCGGCTCAATTGTATGAGATTTCTCTTGACGAACTTCCGGATAGGGGAGAAGATTTAGGCGAGCATGGATCGACGATAGTATGTGGTGATATAGAGCTCGAAATTAGATGTGCTCCTGGTCATAGCATAGGTCACGTAGTGTTTGTGTGTCACAAATCGAAGTTCGTGGTTGGGGGAGACGTGCTCTTCTCGGGTAGTATTGGGAGAACAGATTTGCCAGGTGGAGATCCCGATATACTTGCAAAGAACATAGAAGAGCAGTTGTATTCCCTAAGTGATGATTATACGATTCATCCAGGTCATGGAGGGGCGACTACTATAGGAAAAGAAAAGAGTTCGAACCCATTTGTCAATGGTTCTGGAACGGGAATACTTCAGAGCTAAGAGCGACTTTTTAAAATTTAGCGTCGAGTGCGATTATGCAAGGCGACGTGAAAGTTTTACGAGCAGAAGGAGGACTGGGACTTCGATGAGGGGGCCTATAACGCCTACGAAAGCTTCTGAGGAGTGAAGCCCAAAGACCCCAATTGCGACCGCGATGGCAAGTTCGAAATTGTTCCCTGCTGCTGTAAAAGCTACTGCGCGATTTTTAGGTTTGTCAACCCCTAGCTTGACCCCTGTGAAATAGCTTAAGATCCACATTCCGAAGAAGTAGAGTATGAGGGGAATTGACACGAGTATTACATCTGAGGTTTGGTCTAAAATTCGCGCACCTTGGAGGGAGAACATTACCACAATGGTAAAGAGGAGGGATATGAGGGTAAGTGGGGCTATTCTGGGGAGAAATGAGTTGGTGTACCAAGTGAGGCTTTTAATGCGGATGAGAAGGGCTCGTCCACCTATGCCTAGAAGAAAAGGTAATCCTAAGTAAAGCCCTACGTTAGTTGCCACCATAATGAAAGGAACATTTATCGCGATTCCATCCATACCAAGCCAAGTGGGTAATATTGAGAGGAAAAAGTATGCATAGAAGCTGAATGTGAAGACTTGAAATAGAGAGTTTAGCGCGACTAAAGCTGCTCCATAGGACCTGTCACCTTCTGCTAGGTCGTTCCAAACAAGAACCATTGCGATGCATCTCGCCAACCCGATAAGCACCACACCAGTCATGAGTTCAGGTCTATCGCCTAAGAAATAGGCAGCAAGGAAGAACATGAACAGTGGCCCTACAATCCAGTTGAGGATAAGTGATAGAGATAGTAGTTTTTTATTCTTTAGTACTTCTGGTAGGGTTCTGTAATCTACCTTCGCCAGAGGCGGATACATCATAACGATTAGGCCTATTGCGATAGGGATGTTTACGCCCTTAAACTGAATGCTATCTATGGTTTCAGAGACGCCTGGTAGAAACGCGCCGAGCAATATACCCACCGCCATGGCAAGGAAGATCCAAAGTGTTAAATACCTATCTAAAAAACCGAGCCTGATCAACTTATTCTGTTGTTTGAGTTTCAGCAGCAGCCTCTATTTTTAGGGTGGCAGCTTTGTTGAGCTCTTTTTGGTCTGTGCCATAGTGAATACCCAATACGATAGCCACACTGACCATTAAACCTACGATGAGCTTGAGAAAATCCTTAGCTACGATAGGGAATATCATCTTGATGTTACCTTTCTTTGTGAGGCCGGTATTTAATGCAAGTTCACGACCGCAAAGTAACCCTACAAAGACCCATGTAGTAGACATAGGTATGTTATTCATCTGCTTGAAGTAAAGAAGTAAGAAAGCGTATGCGAGGTCGATTAAGGTTGCAGATCTAACGTACTTGGTGCTCTGCTTATCTAGAACGATTTGTTGGATTTTACCACCTTGTCTATAGAAGATATTGGCCAGACCTGAAACGAAGAAAACGATGATGAGAATTAGTTGCCATACCTCTAATTGGCGAGGTAGGAATACTGCAATGTTGGCAACATCATGAGATAGCCATGTGTACCATAGAAAACCTGTACTGATCCACTGGAATGTTCTCCAGAAAGGCTTGTATTTTTCGCTGATATCATCTTTCTCGTTAATTACACGAGAAACGACTAACCATAGGACGTAAGCAACAACAGCAGCAAGACCGTATCCCAGGATACTTTTCATCAGCATCTTTTCGAGTACAAAAGTTGAAGCGAATGCTGAAAGGACTAGGAATGATGTTGATACTGGGATGCCCTTTCTTGTTAGAGCGACAAGAGCAAGTGGGGCAAGAGCGTGGTACCATTGTGGTTCTATGTATGGAATCTTTGTGAGACGCCCGAAAGAAATATCTCCATCTCCAGTGTACCATCCGTAAACTAATGTGAGAATAAGAACGCTAGAAGCTGCAATCCAAAGCTGCCACCATTTAAACCTCTCGCGGTTAGAAGCAAGCCAAGTCCCTAAAGTCTGAACACTATCGTTAGCGATAACTGAGTATCCTGCGAGGATGAACCCGATGGTTGTAAATAAAGCTACCATGTCTTTTTATTTAAAAATAACAGTTGTTTTCAGGACAAGTTCCCTTAAGATTTCTTGTTCAAAACAAGTCCAATGTTAAGATATTGTTAAGTTTTAGGATTGTAAAATACTTACACCTTTCTTGAGTGTAAAACTGAACGTTGTGCCTTCTTTAAATGTAGATCTTACGTGAAGATTTCCTCCGTGTGCTTCGACGATGTGCTTTACGATTGCCAATCCGAGGCCTGAACCACCTTCGTGACGGGAGCGGCTTTTATCGACTCGGTAGAACCTCTCGTATATTCGGAGTAGATCTTCTTCTTTGATCCCTATACCGTCGTCTGCCACTTCTACTAGAATATTATCTCCCATATCGTAAAACCTCACCCTCGTCTTCCCTCCATCCTTCCCATAATTGATCGAGTTTACCAGGAGGTTAGAGAGTACCTGCTCTATTTTTTGCGGATCACATAGAACAATAAAATCTTCGGTAGATCTAACTTTCAAATTAACGTTAGCGTCCTTTGCTTTGCGTTCGAGGTTATCTATGATATCGTTGCTTAACTCCACTATACTTATAGGTTCCGGATCTATGGTCATCACACCAGACTCGATTCTAGAGATACTATCTAAGTCTTCAAGTAGCCTCGTCATCCTATCAATATTCTTCTCTGCTTTGGATAAAAATTTACGATTTATTTCCGGGTTATCTAAGCTGCCCTCGAGCAGGGTCAGAATAAATCCCTGAATGTTAAATAAAGGAGTTTTTAACTCATGAGCTAAGTTGCCGATGAAGTCTTTTCTGAAGGAGTCTGTTTCACGTAGGAGGTTTATTTCTTTAATTTGATCTTCAGCCCACTTCATCACATCTTGATTGGCCGTCTCTAAGACGTCTTCATTCATCTTGATTAACTGATCTTCACCACCCTTAATTTTACTAATGGTCTTGTAGAGGACTTTAATCCTGTGATCGATAAATTTTTCAACGGCACTGTAAATCACGAAATAGCTAATTTCCTCGAGAAGAATCCCCACTATAATAGATGCGGCCCAAAGCTCAAATGCTTCAGCTAGCCACAATATAGTTATCGTAGCCAAAGCGCCCATAACGCCAATGGAAATAGAGGATAGTCTTGCGACATCTTTAGGGGTGCGCTCCATTTGACTCAAGCTTTCTAGTTACATTTATAACCCACTCCCTTAATGGTAGTGATAAGATCATCGCCAAATTTCTCTCTCAACTTGCGGATATGGACGTCTATCGTCCTGTCTCCTACAATCACTTCTGTTCCCCAGATTTTATCCATTATCTCTTCCCTTTTGTATACAGTACCAGGGTCAGAGCATAGGAGAGACAAAAGCTTGAATTCTTTTCTAGGCAAAGCAACTTCACCACCATCAAACAGTACGCTATGGTGTTTTGTATTTATCTCTACTCGTCCAGCTTTAATTATAGATTCGCTTCCTTCTTTATTGGAGATACCACCTCTTTTCAATAATGCTTTGACGCGGCTGACTAGGACTTTGGGTTTTAGGGGTTTTAAGATGTAATCATCGGCACCAGCATCAAAGCCTGCAATTTGACTATAGTCTTCTCCTCTTGCCGTTAAAAATGCAATGAGCACAGATTTCAATGCTTCATTTTCTCTAATCCTCTCACAAGTTTCAATGCCATCCATTTCAGGCATCATCATGTCTAAAATTATTAAATCTGGAAGAAATTCCTGAGCGACTTTGACTCCCTCTAGACCATTTTGAGCTACTCGAACTTCGTAACCTGCATTCTCTAAATTGTAGGATAGGAAATCTAGGATGTCACTTTCATCATCTACCAATAGGATTTTCTTCATATGTTAATCTTTAATACGGTTAAATTTAAGAGCTAAGAGCATCCATTTAGGGAAAGGCTTAGAGGGAGCTTGTTTTTGCACATTCATAAAAAGACCAATTTTTTCTACGATTGGTATTTTATGAACTTCTATAAATTCTATCCAGCACTCGTCAGGGTCATCAATATATGTACAGTGAACAGATGTATGATCTCCCATACTTAAAGCACTGTCCGTATTACATCTAAAGCCGAATCCTTCTTTTTGTAACTCTTTCCCAAGCTCATTCATTCCCCTTACATCAAAACCAAGGTGGACAATCCCCTTATCAGCCCAGATCCGGTCTTCAAAAATAAATCTACCCTGTCTATCTAATGCGACTACTAACTCTATGTATGTCCTTCCCGTCAAAGATGAGAACCCTCCAGCTCCGCGATTAGATTGGGTTAGCAAAACCCTGTGGTAACTTTGCTCGCCACCTGGCAAATGAGACCAATCTTCAAACACACCCTTTTTATCGTAAAGCACTTTATCGTACCCAAGTTTGTTGGTGTAAAGTTTTAAAGCGTTTCCCATATCACTAACTCCAATCGTTCCTCCTAACACCCCTCCACTTGGGTGGCCGTTGTTAGTGAACCAATTGTCTGATTCTAAGATTTGGAATAAATTCCCATCGAAATCTCTCAAGAAAAACGTAAGCCTTCCGAGTGGATCTATCACCATTTCTTGATCGCAAGTATTTGGTATAACGCTGAGCGCGTGTTCATGCATCTTCCTTATGTCGGGAGTCTTCACCATCGTAGATCCTATTCCTAGGTCTCCTTGCCTGATTGCGAAAACAGGCCCTTGAGGCTTAAATGAAGTTGGGGAAATGACCTCAACGGCAGAACCGCCTTGGTGATTCAACACCATGCTGGCTCTCTTTACGATTGTTTCTCCTTTGCAGTGAGAATCCATAAGCGGAGCAGGAGCTTCAGCGTCAAAAAATGGCATGTCTAATCCGAATAACTTTCTGTAGAGTTTAAGACTGGCATCCATATCTGACACTGCAATGCCTATATGTTGTATGCCTTGAATAACGTAACTCATTGTTAGTGTGTTTTCTCCTTACTCATGCATTAACGGAGTGTTGCATCAGTTGCCTTTATAATTCCATCGAGAATCCTTGCTACGCTCTTTTCGATTTGTTTGTCAGTAAGGGTTTTACTTTCATCTTGTAGGGTCAGGCCTACAGCATAACTTACCTTACCCTTCTCCAGTTTATCTCCTTCATATACGTCAAATAATGACATTTTTTTAAGGATTTTATTTTCGGCTTTAAAAGCAAATTCTTTAATAGATTCGAAACTGACACCTTGATCAAGAATTAATGACAGGTCTCTTTTTACCGAAGGGAACTTAGGCAGTTCTTTCGCGATAATTTTTCTTTTCTTCCGAGCTCTCAATAGAGGCTTCACAAGTAAATCTGCCCAAAATACAGGTTTGTCAACTTTGCACATTTTTGTAACGTCTGGGTGTACTTGTCCAAATCTACCAATGATATTGTTCCCAATTTTAATCACATTACCTTCCAGCAATAATCCTCCTTCATCAACTATTTCGCTCACTTTAGAACTCACACCGACTTGATCTAGCAATGCTCCGACTGCTTCCTTCAGAGTAAACATATCGACATTATCCTCTTTTTCATTCCAGTTTACTGGCATCTTCCTCCCTGTAACCCACAAGCTCAAATGCTCGGTTTCTTTATATCCAGAGGTTTCACCTTTCTCTTTTACTTGGTAGGTTCTCCCAAATTCAAAGAGTTTTAAATCTACAGATTTGTGATTTTTATTTCTCGCGATTGCCTCTAAACCTTGAAAAACGAGACTTTGCCTCATCACCCCTAAATCGCCACTTAGTGGATTGAGAATTTCAACAGTAGTCTTGGGATTAAGATCGGAGTCTTTCCAGCATTGCTCTGAATACGCAGCCTTTGTTAGTGAATTAGACATAATCTCGTTATATCCTCTAGCCACAAGCGTCGATGCAAGGCCAAAGAGTATATCTTCTTTATCTGGCTCCGATGACACTTCAAGAGTTGAAGATATTCGAGATGGAATTTCTATTTGATCAAATCCATGAATTCTAAGAATTTCCTCAATAACGTCTGCCGGCCTTGTAACATCACTTCGGTAGGCTGAAACCATCAAGTTCATCCCTTTCTTACTTTCTGACCGTACCTCAATATCAAGCGCTCCTAAGATGGACTTCACATGAGCTCTATCCAGCTTAGATCCTATCATCTTATCGAGCATATCCCACTCAAGATCAACCTCATATCCAGGTGCATAGCTCGTTTCCCCGAGCTCTATAGCCCCAACTACTTTAGCTCCGCTCCACTCACAAATCAGTTCTGACGCTCTTTCCGCTGCCGCCTTCACCATATTTGGATCCACCTGTCTCTCAAACCTGAAAGAAGCGTCGGTAGAAAGTCCATGCCTCTTAGCGGATTTTCTCACGGAGACGGGATTGAAGAATGCAGACTCTAATAAAATGCGGGTGGTGCTATCGCTTACTCCGTGCTTTGAACTACCAAATACTCCCGCTATGCACATCGCTTCGTTCGCGTCTGCAATTACGAGGTCAGACGAGTTTAACTTTCGTTCTGTAGAATCAAGAGTAGTTATTTTCTCGCCCTTAGTTGCGAGTCTCACTTTAAGTTCTCCTTGGATAGTTTCGGTGTCGAAGGCGTGGAGTGGTTGGCCTAACTCGTGAAGCACATAGTTAGTAGCATCCACTACATTGTTAATTGGAGCGCATCCAATTCCACGAAGGAACCTCTGAGCATGCTCTGGCGAAGGTGCAATCTTTACACCCTCCAACTCGACTAAAGTATAACGGGGGGCTAAATCACTTGCCTCTACAGATGTTTTAAAACCTCCTGTGAGTCCTTTTGAGAAGTCAATACTAACCCCACCTAGTGTTTCGATTTTATCAAGTCCTGTTTGAGTAAACTCGCTAACGGTTCCGTGCATAAGCCCAGCTCTCAGATCTCGAGCTACACCTAAGTGCCCCATCGCATCATTTCTGTTAGGCGTGAGTCCGATTTCGAGAACTTCGTCTGATCCGACCTCAAAAACTTCGCTTACAAGTGTGCCTGGACTCCACTTTTGATCTAGCTGTATTATCCCACCGTTAGGTATTCCCACACCCACTTCCTCAGCTCCACAAAGCATTCCGAGACTTACCTCACCACGAATCTTTCCTTTCTTAATCTTAAATGGTTCGCCTCCCGTAGGAAAAAGTTCAGCTCCAACAGTAGCTACAACCACTTTTAAACCTTTAGCGGCATTAGGTGCGCCACAAACAATATCAAGCGCGTCTTTGGAACCTATATCAACTTTGCAACAACGAAGTCTATCTGCGTTAGGGTGCTGGTGGCATTCTGTAATATGTCCTACTACGAGCCCGCGCAATCCTCCCGGCACATCATCAACTGTCTCTACCCCTTCTATCTCAAGTCCTGTAGCTGTTAAGACTACTGCAGCATCATCTGCTGATAGTGCAATACTTAGGAACTCCTGAATCTTTCTATATGATACCTTCATAATTGGTTTTAAAGTGATGCAAAGTTACTAACTTTGAGTCCCCAAATCGGGATGTAGCTCAGTTGGTAGAGTACGCGTCTGGGGGACGTGAAGTCGCAGGTTCAAGTCCTGTCATCCCGACTTATAAATGGGAGCGATAGCTCCCATTTTTTTTGCTGTTATTAAACGAATCAAATCTATTTATTTGCAATGTTAAATGATAGATCAGAAAGTTGAACCACGTTGTTTATTTTTCCTCTTTCCATATGATGCTTTACTGTAAGCACTTTGATATTTTATAATCTTAGAAATAGAAGCTTGTATTGTGCCGTATGCATCGTTGCGACCAGGGTTTCCTCTTTGACTCCCAGATGAATGGGATAAGCCTGAGGGTCTGCTTAGAATGACCCCTATGTCGTTTAGGTTGTTTGTGTCAGCATAAGGTCCGCTCAAATCGTCTAAGAAATCTGTAAATGTTACAGACCAAACCATCTCAAAAGCGAATCTCCAGTCATTGTTCAAGGTAACTCCAGCTCCAATTCCCAAAGGAATGGCAATACTTAATTGAGAGTATGCAACTCCTCCTGTTTGATATTTCCTCAGATCGTACCATAAATTGTAATCAAAACTATCAGGATTTGTAGTAATCAAACCAGTTTCATAGTGAGATTCAGCGGCTTTACGTGTCAATCTTGCTTGCGGATTATGATTAAAAAGGGAGCCCCCCGCAATCCCATAAATTTCACCACTTACACGTCGCCGAAATTTATAGGGAAGAAGATTTGGGCGAGCCCACAAGATACCTTGGACTCGAACGGAACCCTCATAGAGTGTATTTCTAAAATGAGCATTTCTTGCAAATCGACCTGAATTCGTTCCTGATGCAACATCTGTGTCTTTAATACAAATAGCTCCGAAACTTACTCGAACAGAGGTGATATGATTGAATCGATATCTAGCAAAAAGATGGGAAGAGAATTTGGTTTGATCAAGGTGAAGGTCAAAAAATAAATCACGACCTGGAAGTTCCTTTCCACCAATATCACCCAAATAATTACCTGTTCCAGAAGAGATACCCAAATCCCATCTGTTTTGTCCAATCAATGAAGCTAACCCCATAAAGAGGGATACAAATAATAATAAAAACTTATTAAATTTCATTTATTTTTAAGCTATTGTCTTATTTTATGAAGATGATGAAAATGTTCGTGGATGTTTAATGTAATAAAAGTAAATTTAACAAATCTTTATAGAGACTGATCAAATCTAAATTTTATTGGTTTTTAACTCACCGGAGATAATAAAACGTAAATAATGGATTTTGTATTCGAAAAGGACTGGAATAAGTTGGTTAAGATGATGATGGAAAGGTTTGGCGAGCAGCCCGATGTTACTTCAATGGTGTTTGCGGTAGGGTTGCAAGAAGTGTCCCAAGGTCCAAGTGAATACAAGAAGGATGATAAGGTTAACCTGATTCATGTAGGTATATGCACCTTGTTAGAACCACTGGGCTATTATAAAACCCTCGGTTTAGATGATGACGGTTGGCCACATTTTGAAAGAGTGGGGGAGTTGCCAGAACTCGACTCAGATGAACAAGAATTATTGTTAAAGCGTCAACTAGTGGACTACTTTGCTGCTTGGCTAGAGGAATAGATTTGCGACTACTCTACAATAACCTCTTCGTTATTGGTCTCCATCTCCTCAATTTTTATGAGGCCAGAACCATATAGAGATCCTTTAGTAGCTTCGATATCTAGAACGGCAAATCCCGCTTGGCCTCCAACGTAGAAATTAGAAAAATCGAAAGAAACGAAGCCTTCTTCAGAAGTTGTTTGAGTCGTGTCAAACCTTGGCTCACCTACAAAATCCTCATCTAAAGATCCGAGAGCAAAGAGGCGAACATCACAGCCAGCAACAGGGATTTTTTCACCCACAGCGTCGATTCTGTAAACCTGAATATTTGCTATTGTATCTTCAATTTTATAACAACTAGAAGCAAAAATTACGATTGCAGCAAGAGTGAGTGTGGGAAATAGGCGGTTCATAGCAGTAGGGGTTATAACTTAGCGTGTTAAATTCCGAAGGCTACAAATATCATGAAAAAATCTCAGACTAACACAATTTTAGGAACATTCGCACTATTATTTGCTGCGATTTTTATGATGTCTGCATCAGGATGTGATAAAAAAGCGACTTCTAATACCAATCGCAAAGCCGTTATTCACACAGAGTTTGGTGATATGATCGTTCTTCTTTCAGACTCTACACCATTGCACCGAGATAACTTTCTCAAGCTCACTGAAGAGGGTTTTTATGACAATTTACTCTTTCACAGAGTCATGAAAGGCTTTATGGTCCAAGGCGGAGACCCCAATAGCCGTGATGCTCAGCAAGGGGCAAGACTTGGAAGTGGCGGACCGGGTTACACTGTTGAGAATGAAATCAGAGCAGATCACATCCATATTAAGGGTGCTTTATCTGCCGCTAGACAACCTGATAACGTGAATCCTGATTTTCGCTCCTCCGGTAGTCAATTCTATATAGTCGACGGAAAAACATACAAACCAGGAGAGTTGAAGTCATTTGAGAATAAGCTTAGGGCGGATAATCCGGAGTTTTCCTACACAGAGGATCATATCAACCAATATGCAGACCTAGGTGGTACGCCATTTCTTGACATGAATTATACAGTTTTTGGATTAGTCATAGAAGGAATTGACATCATCGATTCTATTGCAGCAATAAAAGTAGCTAGAGGAAACAGGCCATTAGTAGATATTAAATTTAGCGTTGAAGTAATAAAATAATGAGGGAGGAATTAGATGAATTGCTTAATGATATTGCTGGAAGAGTTTTAAATTCTACTGAAGAAGTAGAGGCTTTTCGAGTTGAATTTTTAGGTAGACAAGGCAAGATGAAGGATCTGATGTCTCAGTTTAGAGATGTTGCTCCTGAGGACAAGCGTGAGCTCGGCCCTCTGCTTAATAAAGTCAAGGGAGCAGTGGAAGAAAGAGTTGCAATAGAACAAGCTGCATTCAATCGCAAGGTAGATACAAAGGCCAGTGGAGTTGATTCCTCTCGCCCAGCTGGAGGGGTGCCACTAGGAACTCACCACCCTCTTCAAGTGGTGAGACGTGAGATTGTAGGGATCTTTAAAAATATGGGATTTGGAGTTGTAGAAGGCCCTGAGATAGAGGATGATTGGCATGTATTTAGTGGGCTCAATTTCCCCCCAGAGCATCCAGCTCGTGATATGCAAGACACTTTCTTTATTGAAAGAAATCCAGATATGCTTCTAAGAACGCATACTAGTTCAGTGCAGGTTAGGGAGATGGAGAAGCGTAAGCCACCCATGCGCATTATTATGCCTGGCCGTGTGTTCAGAAACGAAGCGGTCTCAGCGAGAGCTCATTGTATTTTTCACCAAATTGAAGGACTATACATTGATGAAGGTGTGTCATTTGCTGACTTAAAACAGAACCTACTTCACTTTGCACAAAAGTTTTTCGGCCCTGATACGAAGATTAGACTTAGACCTTCTTACTTCCCCTTCACAGAGCCTAGCGCAGAGGTTGATGTTTATTGGGGTCTTGAGACAGAGGTCGATAAGAAGATTACAAAAGGAACTGGGTGGCTAGAGATTCTGGGATGCGGTATGGTGGATCCCAATGTCCTGGAAGTAAACGGCATCGACTCTAAAAAGTACAGTGGCTTTGCTTTTGGTATGGGGATAGAGCGAATTACGATGCTTAAATACCAAATAGGTGATCTTCGTTTATTCTTCGAAAATGACAAGCGTTTCCTAGATCAGTTTAAAGGTGAGCGTTAATTATACTAGCTTTTACTCGCTGTAAACGATAGAAAGAACGGTCTTCCCTACAGCTTCGAGCGTAGATCGGTCAATCACGTCCATATTGTCGGCATGAGTATGGTGGAATGGACCATACCCCATGGGTATAACGTTCATCCTGTAGTCTACAATATTTACACTCGGTATGCCACCCAATTCACTGACGAAGAGGTTGTCGTCAATTGTAGCTGGTGTTTCCCTATTCTGAAACCATTTCCCGTACCCTAATTTTTCAGCTCTAGACCAAACCTTTCTCACTACGCTTGGCGCATACCTCATCGAGGTGCCTTCTCGATTAAAAACAGCATCTTTTGCCCCCACCATATCTAATAGAATTCCGAATCTCGCCCTATACCCATAACGATGTGGCTGCTTAGCCCAAAGCTGACTCCCTAAACACCATTCCAAATAACTCGTACTCGTAGAAGGAGTTCCCTCTGGAGCTCCGTAATCTTCACCATCAAAGAAGATTATATCTACTCCTACGTTTGGAGCTTTATCTCCCAATTGTCTAGCAATTTCTAGTAAAACCCCTACTCCAGACCCTCCATCGTTGGCTCCGTCAATAGGCTCATTTATTCGGACAATATCCTTGTCAGCAAATGGCCTCGTATCCCAATGCGCGTAAAGCATAATTCGATTCTTGGAGTTGAGATTATACTGCCCCACGATATTAGATAGCTCGAGAATTTTTCCGTCAAAAGCTTTAGATTTCCCTTTCTGTACAATAACGTTCGCGCCATGTCTCCTGAGCTCATCGGCTAACCATTCACCACAATTAACGTGCTCAACAGAATTAGGTACCCTCGGTCCAAATGCGACTTGGCGCTCAACGTAGATGTACGCAGAGTCACCAGAGAATTCCGGCACCTCCAAACTATCTCGCCCTGCTTCAACTCCCACAACTCGTTCCTTACCACCTTCATCACTCTCGCATCCACACATGACTCCACTTAACATTAAAACTCCAACCACCAAGTTTTTCAATCTATTCATGACTCCAGCTACTACCGTCTTTTCCGTCTTTTATCGAAATCCCCATATTACTTAGCGTATTTCTAATTCTGTCTGCTCCGGCGTAATCTTTGTTTGCTTTAGCATCAGACCTTAATTCAACGAGCAGATCTAACAAGTTGGTTGAGATATCTTCATTACCCTCAGCAACAGTCTCAGAATTTCCGGAAGCGTCATTCGAAAGCCCGAGCACGTCATTTACAAAGTCAGAGTAGAGCGATTTGAGGGCTGAGATTTGGTCATTACTAAGAGAAATTCTACCGTCAGTAGCTGAGTTAATCCACTTCACGCCTTCGAATAATATCGCAATCAGCATAGGTGTGTTGAAGTCGTCGTTCATAGCGTCATAACATTTTTGTGACAATTCCGCCACGTCGACATCCTGATTTAACTCACTCGATCCTTCGAGTTTACCTAGCGCTTCAACTGCATTTGTAAGTTTAGAAAGCCCTTTTTCAGCAGCTATTAATGCGTTATTAGAGAAGTCTAAAGTAGAAGCGTAGTGGCCCATCATCATAAAGAATCTAACCGTCATTGGTGAGTATCCTCTTTTGAGAAGTTGATGATTTCCTGTAATTAATTCTTCGGGAGTGAAACCATTTCCCTCAGATTTAGACATTTTACGGCCATTTACAGTTAGCATGTTTCCATGAATCCAATAGCCTACCGGGTTCTCAGTTTTGTTCGCAGCCACGTTTTGGGCTATTTCACATTCATGATGAGGGAATTTCAGATCCATCCCGCCTCCGTGAATATCGAATCTATCTCCGAGATACTTTGTACTCATCACGCTGCACTCCAAATGCCAGCCTGGAAATCCTATCCCCCAAGGCGAAGGCCACCTCATCAGATGTGTCTCATCAGCCTTCTTCCAAAGGGCGAAATCTAGAGGATCTCTCTTCTCACTCTGCCCGTCTAGTGCGCGTGAGTTACTCATCAACTCATCTATTTTCCTTCCTGAAAGCTCTCCGTAAGAGTAATCTTCACTGAAAGTTCTTACGCTGAAGTATACATTTCCATTTACCTCATATCCATATCCGTTGTTGATAATCTTCTCGATAGAAGCAATCTGCTCGATAATGTGACCAGTTGCAGTCGGTTCGATTGAAGGAGAAAGAATGTTAAAGACTCGCATTACATCATGGAAGTCGTTGGTGTACTTATGTACAATCTCCATCGGTTCGAGTTTCTGAAGTCTCGCCATTTTTCCGATTTTATCTTCACCCTCGTCAGTATCACCAACTAGGTGACCTACATCTGTAATATTCCGTACATATCTGACTTTATATCCAATAAACTTGAGGTATCGATAAATAATATCGAATGAAAGGAATGTCCTAACATTACCTAAATGAACATTGCTGTAAACAGTTGGCCCGCAAACATACATCCCTACATGAGGAGAATTAAGAGCCTTAAAAACCTCTTTCTTACGTGTTAGGCTATTTTGAATTTGCAGTGGTTGCATTTGTTGTCTTTTTAATCCTTGTAACTTTACAAAACTAAACGATAGATTTTAACCCATCTAGCATATGCTTCACAAGCTTAGAAGTGCTGAATTTAGGTTTCCATCCCCAATCGTTTTTCGCCTCGGAATCGTCAATACAATCAGGCCAAGACGCCGCTATTTTTTGTCTATAATCCGGATTGTAATCGGTTTTAAAATCACGTGCAAATTTAGAAAGTTCGTCATTTAATTCAGAAGGTGAGAACGAACAACCAGATAGATTGTATGAAGTCCTAGTTTTGATATTTTCACAAGGAGCTTCCATAATATCAAGTGTTGCTCTAACAGCGTCATCCATGTGCATCATAGGAAGAGTCTCATTTTTATCTAAGTAACAAACAAATGGTTTGCGATCTAAAGCACAATAAAAAGCTTCAACAGCATAGTCCGTTGTGCCACCACCAGGTTTAGAACGGTGACCGATAAGTCCAGGATATCTGACACTTCGAATGTCAACTCCGTAGTGCTCAAAATAGTATTTTGCCCACAATTCCCCCGCAACTTTAGAAACGCCATATACAGTTGTTGGGTCACAAAAAGTATCTTGGGATGTTTTTATCTTCGGAGCATTTGGTCCAAAAACAGCTATCGAACTAGGCCAAAAAACCTTTTTTACAAACCCTTCTTTAGCGCACTCCAATACGTTTAAAAGTGATTTCATATTTAAATCCCAACCGGCAATAGGGTTTTCCTCTCCCTTTGCTGAGAGCATTGCTACTAAATGATATACATGAGTAAACTTACCTGTCTTTAGGATTTTTTTTACAGAATTAATGTCAGTTGCATCGAGTGAAATAAATTCACTCTTGTTTACATCTTTGTCATGTGATTTCTTGATGTCACATGCGACCACTGCATCAATGCCATACCTGGCTTGCATACCTATGACAAGCTCAATTCCAAGTTGGCCTGAAGCTCCAATAACTAGATGTTTTTCCATTGCGGCGACAAGATAAGTGCGAAGCCTTTGTGATGTGCAATCAAATCAGCTTGAATACACATTACGTGACAATAAAACTCAAACTCAAGACTCCGGTTTCCTTTGTTGTGGAGATGGCTAACTTTCTTGAGTTATAAATTAAGAGCCTTGTCTTTTAATTACGGTTATCAGTAACGTTTGATTCGTCACGGATAGCATTCGTAATCGCAAGAGATAAACCTGAACGTGCTTTTGTAGCTAATGCGCTTTGCTCAGTAAGGAAATTTGTTTTCTCTGCAGCTTCAGTGATGCTCTCAGGAGCAATAACCCAAACCCCATGATTTCCAATAATTGCATTTGACATCTCTCCCACTGGAATAGAAAAGGCTAATCCTGCCACCTCATGCTCTGCGGAAGCTCCACTGCCATTTATTAAAGCTTTATTTAGACTCACCTTTTGAGCAGTTTTTACAGTAGAATTTACAGCGCTAGCGACTTCTTCAAGGTTGCCCCCATTCATTAAAGAAGCGTAGTATTTACCTTTTGCTTCTTGTGTAGCTCCAGCTATCATCTTGTCTTCAATATCTACAAACGCCGGTACACCTTTTTCTTTCGAAAGAGTAAGAATTGCAACAATGTAATTGTCGTCAATTAGAATGGGTTGACTGATATCACCTACTTCTGCGCCGTATGCCCAGTTCACAAGTTCACCAGCGTCAAGCAATCCAGCAAGAGATGTTGCTTTGCGAATTACGTTTTTAATATCGCTTGAGGTGTAGCCAGCATCTTTAGCGGATGAAATAAGAGTTTCTTTGTCAGTTGACTCAATTGCAAATTCATTCGCGTTAGCATAAGCATCACGCTTCGTCTTGTCTGAAGCGTCTAACGAGCGAACAATCATTGCAACTTCAGCTTCTTCTACTTTTTTACGACGATCTAAAACTTCGATAACGTGTATTCCGTAGCTGGTTTCAACGGAGCCAATTGTACCGATACGTTTGTTAAAGCTGAAATCATTAAACTCCTTCACCATTCTTCCTTTTGGGAAAAAGTCATATACTCCTCCGTTAGTTTTAGAGCCTGGGTCATCAGAAAAGCGCGAAGCTAAATCGCTAAAGTCAGCACCGTTTTTTAACAGTCTAACTAAGCTGTCACCTTTAGAATTTAGAACAGCCATTTCACTTGCGTCCTTAACGTCTTTAGCTTGGAGCAGAATGTGTCTAACCTTCGCGGCAGTGTCTGGAACCATAGTGCGGCTTAGT
This sequence comes from Flavobacteriales bacterium UBA974, assembly GCA_002292405.1. Taxonomy (GTDB): domain Bacteria; phylum Bacteroidota; class Bacteroidia; order Flavobacteriales_D; family Sanyastnellaceae; genus UBA974. Next base: position 125,721 of record DBBW01000018.1, read on the forward strand.
ACGTTGGCAATAATGATAGATTCAGCTTTTTGGTATGGCCCTACAACGGTTCCAATATTAACATCAAAGAAAGTTGATTCAGTAATATCAGTTTCGACATCAGCAAATCTAATTTTACGAATTGGATTGTCAGTTCCGTTCTGTTTGGCAAACTCAGCTGCATCTTCAGCAGACTTCCACTCACTTGCTAACATATTTAGTTTTGCATTAATAGCATCAACATCTCCTTCAGATGCGCCAACAGGAATCTTTACAATTGTAAGATCTCTACCTTCAACTTGATTATATTTCTTCTCATCTTTATGAGAAGCATAGTATGCTTGTATATCTCTGTTACTTACATCTACTGAGCTGTCAGCAATAGAGTTAAATAGCTTAACAACATATTTAAACTTGGCAGTTCGCTCTGTGTGGGTGTAATCAAATTTACCTTCAAGTTCTGAAGTATAAGCTCCAGCTTGAACAAGAGACTCAAATTTTTCTTTTTTACGCTTTGAAATAATAACACTCTTGTAATTCATAAAATTAGCTTTACCCTGAGGTGTGGTAAGCATATTCTGAAAATTCTGCACCCAAGTTCTTTTGTTATCTCCGTTGCTGTAGAATGCACGAGACATATAAGGAGAGGCTATATCTCCAAATAGCAGTTCTTGATATTCTTTGTCGGAAACAGTCATGCCAATTTCAGAAAACGCATCATGCATATAAATCGCAGATGTAATGTCTTGCCAAACCTCGTCTTGTAGTTGTTCACCAGAGAAACCTAAACTCCTACGCTTTTGAACTGCAATTTGATATTCTTGACCTGTAATACTAGCCCCGTCAACAGATCCGATTTCAGTAGCAGCTCCTTGGCCCATTAAAGCGAGAACTGCATCAAAAGGCACTAAGAAACCCAGCATACCAATTCCTAAGAACACCATTAGCAAACCTTGACGGTTGCGAATATTTTCAATCATAGCCATAGTAAAGACATTTTTATATCAGGTGCGCGAAGATAACAAATTAGAGCCACTCAAAGTAATTGTATCTCAACTACGTTTATTCTAGTTGATTCAACCTCCTTTACGGTGATTTTACAATTGTTAATATTGATGGCAGAACCCTCCTTTGGGAGCGTCGCAATCGTATGTATAATAAGGCCTCCAAGGGTTTCGTATGCGTCGTCAAGAGGCAGATTTAAATGGAATTTCTCATTCAGATACTCTACATCATGGCGAGCTGATAAGAACCATGTATTGTCACCTATTTCTTCCTCGGTTAAGATATCTACATCGTGTTCGTCTTCGATTTCGCCAAGTAATTCCTCTACAATATCTTCCATTGTTAAGATACCAGCTGTACCACCAAATTCATCAAGTACAACAGCTAGATATCTGCGGCGGCTCATAAACTGTTTCAACAAGATATCACCTGCCATTGGCTCTGGTATGTAGAATGTTGGAAGCACAATTTTATCAATTGACTTAGGTAGGCTGAATAAATCCTTTACATGACAATATCCTATAATATTGTCAATATCCTCTTCGTATATAACGATTTTAGATAGTCCAGTTGATGTAAAAAGATCTCGTATTTCATCTATTGAAGTTTCTTTAGAAACTGCTACAACCTCATTTCGAGGGACTAAACAATCTCGAGCTTGAACTGAGCTCAATCTTAGAGCATTCTTTAAAATTTCAAGTTCGTGCTCAAGTTCTTGTTCAGGAATCATCTTATCACTGGCGGATTCAAGAAAATGATCCAAATCTGTAGAGCCAAACCCTCTATTACCAGCTTCAATCCTGTTTGTCACAAAAGGAAATAAGAAAATGAGACTAAGTCCCATGACGGCGAGAGCTGGTAAGGCTAATATTAAAATAATAATGGTGAGCGGTAGACTGAATCGATTTAACCAAAGAGTTGGGTCTCTATGGAAAAATGATTTAGGAATAAATTCGGCCGTAACAATGACAATAATGGTGGTTAAAATAGTTTGGACTGAAAGAGCCAAAATAGGAGAAGATGCAGATAGCCAATCGTTTGTATTGAATAAAAGTCTGCTTATGAAAGCTCCTGACTCCATGCCACATACAACAAGAGCAATGTTATTGCCCACTAACATTACGGAAATAAATAGTTGAGGCCTTTTGACAAAATTTGAAACAAGTCTACCGCGCCAGCCTTGATCGGAGTCAAGCTCAACTTGTAGTCGATTGGCAGAAACGAACGCCATTTCCATTCCGGAAAAGAATGCGGAAGCAGCAAGCGAAATAAGTATTATTAATATAGAACAGGAGGGGTCAGGGTCCATTGTTATTATTAATTGTTTTGATTGCTGGATTCATCTATATCGAGCTCCAATCTTTTTCTAAATGTACGTCTAATAAAATACCATAAAACTGTAAGCGCAGGGATTAAAGGCATAAATTTATTCTCTTCCCAACCTTCGTAATATATAAAATAACATGTTATAAGTGTCGCAGAGATAGCTGCAAACAGCCAAAATTTTTCTGCAGCACGTGTAACTGATAAAACTTTTTTAGGCTCCATTCTTTTAAAGATAGTTAAGGTAAGTCGAAAGATCCTGTTGGCTCGAGTATTTTATAATTTTCAAAACGGCCATCTGCCTCTAATCCCTTACCGAAAAGCACACCAGTTGCTGTCTGCACGCTTACGGATCTATTCGTGTGAACTTTATCGGAGTCGTGAGACCAAACTAGATATTCAGTCTTAAGCTTATCTCCTTCGCTATTAACGAGTAATACTCCGTCACGCGCAATTAGATGTCCGGTCTTAGAATCGTACGTCCCTCTACCGCCACTTAATTTAGCTCTATTTGTAATTCTATCTCCTTCAATATAAAGTGTAAACCCCTCGTCAACCTGCCAAATATCGTTATTTTCAAACCGCTCCAATTTTCCAGCCTCTAATACATTTCGAACTTCCCCTTTTTCAGAATATTGAAACGAACCATCAATAATAACTTGAATTGAAAGCGATGTATCTAATTCGTCACCTGGGCTAGCTTCTGCGAGTTGATCACCCACATCACATCCTATTGCTACTATGAAAACACAATATACTAGATAGATTTTAAGACTGTAAACACGAGCCATTAACGTACTCTAATTATTGTACTTTCTCCTGAGCATGGACAACCTGCAACATCTTTCACTGTAAACGTTCCACCAGCTTGAAGACCTAATGAAAAGACTTCGTCTATAGTTGGATATTGTTTTGACACTTTACTCATTCTCTTGTCAGCTTTTTCAGAAAGTTCTGGGTTCATTCTCTTAGCACGATTATAGTAATCATGTGCCACCCAGTAAACAGATCGTTTTCCAAGAGCTCCGTCATTACAAGAGTTCGATGCACTTGCAATAGCATCGCCGATCAGCATAATTGCATCAGCGTTTTCGGGCTCAAGTGCAAGAAGTTGATTCGCATAGCGACGGGCTGTATTTGATTTCTTTAATGCACTTGCAATTTGGCCTGTTTTAAGTAAATAAGTAGCCTGTTCGGGACAGCTATCACAAAGAGATACAGCTTCCTCCATATAATCGAAACTCTCATTTAACTTAGATAGCTTTGCGTAGCTCATTCCGATTGCATAAGCAGCTTTGGCACTAGGCTCTTGATCGTAAATAGCAGTTGCTACAGGTAGAAACAGTTCATTTTCAGTACACTCTCTGTTTGTGAGTAGGCTTAGAACTTTTTTCTTTAATTCAAAATTTTCAGGCTCAATTTCAACACTTGCCTGTAAAACAGGGACCATATCATCACATTGAGCAATGGCAATGAATGTTTTTTCAATATTGGCTTTAGCCCTAGCGTACCCTTTTAGATCTTTTTCTTTTCCAGCTTCTTCTGCAACGGCAATTGCTGTATTACAGTACTCCATTAACATAAGGTAGTCAGTTAGCATTCCAGCTTTCCTTACTAATCCAGCCTCTTTATCAATCTTATTGATGGCTTTCATTGTATAGAAAGAAGTTACGTAATAGCCACTTAATACTGATGCAGAACTCTTAGCCTCAAGACACTCGATGCTTTCTTCAAACATCTCAAAAGCGACCTCGGCAGAATCCTTGTTAAATTTGTAGAAGTCTGATGCTGCACGACCTAAAACACCACATCTATTCTTGGGTTTTTTAGTTGTAGAAGGGAAAAGTTCCATTCGCATATCATAAACCCACATTAAACTATCTATTAGGACAGCCTTTCGAGTTTCATCGCCAGCCTGGTCAGCATTCTTGATTTCGTTCTTCAAGAATAGAGCACCATGCGAGTAAAGAGATTCCTGAACCCTATCTGGACATACATCACAAGCCTTTTCCCATTGCTGATAAGCTTCTGAATAATTCTTTTGCTTGTTATAACTTTTGTAAACACTTAGCGCCTCCTTACATAGAATCTGCTCATTCTCAGTTTCTCCGTATTTATTTCCATTCTGTGCTAAAATGCTTGTAGGTAAAGCAATAATAAGGAGTATAAAAATATTTTTAATTGTATTCATGAGTTTAATCAATCGTAAAGTTTAGGCGTAAGCCAAAGATTTTTAAAAAATGGAGCTAATGTTACTCCAAACTGTATACTATAAAGTGATTCTTCAAGAGACTCTTCGAAAACTGTGCCATTATCAATTCCGACTCCCCGATGTCCCATTTCAACCCCAAAGTGGACTTTGCTAGTAGACCTGCTTCCTTCTAGCGGTATTGTTACTCCTGCAGAAGCTCTCCAGCCATGTAATTGGTTTCCTTTAAAAGAAATAGGATATCTATCTAATGCAAACCCAGATTTAAAAGTTGAACGAGATAAAATATTATTGCTACTTCTATCTGTTCGTGGCTTTACCGTGAACCCTATAGACGAACGAGAGGCTACTGCCCATGTTGCCTCTCCCTCTAGGATGTCGATTTCATTAAAAGATTCAGATACGACAGTCCAATCTTCTTCCATAAAATCAGCAGCTAGTAAGACTCTTCTTCCATTCGTATTTTCAAAAACGATCGCTCCACCTATCGAATATTTAGAAGGCATCCGGCCTTGTGCATTGAGTAAACTTGTGTAAGAAGCAGTGTCTATGACAGTTTCAATAGTATTTAAAAACTGAACTGTTTCAACGGTTTTTTCATAATCCGTTAAAAGGTGTACCTCCGGAGCGTAAGTAGCACCTACATATAGACTAGCGCTTCCTTTAAAATTCCTTTCGCGATCATAGTTAGCCCACAATAGTTGAAAAGCCTGAATTCCAAATAAACCGCCAAGCGATCTATGTCTCATAGATGATCTTGTACGATTGTCTAGATAGGTCACATCTTCAATATTCAACCTAGCTGTTGAGATGACTTCCCCAAATAGAAGACTAACCTGAGCACCTAAAGAAACAGCCCGATTTCCAACAAGCACACTATCAGCATTCCCTGCGGGAAGCCATTTCTTACCCTTAAAAGTGTGAGCATAGCCTAAATAGCTTTTCGCTGTACCACCAGATCCTGTGTAGCTTTCTTTGTAATTGCCCATTAGGGTGTCAGTTTCAACTGTTCTTGAAACATTATATCCCTTAGACGAATAAGGAATAACTCCCATCATTACAGCTGAAGAACCTCCCGGTTTCTTCACAACTAGATTTATTCCACCTGGTGAACCGTAATTTACAGTTTCAGTAGAATCACCTTCTCTCATGTTAGAGTGATTTAGGTGAATTGAAGACTGGAACAGTGTTGACACACAGCTGGCCGCCGAAGCTGGTTGGTCAGGATTAATAACATATCCATCAATAATGGGTGAACTTACCCCTCCCATCATGAGTTGAGGAGATGACAAAGTTGGAATTGTAAGACCCATTCCAAACCTAGACCATGGTGAAGGCTCAGTTTCTTGAGCTGCAATATCTCCGAATGCAAAAGCACACAAAAGAGCCATCGAAACAATACATTTGTTTACGTTAATCATCTTGGCTCTTAAATATGTGGAAATAATGCATAATACCCTTTGAGGGTCAAATTTGAATCCGCGAATTTCGGCTCTACTCGGCCGAGTTCCAAAAATGAACTGTCACCTCCTGTTAAAATAACCCCAATCCCGCTATACTGCTCTCTTAATACCTGCCATCTTCCGATTATTTCTGCGCTAATTCCGTCTGCAGCACCTTTGATTTGAGCTTCTTCGGATGATAATCCAGTCGTTTCACCTTTAAAAGGTGCCTTTTTATTCCAGACATCCTTCGTGACCTCCTTCAACGCTGCAGTGCCGATTCTCATAGAATCCAGCCTCAAAGAAATACCTGGTGATATAGCTCCACCTAAGTGCGTTCCATCAACGACTAAATCAAAAGTAATACATGTTCCAACATCGACAATTAGCCAGGCATTACCAGTAAGAGCCTCATCAATTACACCCTCTTGTATCGCAAAGGCATTTGCAATTCTATCTGTCCCTAATGATCCAGGATTAGTTACATTTGTTCTTAAAGGGTGAGAATCACCATGTCTTAGTTGGGTGACATTTCCTTTAGATTTTAACAATTCGAGTGTATCGTTAGACCAATTCCCACTACCCGTAATAAGAATATCAATACTCTTTGAGTCAGATTTAGGCAGATTTAAATCAGTCAATATTACTCCTACATCCGTCGTTGTAACGTTGATCAGTGCGTCATCGCTAAACTCTCCGATTTTCCATCTCGAGTTTCCTTTTTCGATAATCCAAACCCGCTTCACTCCCATGATATTGTTGACATTAGTTGTTCAATATCTCTTAAAAGTCTATCTGTTACAGGAGCTGTACTGTCAGAGTTAATTGCATTGTCAAAATATAGAGAGCCCCTTAGAAAATGATCGGTACTGTCAGTGACAAAAAACTGTATAGGTGTTGCGACAGGGCCTTCTAGGTGATAAAGCACTCCGGTGGTGTGACTTTCACTCTTCACCGCTCCTTCAACTCTAATTCGACTAATTCCGCTTGCCTTCATGTCATGACTGAAAACCAATTCCTGTGCATCAATCATAAGTGATTCAAGGTTGTTGTTGATAGAAACATCCGTGCAATGAAGTCTTGCATTAAAGTCTGAAAACCTTAAATTAAACCAACAAGATTTACCCGACTTGTCTGAGTTTACTGTCTCAAGATGGCTATAAACAGGTATTTCAAAACTTGAACCACATTTTGTTGTGTCCATCATAAAATCTTGATAAGGTAATGTGATTTTAAAATATCCTTTTTGCCTAGGAATGGGTGGAGAGTGACACCCAATTAATGCAGAGATCAGCAAAGCATACATGAGATGAAATCTTATTTGTTTCATTCATCTTTGAGTTTATCACTTTTTACATAAGTTTCAGTGTCTTCTTGATATAATGGTTTAAGAATAATTTTAACTCTATCTATCAATTTGTTATTACCGGCATCAACTATTAAAGTAACTCCGTCAAAGACGATATGTTCTCTTATTCGTGGTATTTTCCCGGCTTGCTCAATAATAAATCCACCGAGTGTATCACTTTCTCCCTTAGCTTCTTCCCAGACCTCTTCTTCCAGTTTTAAAATTCGATAAAAATCAATTAGAGCAGTTTTACCTTCCATTAAATATGTTATATCATCTAAACGAGAATATGCTATTTCTTCGGCGTCAAACTCATCAGTTATATCGCCAACAATTTCCTCTAATACATCTTCTAATGTGATGAGTCCACTAGTACCACCGTATTCATCAACAACAAGAGCCATATGAACTTTTCGAGTTTGGAATTCTAGAAGCAAATCATCTATCATCATGTTTTCAGGAATGAAAAAGGGGTCACGTAAGAGGTCGTTCCAAGGCGCTACATCTAAATTTAGTAGAGGTATAAGATCTTTTACATGAAGAACTCCAACGACTTCATCGATAGATCCTTTGTGAATAGGTATTCTTGAATATCCGCTTGCTACTACCGACGCCCTTAGTACAGGCCATGACTCTTCAAGTGTGAATGATGTAACATCTGTTCTTGGTGTCATTACTTGTTTCGCGTCTTTATCGCCAAACTTGACGATGCGTTCTAGAATCTCAGCCTCCTCTGTTGATCTTTCTGTACTGTCAGTTAATTTGAGTACATTTTCCAGATCCTTAGCAGATATATCTTGTTTAGGACGAACGAAATTTTTATCTACTCTTTTCCCGATTAAAACTAAAGGTTTCCAAATTGGCTTAACAATTTTTTTACAAATTAAAAGTGTTCGGGACATAAATTTGGCTACTAAGACGTTGTGTGACGTAGCAAATAATTTAGGGATTACTTCACCAAATAATACAAGTAGCAGAGTTACTCCAGCTACGTGAATTCCTATAACAATCCACGGATTATTAGGGTCAACTGGAAAAATTTGTTGAGCAGTTACCGTTGCAATTAGTACAATAGCAACATTGATCAAGTTGTTTAAAACAAGTATGGTGGCAAGTAAATGTCTAGGGCCATCCTTATAGTTGGGCTCTCTAAGAAGCTTTAATACATTTAATGATGATGATTTAGAGTCTTCCTCTAACGAGCTTATATCAGTGGGTTTTAGAGAGAAGAACGCGACTTCTGAACCTGAAATCAACGCACTTAAAAAAAGAAGAACGGCAATCAACCCTATTTCTAGGTAAGGGTATGAAATAAAAGAGATAATCACTTCGATAAGGAATTGTCGCTTTTTTTATCTAACATCTGCATATTGTCCCCGACAATTTCAGTTGAGTAGTGAGTTATGCCTTGTTTGTCTTCCCACTCTTTTGTTCTTAGCTTACCTTCTATGTACACTTGGGAACCTTTTCGTAAAAATCTTTCAGCAGTTTCAGCTAGACCTCTCCATAGAGTTATTTTGTGCCACTCAGTGCGGGTTGTCTTTTCCCCAGTTCTTTTATCATTATAAGTCTCAGAGGTTGCAACAGAGAGCGAACTGACAGCTATATTGTTAGTTGTATAGCGTGTTTCAGGGTCTTTTCCGAGGTTGCCCACTATAATAACTTTATTGATTCCTGCCATGTTAGCGAAGTTAAGTATTCTTATCGAGTTCGCACATTTTTCAACAACTTTTAATAGAAAGTCGTTCAGGTGTTTCATATTCAAAGGAATAGGTGTATTTTTGCATCCCCTTTTGCGGGGGACTTTATGATATGTTGTCATAGAGTGTTATTTATCAAGGAACTATAATTTAAAGATGACAAAAGCCGATATCGTAAGTCAGATAGCTGACAAGACAGGAATGGAAAAGCACGACGTACAACTAACAGTTGAGGCATTTATGCGAACAGTACGTGATAATATTGAGAGTGGAGAAAATGTATATCTCCGTGGATTTGGATCCTTCATTGTAAAGAAAAGAGCTGCAAAAACTGGAAGAAACATCTTAGCTAAAAAGTCGATCCGCATACCTGCTCATAACATTCCCGCATTCAAGCCTGCAAAGGATTTTGTTGAGAATGTAAAATCTAACGTGTCTGTTTAAGAAATCATATTTATGAAAATCTTTCAGATAATACTATTTTCTACAACACTTTCCTTTGCTAGTTGCGAGTCTTATTCGTCTTCGGATGTGGATGGTCAACAAATTGTTGTTAGTGAGGAAATAATATTGGAAAACAAGCTGATTGATGAAGCCATAAAAATTATTGAAGGTGCAGGCCTACCTATGCAAGGAATTGGGACTTTAATGTTATATGCTGATTCTGATTCACCTAACGTTAAGGCTAACTTTTGGTTAGGCAAGTTTGGTGTTCAGAGTCAACAACTAGAAAAAGCAAAAGCCCGATTTTTAAAAGTTTTAGAAATTGATCCAGAGCATAAAGAAGCACTTAAAAATCTCCTTAATCTATATGTAAAGATGGAAGATTTTAATGCTGCTGCTGAATTATATAGAAAACATCCATATCTAAAGTCAGATTCGCTATTGACGAAAGACTTAGAGGAAAGTATTAACAGATTGGAATCCGACATCAGTGTGGTGTCTGGACCTAACGAATAAATTATTTGTCATGCCAAGCGGAAAAAAGCGCAAGCGTCATAAAATGTCTACGCACAAGCGTAAAAAGAGATTACGTAAGAATCGTCACAAGAAGAAGAAGTAATCATTTCTCTGAGCTGCTTGGTTTAAGAAGTGGCTAAGAGACGTGTAATTTTGTTTGCCTATTTGATATAGGCTTCAATTTATATACGTTGAAATCAGAATTGATAATTAATTCAACCTCAAAAGGGGTTGAGTTAGCCGTTCTTGAAGAAGGTAAGCTAGTTGAGCTTCACCGTGATCCAGGTGAGATTTCCTATAGAGTAGGAGATATCTATTTGGGTCGAGTAAGGAAGGTACTTCCAAATCTTAATGCTGGGTTTATTGATGTAGGTTACGATAGAGATGCGTTTTTGCATCACAGTGACTTAGGATCTCAATTTAAAACTCAACAAAAATGGACAAAGCTTGTCATGTCTGGCAAGCTACCTGTGAGTAGTATCGAGAAATTTAAGCTCGAATCTAAAATTGATAAGAAGGGGCAGATGAAGGACTACGTAAGTTCTTCTCAGCTTGTTATGGTTCAAGTTTCAAAAGAACCAATTAGCACAAAAGGACCTAGGCTCACTGCTGAGGTTACTTTGCCGGGTAGATTTTTAGTTCTAGTACCCTTCTCGGATAAAGTAAACCTATCTTCTCGTATCAAAAGTGAGAAGGAAAGGAATCGACTTTCTAGTCTTATAAAGAGTATTCGCCCGCCTGGATTTGGGATTATTGTAAGAACAGTAGCTCAAGAGAAAGGGTCAGCAGATTTACATAGTGATCTGTCCGATTTAATCAAGCGTTGGGAAGAGCTTTTTAATGGTCTAAAAAGAGCGAAGCCAGGAAAGAGAATCTTGGGGGAGTTAAATAAAACAAGTACTGTTCTTAGAGATGCTCTAAGGCCGGAGTGTGAGCTAATTCGTGTGAATGATGAAACGTTGGCTGATCAGGTAAAGACTTACCTTGGTAGTATAGGCTCGGATAAAGTTGATAATGTAAAGTTTACAAAGGATTCAGATCTTTTCAATACCCTATCGATTCATCGTCAGATAAAAGCGACTTTCGGCAAGAAAGTAAATCTGCAAAGTGGTGCGTATCTTATCATAGAACAAACAGAAGCTATGTTCGTCATTGACGTAAATAGTGGTGGGCGTAAAAAGGGTGCTAGCAGTCAAGAGGAAAATGCTCTTCAGACAAACATCGAGTGTGTTGATGAGATTGCTCGTTTACTTCGTCTTCGCGATATAGGAGGCATCGTAGCAATCGATTTTATCGATATGGCTAAGAAAGAGCATAACAAGCAGCTTACGGACGCGATGAAGTTAGCTATGAAGGTTGATAAGGCCAAGCATAACATCGCTCCCCCAAGTAAGTTTGGAGTATTAGAACTGACACGTCAACGAGTTAGAGATGTTGCAAATGTGCAAACACAAGACCGATGTCCTTCTTGTAATGGAACAGGGTCTATACAGGCTGCGATATTAGTAACAGATACGATTAAGTCTAGCCTGAAGTATTTATCTAAAGGAGAAGGACAGAAAAAGCTAACTCTTTTCGTTCATCCAATTTTAGAAGCATACTTAGTAAAAGGCGAGCCATTAAAGGTATTTAAAGGTTGGTTTGGTTCTTCAATACGAATCGAATGGGAGATGGAATTTGGAATAACTTTAGAATTAGAAAGTAATTCATCGATGGAGATATTAGACTTTACAATCTATAATGAGAGAGGTGAGGAACTAACTATCTGAAAAACACAATGATTATTCGAAGTTTTTAGGGTAGCATAAGAACGATTTCTTTACTGGTTTTGTTAAAAGCTCTAAGCTGAAGTGATCGTTTGATTCTGCAAAATCTCTTGTGCTACCGTCTTTGTATTTTATGATAATGCCGTTGGGTGTGTAAGCTTTATTCTCGATGGAATGATTTGACACAAAATAAGATGCTTCGTCAATTGACAAGTCCCATTTTGTAGCAATCAAATTAATTTTTTCATTCACTTCATCAGTTGTGAATGGGTGCGGTCTAAGTTCGATGCGGAATAGTTTTCTGTCAAGTAGTCTCGAACTTAATGAGGAAAGAACTTGATCACTGTGATGTCTCCATCCCTTCATAGCACTAAAAATATCGGAATCATCGAGTTCACAAAAAGAATCGATTATGTTGGGAGTTGATATAAATGATTTTTTGTCAAATTCGTTGTTAAGAAATGTAGAAAGTGCAGGTGTTGCAAATATTTCGATGCCAGATTGTGCCAGTTGTTTAGCTCTACGTAAAACAAGTGTCAGCATGTGTTCCGCACAAATAACAGTTCTATGAAGGTAAACTTGCCAATACATTAGTCTTCGCGCCACAATAAATTTTTCGACACTATAGATTCCTTTTTCTTCTACTACCAGTTGATCATTAGAAACAGACAGCATTTTGATAATTCTCTCACTGCCGACTTTACCTTCAGTTACTCCTGAATAAAAACTGTCACGAGCGAGGTAATCAAGTCTATCCATGTCAAGTTGAGAAGAGACAAGTTGGTGTAAGAATTTCTTAGAGTATTCGTTTTTAAAAATTTTTATTGCTAGAGTTAACTTTCCATCGAAGTCTATGTTCAGCCGGTCCATGATCATCGTGCTAATGTCTTCATGATGCTCGCTCTTAACAATGCTGTGCTCTAACGCATGGCTGAAAGGTCCGTGACCAATATCGTGAAGGAGAATTGCGAAACAAGCTGCTTCGTCCTCTTCCCTTGTGATTTCAACTCCTTTCGCTCTTAGGACATCAAGCGCTTCTTGCATCAGGAACAAGCTCCCCACAGCATGTTGAAACCTGTTGTGAACTGCACCGGGATACACTAGATGACTCAACCCTAGCTGGCTTATGCGCCTCAGTCTTTGAACATAAGGATGGTCAAGAATATCTATAGTAAATGAATGGCGCAGCGTAACGAAACCATAAATGGGGTCGTTTAATATTTTATATCGATTTGTCTTTGACATAATTTTTGACATGAATTTAGAATACGAAACGTAGATTAACTACGTTGATGTTTCTTTGCGCAAGATACTTAAGCACATGACGAGACAACCACATATACTTTGGGCTGATGATGAAATCGATATGCTCAAGCCTCATATTCTCTTTCTCGAAGGTAAGGGATTTCAAGTAACTCCTGTAAATAGTGGCGTGGAGGCCTTAGAAGAGGTAGAGAAAAAAGTATTTGATTTGGTCTTTTTAGATGAAAATATGCCCGGAATTAATGGTATCGAGACACTTCAACGCATCAAAGTACTTAGAGCCCATCTTCCGGTAATTATGATTACGAAGAGTGAAGAAGAGCATATTATGGAGGAAGCCATAGGATCTAAAATCAGTGATTACCTCATTAAACCAGTCAATCCTAATCAAATTTTACTTGCGGTTAAGAAATGTCTTGATGGAAAAAGACTCTTGAGCGAGAAGGTTATGACTGATTATCAAGGGGAGTTTAGAGAGTTGGGTATAAAGATGATGGGAAAAATGGATGTTAAAGATTGGTATGATGTGTATGGACGTCTAACTCATTGGACTCTTGAGTTAGAGAAGTCGGAGGATGACAGTATGCAGGAAGTCCTTTCCATGCAATTTGAAGATGCAAACAGACAGTTTGGAAAGTTTGTTGAGAATAATTATGAAGGATGGATAAGTGCGGGGGATGAAGGTTCAATTTCAGAGCTGCCTATACTTTCTCATAGGGTTCTTCCTCATTTCTTACCAGAAGCAATTAAAACTGCTGATGGCAGGCAAGTCTTTTTAGTTGTTATAGATAATCTAAGGTTAGATCAATGGAAATCTATCGAGCCCTTATTGAGCGATATGTTTTCTGTCATAAAAGATGATACATATATGAGTATTCTTCCAACAGCTACTCAATATGCGAGAAACTCTCTTTTTGCTGGATTGCTTCCTGCGGACATTAAGCGATTGCACCCAGAGTGGTGGACAAACGAAGATGAAGAGGGGTCAAAGAATATGTTTGAAGACCAACTGTTAAATGAATTGCTAAAACGACTTGGAATTAATGGAAGGACGAGCTATCATAAAGTGGCAAACTTAGCTTCAGGCAGGAAATTACTTGATCAATTTCATGAGACAAAGGGCGAGAGTTTAACTACAATAGTCTATAATTTCGTGGATATGCTTAGCCATGCAAGAACTGACATGGAAGTGATTAAAGAACTTGCAGACGATGAAGCAGCCTACAGGAGTTTAACTTTAACGTGGTTTGAGCATAGCACGTTAAAAGAGATGCTAGAAAAAATGGCCAATGCGAATGCACGTGTCATTGTTACAACTGATCACGGGACTGTAAAAGTCAACAGTGATATTAAGGTACGTGGCGATAGAAGCACTAACAGCAACCTTCGTTATAAAGTTGGGAAGAATTTGGGGTACAATCACAAAGAAGTGTTTGCTGCGGAAGATCCAGAAAAATTTGGTTTACCTAAGGCAAATGTTAGCTCAAGTTATGTATTTGCAAGGGATAGGGATTTTTTCGTGTATCCTAATAATTATCATCAATTTGTGAAATATTTTAAAGATACGTTTCAACACGGAGGGGTTAGTTTAGAGGAGGTTATAATCCCTTTTGCCATTTTAGATTCGAGGAATTAACAAATGAGGAGTATGAAAATTCTTCTAGAGGTTACAGGTTATAATCTTTCAGATCTACCTCTAGTTGCTGATAAGGTTGCTAATTTTTTACCAAATGATGGTGTTGTTGTCTTTCAGGGTGCAATGGGAGCAGGGAAAACCACACTAATAAAAGAAATATGTAAGCGTCTCGGAGTTGATGATGACGTCTCGAGCCCCACTTTCGGTTTGGTAAATGTTTACCATAAAAACAATGGCGGAATCATAAACCACATCGACTTATACAGATTAGAAGATGAGCGTGAGGCTGAAGAAGCTGGGATATTTAATTTGTTCGCGCAGGATGGACTTTCCCTCATAGAATGGCCAGAAATAATTGCCGATTATTTACCTCAGTCAAGCCTTGTTCTGAAAGTTAATATATGTGATAATGAGAGGTCGGATGAAGTTGAAGAAAGAAGAAATATTATTTTGCTTGGGATTTAAAGCGATTAAATGATGTTAAAGCATTAAATTACCAGCTACATGGAAACAGGACGCAAAGCCATAAAAGCTCTAGCAAAGGAAGCTTCACTATTGCCTCAAGAGGAATTGTTACAAGTTCTTGAAAGTCAGGACGATCTTGTTATTGGCATTCCTAAAGAAATAAGCCTTCAAGAAAAACGCGTTGCTCTTGTGCCTGAGGCTGTAGCTCTTTTAGTAGCGCATGGGCATGAGGTGCTTGTAGAAGCTGGAGCTGGAGAGAAATCCAATTTTACAGATATTGATTATAGCGAATCAGGTGCAAGAATTGTACATGATAGAAAACAAGTTTTCGAAGCCGCTATGATATTTAAAGTTGAACCACCCTCTCTAGAAGAAGTTGATTTGATGCAACTAGGGGCTACTTTAGTCAGCGCACTACAGTTAAATATTCAACATAAAGATTTGTTGTCTAAACTTAGTAAGAAGAAAATTACTGCAATAGCCTGGGACCTTTTAAGAAATAAAAATGGACTTTATCCGCTCGTTAGAGCAATGGGAGAAATAGCGGGGAATGTTTGTATTTTAATTGCAGGAAATCTTCTTTCAGGTGAAAAAAGCAAATCTGCTATGCTCGGAGGGATTAGCGGAGTTAGGCCTAGCGAAATTGTTATTTTAGGTGCTGGGACTGTTGGTGAGTTTGCAGCGCGAGCTGCAATTGGTTTAGGTGCCCAGGTAAAAATATTTGACAACCGACCTCATAGACTTGTCAGAATCCAGCAAAGTTTAGGCCACAGAGTTTGGACTTCTACCCTTCAACCATCAGTTTTGAATGAGACTCTGAAGACTGCTGACGTTGCAATAGGTGCTTTTCGTGGAAATGGTTCAAGGTCACCAATGATAGTAAGTGAGCCTATGGTTAGTTCAATGAAAGAGGGCTCTGTTATTATCGATGTATGTATTGATAGAGGAGGCTGCTTTGAAACGTCACGTATTACAAGTCATGAAAGTCCTACTTATTTAGACCATGGCGTGATTCACTATTGCGTACCTAACATTGCTTCAAGTGTATCAGGAACAGCTAGTCAGGCATTGAGCAATATACTTGCTCCTTTTATCTTAGGGATTGTTGCTGATGGAGGACTTGAGCTTGCTATTAGGAGTTCTAATATTGTTAAATCTGGAGTTTATATGTATAAAGGAGTAATAACGAATAGGCATGTGTCCCAAGAACGAGATCTTCCATTTAAGGACTTGGACTTGTTTTTAGCAACATTCTAATATTTAAGAAACTTACTTTCCGCCCACTACTTTTCGGATTTCATGTAGCTTTAAAAGAGCGTTTATTGGGGTAAGATTATCAATGTCTAAATCGAGCAACCTATCTCGGACATCTTCAAGAGCTGGATCGTCTAATTTGAAAAAACTCATCTGAACACCTGGCTCAGCGGCAATGTTTTTTGTAATAAATGAATCATCTACTGAAGGTAGTTTAACAGTGGAGATTTTAGGTTCACCTGAGTTTGAAGGCTCACCATTTTCATTTCTATTTGACTCGAGTTTAATGAGGACTTCTTCTGCTCGCCTAACTAACGCCCGAGGCATTCCCGCTAGTTTAGCTACGTTAATACCGAAGCTATGATTAGACCCTCCAGCAACGAGTTTTCTTAGAAAGACGATACTTCCATCTACCTCCTTTACACTGACATTGCAATTTCTAATGCGAGGGAAGGAAGCCGTCATCTCATTGAGCTCATGGTAGTGAGTAGCAAATAAAGTTAAGGGTCTAATTTTCTCATAACCATGAAGGTGTTCCGCAATAGCCCAAGCTATGCTTACCCCATCATATGTGCTTGTTCCCCTTCCGATTTCATCAAGTAGAACTAAACTTCTTCCCGTAATGCTATTTAAAATGGAAGCCGTTTCATTCATCTCCACCATAAAGGTTGATTCTCCACTTGAGATATTGTCCGAGGCGCCAACCCTTGTGAAAATTCTATCAAGAATACCTAATTCGGCACTTCTTGCAGGGACGAATCCACCACTTTGAGCCATAAGACAAATTAATGCAGTTTGCCGGAGAAGTGCACTTTTACCAGACATATTAGGCCCGGTAACCATAAGTATTTGAGCGTTTTCAGGATCTAGGGTTAGATTATTTGAAACATAAGATTCACCAAGTGGAAGTTGTCTTTCAATGACAGGGTGTCTACCCTCGATGATTTTCACCCCATGATTTTCGCTGATTCTAGGACGAGTATATCCGAATTCCAAAGCAACAGAAGCAAAACTATTTAGAACATCAAGTTCGCCCATTGCCCTAGCATTACCGATTAACTCAGTTGTGTTTTTTACAGTTTCTAAAACTAAAGATTCATAAAGCCCCTGTTCAAGAGACAATGCCTTGTCCTTCGCTTCTAGGATTTGGGTTTCTAAAACCTTTAATTCTTCAGTAATATATCTCTCGGCCTGTGTTAATGTCTGCTTACGAATCCACTCTTCTGGAACTTTATCTTTGTGAGCATGTCGAACTTCTAGGTAATATCCAAAGACATTGTTAAACCCTATTTTCAGTGAGATAATTCCAGTTTTATCAACTTCCCTTTCTCGGATTAACTCCAACGCTTTGTGGCTCTCAAAAGCCAAACTCCTGACTTGGTCCAATTCACGATTAACTCCAGGCTTAATTACAGCACCTTTACCAACTTGATTAGGCGCTTCATCTTCCAGCTCTTTTTCTAATCTCCAGAGTAGCTTATCGCAAGGAGAGAGTCTTTCAAGTGTTGGTAATAAAGCTTCCTCTCCAGCAGCAGCTTCGGCAACTTTTATTACAGATTCTATACCTCTTCGAAGTTGCACTAGTTCTCTAGGGTTAATCTTAGCCGAGCTTGCTTTAGAAGCTAACCTCTCAAGATCACCAACTCCAGAAAGTATTGATTTAAGATTTGAAGACAGTTCTTCCTTATCCATCAATAGACTTACTGCATTGTGTCTGAATTCTATTGCAACCTTGTCTGTTAAAGGCATCATTAACCATCGTCTTAACATCCTAGCTCCCATGGGTGTTGATGTTCTATCTATGGTGTCAGCAAGCGAAGTGCCATCCGGGTGACTGGGATGAATAATTTCTAGATTTCTCACAGTAAATCTATCAAGCCACATCCCATCAGTCTCTCTTAATCTCTTCACACCCTGTAGATGAGATAATTTAGTGTGGTGTGTGAATTTCAAGTATTCTAAAATAACACCTGTAGCAATTTTTGCTGAAGGAGCGTTATTTAAACCAAACCCTTTCATTGAAGTAACCCCAAACTGAGATTGTAGTTTTTCATGAGCGAATTCTTCAGAAAAAACCCAATCATCAAGTTTAGAACGAGGCGTATCATCTCCAAATAATGAGATTAAATCTGATTCATGCCCTTTTTCACAAACCCACTCTTTGGGATTAAAGCTCTTTAGAAGTTTATCAATCCACTCTGAACTACCCTCAGCGGCAAGAAACTCTCCAGTTGAAATATCTAAGAATGCAACTCCACAACCATTTCTAGTCCAATGAAGTGCTGCTAAATAATGATTTTGCTTTGACTGTAACACTTGGTCGTGCATTACAACCCCAGGTGTGACAAGTTCCGTAACCCCTCTTTTCACTAACCCCTTGGCTTGTTTTGGGTCTTCAAGCTGGTCGCAAACAGCAACTTTTAATCCCGCCCTTACTAGCTTAGGTAAATAATTGTCTAAAGAATGGTGAGGGAATCCAGCTAACTCAATTTCAGAAGCACTTCCATTTCCTCTTTTTGCGAGTATAATATCTAGTACACCAGCTGCTACAATAGCATCTTGACCGAACGTTTCGTAGAAATCGCCCACTCGAAAAAGTAGAATAGTGTCCGGATGTTTTGTTTTAATCCGGTTGTATTGTTGCATCAAAGGAGTAACCTTACCCGCCACGTCTTCTCTTGTTAAAAGTTAGAAGACCAAACTACTAATCAATCCCTAATTTAAGATTAATTATTACTGGCCTTTGTCCACAACAGACGAACAAAACATCATGTTATGCGACTTTTAGTCCTTGTTTGGCAATCGAACCTTTGTGGCCTTCACAATATTTTTTATCGACTAACAGCTCTTTAACATCTCCGCTTGGAAGTTCGAACATTGCATCGGTCAATATTGTCTCAAGAATCCCCCTCAGTCCCCGAGCTCCTAATTTAAACTCGAGCGCTTTTTCAACGATCCAATCGAGCGCATCAGCTTTGAATTTCAGTTTAACTCCATCTAACTGAAAAAGATAAACATACTGTTTTATAATCGCGTTCTTCGGCTGTGTTAATATCCTTCTAAGTGCACTTTTTTCTAGAGTATTCAGATGTGTTAGAACAGGGAATCGACCGACTAACTCAGGAATTAAACCGTAACTCCTTAAATCAGCAGGTGCGATATATGATAGTATGTTCGCATCAACTTTCGATGCTCCACCACTTTTAAAACCTATCGTTGATCTACTCAGTCTTCTTTCAATTTGTTTTTCAATACCTGAGAAGGCTCCCCCGCAGATAAACAAAATGTTTTTTGTGTCAACCTTGATTAACTTTTGCTCTGGATGTTTACGCCCCCCTTGTGGTGGAACATTAACTTCGGTTCCTTCAAGAAGTTTCAGAAGTGCTTGTTGAACTCCTTCACCACTCACATCACGTGTAATTGAAGCGTTGTCACTTTTGCGGGCAATTTTATCAATTTCATCGATAAAAATGATTCCTCGTTCAGCCGCTTCTACATCAAAATCTGCTGTTTGTAATAACCGTGATAAGACGCTCTCGACATCTTCACCTACATATCCAGCCTCGGTTAATACCGTTGCATCGGCGACACAAAAGGGGACATCAAGCATTTTAGCGATCGTCTTCGCAAGAAGCGTTTTCCCTGTACCGGTCTCTCCAACTAGAATTACGTTTGCTTTGTCTAATTCAACTTCGGATCCTTTTATTGGAGGATTCAAAAGCCTCTTGTAATGATTGTAAACAGCTACTGACAGTGTTCTTTTTGCCTCTTCTTGACCTATTACGTAGTCGTCGATGTGATCTTTGATTTCGCGAGGCTTTTTAAGCTCTAATTTTAATTTTTCATTGGATTCAGTATAAGATTCAGTATCTACAATCTCTTCAGCCTGTCTTACACATCGATCACAAATGTGCCCAGAAATACCTGCAATAAGTATTTCTACTTCTTCTTCATCAGTACCACAAAAAGAGCATGTTTCTTTTGATACACTGTCTTTTCCTTTAGCCATTCGTATAAATAATTCTAATTAACTTCTTATAAGAACTTCATCAATCATACCGTATTTCTTTGCTTCTTCAGCTGTCATCCAGTAATCACGATCGCTATCTTCCCAAACTTGCTCGTATGTTTTTCCAGAATGGTGAGCAATGATTTCATAGAGTTCTTTTTTTAGTTTTTGAATTTCACGTGCTGTAATTTCAATATCTGAAGCTTGTCCACGAGCACCTCCTAAGGGTTGGTGTATCATGACTCGGCTATGCTTAAGACCGGTACGTTTTCCATGTGCTCCACCACATAATAGAACGGCACCCATTGATGCAGCCATCCCTGTGCAAATAGTTGCAATGTCAGGGCGTATATATTGCATGGTGTCATAAATACCAAGCCCGGCATAAACACTCCCACCTGGTGAGTTAATGTATATCTGAATATCCTTATCTGCGTCGGTAGACTCTAAAAACAGTAGTTGTGCTTGAATAATATTTGCAATATTATCATCAACTCCTGTCCCCATAAAGATAATTCTGTCAGCCATTAGGCGAGAGAAAACGTCTACCTCACGAAAGGGCATAGATCTTTCTTCAATGACTGTTCGTGTCATGTTTTCAGGGCCGTAAGCCGATGAAATGAAATCTCCTACTGTGTGACTGCTTAAGCCGCGATCTTTTACGGCGTACTTTAAAAACTCTTTGCGATTGTTCATGATGCTTGAATATTCATGCAATTTAAGTAGCTAATGACTATGTATTAACTTTTATACCACCTGATATTCACAAAGTCAAGTATAATTACTTAACCTCAGCAGCAAGTTTCGCAAACTTTTCATAAGGAATAGACTTTTCCTTAATGCTGACAAGTGTTTTAAGATGATCTACAACTTTACGTTCCATGATTACATCAGCTATTTTACGTCTTTCGTCCTCCTTAGCTAATACACTTTTTGCAACATTGTCTAATTGCTCTTCATCTAAAGGCATGCCGTATTGAGCGTATTGAGCACCGACGAACCTTCGTGCTTCAGATTCCAATTCTTCAGCAGTAATTTTAATGTTTTGATCCTTTAAAACGCTTTGCTGGACAAGCTGCCAACGCAATGAAGCGGCGTAACCATCGAATTCGTTTTCTAGCTGCTCAGGTGTAACAGGTTTATCATTGGCTGCCACAATCCAACGTTTTAAAAACTCCTCAGGTAAAGGAATTTTCATGTAATCAATAAGGTCAGTCACAAAACGGCGGCGGAAAACCCATTCCGCATCTCTGTCGAAATGTCCCTCGAGATCTTTTTCTATTTTTGAACGAAAGTCTTTTTCGCTATTGACTTCACCTTTGGGGTAAATTTTATCGAATAGACTCTGCTCAACTTCATGAGGGTCGAGGTGTTTGATTTCTTCGACAACGAATTTAAAATCTCCTTTGAGTGAGTGAACTTGCTCGTGATCAATGCCTAGCATACGACCTAGATCCTCATGGTTTTGGCTTACATTGTTAGGGTTAACGGTTAAATTATCACCAACCTTAGATCCTACAACTTTGCTTTTAGTAGCCTTATCCTCAATGAATTCAGCGGAAATAGAGCTGCGGTTTTCAATACCTCCTTCAAGTACCTCACCGTTTTCAGATAGCTGAGTGAATGTGCCTAACAGCATATCCTTTTCTCCAGCTTGTTCTACATCGCTAATCTTACCGTGTTGACGCTGCATGTCTACTACGCGATTGTCAATTGCTTTTTTATCTACAGGAATAATGTGGCGAGTGAATTTTGCTCTCCAGCCAAAGCTTAAATTTATTTCAGGAGCAAGTCCTACTTCATACGTGAATTTGAAAGTGTCGGGATTTTCCCAATCTCCTTCGTCCTCAATATTTTCTGCGGGGATAGGGTTCCCGAGAACATTCATCTTCTTTTCTTGGATGTGTTTAGCGAGAGATTCACTTAAAAGCTTATTAATTTCTTCTGCAAGAACAGCTCTGCCGTACTGTTTTTGTACGATAGACATAGGTACTTTTCCTTTTCGAAACCCGGGTAAAGTGATTTGCTTCCGTTGAGCTTTTAGAATTTTATCACAACGATCTTTATAATCGTTTTTATCAAGTGTAACACTTACTTGCGCACTTAGCGCATCAATCGGTTCTTGACTTATCTGCATGGTGTTCTTTTGAAGAATCTTCCTATTATAGTTGGAATTGTGCGGGTGGAGGGACTCGAACCCACACACCTTGCGGCACCAGATCCTAAGTCTGGCGTGTCTACCAATTTCACCACACCCGCATTCCAAATAGGGGCGCAAATATATGGCTAAGCAAGGTAAAACACGAATAAATTTATGACTAACGCGAGTTGTTTTGTTTTATAGGACATTTATTATTCATGCAACTTGCTGGCGTGAAAATAAATGGACTCAGACGCATTCTTTTAATACTATGTTTTTGTGGCGTTTTACAGACAAGTATCATTTTCAAGCCTCTCAAATTAATCACGATTTTAAGAATTGTCACCTTCAAGTTTCACAATTATTGTGGGGGACACACTGGAATGCATTTGTCTTTGAAAAGCGAATACACAACGAGCCTAGCGCATGGTTAGGTTGCTCTTGGAGTGGATGGGAGGCTTGGAGTTCATCAAGTTTTTGGGCAGGCAAGGACATCAATCTATTTGATTCAGACTCAGGAATAAAGTTTGTTGGTTGGACCTTATTGGGAGGTGAATTTGAACGGCTTAATGAAATTAATGTTAGCAAAATTAACAGTATTTCAGAGCTTGGAATATTATTTGAATTTGACGATGGTGTTAAAAAAGGAACAATGGATTCTCAACTATTTGACGTTGGTGAACAATGGAAAATAAGAGGAATTCTTGAGCTAAGGGAGTCTTTATCAATATCAATAGGAGCAGGTATGAATTCAGATATGAGTGGCCACGGTTGGTTTCTATTTGTCAATAAGAGACTTGAGAATTTTGAAATCTCAGTGGATTTGCAAGGACCACAATTTTATTTAACATGTGGGATTACACGGTTTGGGAAAATTCATAGCTCACTATTTCATAAACAAGTTTCTGTAGGAGGTTCTACAAATTGGGGTTTAAAATGGTAAAGCAACTATTTTTCATCTTATTTTATATAACCCAATCCCACGTCTTCTTATCTCAATCGCAACAGGCTATAAACAAATTAATTATCCCAGCTATTGAAGATGGTTGGATGGAAGTTTACGAGGGAGAATACATTTCGAAACATCTATTGCAGTATGGATGGCCAGTAGTTGCAGAAGAAGCTTGGGATATTTATGGTGTACGTGAAGAGGTTATTGTAAAAGTGATTCAGCACGATAGGTGGGGGGGTTGGTGTAGTTGGGGAAGGGAGTCACTAACTCCAGAATCAAAAGCAATTAGTTGGAATGTTGCAGGCGTTGGTGACTTTGGTCCTGGCGCTGCTACTAACCTAGAGGGTTTTGAAGGGGGTAGAACGGGGCTTATTACTCGTGTAAAAGGTCTAAATTGGGGCATAGTCGCTGAGAGAGATGCGGGTGAAGTGGGGGTGGACTATCTCGGAGGTTACTATCAAAGCAGATTAGGTGAAGGCGTGAATTTTATTATAGGAGACCATAGGGTTCATTGGGGTTCAGGATCCACAGTCTTCAGGTACGATCCATTTCAATCCATGCGCGCTCCTCATAATTTAGGTCAAACAAGTCGTGATTTTAGTGGCGTTAATACTGGAGATGGCACTCCTAGTCGCAGAGGTTTTGCAGTAAGTAAAACAAATAAAAATTGGTGGATTTATACCTCGTTTGACACGAAAAAAAGAGAATGTGTTATTGATACTACTACTGGAGAAATAACTTCTATTTATTCTTCGGGATTACATAGGACGGAAGTTGAAAGATCACGTTTAGAAGTACGGCAAAGTCGATTGGCATGGAGTGTTTTTCACAAAGGGGAGCAGACTATGTTAGGGGTATTAGGAGAGGTCGGGCCAGGAAATGTTGTAGGGTTACTTGTTAGAAGAGAGAAAAATGCACTTAGTTATGAATCTGAAATATCTATATTTAAAGGAGGTGTATCAATTAAAAATAGAGCAGTGCTTGCGTCTGGTAAAAATATTTTTGTTTTTGCTAGCATCGATAAACACAATTTAAAACATCCATATAGGATGTATGGTGAGCAATCTAATTCAGATTCGAGTTGGGTTGGAGGGGGTGGGTTTTTTATTATAGAAAACAATAAGAAATTAGTTGTAAAATATGAAATGAAGCATGGAGAATTGAATTTTAGATCAACATTGTCATGGGATTCAGAATTAGAAATCGGGGGAGAACTGCAAACACGAATTCAAATTAAGGGAGCTTATGATGGCGCAGTGGAATTACTCGCGAGATTAAAATGGGATCTTCCTTTTGTGAAGTTTACAGGTGAACTGATAAAATCGGGCAATGACTTTGCGAGTATTGGTAGAGCTTTTAGAGTAGATATTAAAAATGAGAGAACGCTAACTGTGGCAGTTATGAATGGTGGAGATGATATGCTAGGTAGACTCTGTCAACTCCTTCCCACTGCTCGAGGTTACAGGTTGTTTTCGGTTGGAGATTCTACAAGTCGTGCGATAATTACTTGGGAGGTGATTGTGGATAGGTTGGTGATTTCGTTTGAGAAGGTTTGGCCTAAGTCAACAGTTCATGAAGGAGAACTTTCATCACAACGAATTTCAATACGGTTTGAAGGGAGGTAATTGAGTGTGTATCTTGCAGACAACTTAGAATTTAAAAGAAATATGGCGAATACTTCTGATATTAAAAATGGGATGTGCTTGAATCACAATCATGGGTTATGGCAAATTATTGAGTTTTTACACGTAAAGCCTGGAAAGGGAGCTGCTTTTGTAAGGACGAAACTTAAAAATATTGAGACGGGAAAAGTCGTTGATCATACATTTAATGCAGGCACGAAAATTGACCCCGTAAGGATCGAAACTAGAGAGTATCAGTTTCTTTACAACGATGATATGGGGTATCACTTTATGAATAGTGAGACATACGAGCAAATTCCGGTAGAAAAGCACCTGATTAATGCACCTGAGTTTTTAACTGATGGGCTTATCTGCAAGATATTATTTGACGCAGATAGTGAAAGAGCAATTTCTTGCGATTTACCGAATCATATTGAGGTTGAGATTACTTACACCGAACCCGGTGTGAAAGGTGATACCGCTACAAATTCATTAAAGCCTGCAACCGTAGACACAGGAGTTGAAGTACGCGTGCCATTATTTATTAATACAGGTGATTTTATTAAAGTAGACACTCGCACTAAAGAGTATTCTGAGAGAGTTAAAAAGTAAGGTTAATGGGGGGATATTAGTGAAAAAAGATTGAGAGGAAAGCTTGAACTGAGAGAGTTTAAACTCAGTGCTTTGCTTGATGTAACTCGTGCCATTAATTCCAAGTCATCTGAAAATGAACTTCTAGAACACTACTGTAAAGCACTTCAAACTCATTTAGGTATTGGGCGCTTGGTTCTTTATTCTATGGATTTAGGAAGATCGTTTTGGAGATTGCTTATTGCCAATGGCGTTTCAGGAGAAGTCCCGGATAATCAGCCAATTGAATTCTTCAATAAGCTAAATTCTGGAGGAATTTCATTAGCTGGAGTCGATGGTTTAAACAATCATTCATTTGACATTGTGATTCCAGTATACAAAAACGATACAGTCATAGCGTTTGTATTAGCAGGGGATAAAGAAGAGGATGTGCCGGGTATGAGTCCGGTGGTGAAGCATTTAAACTATATACAAACACTTACTAATATTTTAGTGGTTGCATTGAGAAATAGAGAACTTGTAGAAGAGAATCTAAGACAAGCGGGGGTGAGGAAAGAACTTGAATTAGCTGGTGAAATGCAGGCAATGTTACTGCCTAAAGTTTGGCCAGAGGATAGTAAAATAGATGTTTCAGGGTATTATCAGCCACACCAACAAATAGGAGGTGATTATTACGATTGTTTTTTAGCAGGACTAGATCAGGTTGTTATGTGTATGGCTGATGTCAGTGGAAAGGGGGTGGGAGCTGCTATTTTGATGTCTAATTTCCAAGCAAATGTAAGGGCGATTTTCAACAGCGGTTCGAGATCATTAATAGAAAAAGTCAAGGAGCTCAACACTCGTGTAATGGCTAGTGCTCAGGGTGAGAAGTTTATTACATTTTTCGTTGCTGTATATGATAAAAAATCAAATTCATTAGAATATGTGAACTGCGGACACAATCCACCATTGTGGCTTGATGATCAAGGAAATTCTTGTTTATTAGAGCTCGGTGCAGTGGGTTTAGGGATGTTTAAGGAATTGCCCACGATTGTTTCAGGCAATGTTGAAGTTCTTTCTGGTAGCACCTTAATATGTTATACAGACGGATTAGTTGAGCAAGAGAATGAAAAAAGTGAAGAGTTCGGAATGACAAGATTAGAGGAAATAGTGAGGAAAGGTAAAGACATGACAATTGATGCGATGCACTCTACGATGGTTAAGTCTCTGAAAGATTTTAGAGGATCAACACCCCCTTTAGACGATACTGCTCTTTTAAGTTGTCGCTTTAGGTAAAGCTTTACCCCGACTTTCAATATCTAGAACCACTAAAAGAGCTAAGAACCCCCAAAATGGTGCGCTAGCTTTATCAGTATCTAAGTAATTGTTTAATACTCCGTGAATGAAGTAGGTCATTAATCCTAGATATATAGATACCGCTAAATTTCGTTCTTCCTTATTTTTAAGGTTATTCCACAAACGAAACCCGACTATTGAGGCCCACCAAATTAACAGTAAGACTAACACCCCCCCCATTACACCTTGTTCCGCAAGTGGCCCGAGGTATTCACTGTGTGCATTGCCTCCATCAGCATTATTTGTGCTAATCGTTGTTTTTAAATCTGACTTTTGAAAAGGGGCGTAAACAAACTGATATGTTCCAGGACCCCAACCTGTGATAGGTCTTTCTTGAAAAAGAGAAACAGCGCAGCTCCATCTATTGAGCCTTTCTAAATTGGAGTCGTCACTTGAAATATTCGAAATAGACTTCACATGTTGAGTTAAGTTGTCTGATGAATCTTGCTTATTTCTCTGAAGATCTATCATTAACGTGTCGAAATTAACGAAGAGCACCACTACTACTACAGCACCTATTGATGCTAAAGTTTTAAGTTTAATACCTATTCTCATGGCTACAAAAAGAATCCCTACGCCCGCAATAGAAACCCATGCTGCTCTTGTGAACGAGAGGATCAAGCCTATTGCGATTATGACAGTTGCAATACCTAAAAGTAACCTTATTAATGTTGGTCTGTCTTTTTTTGATAAGAGTGCTATTGTTGGGGGTAACATCATCGCTAAGACCGCTCCATATGAAGTGTGATCTTTAAAGAATGGTTTCATCATCCAATGGCCTGCGTGTTTGCTGAAGTCATAACCTGCATGTCGAATTACAGTATAAATTACAACAATACATAAAGGAAATAATAGTAGCATTAGCATCCGTTCTCTAAACTCTGGCTTATGGAGCATGATATGCCCTAAGAAGAAAAAGAAACTTACAATAAACCAAGCCCGAGACGTCATAAATTTCAGTGAAACCAGTGGATCATAACTTGTAACTGTAGTGATGGCCATCCAGACCATCATGCTTCCAATTGTTATTGAAATGGGGTGTGAAAAAAGTCTTTTATCGACTGGCCAACCTTTAAAAAATCGACATAAAAATATGATTAATGCCCCGAACAGTAAAGGTTCTGTGGGCATATAAAGCCCCAAAGATGTTACTTCTAATTCTTGCAGGTTAATGCTTAAAGGAACAGCGAATAAAATAAATCCAATATATAAATCAAGCCTTTTAACACTCCACCATGCTAGTAGAATCACAAGAGGTAAAACAGCAATCAACAAAAATTCATTGTAAGCACAAACCCCTAAAATAATGGAAAAAAGAAGTGTTCCTATAAGAACAGTTTTATCTGTCAGCCACGACTTCACTTACTTCGTGTTTCAGCTACTCTAAGACTGTCGACAATCAATAACAAGATTAAGGTCATTGAGAGAGTTGAAAGGATACTTACAACAACGATTAACCATCTCACAGGATAGGTTTTCTTATCAGCTGCTTCAGCAAAATCCACCACAAGGCTGGATGGCAGCTGTGTAGATGCATCTACCTTCATCAAATCAAATCTCTTCTTCAATGTTGCAAGTTGCTCATAAGCAGGCTCAAGGAAGTTTGTTTGCTTATTGTATTTATTAGCAAGTTTAGAGATCTGTTCTAAATCGGCTTTCAAAATTACAGCTCCTCTCATATTGTTTTCAGCAACAGCTCTTCCATATTCAGCAGTTAACCCTTCAACTTGAGCTTCAAAGTCATAAATTCCATGAGAGTGAAGCTCACTTAATTCATTTTCAGCATCCTCAATCTCTTTAATTGCCTGGTTGTAGGATTCTTTAGCGAGTTTTAAAGCATTCTTTGCCCTGTCATTTCTTAGTGCATTAGCAAGGCTATCTACTAAGAAAACCAAATCATTTGCGATATCTCTTGCGACATTTGGGTCTCTATCTAAAACATGTATTCTAATTGAACCAAACCTTGTTAAATCAGCCCCCACGTTGCTGTTGTATTCTTTCTGAAGCAGGGTTCTAGATCCGACCTCATTAAGATCTATGTCATAGTGCTCGTCCAAATTGTGGTTGGCTATAATCTGAGATCTCACTTTACTACTGTTGAGTAATTGCAAAAGTCTTTCAGCATCTTCAGTCTCTCCATACGCAAGTAAATCACCTTGTTTACTTTCTTCAAAAAAGGCTTCACCTATTGAGCTTTGCGTAGTTGCGAACAAAATTACACTGGATTCGAATTTCTCCTCTATAACGAGTGAAACACCAGCTGAGATTATTAATGTAACAATACCTACGATAATGAATATACGCAGTTTGCTAAACACAAATAACAATAGGTGAGATGAGTCTAATTTAGCTGCATCTCTATTTTCATCTCTTTGAATCATTTCGCAAAGTTAAGCTTAGAAAAGTTTAGATTTTAAATCTATAAACTGCTACAGGTAAAGTATGTTCTTTAACTTTACAATATGGCGCGAATTGCTTTAAATGCTCGTTTACTTATTCCAGGAAAGTTGGAAGGTACAGGGTTGTTTACTCACCAGTGCTATAAGAGATTTATTGCATCTCGTCCTCAAGATGATTTTTTATTGATTTTTGATAGAAAACCCCCTGTGGAATTCGATTATGGGTCGAATTGTAAAAACATTTGTTTACTTCCTCCGGCAAGAAGACCATGGTTATTTGATTTGTGGTTTGATTACGCCATAACGTGGAAGTTGAGAATTTGGAAAGCAGACCTTTTTATATCAACAGATGGATACATTTCGAGAAGGACGGATGTTCCACAGTTAAATGTAATACACGACATCAATTTCGAGCATCATCCTGAGTGGCTCCCGCCGAAATTTGCAAATCATTTCAGAGCAAGATTCCCAGTTTACGCAAGAAAGTCTACAAAGTTATGTACAGTTTCAAATTTCAGCAGAATGGACATAGCTGAGAAATACATGATCAATAAATCTGAAATCTCTATCATTCCGAATGCTCCAGACAGTAAATTCTCACCGATTTCAGATTCAGAAAAATTAAATTCTAAAAATAAGTTTGCGAAGGGCAACAGCTATCATGTTTTTGTCGGATCGATTCACCCAAGAAAAAACATTCACGGGATGTTAGATGCTCATAGAGCGTATAGAAAACGAGGCGGAAAGTCAGACTTGGTCATTGTAGGGACTGCTATGTGGAGTGATGAACATCAGGATGCAGAGGGTGTTCATTGGGTAGGAAGGTTGGAAGATGAAGCCTTGGTATCTGCAATTGCGGGAGCCAATGCACTTTTATATCTCCCGTTTTTTGAAGGTTTCGGTGTCCCTGTTGTAGAGGCGATGGCTTGCGGTGTCCCTGTTGTGGCAAGCGACACATCTTCTCTTCCCGAAGTGTGTGGAGAAGCCGCAGCTGCTTTGGTTCATCCCAAAGATTTTGAAGGAGCGGCACAAGCTTTGTTGGATTTAGAAGAAGATGCGG
>DBBW01000014.1:0-2308 GCA_002292405.1 Flavobacteriales bacterium UBA974
AAAAGCCTAGTAGTTCTTACTATGCTGACTACCTTTGTAGCGGCTACAGAAATGGAACTAGTATTAGAAGTTGGAAGAGATAACACTGAGCTTTCTGCTCAATCTCAAGAAAAAATTGATGCAACTGAATCAGCTACAGATAAGCTGGTAAATGAATATAAGGTTGTATCAAAACAAGTTGAAGGCCTAAAGCTTTACAACGCTCAAAAAAGAATTCAAATCCAAGCTCAGCTTGACCTGATGGATCAATATGACGAGCAGCTTGTTCAAGTTGTTGTCATGCAAAGACAGATTCCTCCCTTGGCTCAAAGAATGCTGGAAGGCTTGGAAAAGTATGTCAGTCTTGATACACCATTTCATATAGAAGAAAGAAAACAAAGATTGGATCTTGTTAGAGCTTCTCTTTCAAATCCGAAGGTCACAGCTTCTGAGCAAGTACGACAAATTTTAGAGGCTTACAATATTGAAGCTGAATACGGTAGAAAACTAGATGCTTATGATGAAACCATTGTTCTTGATGGACAAGAGGTGGTTGTGAATATTCTTAGAGTTGGAAGACTGGGTATGTTCTTCCAGTCAAAGGATGAGAGAAAAACAGGATATTACGACAATGAGACAGGTAC
The DNA here is from genome assembly GCA_002292405.1 of Flavobacteriales bacterium UBA974. Taxonomy (GTDB): domain Bacteria; phylum Bacteroidota; class Bacteroidia; order Flavobacteriales_D; family Sanyastnellaceae; genus UBA974. The sequence continues at coordinate 624 of DBBW01000014.1, forward strand.
TTGGGAAGAATTGCCTGGTAGTTACAGGGTGACTGTTAGAGATGGTATTCGAATGGCTCAAAAACTAGCACCTATGGATATTATGATGCTGCCGGTTGTCTTCAGAGGAGAAGCTTCATGAAAAATTTAAATAAATTCATTTTATCTTTGGCATTAATTGCATCAGTCTCAACTTTTGCTCAAGAAGCTGCTGAAGGCGAACCTACAACTATTCAAGGTTTATTGCAGTTAGTTGAACAGGGGAGAACAACTGAACAAAGTGTTAACGCTAAAAGAGAGGCTGAGTTTCTTGCTGATAAAAATAAGCAAGCAGCAAAATTGGCTGCTGAAAAGAGAGAGTTAGCTAGACAAGAAAGAATCGCTGATCAGCTTGAAGCCGAATATAAGAAAAATGATGCAATCTTAGTTGTCAAAGAGGCAGCTTATAAGAAAGAACTAGGTTCACTGGTTGAGCTTTTTGGTCATTTGCAAAGTTCTGCTGGAGAGGCTAGCGCACTTTTTGCTGATTCCTTAACTTCTGCACAATATGGCAGAGAAAGAGAATCATTTTTAAACGAGCTATCTTCAAAAATGTCCAGCGCTACAGTACTTCCGACCATTAGAGAGCTTGAGGGTCTTTGGTATGAACTTCAAAGAGAGATGGTTGCAGGGTCTGAAGTTGTTTCTTTCAATGCAAATGTTATTAATCTTGATGGTGAATCAGAGAATTGCATGGTTACTAGAGTGGGACTCTATAATGCTATCTGTGATGGCAAATATCTAGAATACATTGGCAGCAAAGGCCAGTATGCATTCCTTGGAAAGCAGCCTGAAGGCCGTTATGTAAGTTCAGCTAAAAAACTATCTAATGCCGAGGTTGGAGAAGTGATTAAGTTTGGTGTAGACCCGACTGGTCCAGTTGGTGGAAGTTTGCTTGCTAATCTTATTCAAAATCCAAGCCTAATGGAGAGAGTTAATCAAGGTCGTGAAGTTGGTTACATTATTATTTTTGTAGGTTTAATTGGTATAGCGATAGCTTTTTGGAAGTTATTTACTNNAAATCAAAAACTCATGATAAGACCAATCCATTGGGAAGAGTTCTCGCTGTTGGTGAAGAGCACATGAACAAAGATATTGAAACTTTAGAGTTGAGACTTGCTGAAGCAATCATGGCTGAAAGGCCAGCAATTGAACGAGGGATACCTGTTGTAAAAATTATTTCAGTTGTCGCGCCTCTGGCAGGTTTATTAGGAACAGTTACAGGTATGATCGTAACCTTCCAACAAATTACATTATTTGGTACTGGTGATCCTAAGATCATGGCTGGAGGTATCTCTCAAGCCCTTGTGACTACTGTTTTAGGACTAGTAGTTGCTATTCCAACAACGCTTTTACACTCTTTTGCTAATTCATCAGCAAGAGGAATTATTAATGTTCTCGAAGAACAAAGCACAGGAATAGTAGCAGAACATTCAGATTCAAAGTAATTAGTTAATGTTTTACGCAGTCACCGAAGCTTTTAATACTCTCAGAGACTTTATGTCTGCTGGGGGTAGTGTGCTTTGGTTGATTGCAATCCTTGCCGCTTTTATGTGGGCAATAATCTTGGAAAGAATTTGGTATTTTAATGCAGGCCATCAAGTTTATATGGGCGAATTAAAAGCTGAATGGGATTCAGTTTCAGATCATGCCTCATGGAAAGGTAC
>DBBW01000014.1:2315-2564 GCA_002292405.1 Flavobacteriales bacterium UBA974
GCAATTAAAGAAAAATTAATTTCTCAAGCAAGAACCGAAGTTAATAGATATCTGCCTTTAATAAATACATGCGTTGCTCTAGCACCTTTATTTGGTTTATTAGGAACTGTCACCGGTATGATTGAGGTTTTTCAGGTGATGGCTTTTACGGGTGGTGGTGATGCTAGGTCGATGGCTGGAGGTGTTTCAAAAGCAACTTTACCAACGATGGCTGGAATGACCACGGCTCTTTCGGGTGTATTTGCTACT
>DBBW01000006.1:0-2376 GCA_002292405.1 Flavobacteriales bacterium UBA974
AAAATAGTTCCTTCACTTACAGGAGTGTATTGTCTGAAATTTGCTCCTACTCTAACTTCTTCAAGAAACCACGGCTCAAATATATATTCTCCATGAACATGAAGCAAAGAAGATAAATCGTGAAATCGAGTTCCACCCTCACCTTCGTTGTTTTTGCTCGTAATTAATTTATTATAAAGAGTATTAAAATCTTCTGACCCTGGGGCGAGGTGCCCTACGGGATCAATTGCAACTGCAGCTAAATTTGCATACCCTTCGTTGGTCCATTGCTCGACTTGACTATGCCAATATGTGAGATTATCGTGATTTTCAACAAACCACTGATCTTCTGCTCCTTCAGGAATACCTGCAATGGGTAATAAATAGAGAAATGTACCATCAACTGTGAAAACACTATCAAAACCCAGAAACTCTAAATCGGGATAAGTGTCTGAGATAGATTGCGCAATAGAATCTACCCAGTATTCTTCATATACTCTCGCCCAATTGTTGTGGTTCCTTGTTGAATCCTGCAGCTTTAGCGCAGTAGCGTAAGGGTCATATGAATCTCCAGCATCTTCATTGGTCCGGTAAGCTCGTATAAACCACTTGTTTTTCTTGCTCAACTCTAAGCGATGTTGGTAGAATTCAATGTTTTTTAAACTGAATCTATTGTCACCTTGATAAACTGTAGTCCCTTTTCCCATATTAAATCCATAAACCAACTCTGGACTCTCGTATGTTTTCTCAGGTTGTAAGCGCCAATGACCACTTACACTCACCTTTAAATTATCAGTATTATAATCTACCAAATCTTTCTCTTTATAACCTGTCCGGTATATGGTTCCTAAACCTCTGTAGGCATTTCCTGGAGGTGAAGAATAATCAAATCGAGTCTGGTATTCGTCTCCATATATATTCACCGCATCAAATCGACCTGGGTTTAATGCTGAAACAGAGGATCCATCAACAGGATCATAATTAACTGCCTCCCAATCGTAAGCTGAGAATTGAAAGAAGTTCACTTTGTAAGCAAATACAGCATCCCCATTTTTATTATCTAGGATTTGAGCCCACCGGAAGCCGACCTCGGAAAGGGGTCGCTCACCCTTCTTTGTCGTTTCTCCAAGTTTTGTCGAGACGCTGAGCCCTGAGAAAACAAAAGGATCCTTTGTTTCCATATTGATTACGCCATTGAAAGCACCAGGACCGAAGAATGCAGAACTGGCTCCGGCAATTATTTCTACTGACTTTACATCTAAGTCGGGAGCGCCAAGGAAGTTTCCGAGGGAGAAGTTCAGTCCGGGGCTTTGATTGTCTACCCCATCGATAAGTTGTAGAGAGCGAACTGGTGATGTAGAGTTAAAGCCACGAGTGTTGATGATCTTGAATCCTAGTGATGCAGATGTAAGATCTACGCCCTTAAGATTTCCTAGCCCCTCGTAGAAATTTCCTGAGGGCGCTTCTTTAATGGAAATCAGATCCATTGTCTCTACTGTAAGTGGAGCTTGCTTCTGTTTTTCAGATATTCTTTCTCCAACGACCTCGGCCGCTTCGATAAGTATTTGATCTGGTGATAATTTTACAACCATTTTTTCACGGTCAGAGCTGACAGTAACTGTCTCAGCACCGTAACCTATAAATGATACTTGAAGGACGACTGGCAGACGTGCAACTTCGAGTCGGAATAAACCGTCGAAATCAGTAGTCACACCTTGACCCGTCTCTATCACGATAACGCTTGCAGAAAACATTGGCTCGCCAGTTGAATGATCAATGACATTTCCGCGAATTGTTGTTTGTGCTAAGGAATTGAAGCTTATGCACAACAACAGCAAACTAAGCGTTATATATATATGGCAATTACGCATGTTCATAGATTTCGAATCAGCAAGATGGGAAATATAAAAGTAATTTAACGAATTCTAGGTGGTAATTATGCAGACTTTGTGTTCATTGTTGAAAACAACAACATCTCCACCACGGAGCTTTCTGCGCTTGCGAGACTCTGGTTCTCCGTTAACCATCACGAGTCCTTCTGTAACAAACATCTTAGCCTCGCCTCCCGAAATAGCAATCCCTGCAGCTTTAAGAAGCTGAGAAAGGTCGATGTATTCTGTAAGCAAAGTGAAATCTTGAGATTGCATCACAGTAATCATAGGGTTGGATAACGTAACGGGTTTGCTTCATTCATGTAAGAATAGGCCTCTTCTACGATGTCTTCTAGGGATGGTTTGGAGAAATAATCACCATCAGAAGTATATGCTGGTAAGTGAGGTTTCGCTGTTAGAGTCCGAGGGGCGCTGTCTAAGAACTTCCATGCTCCTTGTTTATTTAGAACCTGATCTAGCAGGAATGCAGAAGCTCCGCCAGGAACATCTTCATCTACGATTAATA
>DBBW01000006.1:2455-18995 GCA_002292405.1 Flavobacteriales bacterium UBA974
GAACCATAGCTAAGGATTGTGAGATCTTTTCCAGTGCGGGTTATTTCAGGTTTACCTAGTGCAACTGTGAACTCACCGCAATTAGACGGCATAAATTCTTTTTTACGATATCCATTGAGACATTCTATCACGAGGGCAGGCTCTTCAGCTCTCAGTAAGGTATTGTACATGCCGGCAGCTTGTACCATGTTCCGTGGAACGCAAACGTGCATTCCGCGTAGGCTTGAGATGATCGCGCCCATTGGAGATCCGCTATGCCAAATACCCTCTAATCTATGACCTCTTGTACGAACAATCAGGGGAGCTTTTTGGCCTCCTGCTGTACGATAACGAACTGTAGCAAGGTCGTCACGGAGAATTTGCAAAGCATAGTACAAGTAATCTAGGTACTGAATTTCAGCGATAGGGCGAAGACCTCTTAGAGACATGCCGATTCCCGACCCAATAATAGTACACTCTCTTATCCCTGTATCTGAAACGCGCTCTTCCCCGAATTTATCCTGCATGCCTTCCATCACCTGATTCACACCTCCAATCCCTCCAACATCCTCCCCGAAAGTAAGTGCATTGGGGTATCTCGTGAAAATTTCTTCGAAGTTTTTCTGTAGTACTTGCCTTCCATCAACTAACTCATCTGAGAAAATTGCTGGTATTTCAGACACTTTAAGTGCACTATCTGCTCCATCAGAATAAAGGCTCGAGCTATATCTGTGCAGCGACTTTACGTTTGCGGATTTAAGCCAAACCTGTAATGCTTTTCTTTCAGGACCATCCTCCCCTGCTGTATCAAGCATAGCATCCCTTAGAGTTGACATCACCTCAGCACGACCAGGATCCATGGCCTTCTCAAGCTTTGCCGCTCTTTTAGAATCATCTCCTTCAACACCGCGCAATAGAGCTACGGCAGAAGCAACATCTCCATTAATATCAATTCTGAAATTGGTCCAAGCCTCTTTCTGATTCTCCCTCACTTCCTTCTTAGCCTCCTTTCTTATTGCAGCGAGTTCGTCTTCCGTAGAAGCTCCCTCAAGTAAAAGGAATTTCGCCATTTGGTTTATACAGTCGTACTCAGCGGCCCACGCCATGCGCTCCTTAGATTTGTATCTCTCATGCGAGCCAGATGTTGAGTGTCCTTGAGGCTGAGTTAACTCTTCTACATGAACGAGGACTGGCGAGTGAGTTTCCCTGCAAATCTTTGCTGCTTCTTCATAAGTGGCAACTAAAGCAGGATAATCCCAACCTTTTACTCTGAATATCGTGAGTCCGTTAGTGCCTTCCGATTTTTGAAATCCCCGAAGGGCTTCGGAAATACTCTCTTTCGTAGTATGGTATTTCTTAGGTACAGATATTCCGTATCCGTCATCCCAAACTGACATCAGCATAGGCACCTCAAGCACACACGCTGCATTCAAAGTCTCCCAAAAAAGGCCTTGTGATGTACTTGCATCCCCTATCATTCCAAAGGCAATTTCATTTCCTCCATCAGTAAACTTCGCCATTTTTTTCGCCATTTCTGGCAGAGACTTGTACACCTTACTTGCTTGAGCAAGACCTAAAAGTCGAGGCATCTGAGCAGCAGTAGGACTGAGATCTGAAGAGCTATTAACATCTGCCATCTGGTCCAACCAATCGCCATCTTCGCTTAAAAATCTAGTGGCAAAATGTCCGCCCATCTGACGCCCGCCGGAAGTTGGTTCTCGTGTTAAATCGGTATCTCCATACAGAGCTGCGAAATATTGTTGGATATTTATGAGGTTTCTAGCCATCATAAATGTTTGGTCTCTATAGTAGCCACTCCTCCAGTCACCAGGCCTTACAACTTTAGCGAGTGCAAGCTGACACACCTCCTTTCCATCACCAAATATTCCAAATTTCGCCTTGCCCGTAAGCACCTCTTTCCTACCTAAAACAGACATTTCGCGACTAACACAAGCCATTCTGTAATCTGACAGCAATATCTCGCGAAAATCAATTTCTAATTCAGGTGTGTTTTTCTCTTCTTGCATCGGCGCGAAGATACGAATTGCGACACTGAGTTAGGTAAGGTGAGAATACGCTTTTGCGACCTGCGCTCCTACCCTCGCATTATTCTCAACAAGAGCAATGTTTGCAGCTAAGCTATCACCTCCTGTAACCTTAGCTACATGAGCTAGGATAAAGGGGGTAATCTCCTTACCGAACACGCCCTTTTTATCAGCCAATGCTAGAGCTTCATCTATCGAGGCGTTTATAATATCCGCATCAGCCTCGAACGCTTCAGGAATAGGATTCATAACTAGGATAGAACCATCTATATCACAATCCCATTTAGCTTTCATCATAGAAGCAATTTCGTTTGGTGAATCTGCTCTTGCAACGAGTTTAAGACCGCTTTTACGAGTGTAAAATGCTGGTAGATCATCTGTTTGGAATCCGATGACTGGAACTCCTTTTGTTTCTAAAACTTCAAGAGTTTTAGGAAGGTCTAAAATCGCTTTAACGCCAGCACTTACAACTGCTACATTACCAATCGCAAGCTCCTCTAAATCAGCACTGATATCGAATGTTTTTTCAGCTCCTCTATGAACTCCACCTATTCCCCCTGTTACGAAGACCCTCACTCCTGCTCTGTGAGCTGCAATCAAAGTTCCACTTACGGTGGTGGCGCCTATCGCTCCTGAAGCAAGAGCTGTGGGAATATCTCTACGACTCACTTTAAGAACACCCTTTTCAGTGGCCAATCTTTCTAAAAGTGCATCACTTATACCCACATGCAGTTTTCCATCAGCAACTGCTACAACAGCTGGAACGCAACCCTCATCACGGATAATATCACCTAATTTCCGAGCTGTTTTAACATTCTCTGGATACGGCATCCCGTGAGAAATGATGGTAGATTCTAAAGCAACAATAGGTTTTCCTGTCCTCAGAGCTGACTTTACTTCATCACTTAAAGTAATTAAATTCGTCATATGATTATTTTACTAAAGGTGGTGGCAAAGGCGCAAAAGGCCCCTTAGACAAACCTGTGTCTGGGTTAGCATCCTCAATAGCTGACATCATTAAATCTTTCAACTTATCTATGTTTTTATACGCTACAGAACTAAAGAAGAATGGATCTAAATCTGGAGCTTCTTTTTTAAGCTCAGCTCTCATATCCTCTTCGAGTTCATCGTCTAAAAGATCAGACTTCGAAACAGCTAATATCCTTTGCTTTGTAAGCATCTCGGGATTGTACTTTTCGAGTTCATTTAATAAAGTTCTGTACTCTGCAACGATATCATCAGCATCAGCCGGAACCATAAATAGCAATACCGGGTTTCGTTCAATATGCCTTAAAAATCTAACTCCAAGACCTTTCCCATCTGCGGCACCTTCAATAATCCCAGGGATATCGGCCATAACAAAGGATCTGTCATCTCTGTAGGCCACCATACCTAAATTAGGTCGAATAGTCGTAAAAGGATAATCCGCAATTTCTGGTTTTGCAGCACTCACAACTGATAAAAGAGTGGATTTTCCAGCGTTCGGAAATCCAACAAGTCCCACATCACCTAATAGTTTTAGCTCTATAATCTTCCACTCCTCTACACCATCTTGCCCAGGCTGAGCATACTCTGGACTTTGATTCGTCGGTGACTTAAAATGATCATTTCCACGACCACCCAGTCCGCCCTTGGCTACAATTGCTGTTTGACCTTCCTCAGTAATCTCACAAACAACTTCACCAGTCTCAGCATCTTTAATTATTGAACCTAAAGGGACTTCAATAATCTTATCAATACCATCAGCACCGTGCTTGTGGTTCCCACTCCCTCTTCCACCATGACCTGCAATTACGTGCTTGCTGTATTTAAGATGCAACAACGTCCATTTATGAGAACTCCCCACTGCGATTATATGTCCTCCCCTTCCCCCATCACCTCCATCGGGTCCACCTTTAGAAGTGGTTCTATTACGCATCATGTGAATAGATCCCGCTCCACCCTTTCCAGATCGACAGCATATCTTCACATAATCAACAAAATTTTGAATAGCCATTATCCTATTTCAGCTACTAAACGTCCTGTGATATCTTCTACAGAACCTAGTCCATTGATGGATTTAAACTTACCAGCTTTCTTATAAAAATTAGCAACGGGAGCTGTCTCAGCGTTGTAAACATCAATTCGATTTTGAATCACAGAAGGGTCTGCATCATCTGCACGTCCACTTGTTTCAGCGCGGGCTAAGAGTCTTTTCTTCAACTCTTCCACCTCAACTTCAAGAGCTAGCATCGACTCAACTGAAACTCCTCGTCCCTCTAGAAATTTATCCAAAGCCACAGCCTGAGCAGTAGTCCTTGGGAATCCATCGAAAATAAATCCTTTTGCATCAGGATGCTTCTCTACCTCCTGTTCAAGCATAGATATTGTAACTTCATCCGGAACTAATTCCCCTTTATCCATATAGGATTGAGCAAGTTTACCTAGCTCTGTACCACCTTTAATATGAATCCTAAACACATCACCTGTGCTTAAATGCACAAGATTATAATGCGCTACTAAAAATGCGCTTTGCGTTCCTTTTCCTGCGCCTGGAGGACCAAACAATACTAAATTTTTCATAATTAGAATTATGCCGCAAAGGTAATGTCCAAGGCATGGAACACACTGACATAGATTGACGCATTAAAATAACCAACTACCAACTAACTTTGCACTTCCAATATTCAGCAACATCTTCTAACAATCGAATCTAATATGAAGTACGACGTAATCGTTTTAGGAAGTGGCCCTGGAGGCTACGTGACTGCAATTCGCGCATCTCAACTTGGTCTTAAGACGGCTGTGATTGAGCGTGAATCACTTGGTGGTATTTGTCTTAATTGGGGATGTATACCCACTAAAGCTCTTCTAAAAAGCGCCAATGTATTCGACTACATTAAGAACGCTGAAGACTACGGAATTCAAGTTGCAGAACCTAAAGCAGACTTCGGAGGTATGGTCGCTCGCTCACGTGGAGTTGCAGATGGAATGTCTAAAGGAGTAACCTTCCTTCTAAAGAAGAACAAAGTTGATGTGATTATGGGAACTGGGAAAGTCCTAGCTGGAAAACGTATAGAAGTTACCCCTAACGATGGCGGTACTCAAGTTCTTGAGGCAGCAAACATCATCATAGCAACAGGTGCTAGATCACGACAACTTCCCAACTTAACTCAAGATGGAAATAAGATCATCGGATACCGAGAGGCTATGACGTTAAAATCCCAACCAAAGAAAATGGTTGTCGTGGGTTCAGGAGCTATCGGAGTCGAATTCGCGTACTTCTACAATTCTATCGGAACGGATGTAACCATAGTTGAATACATGGATGGAATTGTTCCTGTAGAAGACAAGGAAGTTGGAAAGCAACTTCAAAAATCTCTCAAGAAGCAAGGAATCACAATAAAAACTTCATCAGAAGTCACTTCAGTTGACACTTCGGGTAGCGGATGTAAAGTTTCTGTTAAGACAAAAAAAGGTGATGAGGTAATCGATTGCGATATTGTACTTAGTGCAGTGGGAGTCGTCGCAAATATCGAAGACATAGGACTTGAAGATGTAGGGATCGCAACAGACAAAGGCAAGATTCTTGTTGACGAGTTCTACATGAGTAACATCCCTGGATATTTCGCGATTGGCGATTGTGTACCAGGCCAAGCTTTAGCTCACGTAGCTTCCGCTGAAGGCATCATATGTGTTGAGAAAATTGCTGGACAATCACCCGAAGCTCTTGACTACGATAACATTCCTGGATGCACGTACTGCTTCCCTGAGGTAGCAAGCGTAGGTATGACTGAGCAAGCTGCTAAAGATGCTGGATACGACATCAAAGTGGGTAAGTTTCCCTTCTCAGCTTCTGGAAAAGCTAGCGCAGCTGGCCACAAAGATGGTTTCGTGAAATTAATTTTTGATGCTAAATACGGCGAGCTTTTAGGCGGCCATATGATAGGCGCTAACGTAACTGAAATGGTTGCAGAGCTCGTAGCCGTTAGAAAATTAGAAACAACGGGGCATGAACTTATAAAAACCGTACACCCCCATCCCACTCTTTCAGAAGCTATTATGGAGGCGGCGGCGGCAGCTTATGATGAGGTGATACACTTATAAGTTGTAATTTACCATCTTATATAATCCTATACTTTTATGATGACGAAAACTTACACCTTTTCCTTTGTGACTTTACTGCTTGCTATGACTACCTATACAAGCACTTTGGCCCAAACAGCTGAACTCCTAAGTTCATACACTTCTGATAACATTGCTAATATGGCTACTTATTTTCAACTTCCTGCCAGTGTTTATACAGCTGAGTATGGTGTAGATGCATACCGAGTTACTTACGAGATGCCCTATCTCGATAGCACGATAACAGTAAGTGGAGCAATGTTCATTCCTATTGGGACTGACAAGGGATGTTCTTTGCCAGTGATTACATACATGCACGGCACAATTTTCAAACGGACTGATGCCCCTTCATTTTTATCAGGTGAGGGTAGTTTAGGATACTTAATGTCAAGTCCTGGCTACATTACTCTTATGCCAGACTACGTTGGACTTGGAATTTCAGACCTGATGCATCCATATGTACACGCTCAATCTGAAGCAGATGCAGGAGTGTACTTACTTCAAGCAGCAGAGACACTTGGGTTAGAATTGGGATTCAGCTTTGACGATGAATTTTACTCAACAGGATATTCACAAGGTGGTCATGCTTCAATGGCTTTTTCGAGAGAACTACAAGAAAACTGGTCTGAAGAATATCCTTTAACTGCTTCAGCTCCTCTAAGCGGTCCTTATGACATTTCTGGAACTCAATCTATTCAAATAGCTGAAAGTGACACTTACTCAAACCCAGCTTATATAGCATACAATATCATAGGCTGGAATAGCTACTACGGAAATATATACGAAGACTTAAGCGAAATTTTCCAAGAGCCTTACGCAACAGGTTTACCCGCACTGTTCGATGGTGATACTGATGCCGCTACAATTAACGCATACCTTCCTGATTTACTTAGCGATATGCTTCAACAAGGTATCATAGAAGAACTAACCAACAACCCTGACCACCCATTCAACATCGCAGCTCAGGACAATGACGTCTACCAATGGGTCCCTCTTTCACCGATGAAAATGTACTATTGTACAGAAGACGAACAGGTTTTCTATCAGAATGCCCTTGTTGCAGAAGAATGGATGAATGCAAATGGAGCAACTAGTGTGGTAACTTCAAATGGAGGGGCACTTGATCATGGAGACTGTGCTGGACCAGCAATTATCGGTGGTATGCTGTGGATGCAAACATACCATCAAGAATGTGAAAGTGTTGAAGTCAATGAAATCGATGAATTCGTTTGGTCTATAGCTCCTAACCCAGCGATAAATGGAATAACAACTCTTCATGGTTTACCATTAAATGTAAAATGGAAAGTCCGAGATCTTGCCGGAAGAATGATTCAAATTGGAGAAGGTGTCTCTATCAATTTTTCAGGATTCTCTGAGGGAATGTTCTTGATTGAAACTGAAAAGTGGGGAACAAAAAGAGTGCTCTTAAACTAAGGTTTAACTCTTAAAAGGGTGATGTGCATGCACCCTCCTTCAGGAATGATTAAAATTCTCCCTTCTTTTTGATACCGTAGAAGTAGTTTTTGCATCTCACGAGTGGGGCGGTTACAATTATCGTCTTCGTTTGCTCTATCCATAAAAGCAATATCGAAAGAAGCACCATAACTATGAGTTGATAGACTTTTGGTGGCGTTTCTATTTCTTCTTCGTAGGCTTCTTTGTTGATGATCGGTCCTGGTCATAGAAGTTACTCTAAACACAGTTCCTTCAGAATCTGTGCCTTTTAAAGCATCCGCATAGTCATGCCCCATATTTTCCAAAAGATCTCTAACCTCTGGGAGGAGAACAGCTTTACTGTATTTAAGTCTATCGATTCTATACCCCCGTCCATCTGACACCTCAACAAGTTTATTTACACTTAAACCATATGCCAACTCAGAATCATTTTTTACAAAAAAACTACTGGGTAAAGAACGCGCTGCCGACTGATGTCTTGTATAGGGGTTTTTAGGGACTCTTATGGTTTTCTTACAGCAGCTACAGGGCAGTAAAGATCCTAACTTTACATCTTTAGTCTTTGGCTCCACAACATCTTCACTGAATACAAATTCATTATTGGATTTCTCCTCTGGAGCCACAGCTAGTTCCTTTTCAGGTAGATTATACCCCTTTAATTTAGAAATAGGTTCCGGATGAGACAAGTATTTTTTTTGTTGTGATGGCGTTTCATCATCACTTACTAGAGCAACAACACCACTAGAGCAACCAATTAATATAATCGCAACTAATATGATCCTATCCCATCTGAAATCTCGATCTACACTTGTACCCATAACATACAAATTTCAAGAAAACACTTCACTTTAAAGACGAGCCCTTCATAATTTTGCTCACTCTAAACTGTTGAAAGTCTTGAGTAACTATCTTGCATTAATCATTACCAGAGAAAAAACATAAAAATGAAACTTATTTTTTGGACTGTTTTAAGTAGAATTAATAAACGAATACTTCCTAAAATACATAGGCGACCTGATTTATTAAAGCTATCTCCTTTAGATAAGGCGATCGTTGTATGGAAAATAGTTGTTACCTACAATTATTTAGACGCATCTAGAGACAGGAATGTAATCAAATGAACGAACACGAGGAGGATTTAGTTGATCAACAACTATACATTTAATATGAAAAGTGTAATTTCGCACTCATGAAAAAAATTATCTTCGCAATGTCTGCTGTACCAATCATTGCTTTAAGCCTTCTTTCTAGTTCTGATGGAGTGGCTGAAGTCCAAAACCAAGACAGAACAGGTGCTCCAGGATCTGCTCAATCTTGCATACAATGCCATAACCAACCAGGGGCTATGACTGCAGAATCAAGCATGACTATTACAAATATTATCGGAGATGAGGTATTAACTTACATCGCAGGGGATACATATGAAGTGAGCTTTAATGTAACCTCCAACACAGCGGTAGGTTATGGGTTTCAAGCCACATCCGTTTTGACTGATGGATCAAATGCTGGAGAATTCACAAATCCTGGAACTTCTGTCCAAATTGAATCAGTAGCTTCGAGACACATCGTAGAACAAAGTACTCCTAGTTCTACAGGTATTTTCACAACTACCTGGATCGCACCTGAAACCGGTAGTGGGGAAGTGAGCTTTTACATGTCTGGCCTTGCTGCAAACCTTCAAAGTCAGACCTTTGGAGATGCATATCATGGCACGTCTTTGTCTATCACAGAAAACACAAGTGGTATCGAGGAACTCAACAGGTTAATGGATCAACCAATAGTGTCATCAAATGGGATTTCTATGAATGCTGTAGTAAATGGTATCGTGTCATTGTATGATTTAAACGGTCGCTTAAATTACACTACATCATTAATAGCTAACGAACATTTAACGATAGACGCCAGTGAAATTTGTAACGGAATTCAAATCATTCGTTTCGTACCACAAGATCAATTTTCATCTACCTTCACTCCACAATCATGGAGAGTCGTAGTCCAGAAATAAACATAGTAGAAGACCGTAGGGTATTCTCCTTATTTCAGCTTAACAGAAGCATTAAAAATGCTCTTGAAGCTAAAACTGGAAGTGCTGAGTTTTGGGTAAAAGCGGAGATTGCGAAAGTCAGTCACAGTAGATCAGGACATGTTTACTTTGACCTTGTCGAAGAGAGTAATGGAATACGAAAAGCTGCAATTAAAGCGATGCTTTGGCGTAAAACTTTTGAGAAAGTTAAAGCTGATTTAGGCGAGTCTTATACAAGCGTAATTAAAGATGGAAGTGAAATCATATTCCAGTGCAGAGTTAAGTTTAGTGAGATTCATGGTTTAAGCTTAGATATCTCTAAAATCGATTTATCCTTTATGCTAGGAGAGCTCGAACGTAGAAAAGCTGAAACTTTAGCGAAAGTTAAAGAAAAAGGGCTGCAGCATAAAAACTCAGCACTCACACTGCCTACTGTGCTTCATAGAATTGCGCTTATTGGATCTCCTGGCACATCAGGCTTCAGGGATTTCGTTCACCATGTACTTCATAACGAATGGCTATTTAGATTTGAAATAACGGTATTCCCTGCTTCCGTTCAAGGGAAAAACGCCGCTGTCCAAATATGCAATTCTCTTGACAAAGCAAATGAATCTAATTCGGATGTTATTGTCCTCATTAGAGGTGGAGGATCACCTCTAGATCTTGACTGTTTCAATGATGTTCAGTTGGCTATCAAAATAGGGGAACTTACAACTCCAGTACTAACAGGAATTGGTCATGAAACAGATTTTTCAATAGCTGATTTTGTAGCTCATCGATATTTTAAGACGCCTACCGACGTAGGTGATTTCGTGGTAGATAAAAGCTTGATGTTTTCGTCTATGTTGATAGATATCGCTACTAGAATTGGCAGTAGAAGTAAGACTGTTATTAACCGAGAAAAAACAAATCTAAGTAATGCAAAAACAACATTATTAGATCTCCCGATAAGACTGCTCCATAAAGAAACATCATCTTTGGATAAAATAAAGATGGATTTATATCGAGAGTTTCAGCGGGTGTTCACTAAACAGAAAGAAACCCTATTGAGCCTAGCCACTAGTATGGAGCTTATTAAACCAAAAAACACATTATCTAGAGGATACAGCATTGTTAGGCTTGATGGAAAATCTATCAAAGACTCTAAAAATCTTAAAAAAGGAGATAATATTGAAATTGAGATGCATAAAGGGAACTTACTTGCTGAAGTTATTCAATGTAAAAACAAATAAAAACACATGTCAAATAGTAATAAAACAAAGTCCCTGAAGGATATGAATTATGATGATTCGATCACCGAACTTCAGGAAATACTTTCCTCGCTACAAAATGATGAGCTCTCAATAGATGATCTAACAAACACTATTAAACGATCTACAGAACTTCTTGAACTGTGTAATTCAAAACTAAAAAGCACAGAAAAAGAAGTTAATTTAGTCATCCAAAAACTTGGACTTGGTGATTAACCAGGCCTTACTTGTTTTTATTACTTAGACGGTTTAAAATTTCAGCAGAACCACTTGCGCCTCCAGTTTGTTTGAATAATTCTTCTTGTTCAGCTTGCTTTAAGAGAGCAGCTGTTTGACTGACTAACATCATTGATTCTCTAATTGATAAAAAAGACTCACAACCAGACATAGAAACAGACCAAGCTGCATCTGCTTCCTGATGACCAGTAGGAGTCATACAACCATTCATGGCAACAATTAAAGCTGAATTTAAATCTGAACTCTTTTTATACTCTCCAGAATTCATTTTCACTGTAAAAGCATCAAGTTTAGCTATAGTGTTTGATATGCAGTCACATGCATCTCCGCGTTTAGCATTTATTTCTTCTATTGATAGGCGATCACTTAATGAATCATTCCCAGGCTCCAATTCAGAGGAACATCCAAAAATACACAACGACACGACTGTTACAACTGGAATAAAAAATGCAAATGGTTTAAATAATCTTATAATTGTCATAATATGTAAATTAATTTTATCTTAGTCACATGATTGACCAAAACGTTGTAAAAAAACAAGTAAATCTTGAGCACCAATAACTGTTGAGTTGTCCAAATCAAACGGACCAGCCCAACCTAAACCATACGCAGCAAGAAACAACATCAAATCCGATGAGCCTACAACTCCATCATTGTCAAAATCACAACTACAGTCTTCACTTGGTAAGAACCCTTCACCTCCAAATTCCATTGCCCAGTCAGGGAAAGTTATCGTCTCAGCAAAATTAAATGCATTTCTACCAGCATGAATGCCAACATAACGACCTGGAGCATCATCTACAGGTGGATGAATACCTCCCCAAATTCTAGAAAGAGCACTTTCGTTAGAAGCATCTAGATATGTAGCCCACTGAAGGGTAAGTTCAACAGAAGGACCATCTTCGAATACTAGAAATTGATTTTGAGGTGCGGACCACTCTGCCAGTCCTCCAGGCCAATAAGCAGAGCCGGTTAACATCTCTAAAAGCTCAGCTGCAGCTCGTGAAAATGTACTGTGACCACTGAAGTATCCAGCAAAAGGTGGTGTTACGAAACTTGGTCGTTGGTATGGCCACCATTGCTCAGCTAAAATCCAACCCACACCAGCTTCATCAATTTGAGGAACCTCAATATAATCTGGTCCTTTCCAACTATGTATTGCAATCTCCCCTACATGATCCTCGCCTCCAAAGTCAGCAAGTGGATGGTCATCATCTACAACTTCAATAAACCCGGGCACTAATGGTAGGCCTGCTGGATGGTAATTCGGAAGCGTCATATCTGTACTTTGGCCTTTCTCTGCCATATATCGAATAGCTGAAACAGGTCGAATATAATCGTAACAACCTTTGTTGCTCCAAGCGGCTATTGCACAATCGTGCATAGCGCCAGCTAGAGCTAAGTAGGACTTTACAATGAACTCTTGATCTTCAATGATTGGCCCTTGCCCCCTCCACCTATGCTCACCTGATTGTGGAACTAGAATGAAGTCATTAAGGAGAGTAAACCAATGACCAGGGGGCGTCTCAGAATCTGGGCCGTCTGCCCAAAACTCAGCAATTACTCGTCCATAATCTCCACGAGGAACTATATTAGGTTCATAGGGCAGACCTGTAAATGGATTTTCTTCGTGACCATTTCCGCCGAAAGATCCATCTTCATTATGCCAACTCACAAGACCACCTCGCTCCCAATCGTAGAAATTTGCGAACTCTTCAACAGGAGGAGTCTCACCATCATACTTAAGTGAACCAGGGCTTATATCCCACATCACTCCGTCAGAAGGATCGAGATGCTCAGACCATTTTATCACCATTCCGAATCCCCACTTATATAAGCTCTCATCAAAACTAGAGGCAACATTGGTGTCTAAATAAACTGGAGGACCAGGATTGTAGTATGTCTTTAACGTACAACTATCTATAACAACATGAGTTAAGTTGGAATCTCTGAGAGCAAAGCCTTGTACTTCCCCCCACTCAGGGCCCAAAAATGGGGGTACCTCAGTGATAACCTCACCGCTTTGGTCTATAAGAATAGAAAGCTCAATGGCTTGCCAAGCATTGGGATCAATGATTCCACTTGTCCCAGGTTCTTCTGGCTGAATATTTGGATTTATTGAGGTGTAGCAAGTGCTCGCATAATCACTCGCTTCATTCGCTCCGTCTTGCATTCCAAACGCAATAATCTGTTCCGCTAAATAATTTCCAAGAGCAGCCGGTCCGTCATTTATATAATCCGTTGAAACAATTAAAGTATCAAGATCTTGTGACGCCATTTGAGCATTTATGTTTAAAAGCGTTGAAGGCCACTGAGGAGAATTCATATACCTATGCTTGATCAATCTATATACTCCATAGCTCATAGAAACCTCTTGAGCTTTCTTCTTTTCTAAGGAATTCGAAGGAATGTTCGGTTCAAAATTTTCGAAGTCAAATACGCTCGTAAAGCTTCCAATCGTATTGCCTAAGAAGTATTGCTCAGAAGATGTTGTATCGTAAGCAGCCCAACAATCATACATGATCGTGCTTGAGTGCATCAGGTTACGGGCGTGAACTGTAGGCCTCGCAAAGTCATTCCTAATTGCTTCTAAAACCTGTTCATTCCATGCTATAGCCATGTGATCAGTTTGGGAAAAGTTCACAGAAAAAGTAAGAATAAACAATATAGATGTAGATAAAATATATCTAAACATATGTAATGCTTTTATGATTGGATAAAGCTATAGCAAATTTAATAAATATAATATTAATGATAAATCCAATGTGGGATCTTAAAACTACTTAAAACTAAGGAGGTAATTATAAAGAGCAGGTGGGGAAATCTTTCTAAACATTGTGGACTAAATCAAGCTAACTTACTTTTGAAGTATGGATAAACTCCGCCTTTTATTTTTAGTCTTCTTTATTTGCACATTTTCTGCATGTAGTGATAGCAAATATTCATTCAAAGAAAAGCCTCAATCGATTACAATCGTCCTATCTAAACAAAATAGATCTTTCTCATACCGTAATTTTATTGAGAAACTCGATACTACAATTGAAATAAATTGGGTTAACGCATATACGACACCCCTTTCTCAGTTAGCACTAGAGCTTGAAAATGCTGATGGAATCATAATGACTGGTGGTGTAGATATACATCCCGGTCTTTACGACAACTCTTTTGACACGATAAGATGTGGGACTATAGACATCGTAAGAGATGAACTCGAAGGAGTGCTTTTAGACTATGCTTTAGAAAAGGGAACTCCGTGTCTCGGAGTCTGCCGGGGACTTCAATTCATGAACGTACACTTAGGAGGTAGCCTTCACCCTCATCTACCAGACACTCTCAGTAGTATTCACAGGGGACCCTCTGGCGCAGTAAATCACCCGATTGAAATCGTAAAAAACATCGGTGTATTTGATATCAATGTAGCCGACATATTAGATCCCGTGAGTAATCACCATCAAGGTATTTCGCGTTTGTCAGAAGATTTAGAAGTTTGGGCTATTGCTCCAGACGGATTGGCAGAGGGTGTACGACACAAGGATACAATCGCTCACCCCTTCTTCGTCGGAGTTCAATGGCATCCAGAAAGAAGCGGTGATGTAAACTCGCTAGCTATCCCCATTGGTGAAGGATTTCTAAAGTCTGTTTTAAATTATGAATAAACACAACCGCGTGCATCGTCATTTCTTATTTGCTATTATTTTGATTTTCATTACAACTGTATCTATAGCCCAAACAGATCCTCAAACAGTTGGCGTTTTTCAAAATTCAGAGGGCTCATTCAATGGGTATACTCTGGTAGCAGCTAGCGGGAGCTATTATACTCACCTTATTGACAATTGTGGGTATGAGATAAATACTTGGGAAAGCAGCTTGAGGGCGGGAATGATGGCATACATACTTGATGATGGATCACTTTTAAGATGTGGTAATTTAGACTCTTCAGTTTTCTTAGGTGGAGGAAGAGGGGGAGCTATAGAGAAATATAACTGGGAAGGGGACCAGACGTGGAGTTATTCTCTCGCTAATGACACAGTGCATTTACATCACGATGTCGAAGAGTTGCCCAATGGTAATATTCTGGCAATCGCTTGGAAGCATAACAGTACTGAAGATGCAATCTCAAAAGGCAGGTTGCCTGAGCTATCAGCTGTCAGTGTTTGGTCTACATATATCTTAGAAATAGAACCTACATATCCCGAAGGAGGAAACATCGTTTGGAGTTGGGATGCCTGGGATCACTTGGTACAAAATACTCATGACTCAATACCCAATTATGGCTTACCATCCGATTTTCCAAGAAAAATCGATATAAACTATGCCGCTGAAGGAGGGACTGCTTACAGTGCTCGAGACTGGCTGCACTCAAATTCCATAGATTACAACTCTGATTTAGACCAAATAATGATAAGCCTACGAGGCGTAAATGAACTTTGGATTATCAATCACAATACGACGACTTCGGAAGCTATGGGTGAATCTGGAGATTTAATGTACAGATGGGGAAATCCCGCAGCATATGGCAGAGGAGATGTTTTAGACCAAAAGCTATTCGCTCAACACGACTGCCATTGGATCGAAGTAGGGCTTCCTAATGAAGGAGAAGTACTCATTTACAACAATGGGAATAACAGGCCAGAAGGAAATTACAGTACGGTTGACCAGATCCAGCTTCCCGAAATGGAACAAGGACAATACAATATTTCAACAAACCCATCAGACACCTTTTTTCCTGTAGAATACAGTTGGTCATTTCCTGACACCCTTGATTCTGAATTCTTCTCTCAAAATGTAAGCGGAGCTCAAAGACTTCCTAACGGAAACACTTTGATTTGCGAAGGGGCTTCGGGTCATATTTTCGAGATAGATGCCAATAAAGAATTAGTTTGGGATTATATAAACCCTATAAACACCTACGGAACCACTCAACAAGGAAATGCCGCAGTGTTTAATGCTGTTTTCAGATCTTTAAGGTATGCACCTGAATCCGCAGCACTTCAAGGTCATGACCTTTCACCTTCAGCGCCATTAGAAATCAATCCCTACCCTAGCGATTGCTCTATATATAGCGGAGAAACCTGTTTGGGAGATTTTGATTCAAACGGAATCATCTCTATCGCCGATGTGTTACTGTTATTAAGCGAATTTGGCTGCCTCTTAGACTGTGAATATGTCCTTGATTCAGATGAATCCATCAGCATAAATGATGTTCTTATACTTCTACAATTATTTGGCAGCACATGCTGAAGCTCTTTGTTCTTATTGATCACTCAAAATAGGATGTCTTTTTGTTTGAAGAACTTATATTTCAAAAAATCATTTATTATTGTTGGATATGGAAAAAGACGGACTACATTTGCTGTCCGCTTCTGCGCTAGGGTTTATGACCTAGCATATAGCTGAATCGGAACCTCATCGCGGGGTGGAGCAGTTGGTAGCTCGTCGGGCTCATA
>DBBW01000023.1 GCA_002292405.1 Flavobacteriales bacterium UBA974
ACCCCAACAACAATGGCGTGGATTATTAAGATGAAGGTTATTAAAATCATTTTGCTAGAATACGATGAAGATGATAAACAGTTTGTATTTTTCACATTTATAATAAGATGGAATCAGAGCGAATCATATTAGGTATTGATCCTGGAACTACGATTATGGGTTTTGGAGTGATTCGCATTGTGGGGAAATCGAAGGTTGAGATGGTTGAAATGGGTGCTTTACACTTATCTAAATATCAAGACCACGCACTTAAATTAAAAAAAATTTTCGACAAATGTGTGCAATTAATCGAAACACATTCGCCAGATGAAATGGCAGTTGAAGCACCTTTCTTCGGAAAAAATGTTCAATCCATGCTTAAACTTGGAAGGGCTCAAGGTGTGGCATTTGCAGCAGCTGTAAGTCGGGATTTACATATAGCTGAGTATGCCCCTAGGAAGATAAAAAAATCGATAACTGGTTCTGGTGCTGCATCAAAAGAACAAGTTCAGGGAATGGTTCAAAGGTTGTTAAATATCCCTCCTGAAAAGATGCCAAAAAATCTAGATGCCTCAGATGGGATTGCCGTTGCGCTTTGCCATCATTACCAACTGACAAACCCCACGATGCAAAAAGGCTCGGGAGGTTGGAAGGCATTTATAAAAGACAATCCTTCTCGCGTAAAATCTTAGTTAGCTATAGACGATTCTATTATTCTCGATAGTAGATCTTTAACGTTGATTCCTGCATATGCCAATTGCTGAGGTAACAAGCTCATTCTTGTAAACCCTGGGACTGAATTGATTTCTAAAATCGCGGGGCGGTTTTCCTCTACGACGATAAAATCGATTCTAACCATACCTCTACAGTTAAGGGATTCATATGCTTGAAGGGCGTTTAGCTGGATTTTATCAGCCAATTCAGTTGAAATTTCAGCGGGTGTAATCTCTTGACTAGCCCCTTCATATTTTGCTTCATAATCGAAAAATTCATTTTCCGAAATAATTTCTGTAACAGGCATTGCGATGGGACTACTGTCATCTCCGGGGACAACTCCGACAGAGAACTCTTTACCTGTTAATAGAGATTCGATAAGAACAGATGGAGTCCCCGTTTTAAAAGCATGATGAATTGAGGGAAGTATATCGTCTTTTGTTAAAACCTTTGAGACTCCAAGACTAGATCCTCCGTGATTTGGTTTTACAAAACAAGGTGGCGGTATAAGCTGTAAGATATTATTCAATTCATCCTGATCTAAAAGATTTCCTTTTTCTATTAAATAGGANNNAAAGTGGTAGAGACGGAATCTGACGATCCTGTAGTGAATGGAATATTTAAGTTTTCGAAATACTTTTGTAACAATCCATCTTCACCAGGAGTGCCATGAACCATAATAAAAGCGACATCAAATGTTTGTGTATCGCCAGAGGAGTTTAACCAAGTAAAGCTTGATTTGTCAATATTTGAACGCCTACCATCGGAGTGCACTGCACACCAGGATTCTTCAGATTCAAGCACTACCATCATTGGAGAAAACCTCGATGTATCGATGTGCTCTAAAATTTCAGCAGCACTCTGAATTGAGATGTCATATTCACCAGAATAACCTCCAGCGAGAACAGCGATATTGGGTTTATTCATAGGAACAATTTACTTTTCTTTTGTACCACTTACGCATAGAGACTCACGAAGTTTCAATAGTTTTTCTTGTACCAAATCAAGATCCTGTCCAGTCACAGTAACATGTCCCATCTTGCGGTAAGGCTTCACTTCTGATTTGCCATAAATGTGTGGGTGAACCCCAGGAATCGATTGAGCTTCGGACAACCCCTCATATACTGGAGTACCATATGCATCAGCAGCCCCCAATAGATTAATCATGCCTGCAGCATTGTGTAAAAGACTTACATCACCAAGTGGAAGCCCCACGACTGCCCTCAGGTGTTGCACAAATTGAGAGGTCTTGTTTGCTTCAATGGTGTGATGTCCGCTATTGTGTGTCCGAGGTGCTACTTCATTGACGAGCAAATCGCCATCAGAATCTAAAAACAACTCTACTGCCATGAGTCCAACGAAATCCATTGACTCTAAAACCTGCAAAGCGAGTGCTTGGGCTTTATCAGCTGTGTTATCATCAATATTAGCTGGAGCTATTAATGAGGAAACTAGATTTACTTTGGGGTCGAACACAGATTCAACAACAGGGAAAATAGATGTTTGCCCTGATGAATTACGAGCGACAATAACTCCAAGTTCTTTGTCAATATCAACAGCTTTCTCTAATACACAAGCCTCGGAAAAACCTTTTTCGACAATGTCTGCAGGAGTTTTTAATATTTGGACACCACGTCCGTCGTAACCTCCAGTTCTTAGTTTTTGTACGATAGGAAGACCTATAGAGGATATGTTTCCATCAGATTCAATGAGAATAAAATCTGATGTAGGAATATTCATATCTTCAAAAAATTGTTTTTGAAGCCCTTTATCTTGAATCAGTGCAATATGATCAGGTTTAGGAATGACTTTGACTCCAGATTGTTCTAATTTACGAAGTCCTTCAACGCTTACATGTTCAATTTCAATCGTCACAATGTCAAGTTCTTTGCCAAATTGATAAACAGCCTCAGCATCATTTAAATCCCCTGTAATAAATCTATGCGTGAATTTAGCACATGGTGCTTTTTCAGAAGGGTCCATGACTTCTACCCTCAAATCTAGATCTCCTGCAGCTTGAATCATCATGAGGCCCAATTGACCACCACCTAAAACACCAATCCTTAAAGAATGCCCTGTTTGAAGATTTCTCATTATTATGCAAAGATATCAGTTAGTTTTCCGACTTTAGCTGCATGGAAAGATTTGATTCATTAATTTATTTCGGGAATCCCATAACGGAGTGGTTGATTGCCTTAGCATATATTATAGGTAGTGTAGTTGTAGCACGCTTAGTGTATAGACTTTTCTCTAAAGTTCTTAAAAAGTTTACAGCTTCTACAGATAGTAAATTAGACGATATTATCGTTGACTCAATAGAAGAGCCTATCGCTCTTGGATTTGTGTTACTGGGTTTTTACTTAGGTTACTCTCATTTGCAATTTGAAGGCTCAGGTGATATCGTAGATTCAATTTTTCAAGTTGTGGTTCTTCTTGACTTCACATGGCTTGCGGCTAGGCTGCTCGATGCGGTTTTAGAGAATGTAATATTGAGCGTTGGTGCAGCATCGAAAGACTCTATGATTAATCAAATTGGACCGATATTAAGGAAAACATTGAGATCTGGGGTTTGGATATTAGGTGTCATCACAGCAATGAATAATGTTGGGTTTGATGTAGGGGCGATGCTTGCTGGTGTGGGAATAGGTGGTCTTGCTTTGGCTATGGCTGCGAAGGATTATGTAGCTAATATTTTCGGTGGAATTACTGTGTTTGTAGATAAACCATTTAAAGTAGGTGATAGAATAATCGTAAATGGTATTGATGGAACAGTTAAAGAAATAGGTATTCGCTCATCTCGAATCATAACTCTTCAGGGCAGAATGGTCACAATCCCTAACAACAGCTTTACCAGTTCACCCGTAGAAAACATTACTGCAGAACCTTCACGCAAGGTGAGTATAGCATTGGGACTTACGTATGATACTTCCCCGGAAAGAATTCAGGAGGCAATAGAACTATTAAATAAAATTATATCTGATAGAACTGACACTGAGGATGAATTTACAGTATGGTTTCATTCTTTCGGAGACTTCAGTCTTAATGTAAACTGTACTTATTATATTAATAAATCTGGTCACTGGGCCAATACTCAAGGAGGAGTTAATATGGAGATTTTGAAAAAATTCAATGAAGCAAAACTAGACTTTGCCTTTCCTACTCAAACGATTGTTACTGAAACACCTTAACTACTATTGATTAAATCGTCTAAATTACAATAATGAACAATTACGATGTAGCCATTCTGCCCAGTGAGATGCGGTATTGGATCATGATGGGATGTGCACTTTTTATGGGGTTGGTTTTCATTAAATCTTTCGATAATATTAGTGTAGAAAATAGAAATGATTACTTGAAGCGCTTGGGGTTTGCGATTATTGCAATACAGATATTTCTACCCATTTATACTGTTTTAAATCCATACCAAACCTTTTCTTTTCACCGCTCTCTCCCATTACATTTTTGTGGACTTAATTTCTGGCTGCTTGCACTTAATTGCTTCATTAGAAATAGAAAGCTATTCGTATATACTTTCTTTATGTCTATACTTGGCGGTTTTTATTCATTACTAACCCCTCTACTTACTGTTGGTGATTCTCCGGTTGTGATGATTCATTATATTCTTGTTCACACTGGGCTTTTTGTTGTTCCAATTGTAATGATTCGAGTCTATGGAATGCGACTCAGTTCTTTTGACTGGTTGAGAGCATATTTATTTGCTGCGGTTATTTCAACTCTCATGGTATTTATAAATGGATTTATCAATTTTTTCGAGAGCCCTGATGGTGTCTTAGCGAACTATATGTTTGTTTCCGAAGCGCCACACGTGAAAAACCCTTTTTTATTCCCATCTCTTGGATGGCCATTATATTTAGTCCCAGTTCACTTCGCCCTCCTTTTGCATATGCTGGTTATTAATATAATTTACAGAGCAAGGGAAGTTGGTCCTATAGTTGAGAAGCTGCGTATTTGGCAATAGTTGTTTATTATCTTCGCTCTATGAAGGCATACCTTGATTTACTTGACCACTTATTAGAAAACGGAGTCGTGCGCGATGACAGAACAGGCACTGGAACACTTGGTTGTTTTGGATACCAAATGCGATTTGACCTTTCTAAAGGTTTCCCAGTAACGACAACTAAAAAACTCCACCTTAGAAGTATTATACATGAATTGCTTTGGTTTATTCAAGGCGACACGAATATAAAATACCTCAAGGATAACGGAGTTAGAATATGGGATGATTGGGCTGATGAGAATGGAGATCTCGGTCCAGTTTATGGTTATCAGTGGCGTTCATGGCCTAATCCGGATGGCTCTTCTACAGACCAGATCTCAAAGGTCATCGACTCCATCATCAACAATCCGTATTCAAGACGTCATGTAGTAAGCGCTTGGAATCCAAGCTTTATTGATGAAATGGCACTCCCTCCATGTCATTGCTTATTTCAATTCCATGTAAGTGAGGGTAAGTTAAATTGCCAACTGTACCAACGTTCTGCAGATACTTTTTTAGGCGTTCCTTTTAATATTGCTTCTTACTCTTTATTCACAATGATGATGGCTCAAGTTTGTGGACTTAAGCCAGGTGAATTCGTTCATACATTTGGCGACGTTCATCTCTATTCTAATCACGTCGAACAAGCTAGAGAACAGATATCTAGAACGCCTGGTGAGCTACCTAAAATGCTCATCAATCCAGATGTTAAGAATCTCTTCGACTTTACTCACGAAGATTTCACGCTTGTAAACTACGAGCCACAATCTCACATCAAAGCTCCAATTGCTGTATGAACGTTAATGAAAATGCTGTCATGCGAATTAGCTTAATTGCTGCTGTAGCGGATAATGGAGTAATAGGAAAGGACAACGACTTGGTTTGGTCATTGCCAGACGACATGTCTTTTTTTAAAGCGTCAACGAGAGGAAGGCATGTTATCATGGGGAGAAAGAATTACGAAAGTATTCCTCATAAATACAGGCCTCTTCCTGGACGAACAAATATTATTTTAAGTCGCAATGCAGAATATGACGCATCTTCCGCTAAACGATCACCCTCTTTAGAAAGCGCTTTAGACACAGCACGAAATGCGGGAGAAACAGATTGCTTTATCATTGGAGGTGGTCAGATTTATAAAATAGCGCTCGAATTAGATGTTGTAGACACGATGTATATCACTCACGTTCACGGCACGCCTGAAGGAGACGCCTTCTTCCCTGAATTTGATTCTTCACTATGGGAAATGCAAGTTATTGATGATCACCCAGCTGATGAACGCCATGAATTCTCTTTTACAATTTGTGCATATCATCGCATTAAATAATTCATTAAATCTTAGCGATGAAGGATATTATTCTAGGAGCATCTCACATCACTGATCTTTCAGGTCTAGACCATATTCTTTTTTTAATTGCATTGGCAGCATCGTTCGATCTCACTAAATTAGGCCGAATGGCTTTGCTTGCTACAGCATTCACTTTAGGACACTCCATCACACTTCTTCTCGCAAACTTGGATGTTGTACGATCATTTATTGTGTATATAGAATTTCTTATTCCCTTAACGATAGTAATAACGGCAGCGCTACAAATAAGCGGAGTTAGCCTAGTCACTTCATCAAAATTTGCTAAGAAGTCCATTTATATATTTACAATGCTGTTTGGTCTTATTCATGGTCTGGGTTTCTCATCATTTTATAGGATCTCTACCTCAGGAGATTCGAATTTTATCATACCTCTTCTCAAGTTTAATTTAGGAATTGAAATAGGGCAGTTGCTCATTTTACTAGTCACATTGTCTCTTTTTTCTCTTGGTCGGTCATTTGGAATTCATGAGCGTTCCCAACAACTAGTTGTTGGAGGTGCAACATTTAGTCTAGCTTTGGTGATGGTCATTGAGAATTGGCCTATTTAATCGACCTCTGACTATCTTTGGACTATGCGTTTTGTTTTTATTGCATTCGTCAGAATATACCAAGCCATACTTAGCCCATTGCTTGGATCTAATTGCAGACATAACCCTACATGTTCTATGTACGCTATACAATCTTTTGAGGAGTGGGGCTCTTTCAAGGGTTTATGGTTGACCTTGCGTAGAATAGGAAATTGTCATCCATGGGGCACTTCTGGAGATGATCCAGTCCCTAAAAAAGATTTAAATTAGTAAACCAATAGTATTATATAATTATGAAAATTTCAACTTCAGTTTTAGCAGTCTTTCTTACGTTTTTCTTTTTTTCATCATGCGGAAATTCTTCTGAAAGCAAAACTAATAACGATGCATTAGGTGAGAATAATGCAAAATCTATGGCAATCTCAGTTCATGAAGAAAGCGGAAGATTAGCCAAAGAATTTCATGTGAGACTTGCTAGAGAATTTGTCAACACACCAACTACTGACAGCTCTTTCATCAAGCTTGTTTCTTTAGATTCTAGATATGTGACTTGGAGTAAATCAATGGTGAAGTTGCCTGGAATAGAATGCAACCATGAAGAGGGGGAGTTACATATTCATGATCACGCTGCTGAAGAAAAATTGGCAGAACTTTCAGATGAAGATCTGCTTAAATTACAAAATGCTATCCAAGAAGAACTCAAATTACTTATCTCAGATTTTGACATTTTAATTGAAAGTAACAAGCAATGAGATACTGTCTAAGAGGAGTGTTCTTTAAATTTTTATATCTGTTTACTTTTTTAGTTTTCGCTCTTTCTAATGGTGAAGCGCAAGTACCAAAGAATGTAAGAATAGGTTTAGAGCATACTACAGAGGGGTTTCAACCATGTGAGCCGAGCATTGCAATCAGTCAAAAAAATCCAAATATTATTATTGCGGGAAGCATCTTAGATAATGTTTATAGATCAACTGACGGTGGACACACATGGAAGCAAAAGACATTAAAATCTAGCTTAGGAGTTTACGGAGATCCCTGTGTTATTTCTTCTCCCAATGGCGATTTTTATTATCTCCATTTAAGCGACCCAGAAGGCAAGGGGTGGAGTAGTGACATGTTATTAGATCGGATTGTATGCCAACACTCTAGAAACAATGGTAAGACATGGAGTGATGGTGGAAGTATTGGTCTAGAACACCCTAAAGACCAAGATAAGGAATGGGCGGTTGCTACATCAGACGGTAAAACGATTCACGCCTGCTGGACTCAATTTGACAAATACGATAGCCATTCCCCTGAAGATTCAACAATCATACTTTGCAGTTTCTCAGATCGAAAAGCAATTCATTGGTCTACTCCTGTTAGAATTAGTGAAAAAGCAGGAGATTGTTTAGATGGTGACGAAACAACTGAAGGAGCAGTTCCATCAGTAGGGCCTAATGACGAGTTATATGTTGCTTGGGCTGTAAACGAGTCTATCATGTTCGATAGAAGTTATGATGGAGGTAAAACATGGTTAGATCAAGATATAAAAGCTACAGATATGATTGGAGGATGGGATCAAACAGTGAAATCTATAGGTCGAGTAAATGGTATGCCAGTCACAGGTGTAGACTTGGCTCCAGATTCTCCGCACTATGGTCGTATATACATCAATTGGACCGATGAGAGAAATGGTGAAGATGATTTAGATGTGTTTCTAAGCTATTCTGATAACAACGGCGATTCATGGTGTAACCCAATTCGAGTAAATGACGATGGTCCCGGAAAGCAGCAGTTCTTCACTTGGATGGCGATTGACCCTTCAAATGGTGGTATCCATATTGTTTTTTATGACAGACGTAATCACGATGATGCAACAACAGACGTTTATGTCGCAAGTTCATTTGACGGGGGAGAACTATTTGTGAATCAGCTCGTATCAGAATCTTCCTTTCTGCCAGAAGGCAAAGTATTCTTCGGAGATTACAACAATATCTCAGCTGTAGACGGACATGTTCGACCTATTTGGACTAGAGAAGTTGATGGTGTGCTTACCATCATGACCGCTATTTTAGATTTTTAAGCTCATTTCTTATTGCTTCTGCAATTCCTTCGAACTCTTCATGAGAGAGTTTTAATTTTTGTCTTTCAAAATTAATATCCTCAACAGAATTTAGAGGTATTAAATGAATGTGAGCATGTGGAACTTCTAACCCGATAATTGCAACACCTACACGTTTACAAGGAATCGCGTTTTCTATTGCCTGGGATATTCTTTTTGCAAAAAGGTTAATCCCATAAATTTCTTCTAAATTTAAATCGAAATATTTATCGACTTCTCTTTTAGGGACGATAAGAACATGCCCTTTTGCAAGTGGAGATATATCTAAAAAAGCAAAAAATTCTTCGTTTTCAGAGATTTTATAACATGGGATTTCTCCACGGATGATTTTACTGAAAATACTAGCCAAACTTATCTTGAAATTTTAAGTATTTCAAATGGAATTGCTCCAGCTGGAACCTCAACAATAGCAATATCACCTACTGATTTTCCCAGCAAGCCTTTTCCTATGGGTGAGTCTATGTATATTTTCTTTTCAGCTAGGTTAGCTTCATTTTCAGCTACTAAAGTATAGGTTACTTCATTGCCATTGTTCTGATTTCGTATCGTCACTTTACTTAATATAAACACCTTCGAATTGTCAATTTCACTATCATCAATTACCCTGGCATTTGCTAACAGGTTATCTAATTTAGCAATTTTGGCTTCTAAAAGACCTTGTGCGTCTTTAGCAGCATCATATTCAGCATTCTCACTTAAGTCTCCCTTGTCTATAGCTTCACCTATTTGTGCGCTGATTTTAGGTCTTTCGACTGATTTGAGTTGGTGTACTTCTTCTTTTAGTGAATTATAACCCTCTTCTGTATAGTATGATATATCTCCCATCTTCTGTTGTTCTAAAACAAATGAGAGGGCCACTGCTGACCCTCTCAATATATATAAGTTTTAAGAGGACTCTTTCTTAGATTGAAATTTTCACTCCAATAGAATGTGTTCCATTGAAAGGATTCGTCGTCCTGTACGAATAATCTAGTCCTAATACCGTTCCGCTTGATCCGGTAGGTAACTTAATTGTAAGTCCACCTGCTGGGCCAGTGTAAGCTGTAGTAATTGTTTCATCAGAACCTACCCCTTGTTCCCAAAGATATCCAGCTCTAATCTCTAAATTCTTTCCAATTCTAGTCTCTGCTCCAAATCCAAACTGGTCTTTTGTAAACGAGTTAGAGGTAAACATACCATTAAGCTCAACGACCATATTTTCTTCTTTCACGACATCATAAGCAATACCAATGTTAACCAGTGATGGTAATTCATATCTCTCAGATCTCTGTAATACAGTAAGAGCATTAGCTGACCCTTGTGGTGTAGCGGTTACAGTTAGACCATCCCCCGCATATCTCATTGGTGGCCCAACATTTCTAAGAGAGATGCCAAATCTCATCTTGTCGTTTTCACCAGTTACATAGCGAATCCCTGCATCGAATGCGATTCCACCAGCCTTAGCATTAGAAATAGCCTCCCCAATAACTCTCAAAGTAAACCCAGCATAAATAGAATTAGAAAACTCTTTAGAGTAACTGACTCCTATGTTAGAAAAGCTAGGAGAGAATGTTCCGATTCCACCTTCAGGTAAATCTTCAGTTGTAATTGGAATGTCACCGAAGGACACAGATGTTACAGTCAATCCAAGGACGCCAGAGGACCCCATTTTTGTAGCAAAACCTACTGAGTTTAAGCGAATTCCAGATCCACTTAAATAGATAGAGTTAGAAGTTATTAGTTCACTCTTATCGATAAAAGCAAGCCCAGCTACATTCGTAAATACCGACTCTAACCCTCGTACACTAGCCATATTAGCTCCTACAAGACCGTTTGATGCAGCCCAAGGGTTAATAAGAAGCTGACTTGCACCGGCAGAACCAGCACGATCAGGGTTTCCAGCCCAAACAGAACCTAGTCCGAGGGTGGCTATTAAAATGATACTTAATTGCTTTTTCATATCAGAAATTATCAAGGTCAACAGGACGCATTACTCCAAACCATTTT
>DBBW01000022.1:0-44103 GCA_002292405.1 Flavobacteriales bacterium UBA974
TAATACAGCCTCGTCATCATGACCGTACTCATCATCTGAGTACACCATCACCTTAGACATTGTGTTATCTTCAGGAGTAGAATCTGTGCTGCTTCCAGAAGTTAAAGTAGAACGAAGGATGTAGTTCCCTGTTGCAGATGGCTCCCATCCAGTAGCAATATAGATTGTGTCCTGAGAGTTTGCTGGGCAGTTAAGACCGTTTGCAAAAGAATAAACAGTTGGTAAAGTCTCACTAACAGAAGCAAGGACATCTCCCTCTTCAGAAAGAACTTCAACAAGAACTTCAACATTATCTTGGTTTTCAGTTCCGTTGTTGCGGTAAAGAACTCCAGCAAGAACTCCACCGTCTCCAGCGGCAATCTTCTGCTCCATTGGTGTCACTCTGTATTCCCAAACATTCCAGATATCTCCGTTTGTAAGTTGAACCATTGCAAGGTCATCAGCATTTTCGTTTGAACTTACAACTACGTCATCAATACCCCAGTAGTAGTGGCTGTATGCGGTTCCTTGTTCAGGTGCCTGCATATAGGAGAAGCGAAATTGAA
This sequence comes from Flavobacteriales bacterium UBA974, assembly GCA_002292405.1. Taxonomy (GTDB): domain Bacteria; phylum Bacteroidota; class Bacteroidia; order Flavobacteriales_D; family Sanyastnellaceae; genus UBA974. The sequence goes on from DBBW01000022.1 coordinate 546, forward strand.
CAGAATCACTGTAAGCAGCAACACAGCTGATATCAAGTGTCGTGGGAAGTGGGTTCGCTGAAGCAACATTTGCTGCTTCAATAAATGATCCGTGACCATCAAATGTTGTCCAAGTCATTCCACCGTCATTTGTTACATCTACGTAGATAGGTGCGTATGGGTAGCAGCAGTAGCGGAAGTATTGATCCCAACTTAAGATAACTGAACCGTCATTTGTAAAGTCTATCATAGGGCTCGTTATAGACCCGTCTGTGTCTTGATATCCCTCTGCAATAGGAGTGTTATAGTAATCACAATCAAAAACCATCCAACCGTTATCTGGAGTAGCCGATTCAAGAGACCCTATGTTCGTAGAATACTCTCCCGCTGGGTGGACTACACCTGTAGCGTCTCCATTTTGATAGAATCCTGCGTTGTCTGGACTAACCCAAACCCACAAAGAATCGTTTCCGTTATCTGTTGCTGTCCAAGCTCCGTTTCCGTTTATTCCATCAAATCCGTTAGAAAAGTCTTCAGAAAAAAGGACGTTACCTCCCCCGCGTTGAGTTGAACGCGCTTCTTCACCAGCAATTAACGAATTTAATACTTCAGCTTGAGTAGCAGCTGTTAATGTGTGCTCAAATGAATAAAGAGTCTCCAGTCTTTGTGCAGAAGCAAATGCGAAAATGCAGAGTGCTCCAAGAGTTAAAGTCAAATGTTTCATATTCTCAGTAAGGATATTTAATTAAAAAAATAATTTTGCAGCAAATTACGTATAAAAAAAAGGGCAGACCACAATGATCTACCCCTTTATTTAATGTATCGTTATCTTATTTCACCATTAAGCGATCTGTAGCGCGCTCTCCATCAACAGATAAAGTGTAAGTGTAAACACCTGAAGCAAACTCAGAAGCGTCAACAGAAATACTATTGTAACCTGGAGCTTGAGTTCCCATATTCACAGTGTAAACAATCTTTCCTGTAATATCTCTAACTTCAAAGTCTACGTTAGACGCTCGGTCTAAACGGAACTGAACGCGAGTCACTCCATTTGTTGGGTTAGGGAAGCTTGGGTACATCTGGAATCCCGTTGTGCTTACTTCCTCCTCAGAGATCGTATTAACAGCATTTGGATTCAGATTAAGTCGTACCATAGGCACTTCGTTTGTGTAATACCAGTCGTAAGCAGAACCAGCACCGAATGGTCCGTAGATAAATGCAGTTTGGTCTTGAGTAAATTTAGACTCTCCATACTGAACGTTGGATCCTCCATAGTGCTCAAATCCAGCTCCTAACCAATCTCCAGCAGCAGCTAAGTATGGCTCATCAAACACAAACGTGTACCATGTTGTAACCTCACCAACTGAGTTGGTGTTTCCTGCTATGATATCAAATTCATCCGTCGATTGGAGCAACCCTCCGTACTGTTCAGTAAGTGAGTTTTCGTCGAACATATCGAAAAGGTGAGTAATCACAGATGTTCCTGCTTCTGATCCATCCATAATAGCTACATCAATAGCGTAGACAACAACATCCTCAACGATGTCGAAAAGAGACATTGCGATGTAGTCATCTGTACCGTCTCCAGGAGCAGCAGCTGTAGAAACTCCGTCATCACGTCCCCATGACAGGTCAGTAACTTCGAAAGACTGAGATGCCATATTGTTTTCTGGATTCTCATCAACTGCATCTGCAGTAAGAGTGTAATCAACTGTTACAGGACCAAGAGCTGAAGGCATGTAGGCTGCAGATAAAGTGTCTGCTGTAGCATAAGCGAGCGTTATTGCAGAAGAATAAGCTGTTGTTTCTGCAGCAGTAACACCAAGGGTAACGTTTGTTTGGTCTTCATAACCTACGTTATAAACCTTTGCCGCTGCGGCAAGATCAGCGGGTATTTGAGAAAGCGGCCAAGCACCGTACTCGTAATATCCTGTACGCTCAAAGTCTGTGTAGCTTAAGTAGTTATCTATACGTGTATCGTTTTCAGGAGTGTCGTACACTTTAATATCGTCAATCTCCCAGCTGTAACCCCAAGTTCCCGACCAACGGAAACGTATGTAAACAGTCTCCTGTGCACCAGCGGCTTCAGTAATATCAAACTCTAAAAGAGATGGGTTATCTGATCCGTCACTGGTTCCATATCCAGGGAATACTTCTTTACGAGAGGCAACAGTATCAGTACCATAAATTACTGTTCCAGATGGCTCATCCCAACTATCAATAGCTGGCCAGTTTACGCCGTCACGAGAGATTTCAATAAGACACTTCTCACTGTCATCAGAACCTCCGTTATCCCAGCAACGGTAGCGTGTCTCCAAAGAGATGCTCACATATTGATGATCGGTACAATTAATAGGTGTTACTGTTGAGAACCAACAGTTCTCAACCCAGTTTGCATCGTAATTCGCGTCAGCTCCAAAAAGGTCTGAATCAACCATGATTAATCCGTTGGCCGATGTTGTTGAGTTCATCGCGCTAGCTGCTGATCCGTCTCCAGAACCTCCAGCCCACTGATTGTATGGTCCAGCAGGTCCATCAGTAGTACATTCAAAATTGATGTCTATTTCGGACCAAGGGGCACCAACTTCTAGCGCTCCATTACCAAATGACCAGTCTGCACAGTCGTTAATATTACAGTCGTGTGACCAAAATACAGCTCTTGCAGCTTGCACTGGAGCTTCAGAGTTTATGCTTGACGCTTGTGCGTCTTTAGCAGCTTGCACCGGCATCTTTACCTGTGCGTTTGCAATTGTTCCTACGAACATTGCGGCAATTAAAAAGTATACTTGCTTCATATTGAGCGTTTTATGATTTCTATTTATCTTTAACTTAGCAAATATAAAGCGCGAAATTCTAGCAGAAGATTATTTAGAGATACTAACAAACACAAAATAGTGTTTTAATTTAGATATTTAGTCTCTGTAGTCAGTTATAGGTGGACAGCTACACATTAGGTTCCGGTCGCCGTATGTGTCGTCTACTCTTGCAACAGAAGCCCAAAATTTACCTTTTCTCAACTTCTCAACTGGGAAAGCAGCTTCTTCTCTTGTGTACGGATGTGTCCAATCAGAGGCTGTCGTTTCCTCAATTGTATGAGGTGCCATTTTTATAACATTGTCCACAGCATCAACTTGTTTTAACTCTATCGATCGTATTTCTTCTCTTATGCTTAGCATCGCTTCTACAAATCGATCTAACTCTTCAAGAGATTCACTCTCGGTGGGCTCAACCATCATCGTGCCTGATACAGGCCAAGAAATTGTAGGGGCATGAAAGCTATAATCGATGAGGCGTTTTGCGATATCAACAACTTCCACGCCACACGATCTGAAAGATCTGCAATCTATGATCATCTCGTGGGCGACAGTGTTATTCGGACCTTGGTATAAAATATCGTAGGCTCCTTCTAATCTAACTTTGAGATAGTTGGCGTTTAATATAGCAATCTCTGTAGCTTGAGTTGCTCCTTTTACACCTAACATTTTAAGGTAAGCGTAGGGAACAAGTCCTATCAACGCACTCCCGAAAGGAGCAGATGATACAGCGGAGATTGAATCCTCTCCACCTTGATGTATAATAGCGTGACCAGGTAAAAATTTAGTGAGGTGTTTCGCAACTCCAATAGGGCCCATTCCTGGACCTCCTCCTCCGTGAGGTATCGCAAAGGTTTTATGAAGATTGAGGTGACAAACATCAGCGCCAATATTTCCAGGGCTGGTAAGCCCAACTTGGGCATTCATATTTGCACCATCCATATATATCTGGCCTCCATTGGTGTGAACAATTTCGATAATTTCTAGAATCCTTGCCTCAAAAACTCCATGAGTAGAGGGGTAAGTAATCATAATAGAGCTTAAGTTTTCGCGATGTTTTTCAGCTTTTTCTTGTAAGTCTTCAATGTCTATGTCTCCATTTTCCATACATCCGACCACGACGATTTTTAAGCCCGCCATAGCAGCGCTTGCAGGATTTGTCCCGTGTGCACTTGAAGGAATTAAACATATATTTCTATTCTTTTCTCCTATACTCTCATGGTAAGCTTTAATAACCAACATACCAGCGTATTCTCCATTGGCACCAGAGTTGGGCTGGAGTGTAACACTGTCAAAACCTGTGATTTCAGCCAATTCTGATTCTAGATTTTGTAAAATCTCTATCATTCCACAAGCCTGTTCAGAAGGACAGAAAGGATGAAGCTCCGCAAATTTATACCAAGCAATAGGCAACAACTCCGTTGCAGCATTTAGCTTCATCGTACACGACCCAAGAGGAATCATTCCATGAACCAAAGAGAAATCTCTGTTCTCGAGAAGTTTGATATAACGCATCATGGCCGTTTCCGATCTGTGGCTATTGAATACTTGGTGTTCTAAATAGTCAATTTCGCGATATAGAGTTCCGAAAAAGGCTCTGTCAACTTCGATACCTCTCACTATTGGCACTCCGAAAGCAGAACAAAGATTCGAGAGATCCTCAATGTTCGTTCTTTCGTTGAGAGAAACGCCCACATGCTCTCCGTCGTTGTAATAACGAATGTTAATCTTCAATGCATGGCATCGAGCCATTAATGAGTTCACTTCGTCTTCTCCACCTCTTACTCTGATTTTAAGGGTGTCGAAATAGCATGAATTCACAACCTCCATAGAGCTGTTAGAGTTTAGAGCTGTCGCAAATGATTTGGTTCTTTTGTGGATTCGTTTTGCGATTTCTCGCAATCCTCTAGGGCCGTGGTAAACAGCGTACATCGAAGCCATTACGGCAAGTAGCGCTTGAGCGGTACAGATATTCGATGTCGCTTTGTCGCGGCGAATGTGCTGCTCTCGTGTTTGAAGCGCCATTCTAAGTGCGGAGTTGCCATTTCTGTCAACGCTTACTCCAATGATGCGTCCGGGAAAGTTGCGCTTATAGCTCTCGTCTGCAGCAAAGAAAGCTGCATGAGGTCCTCCGTATCCCATCGGCACGCCGAAACGCTGTGAAGATCCAACAACAACATCTGCTCCCATTTTTCCTGGGTTTTTCAGCATTAGAAGCGCCATAAGATCTGTGGCCATCACAACTTTAACATCTGACGAATGAGCTTGTGCTACGAGTACTTCAAAATCTTCCGCCTCGCCATTTCCGTCAGGATATTGAAGAAGGCAGCCGAAAACTTCGTCCGTGAACTTCCACTCGGAGCGAGGAGCTTCGATCATGGTTATCCCAAGCGAGTTTGCTCTGGTCTTCATCACATCAAAAGTCTGTGGATAGACTGCGGTATCGACAATAAAAGTGGTCGCTCCAGCTTTTACTTGCTTACGTGGACGTGCTGAGAAGAGCATCGCAATTGCTTCTGCTGCAGCGGTTCCTTCATCGAGGAGTGATGCATTCGCAATTTCCTTCCCTGTTAAATCACTAATTACTGTTTGGAAATTTAACAGGGCTTCTAATCGACCTTGAGCAATCTCCGATTGATAGGGAGTATAGGCTGTATACCATCCTGGGTTCTCAAGTATATTTCTCCTGATTACACTCGGAACTTCAGTAGGGTAATAGCCCATTCCTATGTAATTCCTATATGTTACATTTTTTTCTGATAGGTCACTTACATGCTCTAAGTATTCACTTTCTGTAAAGGCCTCGCCTAGATTAAGAGGTTCCCTCAGCCTAATTACATCTGGGACTGTTTTCTCAATTAATTCATCTATAGAGCTAAGACCTATAGTCGCAAGCATGATTTTTAGGTCTTCTTGACGAGGACCCATATGCCGTGAGGCGAAACTTCCTAATTTCATATGAGATAAATATGAAGATTGAAACAGCAAAAAAGAAAGCGCAAAGATATCTTTTATCACCTTTGTAACATGCAACTCGTGAAGATTCTTGGATACAGCCATTTAATGATTGCTGTTGGTGCAGGGGTGACCGCTTACATTAGTGGATTGTCATTAGGTTTAGAAGGTGAGGTGGGCGAAGCGGCAACTCTAATCGGCGCCTTTACCGGGCTCGGATATTCCGTCCAAAGATTTATTAAAACACGATTTTTTCCTCATTCAGCTCCTCCTGAAAGGATAGATTTTATGAATAAATATGGGGTTGGGTTAATTGGAGGTTGGGGGGGTGTTTTACTGGGTGTTACAACGCTTGTTACAGTTGAGTTTTCTACTTCTTCCATTGCTTTAGTGATCTTTCTAATCCTTATTAGTACAGCTTATGCAGCGATCCCACTGCGTGAAAAAGCATATTTAAAGTTGCCCTTGGTAGCAAGTGTTTTTGCTCTAGCAACTGTAGTGTACCCTGTTTTACTTGTGGGGCATGAACGATCTGATTTTACGCCAGTATTGGCGACGGTATTGCTTGCACGGGTTTTATATATCGCAGGGATTACCATTCCTTTTGATGTCAGAGATTTAAGCATAGACTCCATAAATATGAAAACTATACCACAACAAATTGGTGAGAAGAGGGCCCTTCAACGTGCTGTTATTTTAGTTGTAGGGTCTGGTATTACATGGGCAGTACTTATCATGATGGAAGCTGTAAATCAAATTGTGGGTTATAGTTTACTGGTTCACGTCATCATTACTATTCCCTTTGTATCTCCCTTGTTAGCGGGACGAAATCGCAGTGAATTTTATTACAGTATCATTCTTGATGGGTTAATCTCTTTTCAATTTGTAATTTTGTTTTTATGTTATCTACTATTCCAACAATAGCCGATGCGCAAATACTTGATGCGGCAGATCCGCTAAGCTGTTTTCGTGAGAAGTTCTTGATTCCTCAACACAAGGGGAAAGACACCATGTACTTTACCGGGAATAGCTTAGGGTTACAGCCTCGTTCGGCGGCAAAAGCTTTGAAAACGGAGCTAGATGATTGGGCTGAACTCGGCGTTGAGGGGCATTTCAAGGCCCGCCACCCTTGGATGCACTACCACGAGCTTTTCTCAAAATCTCTCGCTTCAATAGCTGGTGCGCTTCCTTCTGAGGTGGTAGCAATGAATGCTCTAACGGTTAACCTGCACCTGCTTTTAGTTAGTTTTTATAAGCCGGAAGGCACTCGTACTAAGATTATTTGTGAGGCTAAATCTTTCCCTTCTGACCGTTACGCTCTTGTAAGCCAAATCAACTTTCACAACCTCGATCCCGACGAAAACCTCATCGAACTTTCACCCCGTGATGGGGAGCATTGTTTGAGGGTTGAAGATATAGAAAAGGCGATTTTAGATGCTGGTGACAGCCTCGCAACGGTAATGATAGGAGGGGTAAACTACTATACAGGTCAGCTACACAATCTACACAAAATTACTTTAGCCGCACACAAAGTGGGGGCTATGTGTGGATTCGATTTGGCACACGGTATGGGCAATGTTCCCTTCGAACTTCACAACTGGGATGTAGATTTTGCATGCTGGTGTAGCTACAAGTATCTGAACTCCGGTCCGGGTGCAGTAAGTGGAATTTTCGTCCATGAACGTCATCACAACTCCGACATACCTCGCTTTGAAGGTTGGTGGGGTCACGATAAGTCGACTAGATTTAAGATGAGCCCCAACTACATCAGTATGGGGACCGTCGAATCTTGGCAACTTAGTAACGCTCCTGTCTTAAACATGGCCGTTCACAAAGCATCCCTAGAAATTTTTGAAGAGGCTGGAGGCATGCACGCGTTACGAGAAAGATCATTGCGACTAACTGCTTATCTTGAGAAAACTATTCAAGCGATCGCTTCAACAACAGGAGTTAATTTAGAGATAATTACGCCTTCTAACACAGATGAAAGAGGATGCCAATTGAGTATTGTAGCGCACGGACAGGGTCGTGATCTCCACAATAAATTATCTGCAGCAGGTGTGGTTGTCGATTGGCGTGAACCCGACGTGATTAGAATGGCTCCTGTGCCACTTTACAATTCGTTTGAAGACATTGCAAGCTTCGGACACATTCTAGCCGAATCATTAAGTTAAATTTGCAGTATGGTTAAATCTCGTTTCGCCGTTTTCGGTACAGGTCGCTACGGCGCCCAAATCGCTCTTTCTCTTGCAAAGCGTGGCGCTGAAGTTTATACATTTGATATACAACCAGAACGTGCTGAGTTACTGAAGGAAGACGTTGCCCTTGCTATAACTCTCGATTCTACAAACAAGAGAGCTCTTAAAGCCCAAAGCGTCCAGGATATGGAAGCTGCGGTAGTTGCCATTGGTGAAAACTTTGAGGCTACGGTTCTGACGACCTTAAATCTTTTAGACCTCGGTATTCCTCGCATTATTGTAAGAGCAAACGATAAAAACCAGCACAGGATCCTGAAATCTTTAGGGGTAAAAGAAATTCTAAGTCCAGAAAGCGAAGTTGCCGAAGTCGTTTCTGAAAGACTAATTAACCCCAGTATTCGTGGGTTCTTGCAACTTCCAGATGAATATGAAATAGCCGAAATTAAAGCGCCCCCTAATTGTTTCGGAAGGACTTTGAAAGATATCGCATTGAGCGCCAGGTATGAGCTTCGACTCATTACAATAAGACGTGAATTTCAGGAAATGATTGATGGCGAAACAACAATTACTGAACATATTATCGGTCTCCCTCAGATGGATACGGAAATTCAGGAAACCGACACACTCGTTGTGTTTGGCTCCTTAAAGGCTGTTAAAAAATTCCTAGATATAAACGCCTAAAGTCAATTTAATGAAGCCATTCTACTTCGTGGCTCCAATCTGACTTGATTTTTACTTTCTCAGTCATGATTTCAGCTGGTTCTGGAGATTCCCATTTCAGTAAATCAACGCTTCTCCATAATCCATCACCATCCGAGTCACCTGTCCATTTTAATTGATATGTGCCTTGTGTTAAATTTTTAAATTCAACACCCTCTTTATTCTGAAGCCTCTGTTTTTTTACAACTTCACCATTTGAAGCAATCAATTCAAGCCAACCTTCTTTCTCGATTTTTACGCTCAAATCTCCCAAGCTTTTCTTTTCGAAAACACTCCATTTAAAACTGGTAGTGTCGGAAATTTGGACCCCGCCATACCCCACAACTCCACCAGGGATAACTGTTAATTCAAAAGAGCTTCCTCTTGTAAAATTTCCTTCCATAATAACCTTAAACGGGTCTAATGCATCGACATAAATAGAGTCTAACAACATTTCTAGACTGTCTTCTGTAAGAAGTTTAAATAAAGAATCAACTACACTTTCTAAGGGCCTGGAAAATGTGAACTCTGCAATATTTGATGACACCACCTTTCCTTCTGGTCCTTTTACTTCTTTGAAAGTTTCCATCTGAATCAATTTTATTTCCTGAAACTTTAAAGTGTCGTTTCCACACCAAACAACATCGGGAGAGCTCTCAGCAGAAAACACCCATAAATTTTCATTGTTATGAAAAAACTCATTGCCACTCACTTCAATCGTGTCGGACAACTCTATTGGCGCACTTAAAAATAGTGTAACGAGTCCAAGGGAATCCCTAGAGCTATTCACAAAATACTTAACCGCTAGTTCACTAGTTGCCTGCATTCTGAGTGGAGTTGCCAAGGTCACATGACCCTCGACAACGACGACCTCTTCAAAAACTGCCAATCCTTCTCCTGAAGTCCAAACATAATTTCTGTCATTGTCCTCGATGGCCATGATTTTATATCGCCCCGAAGGCAGATAATTTAACAGAAACTCACCTGATTCATTCGTTGTCCCGACAAATTGGGGTTTTGCCCCTTTTAAAATTGAATCCGGTGAAATCATAGAATCATACATCAGAACTCTAACCCCAGATTTAGGCTGTGAAGTAAAAACATCAACTACAGAGCCGCTTATTGAAAGAGAATCTAAATGATCTCCTGTCGAAAATGCATGAACGAAGTTATCAAGGGAATTCCCCTCTCTTATATCTACAACCGCATCTCCAAATTGAAACACATAGGTTTTATCTGATTGCAATTCATCATTCCAAACAAAGGTTACCGTTTTTCCTTTCATTGACCACTGTAATCCTTGTGGGAGGATTGGTGAGACTAGCAGTTGGCTATTTAATGATTTAACATTCACGTACTCATCGAATGTCACAGAAATAACACCTCCTTGATCTACAATTACATTGGTTGCGCCAGGTTGAGGAGAAATTTCTAAAACAATTGGAGCCTCTTTGTCCATACCTCCTCCAGAAGGAGTTCCAACCTGAGCACAAGAGATCATCATTATTGAGACAAAAAAGGCCTGTGTTAGCACGAATATGTCCTCAAATAATTTCATTTCTTTTTAGCAAATATAATAACTCCCTAACGTTACGCATGGCACTTAGTTAAGCAAGTGCGAGAACTACCGCACCTAACACAAATCTGCCTTTTAACTCTAGAATCTCACGACATTCTCTTAATGTAGCTCCAGTTGTTAAAACATCGTCAACGAGAATCACGGGACTCATCTTACTTCTGTTTTTCTTGTGGTTAAAACCGAAAGTCTGTTTCGATGCTTGAGATCTACCCTGTCTATTTGAACCCGTCAAAGAGGCTCCATGCTTCGTTTGGATAAGACCCGCCCCATCAACCTTAATTTCCCAAACTTCTCCCAGCCCAGCCGCCAATCTTTCAGCCTGGTTGTACCCTCTTTGGAGTTTTCTTTTAGGGTGAATAGGTACTGGCACTAAAACTACACCTTCTGGCGGCGGATCCCAACGGTTTGCTATCCAGTTCCCGAGTTTTTTAACCCGCCAAGGCTCGCCCCCATATTTACATTTATGAATCATTGCCCTCGACCCGCCATCGCTTAAACGAAATCCCACCGCAGACCAAACACAGTTCATTCTTTCCTTAAATAAAATACGACTTACTGCACCCGGTTCATATACTCCCCAATTCAAAATACATAAACTACACGCCCCAGCTACATGCCCGTAATACGTTATAGGCAACCCACAACTTAGACATGTCTGTGGCACAAAGCCTTCTATCAAAGCCTGGGTTAAGTATTTAATCGTTTTTCTCACATTTATAAAATTTACTGATACAATGACAATAAATTTTAAAGTCCTTTGTGAATGATTTTATAAACGGTTGTGTTGAACTTGTAGTCGTTAGGTTTGCAAGGTGAAATTTGGCAAAATAGATATTAACCTTGAATGTGAGAAGCTTGACAAAGACCATTGGGAACTTCCCGAAGTGAAGATAGAATGGACTGAGAGGAGTGATCCAATCGATAAGACTGTGATAAGATCTGGGGGGACTTCCTGGCGCATTAAATCTTGGAGAGGTGGTGTGTACCCCATAAAAGATCCGATGAGAACCTGGGCGAAACACTATGGAAAGCGTTTTGGTAATATTGAATTTAATGCGACTCATTATAGGATATACTCACCTGAAAAAATGGCTGAATGGGCTAGTGAAATGCCTGCTGATTTCGTTTTCTGCCCAAAATTTCCAGCACTAATTTCACATTATAGGCGGTTCAATAATTGTGAGGTGCCCACTGATGATTTTATTAAAAGCATACTCGCTTTGGGCGATAAACTCGGTCCTGTTTTTCTTCAACTTCCCCCTCATTATGCACCTAAGCACAGTGAAAAATTGACAACGTATTTAAACAATTGGCCTAAAGAAATAAAGATGGCTGTGGAATTTCGTCATCACGATTGGTTTAAAGGTGGTGAAGAGGCAGAAACCGTTTGGAAATTATTGTCACAGAAAGGAATCGGGGCGGTAATTAGCGATACCGTCGGAAGACCTGACGCACTACATATGCGCCTTACCGCACCGTTTCTTCTTGTGAGATTTGGTGGTTATGATGGGCATGGAAGTGATGAAAAGAGGTTGATGGTTTGGTGTACATTGATGAAGAAATTAAAGGATGCAGGAACGCCACTCGAATCGTTCGACCTGCTTGTACATACTACAGACAGTAAATTTACTCCAGAAACTTGCAGTAAATTTGAAGCAATGGTTAAAAAAGACAGCTCATCAAAATACACTTTTAAATGAAAATTATTACACTTATTTTTTGTCTTTTTACCTGTTCAATTTTAGCGCAAAACACGAGTTCACCCCTTGAAAAGAAAACGCAGTACCGACCGCTAATTTTACCCTCAGCTTTTATTACGTATGGATTTATCGGGTTAAAAAATGAAAGGCTCAATGCGCTCGACTTAAGTCTTAGAGATGAATTGAGGTATGTTGAGAGACAAGTTCATCTTGACGATTATTTAGAATTCAGCCCTTTGGTTGCCGTTTACGGATTAAACCTCATTGGGAAAAAGGGTGTGCACAATCTACGAGAACTCTCTAAAATTACTGGCTATTCGATTGTGATTACAGGTGTTTCAGTCGCTAGCATTAAGCTACTTACGGGGAAAGAAAGACCCGACGGATCCGACTTCACCTCCTTCCCTTCTGGACATACTGCAACAGCTTTTATGTGTGCTGAAATATTGTATCAAGAGTATAAAAACGAGTCTATTCTATATGGGATTCTAGGATACACAGCCGCCGCTACTACAGGTTATCTTAGGGTATATAATGACAAACACTGGTTCTCCGATGTCCTAGCGGGAGCTGGATTCGGGATATTAAGCACGAAGCTATCCTATCTTCTCCATAAAAAACTGAACTCAAGAAATAAAAGGCGTTACTTACCGTGACACTTTTTAAACTTCTTGCCAGAACCGCATGGGCAAGGTGAGTTAGGTTGCACTTTCTTCTCTGTGCGAATCGGGTCAACTGGTTTGGGTCGAGATGTAGGATGAGGTTGGCCAGGTTGAGTTGGAGAAATTGCTCCACCGCCGGCGGCTGCTCTTGCAGCATTCTGTTGGGCGATATTATCTACGCCCGCCTTGGATGTTTTACCTAATGGAGCAACATCTATTTTCTTCCCCTGGCGCAATGGTTGTTCTCCTGCATTGATAGGAATTGTACACTTCATTAAGAATGAAGCAACTTCAGCATTTACCTTTTGAACCATTTGCTTAAATAGCTCGTACGACTCGAATTTGTAGATGAGAAGCGGATCCTTTTGCTCGTGTCTTGCGTGCTGAACATTGTTCCTTAAATCATCCATAGATCTAAGGTGCTCCTTCCAATGCAAGTCAATCACAGCAAGGACCACTTGCTGCTCTAGAGCCTTCATGACGCTTACCCCCTCGGTTGCAACACTTTCGTCAATATCAGCACTCACCTGAATCGTCTTCAGTCCGTCAGAAAATGGGACAAGTATGCTTTTGAAATCATTCGACTCATCGTCGTAAACACGCTGAATTACTGGATGAGCTCTTCGAGATAAATCTTCTATTTTAGATCTGTAATGTTGCTCCGATTTAGAGTAACATTGGTAAACCAAGTCGTCGGTATCTACCGAAAGAAAATCGTTTTCTGAAACGGGAGCTTCAATCCCTAAGTTAGAAAGCATCGCAAGACGGAAATTATCGTAATCTTTAGACTCGTGCGTAGCATCAACATTTGCCTCAACAAGTTCGAAGAACATATTGGCAATATCCGTCCTAATTCTATCGCCATAGAGCGCATTTCTACGGAGCTTATAAATCACTTCACGCTGTGCGTTCATGACATCATCGTACTCAAGTAGTCTCTTTCTAATCCCAAAATTATTTTCCTCGACTTTTGTTTGGGCTCGTTCTATGGACTTAGAAATCATCTTGTGCTGAATGACTTCTCCATCTTTGTGCCCCATCCTGTCCATCATCTTCGCCACTCGGTCAGAGCCAAACAGACGCATCAAATCATCTTCTAAAGATGCATAAAATTGTGACGATCCTGGATCTCCTTGACGACCTGCACGACCTCTCAGCTGTCTATCAACTCTTCGCGAATCATGCCTCTCGGTTCCGATAATCGCAAGACCTCCAGCCTCTTTCACTTCTTTCGTTAATTTGATATCGGTACCACGTCCCGCCATATTTGTCGCGATCGTAACCGTTCCCGCCTGACCAGCTCTGGTCACAACCTCCGCCTCTTGTTGGTGTCTCTTAGCGTTTAGAACCTGGTGATCTAAACCTTGTCTATCTAACATTCTAGAAAGCAATTCCGATACTTCCACAGTCGTTGTTCCTACCAGAACGGGTCTGCCTGCCTTGCTTAATGCAGCTATTTGCTCAATCGCTGCATTGTATTTCTCACGCTTCGTTTTGTAAACCAAATCCTCTCTATCGTCACGAGCAATAGGCTTGTTTGTAGGAATTACCTTAACGTCTAATTTATAGATATCCCAAAACTCACCTGCTTCTGTCTCCGCAGTTCCAGTCATACCAGCAAGCTTGTGGTACATCCTAAAGAAGTTCTGTAGCGTAACTGTCGCATATGTTTGAGTCGCGGCCTCAATCTTTACATTCTCTTTCGCTTCAATCGCTTGGTGTAAACCATCTGAATAGCGTCTTCCGTCCATAATACGACCGGTCTGCTCATCGACAATTTTCACCTTATTTTCCATAATAACGTACTCGATATCCTTCTCGAATAAAGTGTATGCTTTAAGAAGTTGATTCATCGAATGAATTCTCGCGGATTTGACTCCGAAATCTTGCATCACCTCCTGCTTTCTCGATAATTTTTCTTCATCGTTCGCATCTGAATTGTCTACTGCCACAAGCTCCGTTGCAATGTCCGGCATTGTGAAAAATGCGTCATCATCCATCCCCTGTGTAAGATAAATAATGCCTTTCTCAGAAAGTTCAATTTGGTTTTGCTTCTCATCAATAACGAAGAATAACTCTTCATCAGCCTTGTGCATCTCGCGCTGATTGTCGGCCAGGTAAAACGACTCCACTTTTAATAGGCGCTGGCGCATCCCTTCATTACTTAGAAATTTAATGATTGGTTTCGACTTGGGGAGTCCTCGAAAAGCTCGGTAAAGAGCAAGTCCAGCAGCTTCATTATCCTCTTTTGAGAGTCCATCGGTGAGAAGCTTCTTCGCCTCTGTGAGAAATCCTTGTACCGCTTTTTGCTGAACTTGAATCAGCTTAACAACCATTGGTTTTAGAGATTCAAACTCCTGTTCATCTCCTTTCGGTGTTGGTCCGCTGATAATAAGTGGAGTTCTTGCCTCGTCTATAAGCACAGAATCCACCTCGTCAACAATTGCGTAATGATGACGCCTTTGGACCAACATGTTCGGATTCTTCGCCATATTATCACGCAGATAATCGAATCCGAATTCATTGTTCGTACCAAACGTGATATCACACTTATACGCCTCTCTTCGAGACTCACTGTTAGGCTGATGCTTATCTATGCAATCAACTGTCAGGCCATGAAATTCGTACAATGGACCCATCCACTCTGAGTCACGCTTAGCTAGGTAGTCGTTCACGGTCACAAGATGAACTCCCCGACCCGTGAGGGCGTTTAAGAACACCGGTAAAGTTGCAACGAGGGTTTTTCCCTCACCCGTGTGCATTTCAGCAACGCTACCCCTGTGAAGGGACACTCCCCCTACAAGTTGAACGTCATAGTGAACCATTTCCCAGGTTACATCTGACCCAGCTGCTTTCCATGTATTAGACCAAAAAGCTTTCTCACCCTCTACCCTAACCATATCTCGGGTTGCAGCTATATCCTTATCGTACTGCAATGCCGTAACCTCAATTTCACCTTCCGATGTGAATCTCTTAGCAGTCTCTTTTACGAGCGCGAAAGCTTCGGGTAAAATTTCCGCAAGTACAACTTCGAGTTCCTCATTAATCTTCAACTCTAGCTTATCTATCCTTTCGAAAACAGCTTCTTTAGAGTCGAGATCTGACTCGGGCATGGTCTCTGCTTTTATTTTTAATTCATCAATCTCTCCTTGCAAATCAGAAATGTGATCATTAATTCTTGTTCTTAGATCGATAGATTTAGCTCTGAGTTCATCGGCGCTGAGGTTGATGAAGGACTTTTCAGCCAACAAAATAGCATCAACAACTGGCTGAATTTCTTTCAGGTCGCTGGATGATTTATCTCCTAGAAATATTTTTAAAAGGCCTTTAAGCATTATGCAAAAGTACGCATTCAGCGTTCCTTAAATAAGTTCATTTTACGATTGCTTTTTGAACTGATAAATTCATGCCCTAATTCTGTCCTTTTTATCCCAAACTCAGAAATCATCACCATTTATAACCGCTCTAGGTACAGTAAATAAAGGTAACACACTTCGTTATTAACACAAGTGTTAAAAACTAGATGGTAAAGAGGCTGAAATGACCTTGCATAAATAGGGGTCTAGATTGTTTCTTTGAGACGTTGGTTAAAAACACGATTATACAAAAGACATGGATGCATCTACCTCTAAAATAAACGATCTCGAGACCGAGACAAAAAAAGTCGCTTTAGACGAACAAACATCAATTGAGGAGGTACTGCCCGAAAACACAGCGATTGAAGAACCTATATTAATTGAAAACCCCAAGCGCTTTGTTTTGTTCCCAATTCAACACGACGATATTTGGGCTGAGTATAAAAAGCAAGAGGCTAGTATTTGGACAGCTGAGGAAATCGATCTTTCTTCTGATCTTACTGATTGGTCCGATAAGCTTAACGATGATGAGAGGTTTTTCATCAAAAATGTTCTTGCATTCTTTGCTGCTTCTGATGGCATTGTAAATGAGAACATCGCTGAGAATTTCGTTCAAGAGGTTCAATATACAGAAGCTAAGTTTTTCTATGGATTCCAGATTATGATGGAAAACATACACTCCGAGACTTATTCTTTACTCATAGATACTTACATACAAGACACGAAAGAAAAGGATCGTTTATTTAACGCCATTGAAACTCTCCCGTTTGTGAAGGCAAAAGCTGAATGGGCGATGCGATGGATAGATAAGGGAAGTTTTGCCGAGCGCTTAATTGCATTTGCTGCTGTTGAAGGCATTTTCTTTAGCGGAAGTTTTTGTTCAATTTTTTGGCTTAAAAAGAGAGGGCTTATGCCTGGACTTACATTCTCAAACGAGTTAATATCTCGAGACGAAGGAATGCACTGTGACTTTGCTTGTCTATTGTACAACCATCATCTTGTGAATAAACTCCCTAAGAAAATCGTAGAGAAAATTATTGTTGAAGCTGTTGATATGGAGAAGGAGTTCGTTACTGAAGCACTTCCCGTTAGGCTCATTGGCATGAATGCCGATCTTATGCAGCAATACATCGAGTTTGTTGCAGACAGACTACTTGTGGAACTCGGAAACGAAAAGATTTATAACGCCACAAACCCATTTGACTTTATGGATATGATTTCACTTCAAGGAAAAACAAATTTCTTTGAGAAAAGAGTTGGAGAATATCAAAAATCTGGGGTCATGAACCACGGATCTGAAGAAAGTAAAAACTTTAATATGGAAGCTGACTTCTAAAAAAACACCACCTCATTATCCTACCTGAACCCACCTCAAGATATTTGCCATGTACGTAGTTAAACGTGACGGAAGACGTGAACTTGTTCAATTTGACAAGATTACAGCCAGAATTAAAAAACTTTGTTATAGCCTACACGAATCTGTTGATCCCCAACGTATTGCTATGCGTGTTATCGAGGGCGTCTACGATGGTGTTACGACAACTGAACTTGATAACCTCGCCGCAGAAGTAGCAGCAACGAGCGCTGTAACTCACCCCGATTACGCCAGTCTTGCTAGTCGTATCGCAGTAAGCAACTTACACAAAGCGACTAAAAAATCTTTCGCTGAAACGATAGATGATCTCTATAACTACGTAGATCCTGTAACTGGTGATCCTGCAAGTTTAATCGCTGAAGACGTACATGAAATCATCAAAGAAAATGCAGAATACTTAGATTCACAGATCATTTACGATAGGGATTTTAGCTACGATTTTTTCGGATTTAAAACATTAGAGCGTTCATACTTGTTAAAGATGAATGGAGCTATTTGTGAAAGACCGCAGCAGATGCTTATGAGGGTGAGTGTAGGAATACATAAAGATGACCTCGAATCTGTTGTGAGTACATATCACATGCTTAGTGAAGGTTGGTTTACGCACGCGACACCTACTTTATTTAACTCGGGCACACCTAAGCCACAGATGTCAAGTTGCTTCCTTTTAACGATGAAGGAGGATAGCATATCTGGCATCTACGACACACTAAAGCAATGTGCTAAGATTTCTCAAAGTGCTGGAGGCATCGGTTTAGCTATGCATAATATCCGAGCGAAGGGATCATACATCAAAGGGACAAATGGCACCTCGAACGGAATCGTTCCTATGTTGAGAGTGTTTAACGATACTGCTAGATATGTTGACCAAGGTGGAGGTCGTAGAAAGGGTTCTTTTGCGATGTACCTAGAACCCTGGCATTCTGATGTCTTTGACTTCCTAGAAATGAGAAAGAATCACGGAAAAGAAGAGCAGAGGGCGAGAGATCTCTTTTACGCTCTTTGGATACCAGATTTATTTATGAAGAGAGTTGAAGAGAATGGGGATTGGACTTTGATGTGTCCCAATGAGTGCCCGGGCTTGCCTGAGTCTCATAGCGCTGAGTTCGATGCTCTGTATACTAAGTACGAGAAAGAAGGAAAGGGAAGAAAGACGATTAAAGCCCAAGACCTTTGGTTTAAAATTCTGGAGAGCCAAGTTGAGACCGGAACGCCTTACATGTTATACAAAGATGCGGCTAACTCGAAGTCTAATCAGAAAAACCTAGGGACAATTCGTTCATCAAATCTCTGTACTGAGATTATCGAGTACACCGCTCCAGATGAAGTTGCTGTATGCAATCTTGCTTCTATTGCCCTTCCTAAGTTTGTCAAGTCTGATGGGACATTTGACCACGAAAAATTATTTGAGATAACATATCAAACGACTAAGAATCTCAACCGCATTATTGACAGAAATTACTATCCAGTAATTGAAGCGCGTAATTCAAATATGCGTCACCGCCCAATTGGAATTGGTATTCAAGGATTGGCTGACGTTTTTATTTTAATGCGACATGCTTTTGATTCTGATGAAGCTCGGAAGCTTAACAAAGAGGTTTTTGAAACGCTTTACTATGCTTCTTGTACCGCATCTAAAGACCTCGCTAAAGCTGATGGTGCTTATGAGACGTTTGAAGGCTCCCCTGCTTCAAAAGGAATTCTTCAATACGACATGTGGGATGTAACTCCGTCAAAACGTTGGGAGTGGGATGTGCTTAAAGAGGAAATCAAGGAACATGGAATGCGGAACTCTTTGTTAATCGCTCCTATGCCTACAGCTTCTACTGCTCAGATCTTAGGAAATAACGAATGTTTCGAGCCTTACACTTCTAACATTTATACTAGACGTGTATTGTCAGGTGAGTTTATCGTTGTAAACAAGCATCTACTCAGAGACTTAGTCAAGCTTGACCTTTGGGATGATGATATGAAAAATCGTTTGATTGCAGCCAATGGATCAGTCCAAAACATTGATGAGATTCCTGACAATATCAAGTTGCTTTACAGAACCGCCTGGGAGATATCTCAGCGTTCAATTCTTGATATGGCTGCAGATCGTGGTGCTTACATATGCCAATCACAATCTCTTAATATTTTTATGGGGAATGTGACAAATTCTAAGCTTACATCTATGCACTTTCACGCTTGGAAAAGTGGGCTTAAGACAGGTATGTACTATCTAAGAACTAAAGCCGCAGCGGATGCAATTAAGTTTACGGTAGACAAGAAATATAAGACAAAAGATTCGCCTACAGTACCTGAGTTTACGCAAGAAGAAGCAATTGAAATGTGCAGCATTGAAAACGGTGATGACTGCGAAATGTGTGGCAGCTAAGACTCAAAAATCACAACAACTTTTTAGACCTTCGAAGCTATTAAAGTTCTGAAGTCTATTAGGATTAAGCCGAACCCTAAGATAATATGAATGGGCTGTGCGAATGCAGGAAAGCCCATTTGTGTGAACAGCAGCCCTGTTATGGTTTGGCCTAAAAGAATAGCGATCGTGATTTGAGCGTAATTTCTAAAGTTCTCATTCTTCAACATAGGAATAGCCCACATCAAATGAACTGCAATGATTGGCCAAACAGCTGAACGGTGCAAAACCCACCACTCGGGGAGGGAATCAATCAAGTTAGCTCTGGAGACATCCAACATAAGAGCAAGGTCAACGGCCTCACGGATTTGAGTCCCGAAAACCAATTGCATAAACGCAATCAGCAGTGAGACGAAAATCCAGTTTCTGGTGGCTTTTCTAATGGATGTTTTTGTGCCTTCAAGGTGTTGGATTAACCCAACAAGTAAAACCAGTATTGCCAAAGCACTTACCATGTGTATGGTGATTGAGAACGGTATTAAATTACCTTCTACAACAAGTTTTCCAAGCCAAGAAACAAATAGCACTGATGCTACAGTTGCTGACGAGAGAATGATCGGAATTCTTCTTCGGGACCTTATCGCAAGAATAAATAAAATAATGATAGGTATCCCCGAGAGAGCGCCTATAAGGCGATTAAAGTATTCTATCCAAGTATGGGCAACGTTAAACTTGGCATAACTATGCTTGGCATATGGCTCCCAATTGGTACTCTCAAATTTCTCTCCATATGACAAATGATCATCAGTTGATACCCAAAGTGTGTCACGCTCAATAACCATTGTCCCCTCAGAATACTCAACTCCAACACTCCATTTTATTTGATCTTCAGACGTAGGAGGTATCAGTAAGCCAAAACATTTAGGCCAGTCTGGACAACCCATACCTGAACCAGTCATTCTAACAATAGAACCAGCAAGTACAACTAAATAAACCAGTACAAATGCTATATTCGCGATGCGTTTCAATTTGAGGTACTCGGCGCGTAATTGGTCACCAATGCAAAGGGTACACCATAAAGCTTACCATCAGCTATATTTGTAACAACAGAAGCTAGAGATTCAACCGTCTCGATTTTAGGGTCATACTCTATGGTTGCAAAATCAATCTCTCTGTCGCTTTCAAAATGTACTGTAACATTCGACACCCCTTTCTGTTCTAAGAGCTCTTTCTTCACTTTTGCAACGCAACCTACCTCACACATCATTCCTTTAATTTCAAGCTTTGCCGTTGTTTTACGCAATTCCCCTACATCATTAACTTCGGTAACTACCAAATCATAAACTTCAATATTTCTCTCGCAGCCTGTTATTATAAAAACGGCAATTACTAGGGCAGTTGCAAGTAATGTTGAAATATTATTCATGATACAAATGTAGGGGTGAATAGTGGATACAAGGTTGACTTACATTTGCCAAACTGTGCAAAATAATAAATCAAAAATAGTAATCTGGGGTGCGTTACTTCTCTTAGCATTTGTTTGGGGCAGCTCATTTATTTTAATGAAGATTGCTATTTTCGACTCTTCCGGGGAGATCGTTTACACACCTATAGAAGTCGCTGCTTTGAGAATAGCTATCGCTGGAATAGTGCTCTTGCCTATTACTATAAAATATTTGAAATCGATAAAAAGATCTCAAATACTGCCTCTTTTAGCCATTGGAACATTGGGTAATTTATTCCCAGCATATCTATTTACCTCAGCTGTAAGTTCTATACCATCAGCAATCGTAGGAATGCTAAATACACTTACACCTTTATTTACAATGATTGTGGCCGCATTTGTTTTTAAAACTGTTGTTTCTAAAGTTCAATTTTCCGGGCTAACCATAGGGCTTATTGGGGCATTGTTACTTGCCGCCGGAGACTTGGGGGTAACTACTGTAACTGGAGATATTGAATGGTGGGCATGCGGAAGGGTCGTTTTGGCAACACTATTTTATGGCATTAGCGTCAATATCCTGAAAAATAAACTTGACGGAGTTCCTTCTACAGCAATTGCTTCGATTGCATTATTTATGGTACTGCCACCCGCTGTAATTGTGCTCTTTTACTCTAATGCATATTCCGCACTTACAGAAAATCCTCACGGAGGAAGTGGAATGATCGCTATCGTAGTTCTCGCAGCCATAGGAACAGCTGGTGCTTTGATTCTATTTAACACTCTAATAAAATGGACAAATGCTTTAATGGCTAGTTCAGTAACATACGTTATCCCTTTATTTGCGGCAATGTGGGGATGGATGGATGGGGAGAATTTAACCATCGTCCATCTTGTGGGTGGAATAGTAATATTATTAGGTGTAGCACTCGTCAATGGAGTGAGTAAGAAAAAAGTTGGGGATTTCTAGTGAAAGCCGTATCTTTGCGCCCCCTTTATATCTAATTCTGAAGGGTAAATTAAATTTCCATGTATGCAATCGTAGAGATAGCAGGGCACCAGTATAAGTTACAGAAAGACCAACAGGTTTTCGTAAACCGCCTAGATGCTAAGGAAGGAGCGAAGATTAAGTTCGATCGCGTTCTCCTTACAGACAAGGCAGGAGACGTAACAGTTGGCGCCCCAGCTATAAACGGCTTAGCCGTTCATGCCACCGTAGAGAGGCATTTAAAAGGAGACAAAGTTCTTGTCTTTAAGAAAAAACGTCGTAAAGGATATCAGAAGCTTAACGGTTTCCGTCCTTACCTAACTGAGATTCGTATAACGGATATCAAGAAAGCAGCAGCAAAGAAGGCAGCAGCAAAGAAAGCCGCTCCTAAAAAAGAAGCAGCGGAAACTAAAGTTAAAAAAGAAGCGTAATCGGCCACTAGCCGAAAAACTCATATCTCATGGCACATAAAAAAGGTGTAGGTAGTTCGAAGAACGGACGTGAGTCACAGTCGAAACGACTTGGCGTAAAAATCTTCGGTGGTCAATTTTGTATCGCAGGCAACATTCTTGTTCGCCAACGCGGAACAGCTCACCACCCAGGTACCAATGTGGGAATCGGTAAGGATCATACCTTATACGCCCTAACTAACGGAATCGTAGAGTTCCGCAAGAAACGTAACAATCGCTCCTTCGTGTCCGTAGTTCCTGCGGGAGAAGAAGCGTAGTAGGAATTTATTCCTTAATAAACTCTTTAAGGACTCCCGTCCCCTTTTCGGGGCGGGAGTTTTTTTATTCAAATTTTAACCCCTATTCCGGCATATTTGTCCGAAATTAGACTTTATAAATGCTTACTCTTACCAACTTACGTGAAAGACGCGACAGCGTTATTACTTGTCTAGCAAAACGTGGCATCGATGCTACTGAAAGTGTTGACCGTATCCTCTCTCTCGATATAGATCGTAGAGGAATTCAAAAAGAATTAGATGACACCTTAGCTCAAAGCAATATCCTCAGCCGTAAAATCGGAGAGTTGATGAAAGAAGGTAAGCGTGAAGAAGCTGAAGCTGTTAAACAAAAGACTTCTGGTCTTAAGATGGTTTCGGTCGAACTTAAAGAAAAAATGTCCGTGCTGGAGAAAGAGGTTCACGATATACTTTCTAACCTACCTAACACTCCGTGTGATCTTGTTGTTGCAGGCACATCTGATGAAGATAACGAATTGGTATACAGTTGGGGAAATCTCCCAGATTTAGGGAGATATAATAAACCTCATTGGGAGATCGCAAAAGAAAAGGATTTAATCGATTTTGATTTAGGTGCAAAAGTAACCGGGGCTGGATTTCCTTTTTACAAAGGCAAGGGGGCAAAATTACAGCGTGGATTAATCAGCTTTTTCTTAGACAAAGCTGATGAAGCGGGTTATACAGAGTACATCCCGCCACTCATGATAAATGCTGAAAGTGGATTTGGCACTGGACAGCTGCCGGATAAAGAAGGTCAGATGTACCACATGCCAGAGGATGATTTATACATGATTCCAACAGCTGAAGTGCCCCTCACGAATATCTTTCGAGATACTTTACAAAACGCTTCTGACCTGCCTATTAAACTTTGCGGATACACGCCATGCTTTCGCCGTGAAGCTGGTAGTTACGGAAAGCACGTAAGAGGGCTTAACCGCCTTCATCAGTTTGATAAGGTGGAAATAGTCCAAATCCAACATCCCGACAAATCTGCTGAAACCCTCGATTCTATGGTAAATCACGTGAAGGGATTACTCGAAGCTTTGGAACTCCCATATAGAATATTGAGGCTTTGCGCTGGGGACATGGGGTTTACAGCAGCTATGACTTACGACTTTGAGGTTTGGAGTGCTGCACAAGAAAGATGGCTAGAGGTGAGCTCCGTTTCTAATTTTGAGACCTTCCAAGCAAATAGGCTTAAATGCAGATTTAAAGACTCAGATGGTAAAAACCAACTGGTCCATACATTAAACGGTTCTGCACTCGCTCTTCCAAGAATTGTCGCAGCCCTTCTTGAAAATCATCAGGATGCCGATGGTATCAAGATGCCTAAGGCGCTCGTTCCATTCATCGGGTTCGATAGAATTTAAACTCTAGCAAATGAAAGTAATCCTCCAATTATTGTTGTTGTTCGGCGGCTTGATGTGTTTTCTATCTGGATGTACTGATCAAAAAACAAAGCATTCATTACATGCTGCATTCAATAAATTAGAGGACTTGGAAGAACTGGTGAAAGAAGCCCCTCTTGATTCAATCAATTCAGTGAGAGATCGGTTGCTAGAGATGAAAAAGGACTTGGTTTGGCTAGGATCTGATAGCAATGTTGTGTTTGTTAGATCCGACGCTCTGATTATTGAGGAGCTCTCAAAAGGAAATCGTTATCTGAAAGACTCGCCAAGTAGATTTGCTGGGATTTTTCAAGAAATCGAACGATGTAAAACACAGGTGTCTGGATTAGTCGATGTTATCGAAACCGGTGCCGATCTTGATGCTTTGGGGGATTCTATTGATGAAGTTTACATTAAAAAAAATGTTGAGATTGAGCTTAATGCGGTTGTAAAACTCGAGGGTGTTGTTATGGAGACTCTAAGACTTGCTCGATTGGGGCTTGAAACAGATTTCTCTTCACGGGAAGCCATCGATAGCTTGTTAGAGGTGAAAAGAGGTCAGTGGGCTAGAGGAATCGCTAAAGTTACAGAAGAGATATGAGAGCTGTTATTTATACAATTACCTTTTTTGCTCTTGGGTTATGGGTGAATCATGTGGCTCAAGCCCAAACAGATCTAGAGCTCGCTGAATTCTATTATAACGAAGGGAGCTATGAGCAAGCAAAACTTTATCTTGTTGAAATATATAAAAAAAACAAGACAAACGCTGTTTATCAGATGTACTACAAATCTCTCTTAGCCATGGAGGATTTCGAAGCCGCTGAAAGTCTCGTAAAGACAAAAATCAGAAGAACTCATAAAAACAGTAAAGCAAACGTATATGTCGATTTAGGCTCTTTGTATTTAAACTTTGAAATGGAAGAGGATGCGCGAGCCGCTTTTGACAAAGCCTTAGATCTTCTTCAGCCAGGTAGGAGTCAAGCTGTGAGGTTAGCAAATGCTTTCATTAAATTAGACGAATTAGATTTGGCATACGCAACATATCAGAAAGCTCAAGGCCTGGGAACCACTGATTTTCATTATGAATTCGCCAACCTACAAGGTATGAGGCGCGATTTCCAGGGAATGGTAGAGAGTTTTTTAGAACTCCTACATACAAAACCAAATTATCTACCTACAGTTCAAAATAGTTTAAACCGGAATCTGAGGTTGCAAAGTGAGCCCGAGAATGGTGAACTTGTTAGAATTGCTCTTTTGCGAGCTGCTGCAAAATATCCTGAGGATACTATTTATCCCGAGATGCTTGTTTGGCATTTTACACAAATAAAAGATTTTTCCTCTGCTTTCATACATGCAAGAGCCATTGATTTGCGACTTGAAGGAATTGGCGTGGCTCTGATGGAATTAGGAAACACAGCCGCAGCAAATAAAGATTTGCCAACCGCTGTGGAATGCTTTAAATATGTAGCTTCAAAAGGCGCAGACACACCCTATTTCTATATCGCAAGAAACGAACTTCTGCAAATTAGATTCCATGATTTAACAACTCAAATTCCTATTGATATTGAGATGCTCAAATTGCTTGAAGAGGATTATTCCGCTAGCATTATAGAGCTCGGAGTAATGGCGGAAACAGCGATTTTATTAAAAGATCAATCACACATACTGGCATTTTTTCTCGACCGAGGAGATGAAGCAATCAAGGTGATGGAAGAAGCCTTAGCAATTCCTGGGTTAAATGAGCGAATCGCAGCCGTTTGCAAATTAGAACTCGGAGATATCTATGTTTTTGAAAATTTGGTTTGGGATGCGTCGCTCTTGTTTTCTCAAGTTATACTTGATTTTAAGGATGATCCTATTGGCCATGAAGCGAAGTACAGAAATGCACGTATAAGTTATTTTACTGGGGATTTTGCTTGGGCCCAAACCCAACTAGACGCTTTAAAAGCGTCAACTTCTAAACTGATCTCAAATGATGCGATAGACCTGAGTTTATTAATTACAGATAACTTCAATTTAGATACAATTTTCGAACCTATGGAAATGTATGCTCGCGCTGACTTACTTGTTATGCAGAAAAAAAATCGTGCAGCAGTTTTAACTTTAGACACACTTCTAACAAATTGGCCTGGACATGCCCTCGAAGATGAAATCTTAATTGTTAAGGGTGATTTGGCTCTTTTAGATGGCGATATTGAATCCGCGTTAGAGTTTTATTCTGAAGTTGCAGAACTACATTTCGATGATATAACTGGGGATGATGCTTTATTTAAACTTGCCGAGATCTATGACTATGAGTTAAATGATTCTGTAAAAGCGGAGGAGTTGTATGAGAGAATTGTCTTTGAGTATTCTGGTTCTTTACATGTTATTCAAGCTCGAAAGAGGTTTAGAGAGATGAATGAAGGTGAAATTATTGAGCAATGATCTTATATAACATTACCGTTTCTGTTAATCAAGAGTGCGCAAAAGAATGGCTCGAATACATGATTAACGATCACATCCCCGCCGTGATGATGACAGGTCATTTTCGCGACTATAAATTATGTAGGGTACAAGGTGATGAGCAAGGAGGAGAGACTTACGCTGTGCAGTATTTAGCCTACTCTACTGAGGCATTCAATGATTACAATTCCGATTGTGCGCCGGCTCTTCAAGCAGATTTCTATAAAAAGTGGGGGAGTAAAGCCGCAGCGTTTAGGACCATTCTTCCCGTGCTTTTCGAAGGGAAGTGTACATTGGAGAAAAATGGTTAAACCAAAAAAACACTTAGGCCAACACTTTCTAATAGGTCCGGGGATAGCCGATAGAATTGCGCAATCTATTACATGCCACAACGGATGTAATACTGTGTTAGAAGTTGGGCCAGGCACAGGGGCACTAACGTTGCCGCTTCTTGAAAGGGGGGATTTAGATCTACACGTTGTTGAATTAGACACTGAAAGCGCAGATTTTTTAGTTACAGAGGAGTTGTTGCCTTCGGAGAGAGTTCATGGGGTGGATCTACTTTCATGGAACCCCGACATGGCGTTCCCTAACAACAAGCCTTTTATTGTAGCCGGAAACTTCCCGTACAACATCTCTTCTCAGATTCTATTCCAAGTAATAGATTGGCGAGAAAGAGTTCCCGAACTTGTTGGGATGTTTCAAAAAGAAGTGGCCCAGAGAATAGCTGAAGGTCCTGGCTCTCGTACCTATGGGATTTTAAGTGTCTTACTTCAAACTTATTACGATATAGAATACCTTTTCACAGTTGACGAGGACGCCTTTGATCCACCACCGAGAGTAAAAAGTGGAGTTATCCGACTACTAAGAAACGATATGATAGACCCGGGATGTTCCTTTCTACACTTAAAAAGAGTTGTAAAAGGTGCTTTTAACCAAAGGCGTAAAACACTTAGAAATGCACTATCCAGTGCAGGATTTGCTGAAGAAATGATTCCTAAAGAGTTCTTAAAAAAGAGAGCTGAACAACTCAGTCCCAAAGAATTTCATATACTCGCCATCGCACTGATACCTACATCGTCTTAGCTGGCGTAACTTTACACCAGATTTATTTAGTTATTTGACTCGAAAAAAAGCACTTGAAATGAGCAAGGCAACAACTTTTGGGGAGTTTATTATGGATGGTCAAGCGGAGTTCCCGTTTGTCTCAGGCCAACTTACGAGACTGCTGACAGATATCGGAGTTGCATCTAAAATTGTAAATCACCAAGTAAACCGCGCAGGATTAGCAGGCATTTTAGGAGAGGCGGGATCCACCAACATTCAAGATGAAACTCAGCAAAAATTAGATGTTTTTGCAGATGTGACTTTTATGAGGATTCTCAGTGCTGGTAGATCTGTTGCGGGCATTGGTTCCGAGGAACAAGAAGAACCCATTTTGTGTGGTGACCATGGAAAAGCTGGTAAATATATCGTGCTTATAGATCCTCTTGACGGAAGTTCTAACGTTGACGTAAACGTAAGTATTGGTACAATTTTCAGCATCCAACGCCGAAAAACACCAATGGGACAACCCTTAACCAAGCAAGATTTTCTTCAAGCTGGAACTGAACAAGTTGCTTCGGGGTATGTTTTATACGGTTCGTCCACTATGTTAGTTTACACAACTGGCTCAGGGGTTAACGGCTTTACACTTGACCCTGCAGTTGGTGAATTTTTTCTATCTCATCCAGGCATGAAATTTCCAGAAATTGGCAAGATTTATTCTGTAAACGATGCGCTTCTGAATACATGCTCAACCCCAACTAAATTATTTATTGAATCGTGTAGAGAGAATACGGAAGCTGATTTCAGAGCCCGTTACATTGGCTCTTTGGTTTCTGATTTTCACAGAAATCTTATTCACGGTGGAATCTACCTCTATCCTTCTCTCAAAGATAAATCAGATGGAAAGTTAAGGTTGCTTTACGAGTGTTCTCCTCTCGCATTTATTGCTGAACAAGCTGGGGGTCTTGCCGTTCATGATCATGGAAGAATCTTAGAAAAAACTCCGACAGATTTGCATCAACGGGTGCCATATTATGTTGGAGCGAAAAACTTAGTTGAAGCATTTTTGAAGTTTCAACTAGCAGAAAAGTAAGCTTATCTTTATCGTTCTTAAAATGCTTGATGAGAACGGACGACCTTCTAAATTTTTACCGCTGCGATAATCGTACTGAGACATTACTTCGTGCACTAAAAGAAAAATCTAACAAGATTGAATTAAACGGAGTCGTGGGCTCGGGTCTTGCATTGATTGCCGCTGGAGTATTGGAAACAGAGCTGAAAGAAGACGTAAAAAAGAGACCTCATTTATTCGTGTTTGACGATAAGGAACAGGCCGCGTACTTCATGAACGACTTAGAGCAAATCTTAGTCGAAAATCCACGACCTGTTTTTCTATTTCCCCGTTCAGCAAGGGTACCATATCAGGAAGAAATAACTGAGAATGCCAATATCGCACAGAGAGCCGAAGTGCTAAATGAAATAAATCGAGGTGGCGAAGGGTGTATCATCGTTAGCTACCCCGGCGCTTTAAGCGAAATGGTGATTACCAAAAAGGAGCTGAGTGCACAAACATTTTCTATTCATGTTGGCAACTCTTTTACACTTGACTTCCTAGATGAGGTATTCTTAGAATATGGATTTGAAAAAGTGGATTTTGTTTATGAGCCTGGTCAATATGCAATGAGGGGGGGGATTGTTGATGTCTTTAGCTATTCTTTCGATCACCCCTATAGAATAGAGTTCTTCGGAGAGGAGGTAGAAAGCATTCGCAAGTTCAATCCTGTTTCCCAGCTTAGTGTAAGCAAGCTTACAAGGGCTACTATCGTCCCCAATGTGGGCAACAAAACGCTACATGAAAGCAGGGAAGCCTTCTTTAGTTTTATCCCTGAGGATTCTGTGATTTGGATGACTGATGTGAAGAGTTGCGAGCTTGGTCTGCAGAAAGAATTAGAAAAGGCAACTGCTCATTTCGAACGGCTTGAAGGTGAGACGAAGAGAGCTCTCCCATCAGAGCTTTATCTAGATCCAGAGGTTTTTAAAGGTTTAATCGAAGATTTTTCTGTTGTTGAATTCGGTGGAGGGAAAACTTTTCCCGACAGGTTGACAGTTTCCTATGGAATGACTGAGCAGCCTGCATTTAACAAGCATTTTGACATGATCGCAACAAACCTCATTGCAAACAATAGAAATGGATATGTGAATGTAATCGTGTCTGGACAAGCTACTCAACTGGAGCGACTTCATGATATTTTTACAGATAGGCAGGATAAAAATGGTGAGAAAAGTCCAGACGTCCCGTACACGCCTATCCCCATGGAACTCAGTGTTGGATTTGTAGATAAAGATTTAAAAGTTCTCGTCTACACAGATCATCAGTTATTTGATAGATATCACAGGTTCCGCCTTAAAGATGGCTTTAGAAAAAGCAAGGAAGCGCTCACAATTAAAGAATTAATGTCTTTAGAGGTGGGGGATTTTGTGGTGCATATTGACCATGGAATAGGTGAGTTTTCTGGCCTTCATAAGATTGAGGTGAATGGCAAAGAACAGGAAGCAATCAGGCTGTCATATAAAGGTGGAGATGTACTTTATGTAAGTATTCATTCATTACATCGTATTTCTAAATTCACTTCTAAAGAAGGAACAACTCCCTCAGTGAATAAACTCGGGACTGCTACTTGGGCTAAGACCAAGGCCAAAACAAAATCTCGCGTCAAGCAAATAGCCTACGATCTTCTACATCTGTACGCCAAGCGAAAAGCAGCAGAAGGGTTTGCCTTTACACCCGACAGCTATTTACAGCATGAACTTGAAGCAAGTTTTATGTTTGAAGACACCCCGGACCAGCACACTACAACGAAAGCTGTAAAAGAGGATATGGAGAAAATCATTCCAATGGATAGGCTTGTGTGTGGAGATGTGGGGTTTGGAAAAACTGAGGTCGCTATACGTGCGGCCTTTAAGGCTGCGACCGATGGAAAACAAGTCGCAATGCTCGTTCCGACAACCATTTTATCTATGCAACACGCACGTAGTTTTGCCCGTCGGCTTAAAGATTTCCCGGTTACTGTAGACTACATCAATCGTTTCAAGACAGGAAAAGCCCTTCGTGAAACCCTAGACAAAGTTGAATCCGGTGAAGTCGATATATTAATCGGAACTCATGCTATTGTGGGTCAAAAAGTAAAATTTAAAGATTTAGGTCTGCTGGTGGTAGATGAGGAGCAGAAGTTTGGCGTGGGTGTAAAGGATAAACTGAAGACCATGAGGGAAAATGTGGATACTTTGACACTTACCGCAACTCCCATCCCCAGGACTTTGCAATTTTCTTTGATGGGAGCACGCGATTTAAGTATTATTCGGACAGCCCCACCTAACCGTCACCCCGTTGAAACTGTCGTCACTTCGTTCAGCGAGGAGCTTATACGGGATGCTATAAGTTATGAAGTGAGTCGAGGAGGTCAAGTGTATTTCGTTCACAACCGAATAGTAAACATTAAAGAAGTTGCGGGAATTGTACAAAGGCTACTTCCAGATATTAGAATTGGAATAGGTCATGGAAGAATGGAGGGTAAGGAGCTTGAAAATGTGATGGCTACGTTTATTGAAGGTGGATACGATGTGCTTATTGCCACCACCATTATTGAAAGCGGGATAGACATCAGCAATGCGAATACAATCTTAATCAATGATGCGCATAAGTTTGGTTTAAGTGATTTACACCAACTTCGTGGAAGGGTAGGTCGTTCTAATCGGAAAGCCTTTTGTTATTTAATGGCCCCACCCCTAAGCACATTGCCTTCAGAATCTAAAAAGAGATTACAAGCCTTAGAGCAATTTAGCGATCTAGGTAGTGGAGTCCACATCGCGATGCGAGATCTCGATATTAGAGGTGCAGGAGATTTGCTAGGGGCTGAACAAAGTGGATTTATTTCAGATATAGGATTTGAAATGTACCAAAGAATTCTTGCGGAGGCTGTCAATGAATTGAAAGAAAATAAATTTAACGACCTCTTCGAGGAGGAAAGGAGAGAAACAGGAAAATATGTTGAGGAAACCATCTTAGAAACTGATTTTTCCTTGTTAATACCAGACCATTATATTAGTGACATTCCTGAGAGGATTACACTTTACAGAGAATTAGACGGGCTTGATTCTGAGCACGCATT
This sequence comes from Flavobacteriales bacterium UBA974, assembly GCA_002292405.1. GTDB lineage: Bacteria > Bacteroidota > Bacteroidia > Flavobacteriales_D > Sanyastnellaceae > UBA974. The sequence goes on from DBBW01000022.1 coordinate 32,441, forward strand.
GGAAGCATTCAGAGTAAAGCTTGAAGATAGGTTTGGGCCTTTGCCTACAGAAACGGAGGAATTACTGCTCACTATGCGACTCAGGTGGGTAGCTAGAATATTGGGAATGGAGAAGGTTATTTTAAAAGCCGGAAAGCTCATAGCGGCATTTGTAAGTGAAGAAAAAAGCCCTTATTTCCAAGGACCTATGTTCGCTAGGGTGTTAAATTATCTCAAGGGAAATTCACAAGATGCCAGTATGTATCAGCGAAATGGAGCCCTTAGATTGAGAATCGAAAACATCACTTCCATTAGAGTAATGTTAGGTGTTTTTGAAGATATGGCTGGAATGACTGCCGCAGAAGCTGCAGAAATGACAAGCGGGAGAAAAGCTGCTGAAAAGGCTGGAAATAAAAAGTAAAATGGACCCTGTTAAACTTTTTAATACACTCGACGACTTTCTTGAAGGACAGGTTCTAGTCATCGATAAACCATTAGATTGGACTAGTTTTGATGTCGTAAATAAGTTGCGAGGAACGATTCGGCACACGTTTAACATTAAGAAAATAAAGGTGGGTCATGCTGGTACTTTAGATCCATTAGCAACAGGTGTTTTAGTTGTCTGTACAGGACGTAAAACAAAGACTATCGACATCCTACAAGCCGAGCAAAAAACCTACACAGGCACCATACGCCTTGGAGTTACAACACCATCTTTCGACAGTGAAACAGAGATAGATAATTATTGTGATCTAGGGATGTTAGATGTTATTAACCCTCGCTCTATTGAGAACGCTTCTACTAAGTTTATTGGGAATATAGATCAAATGCCCCCACAGTTTTCTGCAAAAAAGGTCGATGGTGTTGCTGCTTACAAAGCTGCTAGAAAAGGTAAAACAGTCAACTTAAAGCCTAAGGCGGTCACAATAAATTCTTTTGAAATCAACTCGTTTAATAAAATCGTTATTGATAAAGTTAATGGGCTCGATTCCGATCATTACAGCGTTATAGATGTGGATTTTAAGGTGGTTTGTTCTAAAGGAACGTATATAAGAGCCCTCGCAAGAGACCTGGGTAAGGAGCTAAATGTAGGGGGAACTTTGACAGCTTTAAGGCGAACGAGGAGCGGAGATTTTACGGCTGAAAAAGCATGGAATTTAACTGAATTACTCGATGCTGTCAAGTATTGTGGCACAACTGCAAAAAATGACTGAAAATACTTGACTTGAATACTGTTTTTGATTAGTTTCGCGCGCTCAGATTTCGCATCAAAAAAACCCTTGTATAATGGCTGCTCAAAGAATGAAGCTTTCGCATTTTAAATTCGATCTTCCGACCGAACAAATTGCACAATACCCCCTAGAAAATCGTGACGATAGCCGAATGATGGTGATTGATCGAAAGACTGGAGCAATCGAGCATAAAATGTTCAAGGATATTCTGGGAATGTTCGATGAAGGTGATGTTTTCGTTGCAAACGATACGAAGGTATTCCCTGCTCGTTTATACGGGAACAAAGAGAAGACGGGTGCAGTAATCGAAGTTTTCTTGCTTCGTGAGTTAAATGAAGAAGCTATGCTTTGGGATGTCCTTGTTGATCCCGCGAGAAAAATTCGTATCGGAAACAAGTTGTACTTCGGAGAAAACGATGAGCTCGTAGCTGAGGTAATCGATAACACAACTTCAAGAGGTAGAACGTTGCGTTTTTTATTCGAAGGAAGTAAATCCGAGTTTATGGCTAAGGTTGTAGAACTTGGAGAAACTCCCCTTCCACGATACATAGAACGCGGTACTGAAGATATTGATATCGAACGATTCCAAACTATTTACGCTAAAACTGAAGGAGCTGTTGCCGTTCCAACTGCAGGGCTTCATTTCTCTAAGCAACTTATGAAACGCCTTGAGATTAAGGGTATCGATATGGCATTCCTCACGCTTCATATCGGTCTGGGAACATTCCGAGAAGTGGAGGTTGAAGACATTACCAAGCACAAAGTCGATAGTGAGCAACTTATTATTGATAACAGTTGTGTCGAGCGTGTTAACCGTGCAAAAGCTGAAGGACGACGTATATGTGCAATAGGAGCTACTTCGATGCGTGCAATGGAAAATTCTGTTAGCACGACGAATACCCTTAAGCCTTATAATGGTTGGACAAACAAGTTTATTTTTCCGAAATATGACTTCCGGGTTGCAGATAGTCTCCTAACTAACTTTCACACTCAACAGTCTACACTACTTATGTTGCAATCAGCATTTGCAGGTCACGAATTGATGATGGAAGCATACAACGAGGCCATAAAAGAAGGATATCGTTTCTACGCATACGGTGACGCAATACTGATTAAGTAGTCTTTCTTTTTTGAAAGGTAATTCTACCTACCTTCGCATTATGAAGAATTTTATAACTGCCCCCGTCAACTTTGTAAGTGTGCTTTTTATCTGTCTGATCGTTTCGTTTTCAGGCTACGCCCAAACCGCAAACACCCTTGAAATAGGTGATCTCGCCCCTTCAACATCATATTCTATGATGAATGTCGATGGTACGCAAGTGTCTGTCAATGACATTAACGAAGAAAATGGAGCTTTGGTGATTTTTACTTGTAACTCATGCCCTTTCGTAGTGGGGCGTGGAGAAACGACAGAGGGATGGGAAGGAAGATATAATGGAATCATAGAGTTAGCTTCTGAAAATGGATTTGGAACGTTGCTCGTTAATTCAAATGCTGCAAGAAGAGATGACAGCGATAGCTTCGTAAAAATGAAAAGTCGCGCTATGGAAATGGAATATCTTGCGCCATACGTTCTAGATGAAGAAAGCAAGCTCGCAAACAACTTTGGTGCCCGCACAACACCTCACATTTTCCTTTTCAACTCTGATCTAGAATTAATTTACAAGGGGTCTATTGATGACAGTGTAGATAGCGCTGAGGAAGTGAAAGAGCATTTTCTTAAAGATGCGATCACGCGCACGGCAGAAGGGAAGCGCATCAAAACCAAATCCACCAAAGCAGTGGGTTGCTCTATAAAAAGAGCAAAGAGCTAAATCCTTCTTAAACCTGTTTTTTCTATAAGGGTACGTTTCCGTGCTTTTTTCGAGGATAATTTCTAACCTTATTCTTTAACATTTCGAAGGCTTTAATAAGCTTTTCTCGAGTATCCGAAGGGGTAATTACCTCATCTACGTAACCACGACCTGCTGCATTATATGGGTTCGCAAATAGCTCTGCATATTCAGCCTCTTTTTCCGCAAGTTTCGCTGTAGAATCACTCGCACCAGATATTTCTTTACGGAAAATAATTTCAGCTGCTCCCTTCGCACCCATCACAGCAATCTCAGCCGTGGGCCAACTATACACCATATCTGCACCGATATTCCTGCTGTTCATTACATCATAAGCACCGCCATACGCTTTGCGGGTAATGACCGTAATTCTTGGAACAGTTGCTTCAGAGAAAGCGTAAAGCAATTTCGCACCGTTGGTGATGATTCCATTCCATTCTTGATCGGTTCCAGGAAGGAATCCCGGAACGTCTTCCAGAACGAGAAGAGGAATATTAAAGGCGTCACAAGTTCTCACAAACCTCGCCGCTTTCTTCGAAGCGTGGATATCAAGAACACCGGCTAGAAATGCTGGTTGGTTAGCTACAATGCCGATTGAACGACCACCTAAACGAGCAAAACCGATAACTATGTTTTCTGCATAATCTTTTTGGACTTCTAAGAAAGTAGTCTCATCTGTAAGTTCCAAAATCACCTCACGCATGTCGTAAGGTTTCTGAGTGTTTTCTGGGATGATAGAATCTAATTTTACTCGTTTCTCCGTTTCTGCAGAAGAGTAGGTTAAATTCAAGGCGTTCTCCTCACAGTTTTGGGGTAAAAAAGCAAGAATCTGCTTTGCTTGATCTATAGCAGCAGCTTCGTGAGGAGCTGTAAAGTGAGTAACTCCTGACTTCGTCGCATGGGTTTTCGCACCTCCAAGTTCTTCTGAAGTCACTTCCTCGTGGGTCACAGTTTTCACAACATTGGGTCCGGTCACAAACATATATGAAGATCCCTCCACCATAAATGTAAAGTCCGTTAGGGCTGGAGAGTAAACTGCTCCTCCTGCACACGGTCCGAGAATAAGCGAAAGCTGAGGCACGACACCACTGGCCTGAACGTTGCGGTGGAAAATGTCTGCATATCCACCCAGGCTCACTACTCCCTCCTGTATCCTAGCCCCTCCACTGTCGTTCAGACCTACTACAGGAGCCCCATTTTCAAGGGCAAGGTCTAAAATCTTACATATTTTTTCAGCGTGGGCCTCGGCAAGCGAGCCGCCAAGTATTGTAAAATCCTGGCTGAAAACGTAGATGAGTCTACCGTTTACTTGACCGTAACCCGTAACCACTCCGTCTCCTAAAAATTTCTGCTTATCTAACCCGAAATTAGTCGAACGGTGAGTGACAAGCATCCCCAATTCTTCAAAAGTTCCTGGGTCTAGTAGTAAGCTTATGCGTTCACGAGCGGTGAGTTTCCCTTTCGCGTGTTGGGCTTCGATTCTCTGCTCGCCACCGCATAATAGGGCTTCAGCTCGCATAGCTTCGAGGCGCTCAGATGGCGTTTGATCTTTGTTCTGCATATAGCGAATTTACTGCATCGTCAGGAAGATTTAATATCCTTGGCCACTATTTACTACTGCTATTGAATGAATAACTGGTGCTCTTTTCTAAATGCGAACACCAATCACACAAATGTCATCAATTTGTTCCAAGTCGCCTTTCCAGTCTTCGAAAGTTTTGTAAATCATTGTCTTTTGGTCGTACATGTTATTTTCTTGGACACTCAGTAGCAAATCTCTAAAAGGTTGAATTTTAAATTTCTTGCCTTTTTCACCGCCAAATTGATCTACAAATCCATCAGAAAAAATATAGATTAAGTCGCCTTCTTGCAAATTAAATGTATGGGTAGTGTAGGGCTTTTGACTTCCATATTTTCCAATTGGTTGTCTATCTCCTTTGATTTCTATAATCTCACCATCTCTAATGATCCAAATCGGAATTCGTGCGCCCGCATATTCTAGCTGATTGCCTTCCAATGAGCACAACGCGATGTCCATTCCATCATTAACTTCGGTTCCACTTTTTTCAAACTCCTCTTTAACAATCTCCCTCGTTTTGTCTAATATTTTACCGGGTTCTGTTACACCGTATTCTCTAACTGAACGATTCAAAGCATTGTTGCAAACTACACTTATCATAGCTCCCGGGACTCCATGTCCTGTGCAATCTGCAACGGCAAATAACACTTTGTTGTTTCGTTCTTGCAACCAGTAAAAATCACCGGCTACAATGTCTTTTGGCTTGTAATAGATGAAGGATTCTCTCAATAATCTCTTTACGTTTTTCTTAGAAGGGAGAATCGCCGTTTGAATGTTTTTTGCATAAGTAATACTGTCTGTAATTTCCACAAGAAGGTTCTCCTTTTCAAAATTACTGTGTTGAAGCTGATCAATGGTGCTGCGCAATTCCATGGTTTGTACTTCAACTAAATTTTCGAGGTGATCCCGATGTTGTAGTAATTCCTGTTGGACGCGTGCTTGCACCAGCTTAAAAGAGGCCATAGAAGCAATTGTTATCAGAATGCGCAGGTCTTCTTTAGTGTAAAAGTCTTTGTCGGGATGCTCGGAATCTATAACACCCAGCACCTTCCCTTCTGAGATAATTGGAACGGCTATTTCAGACATCCCCGCAGAATCGTCTATAACGTACCTTTCGCATATCGACGTGTCTGACACTATCTCGGGTACGCCTGTTAAAACAACATTACCAACAATACCTTGACCAATTTTCAGTTTGATAGGATTTTTTATGTCTAAATCTATCGGGTTTTTAGGTCCATGAGCGGCTCGTTGCGATAAGAATTCGGTCATCATCTAATAGATATACCACACAATCTATGAACCCTAATTTTGCGATCGCGTGCTTTGCAACAGTCCAGACAACTTCATCAATTGTTCTTGCTTTCAGCAACTCCGAAGCGAACAGATTAATCACCTCTAAATAGTGTGCGTTTGTACGTAAACTATTGATGTCATTATTTGAAGTTTTGGCTCCCATTAGGATAAATATAGGCATTCTAATTCGGCTTAAAATGCGATGGCTTGTTTCGAAGCATTTAAAGGCCGTTTTTTTTAATAATTATTAAATAATCTTGATAAGTAAAACGCTTTATAAAAGCAGTTAATGCAAAATGTATAACTTGCTGTAGCAATTAAGTTGAAGCCAAATTAAGAAATGAAAATAAGAGAAATATTAAATAGGACAGATCACAGACCTTGGGCTGTCCCAAATGAAAGTTGGAAGTTTTCTCAAGAGTGGAATCATTCAATTTTTCTTCATTGGCAGGTGGAATTGAGTGAATTACAAAAATTTGTGCCGAAAGAATTAGAAATTGATCTTTTTGAAGGAAAGCCTTGGGTTTCCATTGTTGCTTTTACAATGGAAAAGATTCGGCCAAAAAACCTACCTGCTTTTCCGCCGATTTCAAATTTTGACGAAATTAATCTTCGGACTTATATAAAGTCAAACAACAAAACTGGCGTTTATTTTTTAAGCATTGAAGGTGGAACGAGATTGTCTTGTACGATTGCAAAAGGAATGTCTGAACTTCCTTATCGTTATTCAAAAATGAAACGAACTGAAAATAAATTCACATCTTCTAACCCGGTACTTAATGACGAATTTCAAATTGAATTTCAAATTGGAAAAGAAGTTACTCAAAAAACTGATCTTGACAAATGGTTGACTGAAAGGTATGCTCTTTTCCAAGATTCAGAAAAATCCATAAATGAATTTGAAATCCATCATTTAGAATGGCCTATTCATAAAGTTGACCTGAAAAAAATTAAGGTAAACTATCCAAGATTTAAAAATCTAATTACAACCAAACCGCACAAAACACAATACTCGAATGGAGTAAAGGTGATCGCTTGGGGAAAGAAGAAAAGATCTCGTACAGAAACAAAAAAATGAAAACGCATTCAAGAATATTGTCAATTTTAAACGCAAACTGTCTTGACTTTTCTATTACTGGCTTACGCACTTTTAATTTGTCAGAAGTAATCCTAGCCAAGGATCTAGAGTTTCAATTGCCCACCAATATAAGATTGGGCCATTTGGCAGAAAAAATCGTATCTGAATTAATTAAATCATCTACCAACTACAGGGTGCTTTATGAAAATATTCAGATCATTGAAAACAAGAAAACCATAGGTGAAATTGATTTTATTATTAAGGAGATTGCTTCAGGTCAGGTAATCCATTTGGAATTGGCCTATAAGTTTTATCTATTTGACCCAAGCCTTTCGTCGAAACCCATAAATAACTGGATTGGTCCCAATAGAAATGATTCTTTGAGAGAAAAATTAGAGAAATTAAAACGAAAACAATTGCCTTTGCTATACCATAACTGTGCTAAAGCAAAGTTCAATAATATAAAAATTGACGAAGTTTCTCAAGCCATCTGTTTGTTGGTTTCATTGTTTGTTCCTTATGAATACAAAGGAAGTTTCAGTCCCATTTATGAAAAAGCCATTCAGGGATTTTATTTAAATTTTGCAACCTTTGCCAGCTTAGACAATTCTGGAAAAGAATATCATTTACCTCCAAAAAAGGAATGGGGAATGAACCCTTCTGAAAATGAAAATTGGACAGACTTTACAGGTGTGGAAAATTTCATTAAAGCAAGTATGAAGGAAAAACAAGCTTCTTTGTGTTGGCAAAAATGCAAAGATTCATATTTGGCTTTTTTTATTGTGTGGTGGTAGGTGGGATGCCAAGAGCATCTGGTTGGTCCGTTAACTTTATTTATATCTTGAGGGCGCCTGTTAAAGTCTAAATTTGACAAGATGTCTCACGTAAATTTAAGAATATGCTACAAAACTTAATCTGGGCGATGGTTTTATCTTCATTCATAACCTCCTCATTAATATTTGATTTCAACAAAAAATCAGATATCCAAAGCTGGAGAATTGTAGATGATGTTGTTATGGGAGGCAGGTCTTACGGTAACTTTAGTTTAAATGCTGAGGGTCACGGTGTTTTCGAAGGTGAGATATCATTGGAGAACAATGGAGGGTTTTCGTCTGTACGTTATCGGTTTGAAAAAACTCAAATCATGGACAACACCATGATTGGTTTAAAACTTAGGGGTGACGGCAAAAATTATCAATTTAGAATTAAATCTAACACAGGAGATTATTATTCTTTCATCATGCCATTCTCAACATCAGGAGAGTGGCAAGAAATCGAAATTCCGCTAAAAGACATGTATCCCTCTTTCCGAGGAAGAAAATTAGATATGCAAAATTTTTCAAGCGATTATTTTACAGAGATTGCCTTTTTAATCGGAAATAATAAGCGTGAAAATTTTAAACTTGTTATTGATAGAATTGAACTAAAATAATCTTCAAGAGTTTCCGAAATTTATAACCCAAACATGAGTCACAAAAATCTTTTTAAATCTGAAAGACTCGGGTTTCGAGTTTGGACTAAAGGAGATCTGCATGAATTTGCTGAAATAAATGCCGATAAAGATGTCATGGAACATTTTCCAAGACCCCTGACAATTGAAGAAACCGAAGAATTTATTGATCGACTTATAGCCCATTACACCAAACACGGATACCAATATTTTGCAACTGAAGTTTTAGAAACGCAGAAGTTAATCGGTTTTGTCGGATTGGCATTTCAGAGATATAAGACAGAATTTAGCCCCGCTTCGGATATTGGATGGCGGTTGAAGAAATCGGCTTGGGGAAAAGGATATGCAACGGAAGGGGCTAAAAGATGTTTAGAATTTGCTTTTGAAGAGTTGAATCTCAAGAAAGTGTTTTCCGCTTGCAGTAAAAAAAATCTCAAGTCAGAGAATGTCATGAAAAAAATCGGCATGGAGAAAATGGGGGAGTTTAATCACCCTAACTTGAAAAAATATCCGGAATTAGAAAAATGTGTTTGGTATGAAATAACATCTTAGTATGGCTGGTAAATTGAATCTTTATAAATCTAAGAAAATGAAAAAGAATTACTGCGCACTTATAGCTATGGGTCTTCTCAGCTTTTTTTCCTGTGACAACTTAGAGCACAATACTGATAAAGGAAATAATATCACTACTGAAACAATGCAACTCTCAGTTGAATCAGAGCCACAAAAAGAAAATCAAAGACGCGAACCTCACCCGTATGGAGGTTGGTATTGCCCTGACAATCTCTATGGTTTTCCAGTTGTAGATTTCTTAGATTGGGCAGATGTGCCAGTCGTTAATGGGAGAATGGCAACTCAGGAAGAAACATGGAATGGCTCATCATTAATCTTCATTGATATGGAAAAATATCCCGACGCCAAGCCCATGGATATCATAACTCCAAAACTAGCTCGGTATTACAACGACTATACACAAAACGATGAGTTGATTATCGTAATACAAGCAGTAACAGTAGAGAATGATTCAATTGTAGGGTTTAGGTATATCAACGGGGGGAATGGTAGCGCAAGATTTAATGAAGTAGACTTCCTCACTGATTCTGAGGTTGAGAACCTAAAGTCTTCGCGTTTTATTTCACAGACCATAGCTATAGATGCAAAAGCGAAAGATATCTATAAGGTCATCACAGATTCCATTTACGCAACTCGTTTGGGTGCGGGTTTCAATGAAAAAGCAATCTATGACTCTGATTGGAACCGCGATTCGAAGGTTGTCGTTAAGGATGCGACCGGTGTTGTTTTGCGGACAGGTAGATTAACCGCTGTTTGGCCTAACTTATATATTCAAATAGACTACAATTTCGATGGAGTGAATTACGTCGAAAAGTTGTTTCTCTCTTCCGATGAAGAAGGAGAAAGCACAGAGCTGATTCTTGTCTCGGGTCCTTTTAACGATGACTTTAACGAGCAAAAGAAGAGTTGGAATAGCTGGGGTTATACTTTGAAAGTCCTAAGCGAACAAAGAAAATGGATTGGGATATAATTGACTTTTTCATTGCTGGTGCACTTTTGTCTAGTGCGGGATTCGCTTTGAGAACTGTTTTTTTTAAAGTTACTCCTGTTCGAAAACAGGTTGTATTTACGATAATTATCCTGTTGACTTTGATTCTAATTTGGGTTGAATTGGCGGTTGGGATATTGTAGGTAGAAATCCCTGCTAACTATCTCTCTAGCTCTATCTTTGCGTCATGCACAGAACACAAACTTGTGGCGAATTGCGCCTAGAAAATACAGGTTCATTTGTTACTCTTTCTGGTTGGGTCCAAAAGGCGCGTGACTTGGGGGGGATGACGTTCGTAGATCTTAGGGATAGATATGGAATTACTCAGCTTGTTTTCAATATGGAAACCAGCGAGGAGCTATGTGAGAACGCTAGGAAGCTGGGGCGTGAATACGTGATTAAAGTCTCAGGAAATGTTATCGAGAGAGAGAGCAAGAATAAAAATAATCCTACTGGGGAAATTGAGATAGAGGTAAGCTCGCTTGAGGTTCTGAATGCAAGTAAAATTCCTCCGTTTACGATCGAGGATGAAACAGATGGTGGAGATGATTTGAGGATGCAGTACCGCTATCTAGATCTTCGTAGAAAACCCGTGCAAGCTAATATTATGCTTCGCCACAGAGTGGGAATGGAGACTCGAAAGTATCTGGATTCCGTGGGGTTCATAGATGTGGAAACACCCTTCCTGATTAAGAGTACACCTGAAGGGGCGAGAGATTTCGTGGTGCCGAGCAGGATGAATCCTGGACAGTTTTATGCCCTTCCACAAAGCCCTCAGACATTTAAACAGCTTCTTATGGTAAGTGGTTTCGATCGCTATTATCAAATCGTAAAATGCTTCCGTGACGAGGATCTTAGAGCAGACCGTCAACCGGAGTTTACGCAGATAGACTGCGAGATGGCTTTTGTAGAACAAGAGGACATTTTAAACACATTTGAGGGTATGGTAAGACACCTCTTCAAAGTGGTTCTTGATGTGGAGATCGAAGACTTCCCTAGAATGGACTATGACGAAGCCATGCGTCTCTATGGGTCGGATAAGCCAGATGTGAGGTTTGGGATGGAGTTCGTGGATATGTGTAATGTAACTCAAGGTAAGGGGTTCGGAGTCTTTGATTCTGCGGAGACAGTGCTCGGAATTGTGGTTCCTGGAGGAGCTGAGTTCACACGAAAAAAGTTAGACAAGCTCACGGACTGGGTGAAGCGTCCTCAGATAGGGGCTAAAGGGTTAATTTATTGTCGAATCAACGACGATGGCACTACGAAAAGCAGCGTAGACAAGTTTTTTGACGAAGAAGCTAGAGCAGGTTGGACTCAAGAAACATCTGCGAAAAAAGGGGACCTTATACTTGTCCTTTCTGGAGATTTAGACAAAACAAGAAAGCAGCTGGGGGAATTAAGACTATATCTCGGATCAGAACTGGGTTTGCGCGACTCGAAGGTTTTCAAACCTCTGTGGGTCATGGACTTCCCGCTACTCGAATGGGACGAAAACACTGAGAGGTACCACGCTATGCACCATCCGTTTACGTCCCCTAAGCCAGACCAACTTAGCCTCATCGACACCGAACCAGGAAAGGTGAAAGCAAATGCTTACGACATGGTCATCAATGGTGTAGAAATAGGTGGTGGGTCTATTCGAATTCACAATCGAGA
>DBBW01000022.1:44205-44345 GCA_002292405.1 Flavobacteriales bacterium UBA974
AGACTTTGCTCTATGTTCGGAGGGTCTGACTCCATCCGTGACTTTATTGCCTTCCCTAAAAACAACTCAGGACGTGACGTTATGATTGACGCACCTTCGCCTATTGACGAAACGCAATACTCAGAACTCGAATTAAAAAC
>DBBW01000021.1:0-9461 GCA_002292405.1 Flavobacteriales bacterium UBA974
AAACGGCTAAATTTTGAAACAAAAGCCTGTTCACCTTTGGTTAGACGAACTAAGTTATCGGCTCCGTAATTACCTATAATACATTGTCTTACCATGTGTAGGGCGTAAGTTAAAAAGCGTTTTTGAGATTCTCGTCCAGGAGAAGCAAAGTCATTGGCTCCTGTCATAAACGCTTCCCCATCTCTAGACCAACATGCGCGCATCCAAGAAGAAAACAATTCCAAATCGGGAGTCTCGACTCCTGAAGAAGACATTCTAATAGCTGCTGAAATATTCCCATCCGTTATATGAGCAAAGCTCTGAGCTAATTCTTCAGAAAGTCCAGTTTTCGCACTTATTCCATGAGCAGCCTCAGAGTCTGACAGCCTCGGAACATGAACCCTTTGCAAGCGAGATAAAATTGTGGGGAGTAGCTTATCTGCACTTTGAGAAACAAAAATAATGACTGTTTTATCCGTGGGTTCTTCAATTAATTTAAGGAATTTATTTGCAGTGTCAATCCGCATCGTCTCAGGTAGCCAAAGTATCAGAACTTTGTAGCTGCCGTGAAATGATTTAAGACCCAGCTTTCTATTTACTTCTAAGGCTTCATCAACAGAAATAAAAAGTTGTTTTTTATCTGCACCTATTTTTGAAAGCCAATCATCTAACCCTATATATTCAGATTCCAGCATTAACTCCCTCCAAGCAATTTGGAATGGTTCCGAAATTGATTTTCCCGAACCATCTTTTTTAAAAAAAGGGAACGTCCAATGTAAATCTGGATGTTGGACTTTTTTATGTGCCACGCAAGACGCGCACACGCCACAAGAATCTTCTTTAGTTCTATCTGCACAATGAAGATATTGTGCATAAGCCCTCGCAAGAGCAAGTCCACCTGAACCATTTGGGCCTTCGAACAATTGAGCGTGGGCTATTCTTCCTGAAAGAACTCCATCGCGAAGGCGAGTGGAAAGGGCGTTTTGGCCTATGACATCAACAAATTGCATGGCAGCAAGATAAGGCTTGGATGTCTATTAGAGGGTCGCGTGAATCGCAATAAACGCACCTCTGCCCGGGGCCGAAATACCTGAGGAAAAGGTTTTATAATGCATGTCTAAGAGATTCGTTAATCCCACCTGTGCATGTATGTTCTTATAAATTTCGAAATGAGACTCTATGTTTAGAGTCCACCATGAAGGTGTGCCGGTTAACAATGCCTCTTGAGGGTTGTCTGTACCACCAGGACCATAATCCTCAATGTTTTTAACTCCGTTGAATAGGACAAACCCCTCAATAGACCAATCCTTCTTGTAAAATTCTAATGAGGTTCTACCAAACATAGGTGGAATATGTGAAATTGGAGTCTGTGAAATAAGACGTGTGCCTTTTGTAAAATTAGCTACTCCATGGAAATTAAGATTCTTTAAAATTTGAGCATTTATTTCAAATCTTGCCCCTTTAATAATAGCATTACCTAGATTTTCATTTCGCTGAATTGCCGCGTATTCACCATCAATAAAAAGTTGTGATTCATTGTTTAATGTAGCAGCTACAGGTGAGATCATATCTGCCCACAAACTTAAGAAAACAGCTGAATTTACTGATAGTCTCGGGGTAATATCCCACGAAACACTCTCGTCAAAACTGTAAATATATTCAGCTCTTAATGAGTCATTAGGTATTAAAACATAACCTCCTTTTTCTCTAATTTTTGCTGCATCATCTATGTTGGGATGTCTGAAACCTGAAGAAAGCGACGTGGTCGTTTTTATATTCAAAGAAAGGGGAACTTCGGCAGCAATGCTTCCAGTTAAAGCTCCGTGAGATGAATGTATCTCATCAAAGGGCAGCTCTAAGACTGATGTTGGAATATAGGATGCATTAATCGCTGAATGACTATATCTAACACCTACATGATAAATGTTCTCACCTGAGTTTCTTTTTGCTGAGGCAAATGAAGCCCAAGACAACATGTCGCTTCCTGCATTGGGATACCTGGTTAATAACGAATCTCCAAAACCAGAATCAACAACTGTAATGCCACTAAAGTCTTCAGCACGCACCACTGATGTTACATCATTCCACTGACCATCTATACCTGCTTCGAATTTCCAACCATCTCCTCTAAAAGGAGAGGAAACCCAAACAGAAGACAACGAAATCACATCTACAAGCTCCTCTTGTATTTCTCTTAATGCATCCCCGAATTGCCTTTTCTTTCTTGACTCACTGATGTTTTGGTATGCAAATGTTGTATGGAGAGACCCTGGTATGCCAAGGTATTGCTCCCAGCTAACAGCGGTCATCAATCTTTCCTGTGGGCCATAGTTCCACTCAGCCCATTTGAGGCCTGAGGCTGATATGTCATTTAGTTTATCCAACCTTGGAATGTCTGAACTTATGCTGTACTGAAAATTCGTTTCAATAGCTCCGCCAGGAATGCCCAATCTTAACTTATGTAAAAAGTCCTTTTGCGAATACCCAGACGGTGTTTGTATTGATGGATTCGAATTCTCTACAATTGAATCCACTCCATTTCTTCTGTCTACATAAGAATATATACCTCCCCAAAGAGGATCACCATGCACTCGCCATTTACCCATTTTTAAATCTCCAAAACTACTTGAGCTCATGGCAACTACTGAAGCCCATCGCTCTCCTCCTGCTTCAGCTGTACCGTGAATATTAACTGAATTGTTTACGCTTTTATATTGCGTGGACACAAGAGCTGAAGAGTTGTATTCAGAATGTTTACTTCTAAATCTAGGTTTGAGAGTTGTAAAATGAACGACACCTCCCAAAGCATCACTACCGAACCTCACACTACTTGGACCTAAGATAACTTGTACTTTTTCCAGAGAATTTGGGTCTATTGTAATGGCATTTTGAAGATGACCCGATCTATAAATAGCGTTATTCATCCTGACTCCATCAATCACTAAAAGGACTCTATTTGCCTCAAATCCTCTAAGAACTGGAGATCCACCACCTTGCTGACTTTGTTGAACATGAACTTGTCCAGATTTCTGTAATAGCTCTGCAGTATTTCCCGGAGCCACCCCTTTACCTATTGATTCAACACCTAATGACTTCAGACCTTCAGTACTTCCCACATCCGGCACAACATTTGAAGTTATTTGAACCTCCTCTAATGAGATGGGACTTTCCTCCATTCCTATTTTTTGTCCTCTTTGCTGTCCATAGATAATGATTACATCTTCATAGCCCATACTTCTAAGAAGTAATGTGTCGCCTGTATTAAATGTCTGTAAAATCACAAATCCATCAGCATCTGAGATGACAGATTTTGACGTTGTCATATTAATTACTGAAACAAAAGGAATTGGAATTGACCCATTCACAACCCTAATACTAGGTAAGTGGAGAGTGTCTTTTTGGGCAAGGCTATAAAAAGGAGACGTAAAAAAAGACATAACGATTATGACTAAACTTAAAAGAACATTGAAGTTGATGTCTTTACTAGGTTGCAAAAATTGTCTCCAGTACATCATAACTTTTTATTTCTCTTAAACCAGAATGATGAAGTTGAACGAACATTACCATGCCAAGAAGAAGTTCCTTTTTATCTGCCTTGGTTAACCACATGCCTTGCAATTGTTCAAAATTCATGCCAGATATAGCCATCAACAAAGAAGCCAACTTTATGTTTAAGTAATGATCTTTCGCTGATAAACTTATATTAATTTCAGACCACTCTCCCGTATCTAAATTTAAACTATTTACCGCTCCCATATTTATTCTATCGTACTCTTCTGGCATTAACCCCAAGGCATCGACCAGTCGAGACATGAAAAAAATGTGTAAGTTCGATACTGAAGTTTCCAACTCAATTAGATTTATGATGTCTATCATTAAGTTAAATACCTCAGGTAATGGGACCTCATCCTCTAATGATTTGTCCAATACCTCAGCTATAAAAAACGCCACCGAAGACCTCTTCGCATCGTTTAGCAAATTATTCGCCGGCAAACAGCGAGAAGCTTCTTTAAAATTAGCCAATCCTCCAGATTGTTTCCTTGTAAACCCTGACAACTCTACCACAGATAGCGGATGCCAGAGAGCTTTTTTAGATTTTTTTCCCGTCCTAACCCAAATTGGAATTACGCCGGTTTCTTTTGTTAACACCTTTACCACCCGACTTGAGTCACTATAGGTTACACTACCTATTACAACCGCTTGAATAGTAACTGACTCCAATTATGATAGCGTTTCAGGAACATCAACCCAATCGCCCTCCTTTTTAATTAAATCTATCAGAGCTTCAACTCCTTCAATCTCGGGGACATTCTTCCTTACTACCTCCTTTTCCTTATAAAGTGTAATCTTACCCACTCCTGTTCCTACATAACCGTAATCAGCATCAGCCATTTCCCCTGGGCCATTCACGATGCATCCCATAATTCCAATCTTCAGTCCTTTCAAATGACCCGTTGCCAATCTGATTTTAGCAGTTGTTTCCTCTAGGTCAAACAGTGTTCTGCCACAACTCGGGCAAGAAATATATTCAGTCTGAGAAATCCTTGTTCTTGTGGCCTGCAATATCCCGAAAGCAAGGTTATTCCTATCTGAAAGACTTACTCCCTCACCTTCTACCCACACCCCATCTCCAAGACCATCAATCAAAACACCTCCTAAATCCGTTGATTGATAGAGCGTGAACTCTTCCCTACCTACGTTCTTTAGAACCCTCTTTAATACGACAGGCAATCCGACTCCCCCATTCTTTTCCACCTCCTCAACCGCCATTCTCAGATCCATCATCGCGTTCTCAGATGTGGTTTCTAGAATTAAAACCACGTCCTGTCTTAATACCAACCCTTCTAAGAACTTCTTAGTTAAATCAGCTCTTTCCACCTTAATAAAATTCACTTTAGCGAAAGATTTTACTCTTCCCCACTCCTTTTTATCCCAAACAGGATAATGGCGCTCTACACCATCTGTTCCCATAGCTTTAGATAACCAATCACCTCCATTCATCAACACCATTAAAGTCCCCGGCAATGGAAAAGGGACAACTTTTGATCCAGAGAAAATAACATCACAAGCCCTATCTGCAATATTCCATTTATCATCTGCTATAGAGTATCTGTAACCCGCTCCTACAAGATTTATATGAGATATTTCTCCCTTCACCCTCAAACTAGAAATTACAATCGGTGCATTTTTATCTCCAATTTTTCCTATTTGAAATGTTTTTCGCTTAGTATAACTAAATGGATCAATCATGCTAACAAACTCACCAGCTGTCAATTCAAATTCACTACGTTGTTTATATCTATCAACTAAAGCTCGAGCAACCGGAATTTCAGCTTCTGGAGATTCTGTTAAAGACACCCTGATCGTATCTCCCACTCCCTCTTCGAGCAATGTGCCTATACCTACAGCCGATTTAATTCTACCATCTTCTCCTTCGCCAGCTTCCGTTACTCCAAGGTGGAGCGGGTAGTACATTCCTTCCGCATCCATTCTGCTCACTAAAAGCCTATAAGCCTGTATCATAACAAGAGTATTCGAAGACTTCATCGAAATGACTAAGTCATAAAACTCACATTCCTCAGCTATGCGTAAAAATTCTATAGCACTTTCTACCATTCCAAGTGGAGTATCACCATATCTGCTGGTAATTCTATCTGAAAGTGAACCGTGATTTGTCCCAATTCTTATTACCCTTCCTAGTTCCTTACACTTTAATACCAATGGAGTAAACTTCTCTTTTATTCTGATTAATTCCTCTGCATAAGATTCGTCTGTATATTCGTGAATAGCGAACTTCTTTTTATCAGCATAATTACCCGGATTTACCCTCACTTTCTCAACAAAATCTGCAGCTCTCAAAGCGGCATTTGGCGTGAAGTGGATATCGGCAACGATTGGGGTGTCTTTTCCCATTTCTCGAACTCCTTTAACAATATGCTCTAACGCGTCTGAATCTTTAATACTTGGGGCGGTAAGGCGAACGAATTCACTCCCCACATGAATCAAGCTTAAGGTTTGGTCTATGCTCGCTTTAATATTCAGTGTATCTGTCGTCGTCATAGATTGAATACGTATGGGTGCATCACCCCCTAAGCTGAGGCTACCAACTTGAATTTTTCTAGATTTTCTTCTCATTGTCGTTTCTTATCTTCTTGGAAAAATCTTTTTTGGTTTAAAACAATCCAAATAACCCCTATAGAAATAGCAGCATCAGCAATATTCCAAATCGGAGGAAAAACTTCTAACCCCCCTATGTTAAAAGGCATCCAAGATGGCCATCGGATCGTAAAATGAAACATATCAACCACGTTCGCCATAAGCCAAGGTGCATAGCCATTTTCTACATTAAAATCAGCTATAGTTCCCCAGCCTGAATGTGAAAATAATCGCCCGTAAACGGCACTATCAACTATATTTCCTATAGCACCAGCCCATATTAGAGCAACTGATTTAAGTAATCCTGAATGAGCCTTCTCATTTATGAGTTTAAATAGGTAAATGCCTATTCCAACAGATGCAATGAGACGGAAAGATGTTAGAACTAATTTTCCCGCTACTCCTGGCAATGCCCAACCGAAGGCCATGCCCTCATTTTCAATAAATTGAAATTCAAGTAAACCTGGAATAAACTCAGCTATCTCACCAATTGTGAAATTGAGCTTGATATAAATCTTTAAGATTTGGTCTACCAACAAAAGAGGCATGACCAACTCTACAATAAGCTTGCGCATAATTTGATTAAAACTGTTTACTGTCTCTCTTTCGCCTCCATGGACAGAGTCGCGTGTGGGACAAGGTACAGACGAGCTTTTGGAATTAGTTTCCCAGTTACACGACAAATCCCGTAGGTTTTATTC
This sequence comes from Flavobacteriales bacterium UBA974, assembly GCA_002292405.1. Taxonomy (GTDB): domain Bacteria; phylum Bacteroidota; class Bacteroidia; order Flavobacteriales_D; family Sanyastnellaceae; genus UBA974. Next base: position 6,837 of record DBBW01000021.1, read on the forward strand.
TTAATTCTTAAGAGAGCATTTTCTAGATTTCGAATAAACTTCTCCTGCCGTCCTGCTAAAGCGGATGTTTCTTCTCGACTCATTGTCTCAGAACCATCTTCCATCATCTTAAATGTTGGAGATGTATCCTCCGTTGTATTATCGTCTTTATGTGACAATGAAGATTGTAATTGGTCTAAATCCTCGCGTGCAATTTCCAATTTTTTCTCAATGAGTTCCCTGAATTCCTTGAGGTCTGACTCTGAGTATTTTATTTCTGCCATAACTGGTTTTTTAATACTTTACAATTTGAACCATGACGAACAAGCCATCTTCTAATTCAATTTTAACACCCTCAGCGCCATTCTTCCACTCAACGCTCTCAGCTAAGGTTTGAGTTCGAATATAGGGCAAATTTTCTTGTAATTGGCTACTTATTTCTTCTTCTGCATTTATTACAAGACTTATTCTATCTGTAACCTCTAAACCTAAGTCTTTCCTTACGTTTTGAACTCTATTAACAAACTCTCTTGACAGACCCTCAGCTTTTAAACTTTCATCAATTGTAATATCAAGAGCTACAGTTAATCCACCCTCACTTGACACTATCCACCCAGGGATATCCTCGGTAGAAATTTGGACGTCAGTTACAAGAATATCTACTTCACCCTGACCATCATCTGGTGTAATCGTAAGTTTACCTTCACTCTCTAATTCATCTGTAGATTCAACAGGTAAAGCATTTATTGCTGCTGCAATTGCCTTCATGCGTTTCCCATATCTTGGCCCGAGAGCTTTAAAGTCTGGCTTAATGCTCTTTACGATTCCACCTCCATCACGGATGATCTCAAGCTCTTTTACATTGACTTCCGAACGTATTAAATCTTCAATTGCAGAGAGTCTTTCCGCATATATATCATCTAAGACAGGAACCATAATTCTTCTTAAAGGCTGTCTAACTCTAATTTTCTCACGCTTTCTAAGACTTAAAACTTGAGAGCACAATTTCCTCGCTAGTTCCATTCTAACTTCGAGTTCCGAATCAATCATTGACATGTCAGAGTTCGGAAAGTTTGCGAGGTGAACTGAATTTTCAGCGCCGTCTCTGGATGCTCCAAGGCCTTCATTTAAATCGCGGTACAATCTATCCATAAAAAATGGAGCAATGGGCGAACTCAGTATCGCTGTTGTTCGAAGGCAAATAGCGAGAGTTTGGTATGCGGAAAGTTTATCCTCATTCATTGAACCCTTCCAAAATCTTTGTCTGTTTAGACGAATGTACCAGTTACTTAACTCATCAATAACGAAGCTTTGTAACAATCTCGCGGCACGGGTAGGTTCTAACTCCTCATATGCTTTATTCACTACTTGCGTTACTGTGTGCATTCGTGAAAGTATCCATCGATCAATTTCTGGACGAGCTTCATAAGGCACTGTGGATTCATCCCCTTTCAACCCATCAATATTTGCGTAAAGTGCAAAGAAGTTAAACGTATTATGAAGTGTCCCGAAGAACTTCCTTGTTACTTCCGCTATTCCCTCTAAATCGAATTTTAAATTATCCCATGGTTGAGCATTGCTGATCATATACCAACGAGTAGCATCGGGACCAAACTTTTCGAGTGTAGAAAATGGGTCAATCGCGTTGCCCAATCGCTTAGACATCTTCACCCCATTTTTATCTAATACTAACCCATTTGAAATAACATTTTTGTATGCAACTTTATCGAAAACCATAGTAGAAATGGCATGTAGGGTATAGAACCAGCCTCTTGTTTGGTCTACTCCTTCAGCAATAAAATCAGCTGGATACGCTTCCTCATGATCTACTTGCTCTTTGTTTTCAAACGGATAATGCCATTGTGCGTATGGCATTGAACCCGAATCAAACCAAACGTCTATCAAATCACTCTCACGCTTCATCGCAGAGCCGTTTTCTGACTTCAAAACAATGGTGTCTACAACGTGTTTGTGGAGATCGAAAAATTCATAGTTGGACTTTGACATATCACCCGGCTTAAAATCAGCAAGAGGATTTTCTTTCATGAACCCAGCTTCAACAGCTTCAGCACATCGAATGGACAGCTCTTCGACAGAACCTATGCACACTTCTTCTGAACCGTCTTCAGTTCTCCAAATAGGAATTGGGATCCCCCAGAAACGCGATCGGCTTAAATTCCAATCATTCAGGTTTTCAAGCCATTTACCAAATCTTCCACTACCCGTACTTTCTGGCTTCCAGTTAATCGTGTTATTAAGCTCAGTCATTCTCTCTTTCTTAGCTGTTGCGTTAACAAACCAAGAATCAAGTGGAAAGTATAGAATAGGTTTATCCGTTCTCCAACAATGGGGGTACGAGTGAGCGTATTTTTCTACTTTAAAGGCCAGTCCTCGAGTTTTTAAATCTATCGCGATCTCAACATCTACAGATTTCTCTGGAGCCTCTCCATCTTTATAGTATTCATTCTTCACGAAACGACCAGGAAATGGACCGTACCCTTCGCGCAATCTACCTTGCATATCTACAAGTGGCACACCGTGACCCGATCCATCATCAACGAGCATTGGCGGAACACCTGCGGCTTTAGCTACCAAGGCATCATCTGCTCCAAATGTTGGTGCTGTGTGTACTATTCCCGTACCGTC
>DBBW01000021.1:9534-10241 GCA_002292405.1 Flavobacteriales bacterium UBA974
GTTCCTGTGTATTTGTTCGTTGTTCTAACAATTACATAATCGATTTTTGCTCCGACAGTTAACGCTGTATTTGAGGGCAATGTCCAAGGTGTTGTCGTCCAAGCAAGGAAGTATAGAGACAATTCCGAAGGTAAATCAGCACCCTCGCACATCGCTTTTAACTTCATCGTACTCGAATTATCAGCTTTGAATTGGGCAACAATCGTTGTATCCATAACATCGCGATAAGTCCCCGGTTGATTAAGCTCATGTGAACTTAACCCCGTTCCCGCCATAGGGCTATAAGGCTGTATTGTATACCCCTTATAAATGAGGTTTTTCTTATATAATTGAGATAACAGCCACCAAACAGATTCGATATATTTATTCTCGTAAGTAACATATGGAGCTTCCATATCTACCCAATAGCCCATTTTTTTAGTTAAGCTATTCCAAACCCCGGTATATTTCATCACTGCTTTCCTGCAAGCGTTGTTGTACTCTTCAACTGAAATCTTCGTCCCGATATCTTCTTTAGTAATACCCAGTTCTTTTTCAACCCCGAGTTCAACAGGAAGTCCGTGCGTATCCCATCCAGCTTTTCTTTCTACTCTTTTTCCTTTAAGAGTAGCATACCTACAGAAAATATCCTTAATTGCACGCCCCATTACATGGTGAATGCCAGGCATACCGTTTGCTGAAGGCGGACCTTCGTAGAAAACGTAAGT
>DBBW01000021.1:10277-10672 GCA_002292405.1 Flavobacteriales bacterium UBA974
GGAATCCTTTCGACATCAAAATCTACAATTGAATGTCGCGAAGATAACACGCTCAAGGGTGAGAATCGCCCTTAGATTTGGCTGAGTTTAAGCATATTCGTCATTCCCATATCGGCAATCGGCATTGAGGCTGTATGAATTACAAAATCACCTTTATTCACCCTACCTTCTTTAACAAGCAGCTGCTTAATTTCCGCTATTGTGTGGTCTGTGCTAACTATTTTTGAGTAATAGATTGTCTTTACTCCCCAAACAAGATTCATTTGGCTTAAAACATTGCGATTAGAGGTCAACATAAAAATATTTGCCTTGGGCCTTTGACTACTCACCTTTTGTGCAGTGTAGCCAGAGAAAGTCATCGTGACTATCGCTTTGGCCTTAGTCCTTCTAGCAAG
>DBBW01000008.1 GCA_002292405.1 Flavobacteriales bacterium UBA974
ATCTCTACGATCTCAACTCCACCTAAAGATAGAGATCTGCAAAGAGCCTTAGCTACTTTGCCGGCACCTATAATGCTGATCCTGAGAGGTTCGATACGATTCATTCTACTGTTTCAAATGTGTTTTGAAGATTCTAATACTTAGACTTATAAAGAACATCAAGCCACCGAGTAAAATTACGATTGTTAACGGCAATTTGGTTGCTCGAATGATAATCATCTTACCATCAGCCGATTCAGCCAATATCTCATTTTTCACATCATATGCAATTGTCCATCTTTTACTAGATTCATTATACAGGTTGGTAAATTCAAACCGTTTTTCTCCGACAGTTCCGTTCGACCAAACATCAGTTTTCAATTTCTTCACCTCATCTATCATAGGGACCAGCGTCCAGTACTCTTCAAGGTCGATTAAAAAATCCATCGAAGTATAGTGATTACCCTTGGATCTAAATATCATGTCGTCAACTTTAACGTGACTGCCTTTTTTATAGAATCGGGGCACGACATCGAAATACTCAACTTTAATTCCTTCGTCGTCGTTTTCTATAAAACTCGCAAAATACGGCCCCATTGAAACGGTGTCTCCCAACTCAAGTATGAGCTCAGGTTTGTGATTGGAGTGAGAAATAATTTCTGTTCCGATGTTTGTATAAGCATATCCCCAAGCAATAATGGCCACACTAAGCCTTAATGCATCATGCCATCTCGCCATTATTGCTGAGAAAAGAGAAGCAAAAAGGACTCCAGCTAATAAGTATTCGTGCGGCTGGAGAGAATGCCAGTAATAAACGAACACTAGGCAGATAAACGATGCTAACAATGCTATTACGTTATTTATCCCTATGTCATCCCCGTTCTTTTCTAAAGAGGCTATCAAGCCAGACATTAACAGAAGTAAAACCACATGTGCTAAGAGCAGTCGCCCTCCGAAATCTTCGAAGCTTGTAATGATCAAGACCCCAACAAAAATAACTCCTGTGAAAATTAAAAGATATTTTTCTAGAAACTTTAATATTTCCAGTAAACCTTTTTCATGCACCCTATCCATTAAATGATGTTCATGGGTTTTGCAACCTTAATAAAGAGCTCCGCCATATTTCTTGCATCCTCTATTGCTCTATGTTGGGTTCCGTTGAATTCCAGCCCCTCAAGTTTTAATGCGTTTTTTAAGCCAATTTGGTTTTTAGCTCCCTTAAACTTACTGTAATGTCTTTGCAGACAAGCCCAATATCTAAGCCAGCTCAACTCCATTTCATGAAGCTTAGCATCTGAAACAAACTGTCTCTTGTCGAACTCTCCCCAACTTAGAAGAGCTGTTGGAGTAACCACAGGATTCATCCACTCTTCGAATCTTTTTACGACAACGTCAAAGTTGTCGGCTGGGTCAACATCTTCTTGTGTGATGCTAGTGAGTTTAGTACAAAACTTATCGATCTTGGGATGAACGATGGGTAAAATAAATTCGCAAAACTCATCTATAATTTCAAGGTTTTCGTTCACTTTAACCGCACCAATCTCGATAATTTCAACCTTCCTTGGTTTAGGACTTCTCCAACAAGTCGCCTCCAAATCGTATATGATAAATTGCTTTTTTGACATGCGCGAGTAAATGTACGTTTTTATAATCCCATGATTGTTTCTGCCTCCTTACATTTATGAACGATAGAAAAGACTTACTCACGAAATTATCTGTTTATCTCTCTTCCCGGTTTCTCCAGTTAGACCGGTTTTCGTTCAATATTGCCTCTTTCGACAATTCTCGCCTTTCATCGAGAATCCTATCGTACAACTCTGACACTAATTTCGCAAAAACGTTTTCCTCAACAGGAAGATCACGAATTAATTTCTCTGGTGAAAAGTAATCCTTAATAAATCCAGTATCATACACTCCAGATCTAAACACTTCATGATCAACTGCGAATCGCCCGAATTCTAATGTCGTTTTTACCCCCCTGATTTCGTAATTGTCAATAGCTAAAATCATCCTCTCTATGCAAGCCTCTCGAGTAGCAGCGTGCACAATTAGTTTTGAAAGCATGGGGTCGTAGTGGATGCTTATTTCATCACCCTCAGATACACCATCATCAACTCTAATCCCAGTCCCAACTGGAGGTGAGTATTTCTTTAAAATCCCCGTCCCTGGCAAGAACCCCGCTGCTGCATCTTCTGCGTAAACACGAAGTTCCATTGAGTGCCCATTGATACATAGATCCTCTTGAGAATATGAAAGCGGCTTGCCTTCTGCAATGCGGATTTGTTCTTTAACAATATCTACTCCAGTAATAAATTCAGTTACTGGATGCTCCACTTGAAGTCGAGTATTCATTTCTAAGAAGTAGAAATTGTTGTCTTGATCAACCAGGAATTCCACAGTTCCAGCACCAATATAGTTGCAGGATCGAGCGACTTCCTTAGCACATTCTCCCATTTCATTGCGTAGTTTTTCATCTAATAGGACAGAGGGGGCTTCTTCAATCACTTTCTGGTGACGCCTTTGTATGCTGCATTCACGTTCGAAAAGGTGAATAATATTTCCATGAGAATCAGCTAAAATTTGAATTTCAATATGTCTAGGCTTGAGAACTAGCCTTTCCATAAATACAGATCCATCACTAAACGACCGTTCTGCTTCTGATATAGCACGTGCAAGCTCCTCTTTGACATCTTCTTGTTTGAAAACAGAGCGCATCCCTTTTCCTCCACCTCCAGCACTTGCTTTAATAATCAATGGAATCCCGATTTTCTCAGCTTCTAAAAGAGCTTCTTCAGGGTTGGAAATAGCGCCATCTGTACCAGGTACTAGTGGTATATTTCTCGCCATCACAGCTTCTTTAGCTTCAAGTTTGTCTCCCATCGTCTTAATAGACTTGGCTTCAGGTCCGATAAACGCTATCCCTGCATTTTCTACAGCTTTAGCAAATTCAGCATTTTCCGAAAGAAATCCATATCCAGGGTGTATACCATCTGCTCCAGTTTTAATAGCTGCTTCTATTACTCTGTCCGTTAAAAGGTAGCTTTCAGATGATGGAGCTGTGCCTATCAGAATGGCTTCGTCCGCAGCCATGACATGTGGGGCTTCGGAATCTACATCTGAGTATACAGCGACAGTTGCAATCCCCATCTCACGAGCAGTTCTTATAATGCGTATTGCAATTTCTCCTCTATTTGCGATTAAAATCTTCGTAATAGATCTTTTTTTGATTCGGCTCATCGTATAAATGCTTAGTTCATCCATTTCAGACTCTAAATCTAAGGCATAAAAAAAGGGGCAAGCGATTCTTATCGCACCGCTCAACCGCATACCCTTGCTGTCTTCCGACCCTGGGGGATTAAGCGGGAGCTGGTCGTAAGAGACTTGCCCCAGATGCAAAGATAAGGTAGTATCTTGCACCCATGAAAATAAATCAGTTAGTTTGGCAACATGGCGGATTGGCAGCTCTTATTTCTGTCATACTTAGTCTGGTAGCTTACATTATTGGAGTTGAAGCCCTAGTGGGATGGCCATTAGGCGTTGCTCAATCACTGCTAATTATGATCACAATGATTGTTGTTAGCCGAGCAATTCGTGTAGATGAGGGCGGGATCATAAATTTCTCTAGACTATTAGGCCACATCATGATTTCTGTGGTGTGTATTTTAGTTTCTTCCTTCATTTTCAACCTTGTGCTTTTTAATTTAATCGATCCAGAGCTCATAAATACGGTTGCTGACATTACGTTAGAAAGAGTTGAGGGAATGATGGAATCTTTTGGCCTCGAAGAAGATCTCCTTGAACAAACTTTATCTGAGACTGAAAGTGAGATTCGCAAGGGGTACACTTTATCTGGGTCCATTGTTGGCCTCATATATGGTTCTGCTTTTTGGGGTTTAATCGCTCTAATTATTGCTGCGATTTTCAAGCGTAGTCCCGAGAATAAGATTAATTTTTAAGCCCAAATGGATATTTCCATAGTTATCCCGCTTTACAACGAAGCTGAGAGTTTACCTGAGTTAATGGAGTGGATTAACAGGGTCCTCGAAAGAAGAAAATTTGAAGTTATCTTTATTGATGATGGGTCTAAGGATGGCTCTTGGTCTGTAATTGAAAACTTGAAAATCAACTACCCAGGAAAGGTGAAAGGGATCAAGTTCGCTCGTAATTACGGCAAGAGTGCGGGAATTCAAAAAGGTTTTGAGACTTCTATAGGTGCGGTCGTATTTACTATGGATGCTGACTTACAGGACAGTCCGGATGAGATTTTAGCAATGGAGAAGCTTCTTCTTGATGGCGAGTTTGACCTAATAAGTGGATGGAAAAAGGAGCGATATGATCCACTTTCTAAAACCATTCCAACAAAACTTTATAATTGGATGACGCGAAGGGTGAGTGGGATTTATCTAAACGATTTTAATTGTGGATTAAAGTGCTATAAGCATGACGTTGTCAAGGCTATAGAAGTACAGGGCGAGATGCACAGATACATTCCCCTTCTTGCAAAATCTGCAGGATTCGATAAAATTGGAGAACATGTAGTTTCTCATAGAGCTAGGAAGTACGGGACCACTAAATTTGGTCTTGAGAGATTTACAAATGGCATGCTGGATCTATTGACGATTGCATTTGTTCAGCGTTTTGGACGTAAACCCATGCATTTATTTGGGTTTTTAGGTCTCTTAACGTTTATAGTAAGTGTTGGCCTTTTTGCAGCAATTGCAGGCTATAAACTCTATGCAATTAACATAGATATGGAAGCAAAAAACATTACTGAAATTTCTGCATTTTACGTAGCTCTCACTGGAATGATTTTAGGTTCTCAGTTATTTTTAGCAGGATTTATTGCCGAAATGGTTTCCCGAAATAGCCCCGAAAGAACAGAATATAGAATTTCAGAAAAAATAAATTAAATTGTGATTTTAGGCCTCAATAGGGCCTGAAGCTACAAGTTTATTTTCATCATAAAGTGTTGCAAACTGTCCAGCTGTTATACCTTTTTGTGGGGTGTCAAAGGTTAGAGTTAGACCTTCCTCAGTCATCTTAACGTTTCCCGTTTGAAGAGGTTGTCTATATCTAAATCTAAGAAGGTATTTTCGTGTTTCGCCTATTTCCATTTTGTGAGATGGTAGCACCCAGTGAACATCTTCTTTCGGTATTCGCAAGGCACTTCTCATAAGTCCAATGTGATTGTCACCTTGTCCTACAAATACCGTATTTGTAATAACATCAGTTCCTATTACATAAAGTGGTTCAAGTTTACCTCCAACATTGAGGCCTTTTCTTTGGCCTACAGTGAAAAAGTGAGCTCCTTGATGCTGCCCTATAATAGATCCCATTTCAGGAGCTAATGTATATGGATCTGTTACAGTTTTCTCAGATTGTTTGAAGGTTGAGTGCTCATTTGACACTTCAATAATATCCCCAGGTTTAACGCTTAGTTTTTGCTGTAAGAAATCCGGCAGCCTAACCTTACCTATAAAACATAATCCTTGACTGTCTTTTTTATCAGCGGTATGTATTTCTGCATTTTTCGCGACTAGCCGAAGGTCAGGTTTAAGCATGTTGCCAATAGGGAAGACGGCGTGTTTGAGTTGATATTGAGTGAGTTGACAAAGGAAATAGCTTTGATCTTTGTTGGAATCAGCTCCGGCCATTAATTCATATTCTGTGGAGCCATCTTCCATAATGGTTTCTCCCTTTTGACAGTAATGCCCTGTTGCAACAGCTTCAGCCCCTAACTTGAGTGCGGCATCTAAAAATAAATCGAACTTAATTTCTCTGTTGCAAAGAATGTCTGGATTAGGAGTCCGACCTTGCTCATACTCTGAAAACATATAGTCAACGATTCTTTCGTGATACTCAGCACTAAAATCTATGACCTGGAAGGGTATCCCTAAGCGCTCAGCCACAAGCATAGCATCATTGGAATCATCTATCCATGGGCAATCATCACTGATTGTCACAGATTCATCGTGCCAATTCCTCATAAATAACCCTACTACGTCGTGCCCTTCTTCTACTAACTTATAAGCGGCAACACTAGAGTCAACACCACCAGATAATCCTACGACTATTCTCATAATACAAAGTTACAAAAGGCAAAAGGTTATGTGGTGGTTTGCTTCGCTAGAGATTTTCAACGAAATTGCGTATCCACTTTGAGCTTTATTTTAAATACGAGGCAACCTTTTTACTGAGGTTTCGTCATTTAAAGCGGCGACTATAATGCAAAACAAAGAATTGCTTGCCCACATTAATGGATGCCTAAGAGGAGATGATAAATCTCAGCGATGGGTTTTTGAACGGTATTACCGATTAATGTTTGGTGTGTGTTTGCGATATATTTCGGATAAAGACGCCACACAAGATGTTGTTCAAGAGGGGTTCTTAAAAATATTTTCGAGTATTGATAAGTATTCTTCTAAAGGTTCTTTTGAAGGTTGGATGCGACGAATTATGGTGAATACATCAATAGATGCTATCAGGAGTCGTAAGGCGACTGGATTGGTTCTAGGGGTTGAAGAATCTTTTGACTCAATTGTTGAAGAAGACGCACATATAAGTTATGATGAAAACGATGAGATGAACTTTACAGTGCACGATGTGCAAGCTGCCATGGCGCAACTGTCACCGATGTACCGAATGGTTTTCAATCTGCATGTTTTTGACAATCTAGCGCACAAAGAGATATCTGATGAATTAGGCATTAGTGTAGGGACTTCGAAGTCAAATCTTGCTAAGGCAAGACGTAACCTTCGTAAACTTTTAGTAAATATGAATAAGACAAATCATGTCTGATAAGAAGTTTGATAAAAAAATAAGAGAAACTCTCGAAAATCAGGAACCAGAAGCTACTGCTGACTGGGGAAAGATGAAAGAGAGATTAGCTGCTGTTGCGGCTCTTGGAGCACTAGGGGTTGGTGCTGCAAGCACACGTTTAATTTCTCAATTGTCAATAAGTGCCGCTGTGATTTTAGGATCTGCTTCACTATATGTAGTTCAGCGTTTCCTTACATTAGACACAGTCGTGAATGAAGAGCCTATTGAGACAATGCTTGAGGATGGTTCGACGGATTTTGAAGATGTATTGCCTGATTATGGGGTAGTCTATAATGAAGACACTGGAATGCTTGAGCCGGTTGATCATGAGCAGTTAGATAGTGAAGAACAAACAAAACAGATCGTAGTAGAAAGTGAAGTAATAGAAGAAAGGGTTGTCATAAATCATAAGAATCAAGTGACAGGCGAGGAGGCACAGATGGAAGAAAAAGATGTGTTTCATCCTGCTTCAAAAGCAATCCCATTTGAAGTATCTGCAAAAGAAGCTTGTGTAGGTGTTAAAGTTGATTTCGAACTTAGAGATCTCGATAAGACGATGATTTTTTTATGGAATTTTGGAGACGGTAGTTTTTCCACAGAAGCATATCCTTCTCATGTCTATGAGGATGAAGGTGTTTTTGATGTTACTCTTTCAGTTAGATCTCAAGGAGCTGGTATTATTAAAACCAGAACAATTGAAAGTTTAATCGAAGTGCACCCGCTCCCTAAAGCTTTATTTGATTGGACTATGCCAAGGAACGCTGTAAATAGTAGTGTAGAAGTAAAGTTAAATGACAAAACAATAGATGCAAATTCATCTACTTGGGTTGTAGATGGTGCTATTTCTGAAAATAGCACGCCGGTGTTTAAAGTACCTGGGAAATATGAATTAAACCTTATAGCTTCTAATCAATTTGGGTGCCAAGATCACACAACGAAAGTGATCGAATTTGGGAATAGAAACTCTCTAAATGCACCTGCTAGATTTAGCCCAAACAATGACGGACGATATGACACATTTATGCCATTTGGTTTAGAAGGACTTTCTGAAAAGTGGGAGCTCGTTATCTCCGATAAAAATGGGGGAATCGTATTTTCAACGACTGATTTTAACACCCCTTGGCAAGGAGATTTGCTCAATGGAGACTTAGTCCCTGATGGTCAATCTTTTAATTGGACTGTTGTATGCTATAGTCACAGTGGCAAACAGAGGCTATACAGCGACATAATTGAGGTTGAAAGGTAGTGTTTGGGTCTCTTCTTAAATCTGATTCATAAAGTTTATGAATGAATGAGTATCTTGCAGTTCATTGAAGCCACCATTTTGAATATGAATTATCTGAACAGTTTTCGCTTTCTTTTTATTGTGTTTTTGAGTATTGCGTGTTCCGCGAGTGCGTTCTCGCAAGAGTCAATAATCTTCACAATGGGATCAGGAGATGTTATCGTTTATGAATGTGGAACGAGTGCTGTTTTTACGGATGACAATAGTGGTTCACAAGACGCTCAGGATCCATATTCTTGTACAAATAATACGATTACATTTTGTCCTGATGTCCCTGGAGATGCCGTTCAAATCAATTTTCTAGGTTTCGATTTACAAACGAATGCGAATCCGAATAACAACGATGCTCTTTATGCTTACGATGGAGACAATACTGGAGCGAATTTAGTTGGAGTAGGTACTGGGAACAGTTTTAATGGTGTAAGTATAACTGCTTCAATTGATAATCCAACAGGCTGTGTTACGTTTCAATTTGTTTGTAATAACAATGCTACTGGAGGCGATATTGGTTGGGCTGCTTCAATAAGCTGTGTGACTCCTTGCTCATACCCAGTTTCGGGACTTGAGTTGGTTTCGCCAGACCCATTCCCCACCAACCAAGAAGGTTCTATAAGTATAGGTCTTTGTCCTGATGATGTTATCACATTTTCTGCAGAGTCTGCATTTGGAACAGATGGTTTTGCTCTACAGTCTCTCGTTTGGAATTGGGGAGATGGAGACGTAGAAATAACAGATGTTTCTGATGGTCTTATTGTACCTCATTCTTATTCTGAACCAGGTGAGTACATTGTTACACTTACTGTGGTTGACGAGAATGAGTGTAACAGTACGAACCTTCAACCTCACCAGGTCTTAGTCAGTACTTTGCCGATATTTAATACAGAATTTACGACGCCTATCTGTGCGGGTTCACCTGGGTTTTTAAATGGTGATCCTGTTCAGTCTATTACTTGGACTGCTCTTCCCCCTGTAGGAGTGTCCGAACTAGCGGACCTCCCAGATGCCACTGGAGTTGCCTTTACCTCAGAATTATTCCTTGACTTTTTTGAGCAAGGTCAAGTTTTAGAAAACTGTGAAGATATTGAACTGATCACAGCAAATATTGAACATACGTTTATTGGAGACTTGTCTTTTTGGATTACGTGTCCAGATGGAACAGAAGTCATACTCATGGATAATGGAGCCAGTGGTGGGCCTGACCCAACTGGATGTACTCCGAATGATCTTGGAGGAAACAATCTAGGTCTTGCAGATGTTGAAGGGTGGGATTATTCTTGGAATATGGATGCTGAGTGGGTGTTAGATGATGCAGGAAACCCTGATGCAGCAAGCCCTATGCCTTCAGGAACATATCTGCCTTGCGAAGATTTATGTGATTTTGTGGGATGTCCCTTAAACGGAATATGGACATTTAATGTAATTGATCAATGGGCTGCAGATAATGGAACACTATTCGGTTGGGGAATAGACTTTAACCCAAATATTGTTCCTGGTGTAACAACATTTACTCCTGTTATCGGGTTGGATTCGGATTCCAGTTTTTGGGATGTCACTACGTTTGATGAAGGAGTTGTGTTTATATCAGAAGATGCTAATTATGTAGATCTAGAATTTCCAAATCCAGGACTTTTCGACTTCACATACCAAGTAACCAATAACTTTGGTTGTAGTTGGGATACTACGGTTAATATTACAGTTATTGAAGGCCCTCAAACAAACATCTCTGCTGGAGAGGACGTGATCTTTTGCCAGGATCCTGTTCAACTTCAAGGCTTGTTTACTGGTGATGGTCCTTCTCCATGTGGTGGTGCAGGTGGGTCTTATGACTATTGTTACACGAACAATGAAAACACGGTGTTTAACTATTGCCCTGATGTCTTAGGCGATGGCACCATGATGACGATTAATTTTTCTGCAGGCATCATGGAGACTTGCTGTGATTTTATCAATGTATTTGATGGACCTAATGGCACAGGAAATTTAATTGAAACATTTAATACGAATATCCCTGGTGCAACATTTACTGCAACAAATGCTGATGGTTGTATTTCCTTTGTCCTTACAAGTGATGGAAGTGTGAATTGTGCAGATGGGTTTTTTGGTTTTGAGCCTCTTGCATGGTGCGTAAGCTGTGGAGGTCAGGATGCTTGCGGATTTGATTGGTCTTGGACTCCAACGGAGTATTTAGACAATCCATTTGTTCCTCAGCCTACAGTTTTAGACTTTGA
>DBBW01000003.1:0-138036 GCA_002292405.1 Flavobacteriales bacterium UBA974
TAGCCCCGGCAGGAATCGAACCTGCATCTAAACTTTAGGAAAGTCCTATTCTATCCATTGAACTACGGGGCCAAAAAAACGCCGCCGAGAGATTTCTCAGCGGCGTCTCTGTCAGTGCGCCTGGTAGGATTTGAACCTACGACCAATGGATTATGAGTCCACTGCTCTAACCACTGAGCTACAAGCGCAAATCGAAATGCAAAAGTACTGCTTAATCTACAAGAACTTCAAACTCAAGCTGACGTTTTGCAAGGTTAGCTGAAACGACCCTTACAGTGACCTCATCTCCTAGAGCAATTAGCTTTCTTGACCGCATTCCTTCAAAACCGATTCGTTCGTCATCGTAGACCCAGTGGTCATTCGGAAGCGCATCTTTAGGAACGAATCCTTCACATTTGTTTTCCTGAATCTCAACGAAAAGTCCTCGTGGAATTGCTCCTGCGACAAGACCTTTGTAGGTTTCACCTATGCGAGTCATTAAATACTCCACCTGCTTGTACTTAATACTGGCGCGCTCAGCTTCTGCGGAACGCTTTTCCATAATACCGCTGTGGTGGCAACGAGAGTCGAGTTCGTTTTGGTCTGCATCCTTACCACCATCAAGATAATGCTGTAACAAACGATGCACTATTACATCCGGATATCGGCGTATGGGTGACGTAAAATGCGTGTAATACGGGAAAGACAGGCCGTAGTGACCTATGTTCGTACTCGAATACTCCGCCTTTGCCATAGACCTAATCGCCATGGTCTTTACCGTCCCCTCCTCCGGTGTTCCAGCAGTAGCTTTTAACAGATCTCGAATGAGAGCTTCAGCATTGCCCTTTTGGGGTTTAGGCAATTCATGGCCAAACCTCCTCACAAATACCCTAAGCGTTTGAAGCTTCTCCGGATCGGGATTATCATGCACTCTGTAAATACTTGTTCTCGTAGGGGTTTTCTTCTCTGGGTGAACTTTAGCGAGGAAGCGGGCTACTCTAACATTGGCAAGTAGCATGAAATCTTCTATGAGCTTGTTCGATTCCCTCATCCTTTTAATGACCACACGTAATGGCTTTCCAGACTCATCAAGTTCGAACCTCACCTCCTCTGTATTGAAGTCTATGCCGCCATTTTCAAATCTATTCTCGCGGAGTTTTGTTGCGAGTTTAAACATTAAAGCGAGCTCGTCGGCGAGATCTCCCTCCCCGGTTTCAAGCCTTACTTGTGCGTCTTCGTATGCAAATCTTCTGTCTGAGTGAATGACCGTTCTCCCGAACCATTCATTGATTACGTTGGCCTCTTCGTCCATTTCGAAGACCGCGCTGAAGGCAAACTTATCTTCGTTAGGGCGAAGTGAGCACAAGTCGTTAGAAAGCACTTCTGGAAGCATCGGAATCGTTCTGTCAACCAGGTAAACGGATGTCGCGCGACTAATGGCCTCATCATCGATTGCGCTTCCTGGTTTGACGTAATACGAAACATCTGCGATATGAATACCCACCTCTATATTTCCGTTTTTCAACTTCTGCAAACTCAAAGCATCGTCGAAATCCTTTGCATCCGCCGGGTCTATGGTCATTGTCAGAACGTCACGCATATCACGACGTTTCGCTATTTCCTTTTTGTCAAGACCTACTTTGCTTTTCGCGCTCGGGATAAACTGCTGGGCCTCTTGTTCTACTTCGGGCGGAAACTCAAGTGGCAATCCATACTCCGCTAAAATGGCATGCATTTCAACATCATTGTCTCCTTCCTGACCCAATACTTTAACTACATGTCCGAGAGGGGCGTCGTCTTGCGAGTCCCAAGATTTAAGTTCTACGAGAACCTTGTCGCCCTGAATCGCTCCATTCAGTGAGCGACCTGGGATAAAGAAGTTTGTGTGAAGTCTTGTGTCCGAGGGGTGGCCGAACGCATAGTCTTTCACTTGTTCTATGGTAACCACATATACCTTGCGCATACGTTGAATGACTTTCGAAACATAGGGGATTGCTTTGCTGCGACTTTTTGCCCACTCTACTTCGACCGTATCCCCCCAAAATGAATTCCCTGTAGAACCCTTTGATAATTTTATTTCAGATCCATCGTCTTGCATGACAAACCCTCTTCCGAAACGAGTAATTTGTATTACTCCTGAAGTGGCTTGAACTTCTTCTGCCATCAGTAAATATTTTCCTCGTCCTAGGTCTTCAAGCTTGCCTTTCGTTGCCAAATCACTCAGCAACTCCATGATGAGATTTTTGACATCGTGATTGAGCACCCCCAAAGCAGACGATACCTGCTTGTGATTTAACTGTTTATCAGGTCTTCTTTGGAAGACTTCTAAAATCGTTCTGCGTAAATCTTTTGGTGAATTCGAACTCGAAACTCCATGTTGACCTCTTTGGCCTTTGCTACCCCTGTCTGATTTATTTCCTTTAGGCCAGCTTCCTCTTTTTTTCCTTCCCATATATAGCGCAAAGATGAGGCGAAATATTCAAATGAACATGACTACATCATTATTAGAATGTTAGGTGCGAGTTAAACATTCAAATAACGACCTTTGCACGCTATGGGATCACACAAAATAAAAAGGTTTGTTGCGGACACGTGGAAAGACTATGAGTTGATCGATTCTGGTAAAGGAGCAAAGCTAGAAAAATTCGGGGGCATGGTGCTCGACAGACCCGAAGCTAGTGCTGTGTGGGATAGGGGGCAATCCTTTAAAGAATGGGATAAAGCTCATGCTAGTTTTGAATCAACGAGCAAGGCTGCAGGTTATTGGAAGCAGCACGGGAATACTCCCGATAGCTGGAATTTAGAATATAAATCTGAAAACCATCCTTCACTAAGACTTAAATTTAAACTCGAAACTACACGATTTAAGCACATAGGAGTGTTTCCCGAACAAGCTTCTAATTGGGAGTATATCGCAGGAAAAATCCAAAAGGGAGATAAGCTTTTAAACCTCTTCGCCTACACCGGGGGGGCAAGCCTAGCTGCGAAAAGTGCGGGAGCAGATGTTACCCATGTCGATGCAATAAGGCAGGTCATCGATTGGACTAGGGAGAATATGGAGCTTAGTGGATTAACTGGAATTCGGTGGGTCGTAGAGGATGCTCTTAAATTTCTCAGGCGTGAAGTAAAAAGGGAGAATAAATATTCAGGAGTGGTGCTCGACCCTCCAACTTGGGGGTTGGGTCCAAAAAATGAAAAATGGAAACTTGAGCAAAGCTTAATAGAAATCGTTAAGCTCGTTTCTCAGGTTGTAGAGCCAGGTGGATTTGTTGTGATGAATACATACTCTGGACTGCCTCCTTCTACACTTGAGACTCTTTGGCGTAGGGTTTTGCCAAATGCATCCACCGAATGCGGTGAGCTCTGTTTACAAGCTAGTGATGGGCATTTGCTTTCCACTGGTTCTCTCATTCGAGTCGAACTATAATACAATCATTGAAAATGTCTGAAATCGAAAAATATGAGAAGGCAAAAAAAGTTCTTCTAGGTTTAAGACTTGCAACGGATGATAAATGGGCGAAGCTTTGCGAAAACAATATTAACTCCATTCTCAATGATCACGCATGGTGCGAGCAGAAAGCTGCTTCTAATGCCATCAGTGTCATCACAAAGTTCCCGATGCACACAGACTTGGTAGAAGCTCTGACTAAGATTGCGATTGAAGAACTCGAACATTTCGATATGGTACTCGAGAAAATGAAGGAAAGGGGTGTGAAGCTTCAGTATGAATGCAAAGACAATTACGTTGGGGAGCTATATAAGTATATGTTGAGCGAAGGTGGATCGAAAGAAAATCAGCTTGTGAGTAGGATGCTCTTTTCTGCCATGATAGAAGCAAGAAGTTGTGAGCGTTTCAGACTGTTAACTGAAAAACTTACCGATCCTGACCTGGTAGAATTTTACAGAGAGTTAATGATTTCTGAGGCTCACCATTACACGACCTTTCTAAAATTTGCCAGAAAATATGGTGGCAACATCGATGTTGATGCCCGGTGGCAGAAATTTCTTGATTTCGAAGGAGAAGTAATAAAACGATATGGCATTGTAGAAACCATGCACGGTTAATCTACCCTTGTTTTTACCCACCTAGTGTCCATCTTAACCCAGCATAAGACATTCGGCCCATAATCGGAGCGTAAACAAGACTGGCGTCAAAGTTCTCAAGGTCAAGAACACCGTCATGAACGCCAACAATAGGAGACATCTGCATGACGTTTGTAATATTCTCTATCCCTATGTAAAGCTCTAGGTTGCCAGGTAATATTTGAGTAAACTGAATGTTCGCCTGAGTAAAAGAAGGTGAGACGCTCGGGTGCATATTCTCCATTGGGTCCATCGGGTCCATTGGGTTGTCTGGATCCATTCCCATCGTCATACCACCTGGAACAGGCAGTGCCTGAGGTCCCACCCATTGAATAGTCGCATCAATTCTGGTCTGCTTTCCTGCTAAAGACTCTTTGCTTGCATAACTCCATTGGGTAAAAGCTCTGTGTTTGGATACGTATGGGTCTTGTTGCATTTCAAAACCATAACCTGAATCATAATCACCAGAAGCATAGCCAGTAACAGCATCTACCCATCTATACGCTGCTTTTACATCCATTCTCCTGTGAAAAGACCAATCAAACTCTATCTGAACAGTCTTTGAGCTAGATCGTGACTGATACCCCCCGACATTGTTTAGATTATAGATGCTTACTTCGTGTGGAGAGTTGTATAAATCGACAATGATTCTGTTGTCAAAATTTGTATAGTACCCGTCTAAAGAAAGTGAAGCCTCTCTAGAGTTTAGTCGGAATTTAGAAACCAGGTTTAAACCTAAATTAGTTGCTACTTCTGGGGCCAAATCTTCTTGAATATCCCAGCGTCTGTTACTCGCCCAAGATCCCAATTGTTCCATAAACACATTTGCCGTTCTGAACCCACGTCCCACAACAAGTTTAACAGACGTCTCCTCCGCGACTGAATAACGAACATGCAATCGAGGAGAGGTAAAATTGCCGTAAAGGTTGTGATGATCCCCTCTTAGTCCAGCTACAACAACCAAGCGTTCTCCTGCTGTCCATGTGTATTCAAAGAAAGCCCCTGGAACAATTTCTGTACGAGAAATTGTGTCATTTGCAGTATCCCACTCGTTGTATTCTGCTCCCCATGTCCCTGTCTCATTAAAATCATCATAAACAAAACTAAGACCGGTAGTAAATTTGTGATCCGTATTGTTAATGATGCTAGAGAAGAGCATGTTGCCTCTAAAATAATCTTCTGTTCCCTGATAGCTCCTGTTGCCAAACTTATGTTCTTGCTTATGAGTAGAAGCAAAAAATTGACTACCTATCGATTGCCAAGACTTATCAGGAAAGACATATCCAGTTTTTGCCGACGCTTCTAATCTAGATATAGTTGTCGCGGCAGTCCATGCAGACGAATCCGTATTTGCCAGATAGGGTTTTAAAAGGTCAAAAGGTGAGTTCGACTCTGAGTAGGCCGAGGATTGACCTGCAAGCCTTTTCATCATGACAGAAGAAATTGTATACTCACCACGAATACCTCTGTCACCACGAAATTTCCATTCATTCCTTAAGACTATATCTCGTTTTAAAGGTGTGTCAAGAAAAGTGTCATCATTTCGGTCATTTATAAAAGTGCCGAGCTCGGCGTGGGATAAGAGAGCTGTGCTCCAGCGCCTGCTCACTTGATGTCTACTCACGTGATTCCATTCTAATCTTCCGTCACCACTTATATACAAATTAATGTGCAGTGGCTCCGCATTTTCCGGATTTCGCATCGCAACATTGATTTGGCCTGTAATGCTCTCGTAACCGTTAGTTACCGATCCTGACCCTTTTGAAATAGAAATGTTATCTATCCAAGGACCAGGAATAAAAGACAGGCCTTGCACAACATTTAACCCTCGTGGTCCTGGAAGATTGTCTACAAGAAGTTGGGTATATTTTCCATCTAAACCTAACATCCGAATCTGACGAGTTCCTGTTACAGCGTCTGTAAAAGAAGCGTCCACAGAAGCGTTTGTTTCAAATGCTTCACTTAGGTTACAACAAGCCGCTTTTGTAAGTTCTTTCCTATTAAGCTGCTGGATATTCAATGGGTCGAGAAGAGAAATAGAGGTCGTAGATTTTCTGGTTTCTACCTTTGCCTCATTTAACAGAACTCCAGGTAAGAGTGGTATATCTAAATAATCCCAGCCTGTATACATTATCCATACAGTCTCATACCCAATCATGCTTACTTGTAGTGTGTCTCCTATATTAAAAGCTGGTATCTTAAAAAACCCGAAAAGGTCAGTCATCGTACCCACTGTCGTTCCTTTCCAAATCACTGTCGCCCCAGGCAACACATCGTATACATTCTCGCCTTCATGTTCGCCCGCTTCGTGGTTATGACCAATATGAGATTCTGGAGCGAGAACTTTTCCTTTTACATGTTTCTGAGCGGAGATATTTGGCATAGCTAACCAACTAACTATAAATACTACTAAGCATAGGGATTTCAAAAGCTTCATGTTAATCTCTATAGTGGCAACATTTAGGCAAGGCCAAATATTAGTGTTCGTGATCCCCGGAACATTTTTGAGTTGCATTTTCTGATCTATACTTACAGCATGCATGAATTTTTGCATAGACTTCGTCTGATGCTTTAATCAAATCTGTATCGTGTCCTACACTAGTTGCAAGTCGATGAACATCTAGAATATCCGGAAAATGTTTCGTTTTATATACGACGTGAAGCTGATGTGTTTCAAGATCATAATCTGCAATCACGATGCCTTTAACGTCATATACCTTTTCAATGCGTTCTTCACACATTCCGCAAACTCCTCCTACTTCAAAAGTGACATCTACCTTTTTCTGACCAGATATATTGGTGATTAAAAACAGGCTGAAAACTACAAATATTAAATTCTTCATACTACAAGTTTAAGGCAATATACCTTAATATCTCAGTTAAGTAACACTTATTATGAAAATCAAACTTCTACTTTGACGTCAAATTTGAAGATAGAAATTCTCTGTTCATACGAGCAATGTTAGTAATGCTTATGCCTTTGGGGCACTCAACTTCACATGCTCCTGTGTTTGTACAGTTGCCAAACCCTTCCAAATCCATTTGGTCTACCATGCGTATAACGCGCTCCTTTTTTTCTGGTTTACCCTGAGGAAGAAGTGACAACTGGCTCACCTTTGCTGATACAAAAAGCATGGCCGACGAATTCTTGCAAGTGGCAACACACGCACCACAGCCTATACATGTCGCCGAATCAAATGCTTCGTCAGCATCATGCTTTGGAATAGGTATGGCATTTGCATCTTGGGTAGAACCGGAGGTGTTTACAGAAACATAACCTCCTGATTGTATAATCCTATCAAAGGCACTTCTGTCTACAGCAAGATCTTTTATAACTGGAAATGCTGCTGAACGCCATGGTTCAACATGGATTGTTTCTCCATCTTTAAAAGAACGCATATGCAACTGACAGGTGGTGACATTTCTTCCTGGACCATGCGCCTCTCCATTTATAAACATTGAACAAGACCCACATATTCCCTCACGGCAATCGTGATCAAATGCAATCGGCTCATTTCCCTCTCTGATTAATTTATCATTAAGAACATCCATCATTTCTAGAAAAGACATGTCTTCTGAAACATTCGACATTGGATGTGTTTCCATCTTACCTAATGAATTAGGTCCTTTTTGTCGCCAAACTTTAAGGGTTATATTCATGATGCTTTACTTATAACTTCTTTGTTTAAGTTCAATGTTTTCATAAACCAAATCTTCCTTGTGAAGCTTCGCATCCGAAGGCACGCCTTTACATTCCCAAGCTGAAACGAACTTATAGTTGAGATCGTCTCTAAGAGCTTCTCCATCTTCTGTTTGAAATTCTTCTCTAAAGTGTCCGCCGCAACTTTCATCTCTTGCTAAAGCATCTAAGCACATAGATTCGCCCAATTCAAGGAAGTCTCCAACCCGCATGGCTTTGTCTAATTCTGGATTAAAATCATTTGAAGATCCCGGTATGCTTACTCTTGCATAAAACTCCTGTCTCAGCTCTTGAATTTCTTTTATCGCTTCTTTCAGAGCCTTTTCATTTCGAGACATCCCGCATTTGTTCCACATAATTAACCCTAACCGTCGATGAAAATCATCAACTGGAACATCCCCCTTGTTGTTGATTAAAGCTGCAATTTGTGACTTTACATTTTTTTCTGCTTCGACAAACTCCGGTCTGTCCGTTGATATTTCTCCCGTTCTGATATCATCTGACAGGTAATCGCCTATTGTATAAGGAAGAACGAAATACCCGTCTGCAAGACCCTGCATCAGAGCGGAAGCGCCAAGCCTATTGGCTCCATGGTCCGAGAAATTTGCCTCTCCTGCTGCAAATAATCCAGGGACTGTTGTCATTAAATTGTAGTCCACCCATAATCCACCCATCGTGTAATGTACCGCCGGGTAAATCATCATTGGTGTTTCGTATGGGTTTTCAGCTGTTATCTGCTTATACATATCGAACAGATTGCCATATTTAGATTTGACAACGGCGCGGCCCATTTCAAGGATTTCAGCTTGAGAAGCATCCTTTATTCCTCTTGTTAATGCTTCTGTTTTTCCATATCGAAAAAATGCACTTGAGAAATCTAAATAAACGGCTTGTCCCGTTTTATTCACTCCAAACCCAGCGTCGCATCTTTCCTTTGCAGCTCTTGATGCAACATCTCTTGGAACTAGGTTCCCAAAAGCTGGATACCTTCGCTCTAAATAATAATCTCTTTCTTCTTCACTCAATTCAGTAGGGCGTTTTTTCCCCTCTCGAATAGCGATGACATCCTCTATGTTTTTAGGAACCCAAATTCTACCATCATTCCTTAAAGATTCAGACATTAGTGTCAGTTTTGACTGGTAATGGCCACTCACTGGAATACAAGTGGGGTGAATCTGAGTGAAACTTGTGTTTGCAAAGAATGATCCTTTCTTATGTGCTCTCCAGGCAGCGGAAACATTAGACCCCATGGCATTGGTGCTTAAATAAAAGACATTCCCATATCCGCCAGTACATAGCACCACAGCATGAGCACTGTGTCTTTCTATTTCTCCAGTTATTAAATTCCTGGCAATAATACCCCTCGCTTTTCCGTCAATTTTAACAATGTCCATCATCTCATGACGGTTAAGCATGTTAACTTTTCCTTTTGAAATTTGACGAGAAAGCGCCGAATATGCACCCAATAATAGCTGTTGTCCAGTTTGTCCTTTTGCATAAAATGTCCGAGAAACAAGCACTCCTCCAAAAGATCGATTGTCTAACAAACCATCATATTCACGAGCAAAAGGAACTCCTTGAGCTACACATTGATCTATAATGTTAGCGCTAACCTCCGCTAAGCGATAAACATTCGCTTCTCTTGAACGATAGTCACCGCCTTTAACAGTGTCGTAAAACAGTCTGTAAACAGAGTCACCGTCATTTTGATAATTTTTTGCAGCATTGATCCCTCCTTGAGCAGCAATAGAGTGAGCGCGTCTGGGAGAATCTTGAAAACACAACGATTTAACGTTGTATCCTAACTCTGCTAGAGAAGCTGCTGCTGAGGATCCTGCCAAACCTGTTCCTACTACAATAACGTCTATTAATCTTTTATTTGCTGGATTCACCAGATTAATGTCATTCTTGTGTTTACTCCACTTGTCCGCCAATGGACCCTTCGGAATTTTTGAATCTAACATGGTTTCTATGCTTGGGTTAGATAAAGAAAGATGGGGATCGATGCAAACGCTGAAGGTATCACAAGGCTAAAAGCTTTACCCATAAATTTAACTGTTGAGTTGTATTTTGGATGATCTAAGCCTAACGATTTAAAAGCACTTTGAAAACCGTGATGAAGATGTATTGACATTGAAACCATGGCAAATACGTACAAGAGTGTTGCAGCTCCCGCCATCGCGTTTTCATGAGGGTTAAAAAAGTGAGTCGTTATTGTGTGGAGATCTTTGACGCCCTTATGGACTGGCATGTCTCCAAAATGCATGACCCACCAAAAGTTCATCATGTGTGTAACTATAAAAACCAGAAGCGCCGTTCCAAGCAAAGCCATGTTCCGGCTAGCCCAACTGGAATTACGACTTCCTTTTTCCACAACATATTTAACTGGTCGTGCTTTTTTATTTGCAATTGTTAGCAGAAACCCGTCAATGACATGAAATAAAATACTGGCATAGGTGATGTACGACATGATCTTGATCAACGGGTTAGAGGTCATAAACTTAGCGTATTCATTAAACGCTACACGTCCTGCTTCTCCTTCAATAAATAGCTGTAAATTTCCTAACAAGTGGCCTACTAAAAAGAGGCAAAGGAAGAGGCCTGTTAGGGCCATGGCGTACTTTTTAGATAAAGAAGATTTTAGAATTCCCGTTTTTCTCATCGTTTTTCTATATTTAGTAAAGGTACACGGAGCAACTCCGATGACCAACCAAATATCAAATTGAAACATTCTAAATAAGGCCTTAGAAAAAATAGGGGAGCTGCCTGTTACAGCCCCCCCCGTACCATCACGCTTCAGCAGGTTTTTTGTCTAACATTAGAAGTTCCTTTGCGACTATCTCTGTTACGTAACGAGTGTTTCCTTCTTTATCGTCGTAGGTTCTATAATGCAGTCTGCCTTCTATAGCTACTTCAGATCCCTTTTTCAAGTACTGACCCATAATGTCGCTAAGTGGTCCCCAGGCGACTATTTCGTGCCATTGAGTTCTCTCAANNTTTATCACCTTCGTTGTCACGGTACGATTCATTTGTAGCCACTGAAAAGTTGACTTTAGACTTGCCTTCGTCGAAGGTGATGATCTTAGGGTCTTGCCCTAATCTGCCAATTAATTGGACTTTGTTACGCAATGCGCTCATGATAAATATATTTTATTATTATCTAATTTCCGATTCTTCCTCCACTATTTTTCACTCAATTTGTAGATGTAGGTCAATACTTTATAGTTGTTTCGAAAAAGCAGTATTACCTTCGCATTCAGCTATAAAAGCACATTATGACCACAAGCAACGTTCGGGTAAGATTCGCCCCAAGTCCCACAGGGCCTCTCCACATGGGTGGAGTCAGGACAGCCCTTTACAATTACTTATTTGCTCGCGCTCATGGGGGAAAGTTCTTGTTACGCATTGAGGATACAGATAAAACTCGATATGTTGAAGGAGCTGAGGATTACGTTCGGGAGGCTCTAAATTGGTGTGGAATTGAGATTGATGAGGGTGTCGTGGCTGGGGGAGAGTTTAAGCCGTACAGACAAAGCGAAAGAAATGCCTTATATCGAGAAGCGGTTGAGTTACTTCTCATTTCTGGGCATGCGTACATGGCTTTTGATACACCCGAAGAACTCAACGCGCTTAGGAAGCAAGCGGAATCAGAGAAGAACGTTTTTCAATATGACGCATCTAGTCGAGGAAATTTAAAAAACAGTTTATCAATGGGTGAAGAGGAGGTTGAAGCTCTTATCGAAAACGAAACTCCGTACATTGTTCGTTTTAGAACCCCCGACAAAGCTGAAGACATCACTTTCACAGATGAGATAAGAGGAAAAATTTCAATTTCAAGCGCCGTTGTCGACGATAAAGTGCTTGTAAAAGCAGATGGCCTTCCAACATATCACCTCGCAAACGTAGTTGACGATTACGGAATGGAAATCTCACACGTCATAAGAGGAGAAGAATGGCTCCCAAGCGCTCCGTTACATATCATGTTATACCGAGCCTTTGGTTGGGACGCCCCTAAATTCGCCCACCTTTCCCTCATCCTCAAGCCCACTGGAAACGGAAAACTAAGCAAAAGAGATGGTGACGCAGGCGGCTTCCCCGTTTTCCCAATTGAGTGGAAAGACCCTAAAACCGGAAAGATTGCAAGCGGATACCGTGAAAGAGGCTATGAGCCCGAGGCTTTCATAAATATGTTACTTATGTTGGGTTGGAATCCTGGTGATGAAAGGGAGTTGTTCACCATAGAAGAAGCGTCGAAAATTTTCTCATTAGACAAAGTTGTTAAGTCTGGCGCTCGTTTCAGTCCAGATAAAGCGCGTTGGTTTAATGAACAGTACTTGCGCGCTAAGCAGCCGGCTGAACTCGTTCCTGCGTTGACTGAATTGGCAAGCTTCAATGGAATGGACTTAAATGGAGTGAACGCGGAAGTTGTGCTAAGGTTAATGCTCGAGAGGGTGTCATTCCTGCACGAAGTGTTAGATGCAAAGTGGCTTTTCGGCGCTCCTTTAAAAGAAGATTTTGACGGAAAGATGGTTCGCAAAAAATGGAAGCCAGAGACCGTTGGATACATGACTGGTTTAAAGTCAATGCTGTCTAACGTAGAACCGTTTAAGGCAGATGAAATTGAGGCTCAATTTAAATCGCATTTGAAGGAAAACGCTCTGGGCTTCGGGCAGGTTTTGCTGCCATTTCGATTGGCTTTAACTGGATCTGGTGGGGGGCCATCCATGTTTGACTTTGCAGAATTTCTGGGTTTGGAAAAAACCCTTGAAAGAATCGATTACGGAATAGGTGTTATCGAGAATATATTGTTAGAGGAATAGAAATTATGGAAGAGATTATTGAGGTAAACGGACTGAGGTTTCATAGCTATCACGGATGTATGGCTGAAGAAACTACTATAGGAGGAGAGTACCGTGTAGATATAAAACTCGGTGTCGATATGGTCGCAAGTGGAGAGTCTGATAAACTTGAGGACACAATTGATTACTGTGCTGTCCAAAAAATTACTGAGCGTGAAATGGCTATTCCGTCTAAGCTTATCGAACACATAGGAAGACGCATCGTAAAATCACTTCGGCGTGAACTTAGATTGATAAAATCAGTTGAACTTAAACTCACAAAACTTTCTCCTCCCATTGATGGGGATTGTGAATCTGTTGCTGTCGTGATGTATGGTTAGCCTGGTTTTTGCAACTCTTTTTTAAGGCTAGATCTAAAGCGTCATTTCTGGGACATCCGAAGGGACAATAAGTTCTCCTGCGGTAGCGTCTATAATCTCCTGAACGGAAACTCCTGGTGCTCTTTCGATAAGGTGGAATGCACCGTCTTTGATGTCTAGAACGGCAAGGTTTGTAACCACACGTTTCACGCAACCCACGCCCGTTAATGGAAGGGAGCATGTGGGCAGAAGTTTCGATTCTCCAGCTCGATTTGTGTGCATCATTGCAACCACTATATTGTCTGCGCTCGCTACCAGATCCATCGCCCCACCCATGCCTTTGACCATTTTTCCTGGAATCTTCCAATTGGCTATATCACCATTGGAACTAACTTCCATTGCGCCTAAAACTGTAAGTTGAACGTGGCGGCCTCTAATCATTGCAAAAGAAGTTGCTGAGTCAAAATAAACTGCTCCTGGCATCGCAGTAATCGTTTGCTTGCCTGCGTTAATGAGATCAGCATCCTCTGAGCCCTCTATGGGGAACGGGCCCATGCCGAGAATGCCATTTTCGGACTGGAACTCTACTTCCATCCCTTTTTGGATGTGGTTGGCTACAAGGGTTGGGATTCCTATACCAAGGTTCACATACCATCCATCTCTTACTTCCTGCGCAATTCTTGTTGCAATACCGTTTTTATCTAGCATGATATTCTATTTAAGAAGGCGAGTTAAGAGGACGAACGGTTCTTTGCTCTATTCGCTTTTCAAAGGACAGGCCTTGGAATATGCGTTGGACGAAGATGCCTGGGGTATGGATTTCATTCGGGTCGAGCTCTCCCACTGGGACGAGCTCTTCTACTTCTGCGATCGTAATTTTTCCCGCCATCGCCATCATGGGGTTGAAGTTGCGAGCGGTCGCTTTGAAAATTAGATTCCCGGCGACATCACCTTTCCACGCTTTTACAAAGGCAAAATCTGCTGTTAAAGCAGATTCTAGAATGTGTGGCTTACCGTTAAACTCTCTCACCTCCTTCCCTTCTGCTACTTCAGTACCATATCCTGCTGGTGTGTAAAAAGCTGGGATACCCGCACCACCTGCACGACATCTCTCGGCAAGTGAGCCTTGAGGGATAAGGTCTACTTCGAGTTCACCGGATAGCATTTGGCGTTCAAACTCCTCATTCTCTCCGACATACGAAGATATCATTTTGCGAATCTGATGGCCACTCAGCAGCTTTCCCAATCCGAATCCATCGATCCCCGCATTGTTTGAAATACATGTCACCTCTTTCACCCCAAGTTTGACCAACTGCTCAATACAGTTCTCAGGTATGCCACACAATCCGAAACCGCCTAACATCAAGGTCATTCCGTCTTCTACACCGCTGCAGGCCTCTTCTACCCCGCTTACTACTTTTGAAATTGACATTGTTCTAAATTAATTACACTGGCTAATTAAACAGGTCCGAATCGTCGAATCCATCAGAATCGAAGGTATGCCCTTTTAAAGAGACTTGGTCTTTACAATTTAATGTGTCAGATCCCAAGGACTCAGGCCTAGCAAAATCTTCTTGTGAAAGACCTATGCTCTCATCTGCGTAAGTATCCTTCATAAAAAATCCATATATAGGTAGAGCAGTGTTCGCTCCTTGACCGTAATGAGTCGTTGAAAATCTAACTGTGGGGTCTTGCGCTCCTACCCAAACCCCAGTTACCAATTCCGGTGTAAGCCCCATAAACCACCCGTCAGTATTGTTTTGTGTTGTTCCTGTTTTTCCGCCCATAGGTGCTGTGATTCCATCGTAATCTCTTGCGTCGGAATCATAACGAAGCCTAACGCCTGTTCCCATTCGTTTTTGGAGTTCTTCATTCCAAGCCCCGTCAACAACGCCTTTCATCATACGAACTACACGGTAGGCAGTGAGTTCATCAAGGCCTTGTCTGATATCAGGGCTGGGTTCAAAAATGGTGTTTCCAAATCTATCTTCTACTCTGATTAAGATGGTGGGTTCAACGTAAACACCCCCATTTACAAGAGCCGCGTTAGCTGAAACAAGCTCTTTTAATTTAAGCTCTGCTACTCCGAGAGCGATAGAAGGAACGTTGGGAATGTCACTGTCAATTCCCAGGGCGTGTGCAAGTTTTATTACTCTATCAGTACCGAACGTTTTAATGAGTTTTGCCGTAACTGTATTCATTGAATTGGCAAGGGCGTACTCTAGTGTTACTATTTCTCCATAATCTTCTGATGAGTTTTGTGGACACCAAATCGGGGGGTCATAACCCTCTGGAAGGTCTATACAAGTCACTTGGTTTGGCAATTCGTCACAGGAATTCATCCCCATCCTAAGGGCGGTAGCGTATACAAAGGGTTTGAAGGTAGAGCCTACCTGGCGGCGGCTTTGATCTACATTATCGTATTGAAAAAACTTATAGTCAATGCCTCCAACCCACGCTTTAATTTGGCCTGAGGATGGTTCGATAGAAAGAAGGCCGGCATGAAGCGTTTTCTTGCGATGAATAATGCTGTCCATGGGAGACATCACCGTATCTAATGGGCCCGAGTGGCTGAAAACCTTCATTTTTACTGGCTTATCCATAGACGCTTTGAAATTCTTTTTACTTAACCCCATCCATGTGTTACCGCATCCTCCATGATCGGGCATACACTTAAAGCCTTTCGAGCCGTCTACGAAAGTGTGATCTCGTATGTAAAAAGCGGGTCTATTACAACCGGGACAAAGCTTGCCTTTGCTTTTCTTATACCTGTCCGAATCACGGACTGCGATGTCTATAATTGTCTTTTTTGCTTCTTGATCTATCTCCTCAAAAAAAGGATAGTCTTGTTTTGGGCGGTTTTTTAAGTCTCTGTCAAAAACTGCTTGGAGCTCTCCGCCTAAATGTTTAGAAACGGCATTTTCAGCATACTGTTGCATGCGACTATCAATCGTGGTATGCACCTTTAATCCGTCTCTGTATATATTGTACTTCGAGCCATCGGCCTTGCTTACAACATAAGAATCATCGGGGTTTTTTTCCGAGAAAACGCTCTTTAATTCTGCGCGTAAACGCTCTCTAAAATATGGAGCAGCGCCCTCATCGTGGCTTACTCTTTGGTAATTTAAGGTAATCGGCCGTGCTTTGATAGAATCGAGAGAAGTTGGAGAAAGCCGTTCATATTTACCCATTTGGTTTAGAACAACATTCCTGCGCTTTGTAACCAATTCCATTCTGCGAAGCGGATTAAATAGGGCGCTATTCTTCAACATCCCCACTAACATCGCGCATTCTTCCACATTTAATTCCTCTACCTCTTTGTTAAAATAAATGGTCGAAGCAGATCTTATTCCAACGGCTTGATTTAGAAAGTCGTATCTATTGAGATACATCGCAATAATCTCACCCTTCGTGTAGTGACTCTCTAACCGTGCCGCAATGATCCACTCTTTGGGTTTTTGTAAAAGCGCTCGCTCTAAAAAGCTTGTCGATTCATACTCTTCTGTAAAAAGTAGTTTTGCCAGTTGTTGCGTTATCGTTGAACCCCCTCCTCTTTTGCCTAAAAAAGCTATCGCTCTACCCAATCCGAAAAAATCAACTCCATCATGGCTGTAAAACCTTACATCCTCTGTGGAAATTAACGCATCTATAAGGTGCTGAGGTAAATCCTCGAACCGAGCGTCTGATCTGTTCTCGTTATAATAGCTTCCTAAGACCTTCCCGTCCATGGTATAAACCTTCGTTGCAAGATCTGTACGAGGGTTCGTGAGTGCTTGCGTGTCTGGCAAATCCCCAAGTCTAGCAAGAGCTACAAGAGCTAGTATTCCTAAAAGAGGGCTTATTCCCGCTAGGAAAAATAGAGCTTTCCAATAGCCCTTTCTGGGAGTTTTTTTTATTGAGGTGTGTTGAGGCATGGGTATCGCTAGATACTGCAATATGCACACAACTAAATAAAATATTTAAGAATTTCACAACGTTTGTCAGCATCACATCGTGGAAAGTTATCTTTGCCGCCATGATTGCACTTATTAAAGGATTACAACTCCTACTCAGCCTCTCACTTCTTGTGGTATTACACGAGTTAGGCCACTACTTAGCAGCCCGTTACTTCAAAACTAGAGTAGAGAAATTCTACCTGTTTATGAATCCTGGATTTTCTCTTTTCAAGAAACAAATTGGAGACACCGAATGGGGGATCGGTTGGCTGCCCTTAGGTGGTTACGTAAAAATAAGCGGAATGATAGACGAGAGCATGGACAAGGAACAAATGGCTAAGCCGGCTGAACCTTGGGAGTTTCGATCTAAACCGGCATGGCAAAGGCTCATTATTATGATTGGCGGAATAATTGTAAATCTCATTGTGGGGTTTTTGATTTACAGCATGATCTTACTTGTTTGGGGTCAAACTATTTTGCCTAACAAATACGCAGTTGATATTGATCCGCGTCTTGAGCTGTTGGGTTTTCAAAGTGGAGATCATATCATTTCTTTTAACGGAGAAGAGCTTGAAACCTTTAGAAACGTTAGAACAACTGCATTCTTTGAACCAGTAACCGAGGCGATAATTAAAAGAAATGGTGTAGAGCAGGAGCTTTCTTTTAAAACAGAATTGGGACAGGTGCTACTTGATGAGGGAATACGCAGACCCTTTTCTCTACAAGTTCCTCCTGTAATTAAAAGTGTTAACTCTGATTCAAGGGCTGAAGAGGCTGGACTAGTAGCCGGAGATTTAATTCTTGGGGTTAATGACAATCTTGTTTTCTCACAACAGCAGACCGTAAATGCTTTTCAGGGTTACCCCAATTCTCCCGTTGTAGTCTATATAGAGCGTGATAGAGAAAAACTCTCTTTGCCTGTAATGACTGACAGTTTAGGGCATATCGGTTTTACAATGGAAAGTCCGGCTAGTTTTTCGGAGATGTTTGTTCAGGAAAAAATAGAATACGGTGCCTTAGATGCCTTGGTAAATGGGTTTTTTATGGCGGGAACTACTTTACAGGAATATGCCCTTTCTCTTCGATTTTTAGCTTCTAAATCTGGCGCATCACAAGTGGGGTCGTTAATCACATTTGGTAGCATCTTCGACGGAAGTTGGGATTGGTTAGTCTTCTGGAGAAACACCGCTTTCTTATCGTTAATACTTGCCTTTATGAACCTTTTGCCTATCCCCGCTTTAGATGGTGGGCATGTTGTGTTCTTACTTTATGAGATTGTCGTGGGGAAGCCCGCTCCAGATAAAATCATGGAAATAGCGCAGGTAATCGGGATTACACTGTTACTTGGCTTAATGGTTTTTGCGTTAGGGAACGATTTTTGGCGACTCTTTACCGGTGGGTTTGGCTAAATTCTTATCTTGTGTGCTATGCTCAATAATGTGTTTGAAGTTTTTACAATTGACGATATCGGTGCCTTTTCACTTGTCATAGGTGGAAGTGTAATTATCATCCTGTCTTATTTCGCTAACGTATTAGCTAAGAAAACGAATATCCCCTCGGTGCTTGTCTTGATCGCTATGGGCATAGCGCTAAGACAAATAATTACAGCTGTGGGAGTTGAAGAAATCCCTTTTGAATCCGTGGCGCTAGAGCTTTTAGGAACAGTTGGGTTGATTTTCATACTGTTAGAAGCCGCGCTAGACTTAGAGCTCTCCAAAGAAAAACTGCCTCTTATCTTAAAAAGCGCATCGCTCGCTCTTTTCACATTGGCTGCGAGTTCCGCAGGAATTGCATGGCTCCTTCATTTTGCAATGGAGATGGATTGGTTTACAGCTTTGGTGTACTCCATCCCGCTTTCCATAATGAGCAGCGCTATTATCATCCCTTCTGTTGGAGGGTTGAGCCTAGAGCGCAAAGAGTTTATGGTTTACGAAAGTACTTTCTCTGATATTTGGGGAATTATGGCATTCTACCTGTTGCTTGGAAACAGAACTTCTGAAAGTTACTTAGAGGTTGCAAAGTCTATCGGAATTAATCTCGGCGCTTCTGTTTTTATCTCTATCGTGGTGAGTTATTTACTCGTTTACGTACTCCAAAAAATCTCTAGTTCAGTTAAACTTTTTTTATCCATTGCTGTACTCATTTTAATCTATTCAATCCAAAAACTCCTTCACCTCAGCCCTCTGATTTTAATTTTAATCTTTGGGTTAATGCTTAACAATCACAAGATATTTTTTGCGAACATTTTGAAAAATAAAAAAGGTGAAAGTTGGCTCGGAAGTCTATTAGACAATGAAAAGATGAATGGTCTGAGGCATGATTTTCACATCCTAACCCTTGAGAGCGCCTTTGTAATTAGGACTTTTTTCTTTGTGCTTTTCGGCGCAACCGTGGTCCTTAGTTCTCTAAAAGAGTACGATGTCCTATTCTATGGATTGGCGATATCCATCATACTTTATATCGTTCGCTTTGTCTTTCTAAGTCTTTTCAGACCAGAAGACCCCTCATCACTTTTATACATAGCACCAAGAGGCCTTATCACCATCCTTCTTTTCTTCCAAATAAGCTCAAATTACCCAGAGCTTATTAATGATTCCTTTGATGGAGGAATACTCTTGGTCGTCATCTTAGTGACGTGTATTATTATGACTGTCTCTCTAATCCAAAGTGGCTCAGGTTTAGTGCCTATAGAGATAAAAGAGGGGTTGTCTCTATTATCGAATGAAACTCGCGAAGAATCTAACTCAGAGAATAACTATCCCCAGGAAGACGCTTCACAAACCCCATCGCCTCCAGAATAAACAACCTGGTTCTTAGCACTCTCATTTCTATTCTAAGAACCCTGCTTATTTCAAGTGGAGACTGTGATTCCCTCCTGACTTCTATATAAACTAATTTACATTTTTCTGGAATTTGCTTTAGCGCTTCGCTTATCCTTACTTCCTTAACTTTTAACTCTACCTCCTTAAACGACATTCGAAAATCTGGCACCTCTCTCAATAAACTTCTATACCAGTCCGCCATATTAGAAATTGCGATCCCCCTACCTTCTTCTATGACAAACATATTGCCATCCCAGCGTTTGTTAAAGGAGCATGGAGGAGTAAAAGCATATGTTTGGCGACCCTCTCTCAAAGCAATTTTTATTGAAATAAGTGACCCCCCAGACTCAGGGCTTTCATCTAAAACATTAGCAGCGCTTATCCCTACTAAAATTCTATTTCTTGCGGCAAACATCCATTTAGAGACGGGGGTGTTTGGTGGGTGCTCTGATATCAATGCCCCACCATATTCTAAAATTCTTTGTGATAAGTTTATATTTTGTTTGGGGTGAATTCTATCAAGTCCATGAGCTAGCACCGCCACAGTGGGCAATCCGCTTAAAAGCGCTGCTTTGTGAGAGGCTGTATCAATTCCCAAAGCCATTCCGCTCACTAAAGGGAATTTATGTTGCGTCATTAGCTCAACCGCTTTTTCAGCCAATCTTCTGCCCTCCGGACAACTCTTGCGAGTGCCAACAATAGAAATTGATTGCTTGAGTCTTTTTGGGATTTTTCCTTTTACAAAAATTACAGCTAGAGGATCAACAATGCGTTTTAAATTTTCTGGGTATTCTTTGCAGTGATATGAAACCACTCTCGCTCCGAGGGCTTTTACTTCCTCATTTATTTCATTCGCTCCTTCCGTTACTTCTTTCCTAATAGAAAAATTGAATGACTTCAAAAAAGTTATGGGTGAGCCTTTCTTTTCTAAAAGACGTTTTAATTTAACCGGTCCCAACCCCTCTATTAACGTGAGGGATAAAAGCGCATGTACTCTCTTTTTCATGCCTCTAAAGTCATATAACCATCTGTGCATTAAACGAAAAATTTGTATGCGGCCACCATGAATTTATCAACGTTTCCAAGAATTTACCTTCTAGAAGTTAAAAGTTCCTCAAGAATGTATTTACTTAGATAAATGGAAAAGTTAAATCCTATCCTTAGTGCTTCGAGTTTACTTGTTTTAACCTGCTTTTTTCTCCTTTCCTTTGGGGCAAACGCCCAAATCATTTCAGGCTCAATCACCTCCTCCGACAAACAAGCAGTCATAGGAGCATACATAACCTCTGGAACTAAAGGGGCTTCGAGCGACATCGATGGCAAATACACGCTTTCTCTTGCAAGCGGCACCCACGAAATAACTTGCTCGTTTATAGGTCTTAAAACCACTACAAAAACAATCACGCTTGCTTCAGGAGAAATGGCGACTTTAAATTTTAGTTTAGACGCTGAAGCTCGTTTGTTAGATATGGCTGTCGTTTCTGCGGGGCGTTTCGAACAGAGCGTAGCCGAAGTCACCGTATCCCTCGAAATTCTTCAACCCGCCTTGGTCGAAAATAAAGCCACCACTTCGCTTGAATCCGCGATTGAACAAACCCCTGGGGTGAGCATGGTAGATGGCGAACCGCAAATACGTTCAGGAAGTGGATTCAGTTATGGCGCAGGCTCACGTGTGATGATCATGGTGGACGATTTGCCTGTTCTCAGCGGCGATGCTGGACGCCCGACCTGGGGATTCCTTCCTCTAGAAAATTTAGACCAAATCGAAATTATCAAAGGTGCGAGCTCTGTACTATACGGGAGCGCTGCCCTAAGTGGGGTCATCAATATCAGAACTCGCTACCCTGACGCACGCCCGTTAACTCGCTTCACAGTACAACATGGAGTATACTCTAACCCCCGTTCTGATTCCTCAATTTATTGGGATAAACCATTACAGCAAACAAACATCCGGTTTCTTCACAGTAGCCAAATAAAAGGTTGGGATATCGTAATTGGAGGGAATCTTTTAGGAGATGATGGATATAAGGGTCCCGAAATCACATTCGATGATTCTTTAGGGGTTCCTCTCGACACAAACTCTACAGGATATAATCCTCTTACGGTAGATAGATTTGGCGCAAATACACAAGCAAGATTTAATATTAACCTTCGCAAAAGAGAAAGTGGAATCAAAGGGCTCACCTACGGAATTAGCACCAACTGGCAGAAAGGAGAATCTCTCAACACTTTGATTTGGGACCACTCTGTAACAGGTTTATATAGCAGCTACGCTGGTGGAGCCACGCGCACCAAGCAACTTGTGGGAACTGTCGATCCATGGGTTGAGTATCTGAGTCCATCGGGGGTGCGAACAAGTTTCCGCAACCGCTGGCAGCACCTTAACAACGACAACGACAACAATCAAGGAAATCGTTCTGACGTTTTCTATTCTGAAGTTCAATCCCAAAAGCTGGGAGCGTGGGGTATGGAAAAGATGGCCATAACCGCAGGGGTAGTTCATCAATATACAATGGGCGAGGCGCAGCTTTACATAGGTGGAAGCGGAGATGGGGTAAACACGGCACGTAACGTCGCTGGGTATGTCCAGCTAGACCAACCCATTGGCAAGCATTTTAATTTCTCGGGGGGCGCCCGATACGAACATTTTGCCATTAATGGCGAATCTGAAGGCAAACCTGTTTTCAGGGCAGGAGGGAATTATCAAGCAGCAGAGGAAACGTATTTTAGAACGAGCCTAGGTCAAGGGTTTAGATTCCCTACAATAGCAGAGAAATTCATTCGAACGGGTTTGGGTGATCTTCAAGTCTATCCCAATCAAAGTCTCCGACCCGAATTTTCAACAAGCATGGAAATAGGGGTTAAACAAGGGTTGAAAATTGGTGGATTTATGGGCTATTTAGATCTCGCGGTATTCAAACAAAAATACACTGACTTTATTGAGTTTTCGTTTGGGACATGGGCTGAAAGTGAGGGGGCTGAAAACCTGTATGGTTTGGGTTTTAGAAGTTTAAATACGGGAGAAAGTCAGGTAGTTGGAGCAGAAATTTCATTCATGGGGCAGGCTAAGTGGGGAGAGAATGACAAACACTCGCTTGATATTCTTACGGGATATACTTACACAAACCCCATAAGCTTAACTCCTCACCTGAATTACGATCCCGACAGTACGAACGTTTCTACTACCTACATCGGAACGAGTCATGACACCACTGGGTATATTTTAAAATACAGATCCCCTCATCTTGTGCGGTTTGATGCTCAGTGGACCTTTCCGAAAGGGTTTGTAGGAATTAGCGCTAGATATCAGAGTGTTCTTAAGAATTTCGATGAAGCTTTTTTAAGTTTCGAAGAGTTCGGGTTTGTCAACTGGGGACTTAATGATTGGTTAAACAAGAACCCTTCGCTTCCGTGGTTTATAGATGTTAGGTTTGGTCTTAGTTTAAATGACGTTTCTCAAATCTCTCTCGTTGTTAGTAATCTTTTGAACGAAGAATATAGTATCCGACCGTTGGCTATTGAAGCGCCGAGATTGGTGAATTTAGTTTACACTTATGAATTTGAATGATGAATGTTGTAGCCATCATTCCCGCCAGATATGGCTCCACTAGGTTCCCTGGAAAGCCACTGGCGCTAATTGATGGCATTGCTATGATAGAGCGCGTTGTGCGACGTGTCGAAAGCGCTGGTATCGTGAACAGGGTCATAGTGGCAACTGACGATAGGAGAATTAAAGATCTTGTACTTGGATTCGGGGGTGAAGTGATGATGACTTCCGTTGAGTGTGTTAATGGTACCGAGAGATGTTTCGAAGCTCTAGGAAAGCTGTCTCCTAGGCCTGACGCAGTAATTAACGTTCAGGGGGATGAGCCTTTTGTGCACCCTGAACAACTCAAAGAATTGGTGAGATTGATCAATTTGCCAAACGCAACAATCGCCACACTTGCTCGGCCTATGAAGGCCTCTGATAAAGGGTTAGGGGATAAAAATCGCGTAAAAGTTGTTCGCAGTCTTGATGGATGCGCCATGAATTTTAGCAGGAGCCCTATTCCGAATTCAAGCGGGCCTTGGCTACAACACGTAGGATTATACGCCTACACAAGTTGTGCCTTAGAGGATATTGTTCAGCTAGAAGCTACCGAACTAGAAGAGAGAGAGTCGCTTGAACAATTAAGGTGGTTAGAGCATGGGTGGGGCATAAATCTGGGTTTAACGAATCACAAAACTCTTGCGGTTGACACTCTTGAGGATTTAGAAAAAATCAAAGTTCTGCTCCAAGGGGGTGAGAGCCTTTTGTAATATTATCTTTGCTCAAAATGATAAACACTAATTTAACCCCTATTTCAATTGTTGCTGCACTTGCGCTTTTTTCATGCACAAGTATGGGTGACAATAACAAATCATCTATGTCTAACAACAATTACGTTACAAGTGAGAAAAAACTCACTGCATTAGATATTTCTGCTCCAGACGCAAAAATCGTCCCTTATTCGCAGAAAATTCACGGCATGGATCTCAAAGATGATTATTTCTGGATGAGACTCAGCGACGAAGAAAAATCAGCTGATAAGCCCTCAGAAAAAACTCAGGACGTATTAGACTACCTCAATTCTGAGAATGATTACAAAGAGAAAGTGCTTTCGCCTACTAAAAAATTCCAAACTAAACTTTTCGATGAGATCGTAGGGAGGATAGTGAAGGATGATGAAAGTGTTCCTGTATTTTATAGGGAATATTGGTACTACACCCGATACCAGGATGGGAAAGAGTACGCCTACAATTGTCGTAAAAAAGGCAACATGGAGGCTGTTGAGGAGGTTCTTTTAGATGGTCCTAAACTCGCTGAAGGTCACAGCTATTTTGCTATTGGAGGGTCCAGTGTGAGCCCCAATAATAAACTGATTGTGTACGGAATTGATACGGTGAGTAGGCGTCAGTATACGCTTAGAGTAAAGGACTTAACAACTGGAGTTGTGCTTGAGGATGAGATCCCTGAGACAACGGGAGGGGCTGTTTGGGCGAATGACAATAAGACCTTTTTCTACACGAAAAAAGATCCTATTACATTACGCAGTTACCGGATTCTTAAACATGTACTAGGCACAGCTGTTAGTGAAGACGTCGTGGTGTATGAAGAAGGTGATGAAACCTTTAATGTGGGCGTTGGAAAAACCAAAAGTGAGGAATATATTATGATTGGCTCATATTCAACTTTGAGTAGTGAGGTGAGGTATATACACGCTGATAAACCCGACTCTGAATTCATCGTAATTCAAGAAAGAGAGGCTGACCATGAGTACCGCGTAAGTCATTACTTAGATTCGTTTTATATTACAACAAATGCTGAAGGTGCAAAAAATTTCAAACTTGTAAAAACATCTATTAATACACCTTCACGGTCTAATTGGGTAGATGTAATTCCTCACAGGGAGGATGTGCTTTTTGAAGGCATTGAAATTTTTGAGAAGTATCTGGTTTTAGAAGAAAGGCGAGATGGTCTAACATCAATAAGGGTGAAGAGTTGGGACGAAACTGAAGATTATTACCTAAAGTTTAACGATCCGGCTTACATGACTTATGTCGGTTCTAACCCCAATTTTAAAGCCGATAAACTCCGCTTTGGATATACTTCACTTACAACGCCTAACACAACATATGAGCACGCGTTTAAAGACAAATCACGCACCCAACTCAAGCAACAAAAAGTCCTTGGGGGAGAGTTCGACGTGGAAAACTACACAAGCGAACGTATTATGGTTGAATCTCGCGATGGGGTAAAGATTCCTGTGAGTATCGTGTACAGAAAAGATGTTGTTTTAAACGGATCTAACCCTCTGATTTTATACGCATACGGAAGTTACGGATACAGTATGGATCCGGGGTTTTCTAGTACAAGACTGAGTTTATTAGATAGAGGATTTGTTTATGCTATGGCACATATTAGAGGTGGGTCTGAAATGGGTCGACACTGGTATGAGGATGGAAAGTTGTTCAAAAAAATGAATACTTTTAACGACTTTATCGATTGTGGAAAACACCTTGTAGAAAACAACTACACCTCATCTGAGCACATGTACGCTATGGGAGGTAGTGCTGGCGGTTTACTTATGGGTGCGGTAATGAACCTCGAGCCAGAGCTCTTCAATGGAATCGTTGCTGCTGTGCCTTTCGTAGATGTTATAAACACAATGCTCGATGAGACTATTCCGCTTACAACGGGGGAGTTTGATGAGTGGGGAAACCCAAAGCAGAGAGATTATTTCGACTATATCATGAGCTACAGTCCATATGATAATGTTGGAGAAATGAATTATCCAAACACTTTAATTACTACAGGTTATTGGGACAGTCAAGTGCAGTATTGGGAGCCCGCTAAATGGATTGCAAAACTTCGGGATTACAAGCAAGGGGATAACATTATTGTTATGCATTGCAATATGGAAACCGGTCACGGTGGTGCCTCGGGGCGTTTCGCTAGGTTTAAGGAAACAGCCATGGAGTATGCTTTCCTCTTTATGCTTGAGGGTATAGAAAAATAGGCTTGTGAAATTTAGAAGGCTATCTGACAAGGAGCTTCAGGCTGTGGAAAATGAGTTTGTTAAATTCCTGTCCTCTCAAGGTTTTGACGCCCCTGAATGGCAAAGAGTAAAAAGTGAAGACCCTGACAAAGTTGATTTTTTACTAGATGAATTTAGCAATCTGTTTTGGGAGTCTTCAACAGAAAGAATTACATATCTCGAGAAAGCGTCTGATGTGGATAGATGGGTGTTTCAGTTTAGCAAATCCTCAGCAAAAGTCATTCGGTGGGTGAAGAGGGATGGGGGTGAAAGTCCGGAGCTTTTTAGTGGGGTGAAACAATTTCCACAAGAGGCTAGAGGGAGGGAGATTTTTCTTCTACTTGAACAGGGGCTTAAGCCTTGCCCAGATGAAAGATATAAGGAATTAAATGAGCTCTTTGAAAAAGAAGGTTTATAGGCGCTTTAACCAACTGGCTGTTCTTCCTTTTTTTCTTGCTTCTTTTAGAGCTTCCCTTGCTGAGGACTCGGTCTCAAACTCTCCCAGTGCAACGAGATTTAGTTTGTTGTGATTTTGGTAATGATGTGTTGGGTTGAAGCCTTCTAGTTTTAGGGTTTCAGCAAGATTCAAGGCGTTTTCTTCAATAGAAAAAGCGCCTCCTATGATCAAGAAGTTCATCTGAATCGCAAGCGTCTCCTCCTCCTCTTCTTTGTTTTCAGAAAAAAGCAAATCAACTTCCTCTGTAGCGTACTCTATTTCTATTGTCTCAGTAATCTCTTCGTTGGAGGTGTTAAATAGCGCAGAACCTTCTGATGGCATAAAAGTTGAAACGATCGCCTCTGTGTCAAAGGTTGGTAAAACACTCAGGAGAGTGCTTGAGTTTGAGGAGTCTGAAAGTATCCATGCGCCACCTAAAACAATCGGCAAGGCAATCACAGCCGCAGCTCTAGCTATTTTA
The DNA here is from genome assembly GCA_002292405.1 of Flavobacteriales bacterium UBA974. Classification (GTDB taxonomy): domain Bacteria; phylum Bacteroidota; class Bacteroidia; order Flavobacteriales_D; family Sanyastnellaceae; genus UBA974. The sequence continues at coordinate 27,152 of DBBW01000003.1, forward strand.
ACCACTAAGGGTGAGTGAATCGGAACTACCTTCTTTTCTTTCTTTTCAACAAGCTTAGATAAAGGAATCCTAGCATGACCGAAAGAACTTAAAACTCTAACCAATTCGGAATCTGGTAAAAATCTGGTTACACCGTCATCACCTGAGTACAGTCTGCCCACACGAGCAATCTCTACAGGTTTTCCTTCCGTTAGTTGTCTAACCATAAACGAAGCTTCCTCCTCAACGTGCTTCATCGCCTCTGAATATGAAAGGTCTCTTGCCCGCATGATCTCTTGAGCGAGGAGGCCGTCATTGTGTATGAGGTTTGGATTAAATATCACATCCCTTGAAGGAGGGACCATCTCTTCATTTTCTTCATCATACCAAGCAGATCTTCCGTTACATACGAATCCACCTAGTCCCGGGATGATTACACAGTCGTAATCGAGGAACATTCCTGGTAACAGGTTGCGGGTAAATTTATAGTCCATGCTGCAATATAGTTATGGATTTCGAGATTCCATCTATCTCAAGAGTGATACGTGTCCGTGAATTAGATGTGCGCCGTCTTGGTCCTCGTATCTTAATGAATACAAGTAAACAGCGTCGGGGCAATAGTGGGTTCCGTTTGCGGATTCGCCAGTCCATACTTGTTCCGCGTCTTCCGAGTAAAACACCTCTTCACCCCATCTGTTATAAATAATAAGTCTATATCCTTGTAGTCTGAGTCCTGCGACATAAAAAACATCGTTTATCCCGTCGTTATTTGGGGTGAAAGATGTCGGGACGTAAATGGGATAAAAAACATCGAGGTATGTGGAGTCCATTCCCTCACATCCATTTTCATCTAACGCATGGAAAACATACCATCCCGGCTCGGCAGACAGGACTTCTGGGAGGGTGCAATACGAGCAACTTAAATTTTCCTCTGGGGTCCACCAATAAGTATCGCCACTTGTCGATCCGAGCAGCCTTACTTCATCAAGCCATTCAACATCTCGGTCAGGTCCAGCATTAACGATCGGGGGTTGCCCCACATATACTGTAAGCTCATCACTGGCAGTACAACCATTGGAGTCTGTAACATAAACCGTGAAGGTTGTTGTAAACACCGGGAAAACATATGTGTCGTTACTCGTTGATTGAGAAACAAGTGATGCTGGAGACCAAACATATGTGGAGCTCTCTTGATCATTTCCTGTCGCCGTCACATGAAACTCATCTCCTCTACAGATGCCGCCATCTTCTGAAGCTTGAGCAGTCGGAACGATAACATGCACAGAGACTTCATCAGTTCCTATACCACATATATTTTGTATAGAAACTGTGTATGTAATGTCTTGCGTTGGCGTTGCATATGGTGTTTGGATATTCGCCATATTCAAATTCGTAGAGGGTTCCCAAAACCAAGCATCGCCAGGTGCTCCAGGCAAAGATGTTCCGTGTCCTGTACATATTTCAATCGGATCATATACTTGACCTCCTGGTGGTTCTGGAACGACAGTAATCTGGATTTGTTGGGTGTCTGAGCAGCCGAAATCATCCGTAACAGTAACAGTATATTGGGTGTTGACATTCGGGGCGGCACTCACTGTAGAAGATGAAGGATCATCTAATCCTGCAGGGGGAAACCAAGAATAGCCCGTTCCACCCTCAGCAGAAAGCTGGATATTTTCACCCAAGCAGATTGTTGCAGCTATGGGGGTTGCTTCTGCCTCAACGGAACTCACTTGAACCGTTACTTGGGTTTGGCCTGAACCACACTCATTTTCATCGTAAACGGTATATGTAGTGGTCTCTGTAGGTGTGGCAATAGGGTTAGCAACATCTGTTGCACTTAGTGTTGGGTCATTAAACCAAAACAAACCATCTGACCCCCAAGCGTTAAGCTGAACTTCTTCGCCTAAGCAAATGGGTTCGACTAGATCAATGGTAAGGTCAATTGGTTCACCAATGGTTAAATCAAGCGTTGAAGATTGTTCATCTAAACATCCGAGCGGATCTGAAACAGTAAGGGTAACCTCCCAATCTCCAGCTGAACTATATGTATGAAACGGTTCGAATTCATCGCTAATCTCTCCATCTCCAAATTGCCACAAATACACACCTCCCCCTTCGGAATTATTCACGAATTGTATCGGTTCTTCTGGGCAAATGATGTCTGGTGCGTCAAGGTCGATGTCAACATAGATTGTTCCGAGTTCAAACTTAAAAACTCCGATATTACAGTTGAAACTATCGTTCGTAGAGCTCCAAGCCCCCGGCGTAGTTGGAAAATCGCTATTCCCGCCACAACCAGCACACACAGCTTGATAAACAGTACCGTTTTTATCAAACCTTGAGGTACCTCCATCTACATGCTCCGCCGATTGTCCCCCTCCGAAGAACGAGCCATAGATTAATTGCTCAGCTCCAGGATTAAGCATCCCAAGCCAAAAATCGCTGTCGTCAGATGTAAATTGATAAGGGCCGCCTGTAATTGGCATGCCTTGGGTGCCGCTATTGTTCCCCGCCTGTGAACTACTATTTGTACCTCCGCCCCAACCACATAGGTATATCTGTCCACAGTCGCTGACAAGGAAAGCCGTAGGGCTGATATCTATGCTACCGGCATTGTTGGGGTTTCCAACTCGGGTATTCCAAAGAAGATTTTGGAGTTGAACATCGAAGCAGGCAATAAATTGACCGGCATTAGGGCTGGCGTCGTACACTGTGCCTGAGAGAGGTAGGTCCCCAATTGTTTGGCCTAACAAATAAATGTTGTCATCCTCATCAACCTGAACGAAATACGACTGATCATAGGAAGAGCTTCCGTAATAAGTGCTTGCAAGTGGTGTCCCTCCTCCATTGGGAAAACGGGTTACAAAAGCGTCTGCTACTCCTCCGAAAACAAACTGATGCGAAGAGCCCAGAGCAGGGTAATCTGTGCTGCGAGTGCCACCACAAACGACAGGCTCAAAAGCGGAAGTGAACTGGACTCCGTATGCTGCGTCTGCCTGAGATCCTCCAACATAGGATGACCACTCTAAAGTGCTTAAATCAGGACTCATCCTGAATAAAACACCATCTGTAGTTCCACCATTATAACTCGGATAGGGTCCCGCTATCATAGGGAAATCAACACTTGAAGTCACTGAAGCGACCCAAGGCCTGTCGAGCTCGTCAACATTGATCTCCCCTCTAAAAACGTCGCCATAGTTGTAATTCAACATCGAGCCGGAGTTAATTCCATCGTTGCCGGATCCACCTACATAGGTTCCGCTCAACAACCCTCCTGTTCCTGAGGAGAATTTTAAGATGAAGAGGTCTGAACCGTTTGAAAAATCCCCTGGGAAATTACAACAAGCTTGTAAATTGACGGATGATCCGCCGTTAAACGACTCGTCAAAAGATCCTCCTGAAACTGGGAAATTGGAAGAGCCTGTCATACCAAAAGCATAAAAATCTCCTGCAGAATCAGCAACAAGGGAGGAGCAAATATCCATGCCGTTACCACCCACAATGGTGCTATACACCAAGGCTGTTCCATCTGCAGAAAATACTGTAATTCCTATATCGAAAGGCCCGTCTCCAGCAGCGAAAGTGGTAGAAACGGCACCCGCCGTAGTGGGGTATGTTCCCATTCCCCCGTCCCACAATGCGGCACCAGCAATCGCCCTGCCGTCATCATCAAAAGCAGCCGTAAACCCCCAATTTGCTTGGGTTGCTCCTATATAAGTTGCAAATACAAGATCTGGGTCTATTGTTAATCTAAGATCTGGATTGTAGTCCCCTATTTCAAAACTCACCTCTGTCATTCCATCTAACCTCTTTGTCAATTTGTAGTGGCACTCAACTTGTGAAATACGCGAGCCGTCGATTAATTGGTATGCAAATGGAACACCTTCGATGATGTCTCCCGTCTCGCCCATGAGATGTAACAGTGATCCGTCTGGTCTCAAGCTGAGCTCTGTTCCTTCATGTATCAAGACGATGTTTGAGGGGTCTGCTCCCGGCTCTACTATCCAGTCGTACTTCAGTTTTTTCGTTCCTCTCGCTCTTCCATCCATGATTAATTCTATTCCAGGCCAAACCTCTTTATATCTCACCTGTCCCACCGCATCAAGCCCACTTACCCATTTCGTTTCGTCGCTACCTCTGTAATAATTTACTTTGTGCCCAAGCTCATGACGGCTTGATTTTTCTGACTCTGGATTTCCTTCTTTAAAGCGAACTCTCCAGGCGTGAGATAACAGTGTTTCACTTCCGTGATTGCCACTTTTATGGTCCCACAAATCATCGTAACCTTCTCCAGCAACCCATGCCGTCCATCCATTTTCTTCCATCCAGAAAACCCCACCATCTAAGTCAGCTCGGTATGAAACAAAAGAGTCCCATTGCCCTTGGTTTAGTATGAAGGCTAAATCTGAGGAGTGTTGTTGTGAAAATAATGACGCACCTGAAAACAGGAATACTAGAAAAACTAAGATATGTACGACACCTTGTTTCACTTTAACTGGTCTGATAAAAGTCTCATTTCCAAAACAGGAGACATACGCTCGTGAAGGATTCTATACACCGCATCTGCGATAGGTATCTCAACCTTAAACTCTTTGTTCATCTCAAATATACCTTTTGCTCCTGTCATTCCTTCGGCGACCATTTTAAGTTCTATCACTGCTGCCATTACTGTATAACCGCTTCCAACCATCGTGCCAAGTGCCCTGTTGCGACTATTCACGCTGTAGGCCGTTACTAGGAGATCTCCTAGATACGGGCTGGTCTTAATGCTCCTGTCAATATCGTGAACCACATCAATAAATCTCTTCATCTCAATAGCAGCATTACAAATCAGGACTGAAATGAAGTTGTCTCCATATCCCAACCCATGGGCTAGCCCAGATCCAACAGCATATACGTTCTTCAAAACTGCCGCTAACTCAGCTCCGAAAACATCATCCGATGTGCTAACTGTGATATACTTGGTTCTCAAAAATGGAGCGAAAATTTCTGCTTGAATTGTGTCTGGACAAGCCACTGTTAGGTAGGAAAGCCTTTCACGAGCAACCTCTTCTGCATGGCACGGCCCACATATTATACCGATTTTTTCATAAGGGATATCAAATCTCTTGTGAAGATATCTAGCGGGAATAGAATTGTATTTAGAAACCATGCCTTTTATGGCAGAAAACACCAGTTTATTTGAGAAGGGCGTAAAAGCTGAGTCTTCACCAAACACGTCGTTAAATGCCTCGTCTAAAAACATCGAAGGAATCGCTACAATGAGTATATCGCTTGATTCTATCACGACTTTCATGTCTGTCGATAGCTTGAGTTTCTCTACTTGGAACTGAATGCTCTGGATATATTTAGGGTTATTTCCATGGAGCACTATGTGATCTATGGTGTCTTGAGACCTAACCCACCAGTTGAGTTCTTCCACATTTTCGCACAGCATTTTTACCAGTGCCGTAGCCCAACTTCCACTACCTAAAACTCCAATTACAGGCTTCTTCGACATCAAGCTAAGTTAGCGAATTAAGGCAAATAAATTAATATATCCTGCCCCTCTCTCATTTTCTCGGATTTAAGGCCATTCCAAGTTTTAATCTCTTCCATTTTTACCCCGTACTTTTTCGCAACTCCAAAAAGAGTCTCTCCAGCTTTCACTCTATGCACATAAGCCCTTTCATTAGGTCTTAAAATATTTGCTGTCGTCCTTCTATTTGCTTGATGTACTGACTCTTTACAGTCCTTCTCATCCTTACACTGCTCAAGTAAAAACTGCTCACTAGCTCCATATGTTGTTATTCTTTCACTGCTTACGCCAAACTTGACAAAAGCTTCTCGAACCGCTTCCGCCCTTGCTTGACTAAGAGAGTCGTTATATGTGTCTTTACCTCTCGAATCACAATGAGAAATCACAAGAACATGTGCTTTTGAGTTTTCGATTAGGTGCCTTGCAAAGGTCTCAATGATAGGCCTGTCGTAATATTTCAATTCAGCCCTGTCAAAATTCCAGTGTAGTTTAAGATTTACGATATCACCCTCAATAATTTTTGTTTCCATTATTAAGTCTTTATCCTTTAATCTCTCTTTATCGTTGTCAACGATAGCGTTAAGAGGAGCAATAACCCTTGTGTATTCACAAAGCCCATCATCAACTATAGCTTTAGAATTATAGTTCAGCGCAAATGGGTCTATGCATCCAACTGAGATAACAATAGGGATGGGTACTGTTATGGTAAGAGACTTTTGGGCTTGGTCTTCAGGGGTGGTAAAGGGAGTTGCTGAATACCTCAACGCACCAGGGCATTGAATCATGTATGTCTGATCGCGTAGAACCCTAGACGACCACTTGCCCGAACCGTCGGATGTAAATTCTGTTAACTCTGAAGCTCCTGTCGTCTCAAGTGCAGCATCTATTCCCGGCCAAGGAGTACCATCATGCTCATTTACTATTTCTACGAATAGAGTTATCTCTGGATCGTAATCTGAAAACTGATAAAGAGCATCTATACCATTTCTGTCAGATGTGTAAACCCCTTGAAACCCTTTTGGGAAAAGCTGAACCCCGAAATCATCTCCTGAAGAATTTATTGGATATGGAAGATCATCCTCAACATACAGCCAATCTTTTGAACTGTCGGTTCGGGTGGCATAAACAATATCCAGGCCTCCTAAACCCTTGTGACCATTCGAGCTAAATAATAAGGTGTCGGGGTGACGTAGTGTTGCAAATGCATCATCTAGGGCTGTGTTAATTATTGGTCCTAAATTCTTAGGATTACTCCACTCTCCTAATATTTTTTCTGAGCTCCACAAATCCATACCACCATATCCACCTGGCATATCTGATGTGAAGTATAAGGTTTTTCCGTCGGGAGAAAGAGCAGGATGGGCAAACATATATTTCTCATCACAAAAACGAATTCTTGCGCCTGTATCCCAGATTTTTGTGCCTATAGAACTCGTTATTAATTCCGCCTCAAACAGCTGAATAGGATACAACACTTTTTCACCAACCGGACGTGTTAATTTTTCAAATGTTGAAAGTTGGGGAGGAACGTAGGTTTTGCCTAAAATGCCGCTCGATTCACCTGAAATATGAGCAACTACACCATCGTGGAATTCAGTATTTAACTCAGTTAAGGGTTCTGAAAAAAGTTCGAGGTGGTTTTCTGTGGCTAAGGTGTCAATGATAACGCCCTTCCACAGGTCCATTAGCCTATTTCCTGTGTAATCATCTATAAATGTCTCCGCTCCACGTCTCTGGGAGTAGCTTAGAGGGCTTTCTGCCACAAAGTACAGCTCACCCCCTACTCTATGTGGCAAGGACGCGCTTGCAACAGATGCGCTTTTTGAGTCTTTGCTAGTTATTTTAATGGGTCTTACTTTAAAATAAACGCTGTCGGCCTGCCTTTCTTCTATTGACGATAGTGTGGTCAGCCTTATCTCTACTTTCTGGGAATTGCTGCATTTGTTATACATTTCTTTTGCCTCATCGTACCTCCCTAAAGACATCAAGGTCTCCGCTTTATCAAATAACAGTTTTTCTGTTAATCCTGAAGTGTTCTCAATAAAATCAATGCAGTATAAGGCTCTTTTGTGCGCGTTCAGTTTGAGATAGATTGGAACTAGGGCCTCGTAAGCTTCGTTTTTTTTATCTCCTTTTATCGCACGCTCATATTGAGCTGCTGCTTCAACAAAAGCGCCTTGATTTTCAAGGGTTTGGGCTTCTAAAAAGAAATGAGTGGAGCATCCCGAAAGAAGAGAGGTTGTTATAAATGCACAGGAAATCGCCACGCTTGCCATATATGTTTTCCTGGCAAACATCAAAAATATCGAGGATTTTGAATGACCGAAGTACGTCCACCGAAATTGAAACCAATTTGTATTTCATGTGTGGCCCCTAAGTATGTGTTTAAACCTTTTGCTGCAAAATCATACGAATATCCCAACCTGAGGTTATAGGGCAGGATCGCCTCTAGCGACGCTATATATGTAGAACTCGATCTATATCCAGCTCCCACCCATATCTGAGATCCACTGGGCCCGTTCTCCATAAATAAAGCATGTAGGTTTAGGTCAAATAATATTGGAGCATTATCCATGTATCTAATAAGAAAGCTGGGTTTTAAATCCACCCCCATTGGTGTCGATTTAACTCCGCCGCCATAGAGATAGTAATGTCTGTTATAGAACCTCTCATCCGATGAAGACCTTAGAATATCATCTTTAGCATAATAACTCGGTGATGAGAATCCGGCATACCATTTTCCGCTTGTGGCGGACATAAATGTGCCAAATCCAAGGGTAAGAAACCCCTCCTGGATATTGCCGTTGTTATAAACCGGGTCATTTTCGTCCCAATAAATTAAATCGCTAAGTTTTGCAGAATACCCTACATATCCCGCCCTAATCCCGAAGGAAACATTCCCCAAGCGAGTACGAAGTTTATAACTTAAATCTCCGGAAAATGTTTTCTCGCTAACCACCGCTATTCTATCTGATGTAATTACAAAACCTAAACCAATTGGCGCGTTTTTCAATGAGCCATCGAGACAAAAAACCTGAGATGTTGGAGCTCCGTCAACTTTCCACTGGCTTCGATGCATCGAGCTGAATTGTGTGTAAGAGTGCGCGCCAGCATAGGCTGGATTCAGCATTAATGAATTGAAATTATATTGTGAAGCTAAGTAGTCTTGTTGTGCGTAATGTGATTCATAGACACCTACCACAAATAGAAGGCTAAATATAAATATATAGCTCTTACTTCTCATCTTCTAAGATCTACATACGTTGTGAATGCCTCGCCATTGGCTTCAAAAACAATAAAATATGTTCCGCTAGGCAAAGGTGACCCATCGGTATAGGTTCCCTCCCAGTCATTTCTGTAGTTCGTTTCCTCGAAAACGATTTGGCCCCAGCGATTAACAACTCTAAATAATGTGTTGTCTATCCAATCACAAGGAGCTACCTCGCCTACCGCTATTAATGGACCTATGTCTAAAATGACGTATGCATCATTGGCGCCATCTCCATTTGGAGTCATTCCAGTAGGCATTGTTGGGAAAAAAGCTGTCTCTTCCACTCTAATTACGTGGCTTGCTTGAGAATGATTTCCACATCCATCTTCCCAAAAATAAGTTCTTTCCCAAAGGCAAGCTTGCTCCTCGCAGTTGCCTTCGATCAAAATATCCGAACATGAATAGGACAATTCCTCCGAACCACACTCGTCAACAAAGACAAGGTCCGAAAACATTTGTTCACAGCTAGGAACATTGTAGGAGCAGTAAAATGAAAGGGAGTCTAACTCTGTTTCAAGTTGCGGTGCTGTGGTGTCCCTAATAAAAATGGTTACGCTCTCTGAGGCGGTCAGCCCACAAGCGTCTGTAATGGTGTAAATCCTGGTCTGATCATACCTCTCGTCGCAACCTAGGTACTGCTCGTCAAAAACTGTGGTAAGGGTGAGACCATTTGCAGAGCATAGATCATCGTATTCCGGATCTGATATCTCGATTTCATTTGTGCACCCCACGGTGATGTCTGAAGGAACGAAAGTGAAAAACGGAGGGGTATCGTCGATGAAAGTTATGGTTTGGGTTTGGGAAAAAGAATTTCCCGCATCGTCCATGATTTCGAAAGTCCTTGACACTACAGACTCATTTGCGCAGTCCTGATAATTTTCATCTGTCGTTAAACTTAATAGAATTGGAGAAGGGTCGCATCCGTCTTGAAAGAAAGGCATGTCTTCAGGGAAACTTTCACCGCATGGGACAATTGTATCTGATGGAAATTCGGTGAAAAATGGAGTGGAGGTGTCTTGAATATATATTGTTTGGTCTCCAGTAGCGAAGTTCCCACATGCATCAGATGCGGTGAAGGTTCTTATTAGTGTAAACGTTCCAGCGGATTGAATATTTACTGTGTCTGTTTCTATCTCTACAAAAGGTGATGCGTCACAGTGGTCTGTCGCAAATGCATTTTCCAACTGAACCTCGACCCCACATTCCGCCACAATGTCTGATGGAATTGTGAGAGTTGGCGCTTCCGTATCACTTACTTCAATAGTTTGATACGCAGTTGCGTCATTCGAACAATTGTCCGGTGCTATAAAGGTTCTGGTGATGGTAAAAGTCTGTGGACAATTGCTAAAAGTAGTGTCATATACTATCTCACATTCTACAAGACCTAAACAAGCGTCAATAGCTGTAGGCACACTCAATTCGGGTGAGGCGTTGCAGGAAAATAGCGTGTCTGAGGGGATGAAAGTAAAGATTGGGGAGGTTTCATCTTTTACCTCTATGAAGTATTTGGTTGAGTCCTTGTTGTCGCACGCGTCAGAGGCATAGGCCCAGCGGGAGAGAATCCAATCGTTGGGGCATGGTGATAGGTTTTCTTCTTCTATGTCACCGGACCACCATACCTCTTCTACTTGAGAGCAAATGTCATCGGCTGCTAGTTGAGGCCAAGTCACAAGATCTTTACATTCAAACGTGGGTGATAACAATTGAGGAACGGAAAATGTTATAACAGGTCCAGTGGTGTCCACCACATTCACGACATGTGTGTCGATTCGTGTGTTGTTGCATCCGTCTATAATGGAAAACTCCCATCTAAATTCTATTTCTGCTGCGCAAAGTCCGGAGACAGTGTCGAGGTTAATTGTTTGGTTTACATCTGAGCAATTGTCAGAAAAATCAACCTGAAACACCCCGCTAATTAAATAATCTAACAAATCCCAATTTTCACAGCTAACTGATGTGTCTGCGGGGAATACTGTAAACTCAGGCGGTTCAAAATCCACAACATCTATCGTCTGGGTCTCACACAAAATGCCCGACCCGCAACCATAATCCACAAGATCCCCAGAAGAAGTCGAAAAGGTTCTGGTAATTTGAATCACCACATTCGGATTACTCAAATCACCACAGTTTAAAGAATCTACATGGACTTGCATCTCAATTTGAGCGTTGAGATCTAAGCTTAAGTCATCACAAGGGTGAACGAACACGCCGGTGGTGTTTGTGTAGATAAATCCCCAGTCTACGTCGCCGCAATCAATCGATAAATTATCTGGTACTGTTAGACAATTAAGTTGAGCATATACACGGCATTCAAATGTATTTACCACTATAAATGTGATTATACATAAAATCTGAAGTCGGTTAATCATAAAATTCATTACAACACTAAGATATCATATACTTCAACGCCATGTTATAGGTAACTTTGGCATCTGTAAACATTCAATATTGCAAAACACAAAATCGCAATGAGCCAAGAAGACGGACTGAAAAAAGTGATAAGCCACGCGAAAGAGTATGGATTTGTATTTCCAAGTAGTGAGATTTATGACGGCTTAAGTGCAGCTTACGACTATGGTCAACTTGGAAGTGAGTTGAAAAACAATATTAAAGATTATTGGTGGTCGTCGATGGTTCGTATGAATGACAATATCGTAGGTATTGACGCCTCGATTTTTATGCATCCGAAAACGTGGAAAGCTTCCGGTCACGTTGATGCTTTCAACGATCCTCTTATTGACAATAAGGACAGTAATAAGCGCTATCGTGCAGATGTCTTAATCGAAGATTATCTCGCTAAAATCGAAAAAAAGATTGACAAAGACGTTTCAAAAGGAGTAAAGCGTTTCGGGGATGATTTCAACGAGGTTGAGTTCCGATCAACGAACGTTAACGTGCTGCGCCGCCAAGCAACCATTGATGAAATAAACGGAAAGTTCAAGGACGCTATGAATGCCGAAGATCTAGCGGGGGTAAAGAGATTGATTGAAGATTTGGGGATTGTTTGCCCTGTTAGCGGGTCTAAAAACTGGACAGACGTGCGCCAGTTTAACCTTATGTTCAGTACTGAACTAGGTGCTGTTAGTGGCGATTCCGGGGTCATCTACCTTCGTCCTGAAACAGCTCAGGGGATTTTCGTAAACTTCTTAAACGTTCAGAAGAGTAGTCGCATGAAACTTCCTTTTGGTATAGCCCAAATAGGAAAAGCATTCCGCAACGAAATTATCGCCCGCCAATTCATTTTCCGTATGCGTGAATTTGAGCAAATGGAGATGCAATTTTTCGTTAAGCCAGGAACTCAAGAAAAATGGTATGAGCACTGGAAAGAGGAGCGTAAAAAATGGCACTCTGCGCTAGGTTTGGGAGATGTAAACTACAAATTCCACGATCACATAAAGCTCGCTCACTATGCAGACGCTGCTTGTGATATCGAGTTTAATTTCCCAATGGGTTTTAAGGAGTTAGAGGGAATACACTCTCGAACTGATTTCGATCTTAAAAGTCACGAAGAGTTTTCTGGAAAAAAACTCAGGTTCTTTGACCCAGAAACAAAAGAGAGTTTCGTTCCTTACGTAGTAGAAACGTCTATTGGGCTTGATCGAATGTTCCTTGCTGTTCTCTGCAACTCTTACAAGGAAGAAGATTTGGGAGAAGGCAGCGCTCGAACGGTATTGAGTATTCCTTACGCACTTGCTCCAGTTAAAGTCGCTATTCTTCCTCTTGTGAAAAAAGATGGTCTGCCTGAAAAAGCCCGAGAGGTTCTTTCTAAACTACGCCTCAATCACAATTGTCAATACGATGAAAAGGATGGAATCGGACGACGATACCGCAGGCAAGACGCTATAGGAACCCCTCTCTGTATTACCATAGACCACGATTCTTTAAATGACGATGCGGTCACCGTTCGTGAACGCGACGGGATGACTCAAGAACGGGTTACAATTTCTGACCTTCCGGCATACGTAGAGTCAAGAGTTGGGATGTCTACACTTTTCTAAATGACGATCTCCGATCTAAATATCAAGGGGCGCAGAGCGCTCGTGCGGGTAGATTTCAATGTTCCGCTAAATAAATCGTATAGTGTTCAAGACGACACAAGAATTCGTCGTGCGCTTCCCACAATCAAAGCCCTTTTAAGTGGTGGCGCTTCTGTGGTTTTAATGAGCCACCTTGGAAGACCTAAAGGTGTTTCAGAGGAGTTTAGCTTAAGGCATATCATCTCTCATTTAGAAGGTTTACTAGAAAATCCTGTACAGTTTGCAAGTGATTGTGTGGGTGATCGCGCTCTAGGTATATCACAAAACCTCAAGCCAGGAGAAATAGCTCTTCTTGAGAATTTAAGGTTTCATGAGGAGGAAAAAAGTGGGAATGAGTTTTTCGCAGGCCAATTGGCTGAAAATGGTGATCTATATATTAACGACGCGTTTGGTACGGCCCATAGAAATCACGCCTCTACAGCTGTCATCGCTCGTTTTTTCCCTGAAGACAAAGCTTTCGGTAAACTTTTAGAAGGTGAAATTTCCGCTTTGAGTCGGGTTATGTCTAAGCCCGCAAGGCCCCTACTTGCTATAATAGGGGGTGCTAAAGTCAGTAGTAAACTCACTGTTTTAGAAAATATGGTAGAGAAGGTGGATAAGCTGTTGATCGGTGGGGGAATGGCGTACACTTTTATACTTGCTAAGGGCGGTAAGGTGGGTGCTAGTTTAGTGGAAAAAGAAATGGTAGAAAGAGCGAAGGTTGTTTTAGAAAGGGCCGCAAATAGTTCCACAGAAATTCTGCTTCCAGAGGACTCTGTTTGTGCAGATCAATTCTCTGCTGATGCAAATTTTATGGTTTTAAACTCCAATGAAATTAAAGAGGGTTGGATGGGGCTCGATATAGGCCCTAAATCTTGTGAAAAATTTGTCGCGGCTGTAAAAGAAAGCAAAACTATTCTTTGGAATGGTCCCATGGGCGTCTTCGAGTTTGAGGCCTGTTCTAAAGGCACATTCACCGTAGCAAATGCTTTAAAAGACGCTACAAAAAAGGGCGCATATACGCTTGTCGGTGGTGGTGATTCTGTTGCCGCAATTAACGTTTGTGGACTTGCCGATGATGTAAGCTATGTCAGTACAGGCGGAGGAGCTATGTTAGAATACTTGGAGGGGAAAACGCTTCCTGGAATCGCAGCAATTCAAGACCAGTACTAGATTATTTTTCTATTATCTCATTCATTACGAACATGCTTTTTACTTGAGCAATGTTATCTAATGCCGCTAGTTTTCTTGTGATAAATCTATGATAGTGGTCCATATCTGGGACATTTATCTCGAGCATATAGTCTGATATTCCCGTGAGGTGATAACACGATCTCACTTCTTTAAAGTTGCCTATATCGTGCTCAAATTCCTCAAGAGCTGCGCGTTCATGTAGTTTCAGATTTACGCAGCAAAACGCTTTGAGCTCTAACCCCATCTTCTTCCTGTCAAGCTTAACGGTATATCTCTGGATTACTCCGTCATTTTCTAAGCGTTTCACCCTGGCAAAAACGGCGCTGCGGCTTAACCCCGTCAAATCGCTTAAATCTTGCATACTACAGCGTCCGTCAAACTCTAAATGTTCGACAATTGTGCGGTCTAACGCGTCTATTAGATTCATTTGTTCTGTTTAACATGCTATTATTAGCACAAATATGCACAAATTAATGTAATTTTAGATATTACAATACATTTGTTCTAAACATCTAACCAATAACAAAACAACAGAGTAGTTTTACCCACATGAACACACATTTAGAAACAAAAGCACTGTTTGCTGGATATAACCCTGCTGATAACCACGGAGCTGTTAAACCTCCTATGCACCCAGCTTCTACCTTTGTTTTTCCTAGCGCGGCTGTTGGAGCGGCTCACATGGAAACGGTTTATGGAGTTGATGGGGCGGAAACACCGCCAGAAGGGGGGTTTATCTACAGTCGTTTAGGAAACCCCACTTTAAGCGTAGCTGAAACCCGATTGGCTGCATGGGACGAATCTGACGCTGCTGCTTTTTTTGCAAGCGGAATGGCGGCAATTAGCACCATGCTATTTGCTTTAACAGGTCCTGACAAGCCTCTTTGGTATGTAGGCCCCTTATATGGCGGAACCCAACATATTATTGATGACATCCTTCCTTCTATGGGTGTAAGTGTTAAAAGCATGGAAAGTCTCGATGATTTAGCGTCTGTGACTGAGGCGGATGGCCTCCCTGGAATGATTTACTTGGAAACCCCCGCAAACCCAACACTGCAAATTCACAGCATTAAAGCAGCTGCGGATTGGGCAAAAAACAACTCTTCGGAGGATCATCGCATCATTGTAGCTGTTGACAACACTTTCTTAGGGCCTATTATACAAAGGCCTTTAGAGCTGGGTGCTGATTTAAACGTTTACTCTGCAACGAAATACATCGGAGGACATAGCGACCTTATAGCTGGAGCCGTTAGCGGAGAAGCAACAGCAATGGCAAAGGTGTTTGAGTACAGAACGTTCTTTGGAGGAATGGCTGATCCGTACACCAGTTGGATGCTCTCAAGGTCTATGGAAACCCTTCAGGTTAGGGTTGCCCGACAAATCCGTTCTGCCCGGCTTATACTCGACCATATCCAAGAGGCTCCAGGTACACCTGTTTCTGGAATAACTAAAATCTACTCTGCTTGGGCAGAAGATTTAGAAGGGTCTGGTGATGTTCGGTCGGCTGAAATTGCGAAAGAGCAGCAGGCCAATGGAGGAGCTATGTTCGCTATGGAACTTCCTGGCGGGCGTCCAGCTGCATTTGCTTTCCTAGACGCCCTCAACCATATACAACTCGCTGTCAGCCTTGGGTCAACCGAGTCTTTGGCTGAGCACCCCGCTAGCATGACCCACGCAGGAGTTTCTGTTGAAGAGAAATTAAAACACGGAATAACAGAAGGTCTTGTTCGCATCTCAATCGGGCTCGAACACCCAGAGGATCTAATCGCTGACATAAACCAAGCGCTTCAAGCAGCTTGCAAAGTTTACGAAGAAACTTTAGAATGCGTTTAATCCTCACTTGTGTTCTTGCGATTGTTTCTATTAGCACTTTAGCCCAAACCGCTACGTATCTCTACCCATCAACGTCTCTTAGATGGAATGAGGTAATCTGCCACATCGATGGTGGGGTCGTTAGGAATGGAAATGGGTGGAGGGGTGAGATCCTTTATATTGTGGATCGAGATAGAATTTACGCTGGATTTTCAACCAGCACATTCAATATTGCATACACTCTAAGGGAGGGAAAATTGCACATCGGAGATTCATACTTCACGGATGCAATCACATATGCTCTTGAGGAAGATGTTATCTATGTGGGGGATAGTAATTTCCCTTTAGATATAGCCTATACGATTCGCCCCGACTTGTCACACCCAGATGTGATAAACATCTTTAAAGAAAATAGTATTAGCCCTTTTGATATCGTCGCCACGTTACAGGGCGCTCCATCACATACTGAGCTATTCGCTCTCCTTTTGTCCGCTGGGTTGCTTTAATAAAGAAAATTGCGACGTTTACTTCGACTCTTTTATTCTGAAGGTAAAGCCTTCCATTATTTGGTTTACAAGAAGTTTTTCACAAGCTTCAACAACCTTAGCTTCGGCAATAGCTTTATCAGCAGCATCTATTTCAAGGGTCACGTGCTTTCCTATTCGCACACCTACTATCTCAGGAAGATCCATGCTCTTCATGGTACCGCCAACAGCTTTTCCTTGAGGGTCTAAAAGTGTCGGAAGGGGCATAATGTCAATCTCTGCTACAAATTTCATGAGGTAATATCTTTCGGGGCAAATATGAGTGCTAAACTTGAGTACAAAAGTACACACAACGACACCGCTGCGTATGCATTTCCCCAAGCAATCCACGTTCCAATAGCAACTGCGATAAATCCCACTCCGAGACCTATTCTTACCGCATCAATTGTCTTGTCTTTACCCCATGTTTTTAATCCGAAAAAAGGCCTTTTAATCACCATTAAAAGAGGAAACATAACCATGCCTACGGACGCAACTACAAGCATCACTCTTATTTGATAATCACTTCCCGTATAGGCCGCTCCCCACCACAACGTCATCCCCATCCAAAACAATCCGGCTGCTGGAGCTGGTAGCCCCTCAAAAAATCCTGTGCCCTCTCCTTCCGATGCGCTTACGTTATATCTAGCTAGTCTATAAGCTGCAGCTACTACAAGTAGTGCGGGAAGGACGTTCAGTGTTAGGCTATCACACGCCCCGCTTTCGCAAATCAACCTATATGAAACAAAGGCTGGGGCTAACCCGCCCGTCACAAGATCCGCTAAAGAATCTAACTGCACACCCATCGGGCCTTCCACACCAAGTTTCCTCGCAGCCCATCCGTCTAAAACATCAAAAAACATCGCAGTCAACCAAACAGCCGCTATTCTCCCATCTGTTATGTCAGCCCCGGAAGCTGCTTCCCAGCATACATATGCTCCCCCTAATAAATTACCCATTGTCAGGGCGTTAGGTATTAATCTATTGAAATTCATGCAACGAAGATAGTAATGGGTGCAGCCTTATGCTCTCAGTTGTCTATTTTTGTGGGGTAATGGTCCGATGGCCGAGCGGCTAGGCTCAGCTCTGCAAAAGCTGCTACAGCGGTTCGAATCCGCTTCGGACCTCAAAAAAAAAAGAAAGCCCTGTTAACTTTTAGTTGGCGGGGCTATTCTTTTTTAAAAGACAATAAGTTTTAAGCTCTGACCTTTTAGAGATCCTTGGAAAGTGACTATATAGATGCCTTTAGGTAAATCTAAATTGTTTAATTCTAGCGTTTCGCCACCTCTAATCGTCACGCTTTCTTCAGTATAAACTATTGATCCAGATGTTGTGGAAATCGTCACAATTCCAAACATTGATTCTTCTGATGTATTCAATAGCGAAAATTCCCCCGAGCTAGGGTTTGGATAAGCTAAAAGAGTGTTGAATGTTGCTTCAGAGCAACAATCGAAAGGGAAATCCGAAAGATCAAAAAAGTTAGATAAATTTTCTACTGCATAGCGGTGTCGTTTCTCTAAAAATTCTAACAGATGTTCATTAATGTCATTTCTCCATGCATTTTCATTCTCAGGAAAATTCCATCTGTCAGAATGTTCTGAAATACTTGAGGAGTAAAGATCTACAAGGGATGATGCTTTGTTAATTGTTGTGTTTAGGGAGAAGTTTGAATTGAGAATATCTACATATCTCGAAATAAATTCAAACACAAACCCATCGTTACGCAATAGATTTCTAAATATAAAAGTAGAAAGCGGACTATTGGGCCAAACAACTTCAGTGTCATTCAATGTACAATGTTCAAGCATATCATACCTGTAGTTGTATAACCCTCCATCGATGTCAAAAAATATCCACCTCCATTGAGTGCTGCCATCTGACTCCCGCCAATATTTAACATTGTTTCCTGGCCAATCATAATTAGATAAGAAAATTTCTGCGATATTATAGTCTATATAGTTCTCAATATCTATTTGCGATAGCAGATAATTATAGTTCTCCTCAAAAGCAATGTCGTTCTCATTGATAAATTCTAACAGCTCTATGAATCCCTCTGCATCTCCCTCTATCGCTTCTGGGTTGCTAAATGAATTAAGTAGGGTGACGGAGTCTGGGTGCGCTGCGCCTTCTTTATACTCGAGATAGTATTTATCTATGCGGTCGCGTATGATTTGGACTCCCCAGTATTCACCATTAAGAAAAACGATCACCGGCCTAGAGTCTTGCGTTGCGAAGTTCAGGGATCTACAAATTTCATGCGCGAGAGGGTCTTTTATTATTGTTTTACTCCAATCTCCCATAGAGGATTGGAGAAGAAACCGCTTGTATTCATTATTCTCATTGTTTGGAAGGAGTTTGTAGTGGAATTGGCTGTATCCGTATTCACTTCTGGCATAAAACTTTAAAGATTTCTGAGAGGCCGTGCGGGTTGCTCCCCCGTGTATTCTTACTCCAGCATCTTGAGAAAACCCTAGATCTCCCGCTTCGTTATAGTACTCTATGTGCACATTTCTTTCCCATGCATCTCCACGTTTGTAATAGTTTCCTGTCGACTCTGTATTCTCGTCGTCAAAGCTTAAGCCGGGTATATATATCCCTGAGTCTTGGCTGAAAAAATCGGCTTCATCAACCATCATTGATATCACTGGTAGTTCATATTTCTGAGATCCCTCCGAAAAAATAAAATAAGTTCCACTCTTGATTGTACTACTTATCTCACCATTTTTATAAGAACAAAACCTTAATATATTCCCTTTAGAAAGCAACCCTTCTGTTGATTCCCATATTGGGTAGCCATAAACAGAAATATATGGCGTTGACACAAACTCCGAGTAATAGTTAGGTTCGTGAGATTTATCCTGAAATACTATTGTATCACCTGGCATGAATAAGAAAGACTCTTTAGTGGGAACGCTTCCGTCCAGGCTGTAATATATCGTGTCCTCTGAATTTGTTTCTAGGGTAAGTGAAATATTCGATGTGTAGAAACCGGGGGGGTGGGAGGGTGATATTTGTGGGGTTTGGGCTAAATAAAAAATCGGGGATAAGCTTAGCACAGAAAAAACAAATCTGTGAGCCAATCGGAAATGCATCTTGAAAGAGCTCTCTATAAAAGGTTGATTTTACTAGCCAACGCGTCCTTGTATGATCCTCCAATCGGGATTTCTTTATCCATGCCCACAATAGTGATGTTCGAATATTTTATACTCTCTATTGCGTTTAGATTTATGATATACGATCTGTGAACTCGCATAAACACACCGTCGCTGAGCTTGCGCTCTATTTCCTTCATTGTGCTGTGAATTGTATAGCTTTCTTTGCTGGTGTGAATTACAACGTAGTCCTTTAGCGCTTCAATAAATAACAAATCATCTTTCTTAACATGCATTAAGCGGCTTCTGTTTTTCACAAAAATAAAATCAGCTTCAGAATTATGCTCTGCTAAACTTCTAAGAAAAGCGGTCTCTTGTTTTAGTTCTTTTTCTTTTGAGTGTTTGTGAAGCGCCATCTCTAAGGCGGTTTGAATGTCTGCCTCTTTGAAGGGTTTGAGAATATATCCGTGTGGCTCAGCAATTTTTGCCTTAGAGAGGGTGTCTTCGTCTGCAAAGGCTGTTAAAAATATTACAGGTACATCAAGGTTGCTTTTTATCTCTTGTGCCGCTTCTATTCCGCTCATATCACCCTTAATCTTAATGTCCATAAGACATATGTCTGGTTTGTGTTTTAACGCAAGTGAAATAGCGTCTTTACCATTGTCCGCTGTGGCAATAATATTACACCCCAACTGAGTAAGACACCTCTCAATATCCTTCCTCACTATAATTTCATCTTCTGTAACTAGAATATTGATTGCCATTTATCTCTTATTTTAAGACTTGTGCTTCAAATCTAATTAAAAATGAACTACCCACCCCTCCTTGCTTTGCGCTTTTTACAACAAGCTCAGCATTTAGCTGTTCAGCTAACGCTTGTATTAGGTATAGCCCTAAAGAATCCCCTTTATTTAATTCGAAGTTTTCTGGAAGCCCCGCGCCATTGTCGCTCACTTCTATTTCTATTTTATCCAAAACCTTTACCGCTCTAAGGACAATCGTCCCTTGCTTTTTCCCAATAAACGCATATTTAAGAGCGTTTGAAACCAGTTCGTTTACAATTAGTCCGCTAGGGATTGCTTGGTCTAGTGTAAGGAACACATCTTCTAAAGATGTGTTGAGTTTAACATCGCAATCTGGTGTTGAGTAGCTATTAATCAAGTTCGTGCTCAATCTTTCTAGGTATTCAGCAAAACTAATTGAAGAAACATCCGTGTTTCTATAGAGTGATTCGTGGATATCGCTCATGGTCGCAATCCTACTTTGGCTCTCCTCAAGAATATGTGTCAATTTTGGGTCGTCTACAAATGATTTTTGAAGGCTCATTATACTGCTTATTACCTGTAGGTTGTTTTTAACTCTGTGGTGAACTTCCTTTAGAAGAATTTCCTTCTCTTTTAACGCTAAACGTATTCTTTCGTCTATCGCCTTCCGTTCTGATATATCATACGCAATACAGCTTATTTCGTTTTGTTTAATCTCGTTAGAAATTGGGTTGAGGAAAATATGATACCACCCAATTTCTTTGTTTTCATATTTTAATGGAAGTTCGAAATCACTTGCCTTGCCTTTTAGGGCTTTTTTAAACAACTTAACTTGGTTTTTGTAGGATTCATCACGAAAAAGCTTTAACAATGGAATAAAAGACATCTTAAAATCTGCTTTTACGTTGAACAAATCCTTCATCAGCCTTTTAAAATTATCATTAAATGATGTGATTTCATCCTCATCGTTTAGGGTAAACATGATTAAGCTTTGCGTTGAGTTGAAGATGGACTCAAGTTTTGCCGATTGGGTTTTTGCATCACGCTCAAGGTGTTTCATTTCAGTGATGTCTAGGTAGATACCTCTCATGCCTATAGGCTTGCCGTTTTCATCGTGCTGCGCTGAAGAACCTCCTATTAATGAAAGCTCCTCACCTTTTGAATCAACGAAAACACATTCGTTCTGAATACCATCTAGCTTATCAATCCAATTCTTTTCTTTTTTTGGGAAGCCTTTTAAAACCTCTTTAATTGTTGTGTTTGCTAATGACTGTTGTGTATATCCTAGTTTTTTATGAAAGGACGGGTTTGAATACGTGAAATATCCTTTTGAGTCTACAACAAAAATTATATCCGTTGCGTTGTCTAAAATATCTCTGTGTTTTTCCTCGCTGTTTTTTAATTCTTCTTCAATGATTTTCAAATCTGTTATATCCCTTCCAACGGCCATTGCGCCAATATCCTCTCCACTTCCGTCTTTCATCATCGCAACAGAAATAAACATACTGAAAACTTCTCCTGACAGTCTCTTTCCGTGAACTTCTCCTGAAAAATAACTTCTTGTTTGTAGGGCGACTACAACCCTATCTATTTCATCCTTCTTTGAAATAAACATCTTGTAGTTTATTGATTTTTCTTTTCCTGGCTCCAGACCAAATTCCACGGAAAAAGCATGGTTGTATTGCTGAAGATTTCCTTGCATATCAAAAGCCACAATCATATCAATAGAGGATTCTATAATAGATCTGTTAAATTCTTCTGCTTTAATAAGGTTTTGCTGGGTTATTTTATGTTTTCGGATTTCTTCCATAAACATTATGTTAGACTCTTCAGCTAAGGTGGCCCTCATTTGCTCCCGCACTAACTGCACCCTAGCGCTTAAATCAGTAGCTGTTATTTGGATGGCCGGTGATCTATCGTGAAAGGATAGGCTCATCCTTAACCCCACCTCCTTTTCTGTTTTATCTCTTAAAACCATCACAACCTCTCTGTATGGAGGTCTCTCTCCTTTTCTTGTTTTTTCGATGTCTTCTTTTACAATTATTTTATCCTCGTTGTGAAAAAAGTCGGTAAAAACCTCATCGTATATATAATCCTCCACTCTTTCGTTTAACAACTCTAATCCACCGGCATTTGTATACTTTATCTTTTTATCTAGAACAAGAAACAAGCCAATAGGGCTTGACTCAACAAGCATTCTATAGCGCTCTTTTGTTTGGAGTAAGTCGAATTCCGTCCGTTTACGGTCTGTAATATCATAAACCATAAGGATTTGTTCATCTAGCTTATGGTTGGGGCTTTCTTTTATTTCGCTTCGAGTAGCTTCGAGATAAATTGATCTTCCTTGCCTTGTTGCTCCGCGAAGTTCGCACCGCATTCCCCAGTTTCTCCTTGCTGACAACCTTTGCCAATCCCTTTCGTCTATGAGGTCTAGAATTGGGAAACCTATAGGTGCGGAGTCATATCCAAACATAGCGGCAAATTGTTTATTTGAGTCTTGTATTATTCCTTCCGAAATAAACACAATACCCTCCATGGCAAATTGAGACAAAACCCTATACCTAGCCTCACTTTCTTTAACAGCGGAGTCGTATAAAACCAAATCTGAGACATCTCTAACTTGAAGAACCTCTATTCCTTTTGAAATTTGAGCTATTTTTATTTCGCTGTGAAACTCACCCCCATCTATCCTTTTGGCTAAAATATTTATTTTAATTACCCTTCCAGAAGCTCGAGCTTGAGTAAGCTTACTCAGCAATAAGCTATGCTCGTCCGGTAGGTATTTAAAAATCCCAGATTTTTCAGAAATGGGGTCAAACCCAACCCAATTATCTTCCTCACATTTAAAAATTCTTCGAGCGTGTCTATTGCTATTTATGACTTTACCGTTTTTAAGAATAAAGCGCGCTTCTGAAGATTTTTCAAATAAAAGACTGTCTATTTTATCTAGTTTATCCACGCGCTCAATTTCGTAATGAATCTCTTTTTCTCGCTACTCTTCTGCCGTCAACTTTCCATAATTTACCATAACGGTATGTATGTGTGTATTTTAAAGTCCCTTCTTCTGTGAAAAACTTCCATTTTCCATTCTCAACCCCTCCTTCGTACTTGCCTGTTGATTTTAAGGTACCATTCGGGTACCATTCTTTATGTGTTCCCTCTTTTGAACCAAATGAATACTCACCTTCAAACATTTTTTGCTTTTCAGAATAAAGGTAAATCCAGTTTCCATCTCTTTCTCCATTCAAATAACTTCCAAGCTCTTTGTGGTCATTTACGTGGTAAAACCAACTATCCACCCTTAGTCCGTTTCTATAAACCCCTTTTAAAAGGAGTTTGTTTGATGAATCATACTCTATAAACTGTCCTTCTTCTAAACCGTTATCATATGTCTCTAATCTTATAATAAAACCAGATTCGTCCATCCACTTCCAAACTCCATCCAATTTTCCTAATCTATAATATCCCGTTTGTTCTAACCAACCGCGCTTGTTAAAATACTTCCATTCACCCACTTTTTTTCCATTTTCATAGTTTCCTATAGCTTTAACGCTTCCGTCGTTATAATAGAGCTCCCAGCCCCCTTGTTCAAGACCTGAGCGATCTGTTACCCCAGTACATGTTTTTATTCCATCCTTAAAAATATTTCCCTCTACAATATTTCCTTCCGTGTTAAAAATTCTACTCACACCATTTTTAAGCCCATTTTTATAAACTGTTTCTTCTGAAATTTTCCCATTGTTGTGGTAAGATGTTATTACATCTGATTTATTAAGCAGCTTATCTTCAAGTACTTCTATACCAAACTCATATCTAACAATGTTGTCCAAATCACCACTCGTATTGTAAAATCTAAAAACACCATGTCTTAGATTGTTACGATATGGTCCCTCTTCACTTATTCTGTTGTTTTCATGAAAATATTTCCAAATTCCCGATTTTTCTGAATTTCTATTAAACCTATTAAATTTTTCAATACTTGAAATTATTCCTTTTTTATAAAATTTAAATGTAATAATTCTCCCATCCTGGGCATATTCTGTTGTTTTTCCGTTTTTTAAATCAGCCTCATACTGAACTGTATGTTTTATTTTACCTGATTCATAAAATAGTGTTTGGG
Organism: Flavobacteriales bacterium UBA974; assembly: GCA_002292405.1. Classification (GTDB taxonomy): domain Bacteria; phylum Bacteroidota; class Bacteroidia; order Flavobacteriales_D; family Sanyastnellaceae; genus UBA974. The sequence continues at coordinate 51,445 of DBBW01000003.1, forward strand.
TTCGTTCTTTGTTGTTTAAAACCCAAACTGTAACACTTTTATAATTTCCGTTTTTAAAGTAAATTATTTCCTTGCCATTTTTTAAATCAGCCTCATATTCAATTTCCCTATCAAGAGTAGAATCTTCATTATAAAATTTCCATTTTCCTGATAGCTTATTTTCAACCCAAAATCCTGAACTTTTAATATTCCCAGATTCATAATATGATTTCCATCTCCCATTTGGAATTCCATTAAATAAACAACCTTCACTTGATAGCTTGCCTGACGGATAAAAATACTGTGTTGAATTACATTCTATCTCTGTAATATTTTCTTGAGAGTTTATTTCAGAACTGAGAAGAGAGCAGTATACACACACTAATAATATATATATATTCTTTAAAGAATTAATAGTTATAGTAAGCATGTTCATATCAGGGATAACTGTTTTACTTTTAATACTGTTTTTAAATAATTTCAGATATAACAACCACCTGTCAACATGTTTTAAACAGGTTTGATGGTTATAAATCAATTTTTTAAGTGGTGTTTTCAACGAGCTTTCATTAAAGTTATATACTGAAAAGTTTATTGTATTTTTTGATTTTATAGAGTTGATAAAAATATAAACTTTGTGTAAAAAGCACTGTAAAGAATAATGTAAAAAATTAGGAAAATAAACCCCGTGGTTTGCTTACGCTTTTAACCCCTTAAATCCAAACCATATTTATCACTTAATACCAACAATTTTTTTAATGCAATGAACAACGCTTGTTAATTAACTTACGCACCTTTAAAACACCTACTCTCATGAATTTTAGTATTGGATGTGATCACGCAGGACCGGCATATAAAAACACAATAATAGAATACCTCAAAGAACGTGGTTTTTCAGTAAAAAATTGCGGAACGGATAGCACAGAGAGTGTTGATTATCCAGATTTTGCTCATGACGTTGCTCATGACGTGTCTTTAAAAGATTCAGAACTTGGAATTTTAATATGCGGATCAGCCAACGGGGTTGCTATGACAGCTAATAAACACAGCGAAGTTAGAGCAGCCATAGCTTGGACCCCAGAAATTGCGCACCTAGCAAAAACCCACAATGACGCAAACGTAATTTGTATTCCCGCAAGATTTGTAAGCGAACAAGATGCGATAGATATCATAGAGGCTTTTCTCAACGCCAAATTCGAAGGGGGGCGCCACGCAACACGAGTTAGAAAAATTGCATGCGGAGTTTTAATTCTATTACTGTGCGTGTCATCGGTATTTTCCACCCTATCCCAAACCAACCCAACAGACACCCCAACCTCTATTAGTCAATCAGGATACGGTCAAATGATGGACTCTACAAAACTAAGATCCCACCTAAGTATAATTGCATCTGATGAGTTTGAAGGAAGAGAAACAGGAACAAGGGGCGCTGAGCTAACGGCGCTTTATTTAGAAAACTACTATTCTAAACTTGGTTTTGAACCCTACGACGGAAAATCATACACCCAAGATGTGCCGATGCTTAATTCTCAAATTCAAGGAGGGGTTATGAATATTGCAGGGCAGGAATTAAAGATGGTTGATGGTTTTTTGGTTTATCCAGGAATCAATAAAAAATCAATGAAAGATGTTCCGATGGTTTTTGCTGGTTACGGAGCTTTAAGCGTTAATGAGTATGATGATTATGCTAAGATTGATGTAAAAGGCAAGTGTGTTGTGGTTTTACAGGGAGATGTTAGAAACCCAGACTCAGAAAGTGCAAACAACACCACTTCAAAAAGAGAGAGGGCAGAGTCTCTCGGAGCTGCAGCTTTTATTGTTGTAATGCCCAACTCAGACTACAGCACGTTTAAAGGAAGAATGAAGTTTTATATGACACGTAAATCAACAATTTTAAATAGAACCAAGGAAGGTGAGGGCGCGAGCATACCCACTTTTTTTGTCAGAGAAGAAGCCGCGGATGTTTGGTTTGACACATCGGAAAACATTAAAAACATTGCGAAAATTAAAAAGAAAGGCGAGAAAAAAGGGGTGGTGACAACGGGTGATTTTGGCTTCGCCCTCAACTATAATTTAGAGATCAACAGAACAGAGTTTAATGGAAAAAACATCCTTGCATACCTACCCGGCACCGAGAAGGATTTAAAGGAAGAGGTTGTTGTTATAACATCTCATTACGACCATATTGGAATTGTTGACGGGGAGGTTAACAACGGCGCAGATGATGACGGGTCTGGCACCGTAACCGTAATGGAGCTAGCTAGGATTTTTATGAAGGCATATAAAAACGGCGACGGACCGAGAAGGAGCGTTTTATTTATGAATGTTGTGGGTGAAGAAAAAGGATTACTTGGGTCGGAGTGGTATTCCGATCACCCCGTTTTCCCACTAGAAAATACGGTTGCAAATTTAAACATTGATATGATAGGCAGGGTTGATGAGGCTCACTCAGATGATGAAAACTACATCTATTTAATTGGATCAGATAAGCTTAGCTCAGAGCTCCATGAGATTTCAGAATCAGCGAATTCATCTTTTACTAAAATCAACCTTGATTATACTTTCAACGCTCCAGATGATCCCAATAGATTTTACTATCGTTCAGATCACTACAACTTTGCAAAGCACAATATTCCTGTGATTTTTTACTTCAGCGGTGTTCACGAAGACTACCACGCTCCAGGAGATGATGTTGAGAAGATAATGTTCACTAAGATGACAAACGTAGGGCGTTTAGCGTTCCACACAGCTTGGGAATTGCTTAACAGGGATGAAAAAATTGTTGTAGACAGAGTGAACGGTTTTAAAGACTAATCATTTAAAAAAGCCTCAATAGTTTCTCGGTAGAACACCACCTCTTCTTCATATGCCCCACCCGTTGCTGGCCCATTAAAGCCCGAGTGGATAATTGGATCGCCCTCTAGCGGGATAAATGCTGTTGTGGGAAAAGACCTAACCCCCCCGAAAAAAGCAAGGCGCGAATCAGCCTCACTCTTGCTAGCAGCTCCTCCATGTAACATTTCCCAAGAAACCCCTAGACTCTCTTTAAACTTTGCTATTCTTCTCAAAGCCTCATCACCTTTAGACCTTTCGAAAGACATAGATACAACGAGCATTTCGGGATAATCTAAAGACAACTCCTTCAACAACCTCACCTCGTCCATACAGTTAGGGCACCATGTACCCATAACGTCTACTACAAGAAGTTTATACCCAGACTTTTTAAACCTTTCCCTAGACCAAACCTCAACCTCTCCACCTGAGTTCACCCCCTCAAACCCCACCCTCTCTCCCCTACCCCGCTTCTGCTTAGAGCTCCATTTAACCTTTTCGTTTTCCGCCCTCACCCCGCTCCATGAAGCGTTGTAATGAATTCCACTCTTAAACACCCCGCTGGTTATTGAATCTCCCCGGATTGATCCCTCGAAATAAAAAAGATGCACCCCATCGAAATTTTGAANNTTTAAACTCGTTCGCAATTGTATCTATTTTCCCAGCGAGATATCTATAATCTCCAGTGGAAGTTATAAAAGTTGCCCAGGCCGAATCCCCTTTTTGAGCGAGTTTAAACTTTCCTATCGATGTGTCCCAGACAGAGTTAATTAACTCACCCCTAACCGGAACAAGATTTTCTAAAGGACTCACCTCAAGTTTAACCCGATAATCTTTAGTTCTTAACGAATCTATCCAATCACCTGTCCAAACTCCCCCACCCCACTCTCCCGTCCACGACCCCCCAAAAACAGGCACTGAATAACAGCCATCGCCCAGTGATTTCACAAAAATGTCCTCCACCCCATTTTTAACCACTAAACCCCCATCTATTTTCTCTGTAAGCACCGTAACGCATGTAGAATCATCAAGCGTAAATACGGCGGAATAAAAAAGGTGCTCAACCGATTTTTTTTGACCAGTTGAGCACCCAAACAACATTAAAGCAGCGACAAACAAAGTCGCTAAATATGAGATATATATTCCCCTACCCGGTATCAAAGGTCGAATTTTATTCCCTGAGCTAAAGGCAGATCTTTACCATAGTTGATGGTGTTTGTTTGGCGTCTCATATATGCCTTCCAAGCATCAGATCCACTCTCTCGACCACCACCAGTTTCTTTCTCTCCCCCGAAAGCCCCCCCTATTTCAGCTCCAGATGTTCCAATATTCACGTTAGCAATTCCACAATCAGAACCAGCTGCAGATAAAAACAACTCAGCTTCACGGAGGTTGTTCGTCATGATAGCAGATGATAAACCTTGAACCACACCGTTTTGCATCGCTATAGCTTCTTCAACGGTTTCGTATTTCATAATGTAAAGAATAGGTGCGAAAGTCTCGTGTTGAACGATTTGCATTTGGTTATTAACCTCAGCAATAGCTGGTCTAACGTAACAACCACTTTCATAACCCTCTCCCTCAAGAACCCCGCCAGGAACAAGCACAGTTCCACCCTGCTCTTCAACAGCCTTAAGGGCCGCCAAGTACCCATCGACAGCAAGCGTATCGATAAGCGGACCTACATGATTGTTTTCATCGAGTGGATCTCCGATTCGAACCTGTTTGTAGGCTTGTGTAAGCTGGTCTTTAACTTTTTCGTAAATACTAGAGTGAACGATAACCCTCCTTGTACTTGTGCAACGCTGTCCACAAGTACCAACAGCACCAAACACAGCGGCTGGAACAACAACTTTAAGATCAGCATCAGGTGTGATGATTAGAGCGTTGTTTCCACCTAACTCTAACAATGATCGGCCCAAACGAGCTGCAACTGCCTGAGCAACAATTTTACCCATACGCGTAGATCCTGTAGCACTAATAAGCGGAACACGCCTGTCACCACTTAACATTTCACCCACTTTATAATCTCCATTAACTACACAAGAAATACCCTCAGGGACACCATTGGCTTCAGCCACTTCAACCCAAATGTTTTGGCAAGCAATTGCACAAAGAGGAGTTTTCTCAGAAGGCTTCCAAACACAAACATCACCCGACACCCATGCAAGAGCAGTATTCCAGCACCAAACAGCAACAGGGAAGTTAAAGGCAGAAATAATTCCAACAGTTCCCAGTGGGTGATACTGCTCGTACATCCGGTGATTCCGGCGCTCTGAATGCATTGTGAGACCATAAAGCATTCGGCTTTGTCCCAATGCAAAATCACAAATATCAATCATCTCCTGAACCTCACCGAGACCCTCTTGATAACTCTTCCCCATTTCGTAGGAAACTAAAGCCCCTAATGACTTCTTCTTTTCGCGAAGAGCGTCACCAAATTGACGAACCACCTCACCACGCTCTGGGGCGCTCCACTTCTTCCATTCAATAAAAGCTTTGCTTGCTGCATCCACAACAACACTATAATCACTTGATGTAGAGGTGGTTACGCGCGCTATTGTTTTTCCATCTGTCGGAGAAACAGAATCAATATGTGGGCCCGAACCCAATGTACGGCCTCCGATCATGACACCCGGATTTGTGTCTTTAATACCCAAATCGGTAAGAACTTTTTGAATATCCATGTAATAAGATAATTTTTTGCTGTTAATTGCGGTGCAAAGATACAATTAGAATTACCGTGGATTTAGAAAGACACAAAGAACAGGTGCGTTTAAAGAGAAATGAAAATATTACGTTTTTCAAAAGACTCAAAAAGACGAACCCCCAGAAACTTGACGCACTTATTCATCCCCTTCACGAAGAGGTGTTTGAATGTACCGACTGCTTAAAGTGTGCGAATTGCTGTAAAACAACGAGTCCAATCTTTTCAGGAAAGGATATAAAAAGAATATCTAAGTATTTAAGGTTGAGCCCACAAGGGTTAGAGGAGAGCTATCTAAAAAGAGATTCAGACGAGTATTTCGTGCTAAAGAAATCACCATGCGTTTTTTTAGGTGATGACAACTACTGCAGCATTTATAGTGTGCGGCCTAAAGCCTGTCAAGAATTTCCCCACACAAACAGAAGGCGACAATACCAAATACTTGAGCTTACTCGAGCTAACACCGAGGTGTGTCCAGCTGCGTTTGAAATTGTTGATAAACTGAAAAAGAAACTTAATCTTAACAAGCCAGACAAATCTGGAAACAAATACTAACCTATCTCCCTAAGTATATAAGCAGAACACTCACATCAGAGGCGCTCACTCCGGAGATATTAGCTGCCTCACCAAGTGTTTTGGGTTTTCTATCAGAGAGTTTCTGTTTTGCCTCAGAGCTAAGTGATGCAAGCTTAAAATACTCTAAATCATTAGGAATTTTCAACCCTTCGAGTTTTGACATGCGATCTGCCATTACTTGCTCCTTCTCAATATAACCCTCATATTTAGCCTGAATTTCCACCTGCTCAATCACGTCTTTTTCCATCTCGGACAACAATGATAGTTCTGGGATTTCGTCTATCATAGACAGTAGATTAATATGAGGCCTTGTAAGTAATTGCTTAGCCTTAACACGTTGCTTAAGCTCAGAACTCCCCTTTTTCTTAAGAAAAGCATTTGCTCCTTCAGGATTAATTGAGGTTTTCTCGAGTGTTTTTCTAACACCCTTAACCGAGACTTGTTTTTTCTCTAAAAGACTTAACCGCTCTTCAGAGGCCAAACCTATTTTATGTCCAAGTGGTGTGAGGCGCTCATCAGCATTGTCCTGCCTAAGCAATATTCTGTATTCAGCCCTTGATGTGAACATTCTATAAGGCTCGTCAGTACCTTTTGTAACAAGATCGTCAACAAGAACACCTATATAAGCATCTGAACGACTAAGAATAACCGGCTCATTGTTCCACGTGGAACGCGCGGCATTTATTCCAGCCATTAAACCCTGACACGCAGCTTCCTCATATCCAGTAGTACCATTTATTTGCCCAGCAAAGTATAGGTTGCTTACTGAAGATGTTTCTAAGCTATGTTTAAGCTGAGTAGGAGGGAAGTAGTCATATTCAACAGCATAACCAGGCCTGAACATTTTCGAATTTTCAAAACCCGGGATGAGTTTTAGCGCAGCGTGTTGAACTTCTTCAGGAAGGCTTGTTGAAAAACCATTTAGATAAATCTCTATTGTATTTCTTCCCTCCGGCTCAACAAACAATTGATGCCGACTTTTATCTGCAAAACGATCTATTTTATCTTCAATACTAGGGCAATACCTTGGCCCAAGACCTTGTATACGGCCATTAAACATTGGAGATCTTTCAAAACCACTTCTCAACACATCATGAACCTCAGCGTTTGTGTACGCAATATGGCAAGGCAGCTGTTCGCTTAAATCCTTACGCTTTTTTAGAAAAGAAAAATGTGTAGGGTTGTCGTCCCCAGGTTGTCGCTCCATCTTTGTGAAATCAAGACTTCTGCCATCAATTCTCGGCGGTGTACCCGTTTTCATGCGGCCACTCTTAAACCCCAACTCTACCAACTGCTCCGTTATACCTAATGACGCTCGCTCCCCAGCACGCCCACCTCCAAACTGCTTTTCTCCAATGTGCATAAGACCATTTAAGAAAGTACCGTTAGTCAGCACAACAGCCTTTCCTCTTATTTCAGACCCTAGCGCTGTCCTAACCCCCACACACCTGTCACCTTCTAAAATTACCCCCGTAACAGAGTCTTGCCAAAAATCAAGGCCAGGAGTTTTTTCAAGCATTTCTCTCCAGGTTAAGGCGAAATGGTATTTGTCATTTTGTGTACGAGGGCTCCACATAGCTGGACCCTTAGAACGATTTAACATTCTAAACTGAATAGCACTTTCATCACTCACAAGCCCACTATAACCCCCCAACGCATCAACTTCCCTGACAATTTGTCCCTTAGCCACACCGCCCATTGCGGGGTTACACGACATTTGACCAATAACACCCATATTCATGGTCACAAGTAGCGTTTTAGCACCAGTATTAGCCGCCGCCGCCGCCGCCTCATTGCCAGCGTGCCCCGCACCAACCACTATAACATCGTAAGAAGTATGAAATTTCAAGTTTGAATTTATTTAGAATGTTCCACATGGAACACTTTTAACGCAACATTTTCGGCGGCCCTCATTTTCTTTACCTCCGTCTCTGTTTTATCTCTTAGACCCAACAAATGTAATACCCCATGAACCATAACTCTACGAAGCTCATGCTGTATTAACACCCCCTCTTGTTTTGCGTTTTCTTTAACCCTGTCATAAGAAATAAATAAATCCCCACCTATAACATCTTTTTCGGTATAATCGAAGGTTATTATGTCAGTGTAATAGTTGTGATTGAGATACTGATTATTTAGATCTAATAAGTAGTCGTCAGAGCAAATAATTACACCAATATTGCCCAACTTTTTTCCATTAGACGAAATGACACTTGAGATCCACTCCCTAACTCCTTTACGATTTTTTATTCTACACGAAGAGTCTAAGTCGTTAAAATAGATCACAATTTATCAGTTGTGGGATTTATCTAAGCACCCCAGTAAAGACAAGCTCGATGATTCTTCCATTATCCTCAAAGAAGCATTCGTCAGCAAGGTTACGCATGAGAAACACACCCCTCCGATTTGGGCGCTCAAGATTTTCAGGTGCAGTAGGATCTGGGAGGTTTTCATAATCAAAACCAGCACCTTCGTCAGAGATTCTAAAAAACAAATCCTTCCCCCTTTTCTCATATTCGACAGAAACACTTTTATTAATATCAAGCTTGTTTCCATGAACGATAGCATTGTTCACACCCTCTGTCATTGCGATTAAAATGTCTCCATAATGTTCCTCAATAACACTATGTTGTTCGCACATCTCATCAATGAGGCGTTCAACGATAGCTATATTTTCTGGCTTTGATTCGAAGCTTAGCTCTTGCATAATTGATGACATAACATTAAAAACAAATTACTCAACGTCTAAAGTATTAAAATAATCGTTGACTTTATCCCGATAATAAGGAACTAAATCAGCAGGCACTGTTCGTAACAATTCTAACTCATTAGCCTTATTTCGCAGATAATCAATCGTTTGTGGAGAGTCAGGGTGTAAACCTTGATTACCAACCCGTGATTTTCGTTCATTTTTCTCTCCCCTTATTCTATCTGCTTCTTCCGCATCAAGTAATCTTGATAAAACATCACGTTGTCTTTCAAGAGTGCTGATATCTACATTTCTGTTTATAATATCTCGCTCCAGCTCCTCCATTTCCTGAGCAATTTGCTTCATATCATTCCCTTCACCAGACCCGTCTTCATTTAAATCTTTTGCCCTTTGTTTTGCCATTTCCCGCAAAGCAGCTTGTTGAGCAGCCATTTCCGCAAGCTGCTTGCTCATTCCTTGCCCTTTTTTACCAGACTCTCCTTTGTTAGAATTTTCACCCATCTGCTTTTTCATTTGCTCTAGCTTTTTCCCCAATGCCTCCTGCATTTTTTTCATATCACCCGCCTTTGGAGAGGGTTTAGACCCAGAACCACCAGGCTTATTGCAATTTCCGGAGCCAGGGTTTTTACACTCCTGTTTATTTTGCATCTGTTTAAGTGCCTCATCAAGAAGTAAAGCAAGGTTGTTAAAGGATGTCATGACATATTGTTGATTCGTCACGATTTCACTGGTTCTTCTATCAGCAAACCCAACCAATGCCTTATCCATATGATGGTTTACAAGGCCTATTTCTCTATTTACAGCACTGGCCAACTGCCGCACCCTTAGCGACAATTCAAATAAAGAATCAGCTACCATTTTAGATCCATCTTTAAGAAAACGCTGGGTTTTACCATGTGTAACATACCTAGGGTCCTGCGATTCAGTAGCTCTAAGATTAGCCATTAACTCTTCTTCATCGAATGAGAGCGTTATAATATTCTCCAACAATGCCCTTAGAGCCTCCATATCTTCTTCTTCACTCTCCTCCTGAGATTGCATTTGCATGCTTTCCAATTTTTGAGCAAGATCTTTCATTTTTTCAGCAGCGCTTTTTTGTTTTTCCGCAGCCTTTTTCTCTTTGCCTTTTTCCAAATCCTCGGTGCTTTCTTTTTGGTCTTCAGAAATAGAATTTTCTTCCTCTTGACTATCGAGCATTGGATTGGGATTTTCAAGATCAGTATTGTCCTTTTCCAATGCGTTCAATCTCACCTTTAATTCGTCAAAAGCGTCATTCAACGTCTCTTGTTCTTTTTTCAACTGATCGCCAGGAAGCTCCTCGCCCTCAGTCTTTTTTGCTAAATCATCCTGTTTCTCAGCCAAATCCCTCAATTCTTCAACAAGTTCTTCCATTTTAACCTCCCATTCCAATTGTTTAAATTGCTCTAAGGCCCGATCTAATTCTTTCTCTAAAGCGTCTTGACCAACATCCATCTTGTCGAGCTGTTTTTGCAATTCGTCAGGATTCATGTCTTCCATTAGCTCCTGCATTTTCTCATAAAGCTCACGCAGTTCTTCAGACATCACATCATTCATAATTTTCTGAAGCTCTTCCTGCTTTTCCATTATCCTTTCGTTCTGTGGAGAAAACTCGTTAAGGCGCTCATTTTTTATTTGGTTGGCCTTTTTAACCTCATCAAGCTCATTTTTTAACTCTTCCTGTTTTTCAAGCAATTCTTCAAGAGCTTTTTTATCCTGCCAGTCCATTTCTTGCTCTTCTCTTAGCCTTTCTTTAAAAGACTCCATCTCTCTCCTTAACTCCTCAGCCCTTTCTACAGCATCTTCAATATTTGAGGCTATTTCATCATCAGACTCATCTCTTTCCGCCAGTAAATCTTGCTTAGTAGGAGCGGAAAAGACACCTGTTGAGGTTTTAGTAGACTTTGCACCATTTACCCCATCATTGTCCCAAACCTCCATCCAATACTCAATTGTTTCCCCAGCGATTAATTCTCGATCCTGAAAGTCCCAAACGAAAAAGACATTGTCGTTTTTCCCCCTTGGTCTATCAATAATGGTATAGTCAACAGGTTTTTTACCAACCTTTCTAACCGCAAAAGCTAGCTTAGAAAAACCATAATCGTCACTAACACTACCAGAAAAATATTTTATTTTTCTAGAAATACTATCTTCACTTTCTTCTATTTTTATAATAGGCTTTCTATCTGAGATAACCCTTATCGAATATCTCATAGAATCCACCGCACCCAACTCTTCGTTTTCTGGAATAAACCAATATGGCAAAGTGTTTATAGAGCGCCAGGAAGCTGAAAAGATATTTCCTGTTATATTTTTTGGAGCTACTAATGAATCCCCAATCCACATTCTTAAACGATCTGCGTCTTTTACCCTGCACTCCCAACTTAACGAAGTTCCCTCAGCAACCACAATATCTCCATTGTTGTATTGTGTAACCTGCTCAAGACCAGTATATCCAGGAGGGTCAGCAACAAGGGTAAATTCTTTAACAAGCGGAACAGGCAAGGCTAAAAGCGTATAAATAGGAGAGTCCCACCCATTTGCAGAACATTTAAAATCTGTGTCTAACCTTAGTGACGTAAAAGTGTAGCGGAACATATCTCCAACAAGACGCTCCATTCTATACCTGTTTCCGCCCTCTTCAAGGAAAACAGTCGAGGGAATAGATGAGCCCACAATCTTTACAATAAAATCAAACCGCTCACCCTTAGGCGCCTTCAAAGGCACAGATACAACTTCATATCTGAACGGCGCTGGGGTTTCGAAAGAGGTTCTATGGTTAATAAGCCTATCAGTAGACTCAGAAACGATAAGGGGCCTCCAGAGAAGAATAACGGTTAGCACTAAAACAGGCCCTAGTGTGTACTTTAGATACACAAGGTTTTCACTTAAGTCAATTGCCTTCGTAAAAGCTATGGGGCTCAGTTCCGATATTTTCTGATCGACACTTGCAGTTAATAAATCATTGTTATCAGAATGGGAGTCGTCATTCATTTGGCCTGAAAGCTGAAGAGTATTTAACAGCTTATCCCCAACCTCAGGAAAGTGATCCCCAACGATGCGGCTTGCATCCTCATGGCTAATAATCCTACCTAAACGAAAAAGCTTTAACAAAGGCAGAATCACCATTACCAACAACACAACAGCTACAAGGAAAGCAAACCCCCAGAACAAAACGGTTCGCGTAAGCACGCCAAACCGCCCTAAAAACTCAATCCCAGTCAGGATTAAAAAACCAACAGTTACAACTCCTGCGGCCACGATAGAGCCCCGCAACGCCTGATTGCGGTAATACTTTCTGATAAAAGCATCCAGTTTTTCTATTAGAGAGTTGTAAATCATATTAAGACCCTTAAAGGTACGTATCTTACGCTTTCATTTGTTACTAATCAAGAATATCAGACATGCGCTCGATTTATATTTATTTATTTGCTGTGATTACAGTAGGCTCAATTTTTTCTACCAACGCTCAAGGTGTTGTAATTAACGAAGTTGATGCTATTGTAGCTGATCCAAACCCTCAGTTTATTGAGCTATATGGTGCACCAAATTCAGGGCTTGAAGGTTATTCAATTGCACTTGTAAGATCAATATGGCTTGGCGGGGGCGCTTATGGTGTTGAGGTTTATTCTGCGATATCTCTTGAAGGAATGCAGTTTGATTCGGAAGGGTTTCTTGCAACTACCGTAGAGTTAGCACTGCCTGTAGGGGCCGTTGCCATTTACGAGGCAGACCTTTCAACGATTGTAGTAGGGGAGGAGCCACCAACAGAAGATATCATCGATGCTTTAGTTTATGGCCCTGTCAGTATGGGGCCATCTCACCCACAGGTGTCAGGAATATTACAAGCTTTAGTTCCTCCCGGAACAGGGCTTTTATCAGAAAGTGTTGAGGGAAACCCACAAGTACACTCAATGTCTAGACTTCCAGATGGCGGCGCACCCTTTGACCTAAGTTCATATACAATCCAACCCTCATCTCAAGGAATAACGAATATCCTTGATTGTGCGGGAGGATTTCTAGAAATCACGAATACTGCAAATGACACCCTTTGTACAGACCAAGGCCCAGCAATTGCAACATTTAATCACATTACAGATGCTCCTACAGCATCCTTAACCCTGCTTGTTGTTGACCTTATTGATGAAACCATTTTATCTTCAGCGTCAGGATCAGCGATAAACTTTGAAGGCTTAGGAGATGGGTTGCTTGGTGTAGTAGCCGTTTCCCATGACTCACCCTTAGACGCAAGTTCTATAGAGGCGGGAATGCCGCTTTCCGGGGTGACTTCCTCTGGGTGTTTTTCTTTGAGCGAACAGCAGTACGTAATTTTTGTTGAAACATGTGAAATGCCGGCTTGTGATGGAGGAACAATGTTAGACGCAAGCGGATCTGACGAGGTATTAACCTGCTTAACACCAGATGGAACGATAGTAGCTTTCGGATATTACTCTGAAGCGGTTGAAGACAATTTTTTATTTGCGATCTGCACAGACGAGGACACGATAATCACAACAATTGAGGCTCCGTTTTATGACTTTACAGATCTGGGAGTGAACGATTACCATGTTTGGGGTATCAGCACACAGGGAGATATTAGCCCTGAAACTATAGCGCCTGGAGCTTTTGTGGGTGGCGTAACAGCTATAGAGTGTGATAGCGTCGGTGCTTCAGCCTTAGTTGTTTCAATATTAGAGTGTGGAGAAGCTGGACTCTGTGATGACCTTATTATTTCCGAGTATGTAGAAGGAGATAGTCACAATAAAGCAATAGAACTATTCAACCCTTCTGACGTTGCAATAGACCTCACTACCTATACGATGGAGTTATATAACAATGGAGCGACTGAGCCGAATCAAGTATTGAATTTAGCGGGTTCACTACTCCCTGGCGAAACATACGTAATTGGCAACTCACAAGCGACACCAGCCCTTCAAAACCTAAGCGACATCACCTCTCAGCTTACTTGGTACAACGGAAATGATGCTTTAGTATTAAGTAAAAACGGAGAAGCAATAGATATGATGGGAGTTGTAGGACAAGATCCAGGTGAAGCATGGACAGTTTCTTCAGGGGGGTCTATGGCTGAACATACCTTGGTGAGAAAACCCAATGTAGGACACGGAACGACTGACTGGGAGGAAGGCCAAACCCAGTGGGATTCATATCCTCAAGACACTTTTGATTTTCTAGGCTCACACCAGGTTACTTGTGGCGGGCTTGGAACAATGTCTGTGGGGTTTGACGCACCGGAATTGTATGTAAACGAAGGGGGAGGGGTTGTGGTTTCTATTTCACCCATTTACCCAATTGAAGATGTTGAAGTTGAGTTAAATATTGTAGGAGGAGATGCGATTGCGGGGATTGATTTCCCAGACGTTTTTCCATTAAATTTTAACTTTGATATGGGGCTTTTAAATTCCCAATCCTTCAACTTTACCGCCATCGATGAAGAAGACCCAGAGCTTCAGGAGGACGTGCTCATGGCGTTAAGCATCACTTCTGGTGGAGCGATTCTCGGGATAGACACTTTGGTGATTCATATTTTACCATCAGATCTAGAATATCCAGTTTACGAAATAAATCAAGTTAGAGGGACAAACACTCAAGGAGTTCTTGACAGCATAAGCGTGGCGTGTGAGCTTAGAGGTATCGTTCACGGTTGGAATGACTACCCGTCAGGTCTTCAGTTCACACTAATAGACCCGACAAATGGAATAAATGTATTCAGTCCAATCAGTGATTTCGGGTACAACGTTGTTGAAGGAGACAGTGTTCGAGTTAGGGGAGTCATAGATCAGTATTTAGGTTTAGCCCAAATCAGAATAGACACCCTGCTCTTCGAAGGTTCTGGCTTCCCATCTGACACACCTCAATTGGTATTTGAAATGGACGAGGAGACAGAGTCTAGAATTATTACACTAAAATGTACAGAGCTCGTTGATTTGAACGACTGGACGAATACCACGCCAGGATTTGATGTCCGACTTAACTTCGGCTCTCAGGAGATAATAATGAGAATAGATGCTAACACGGACCTATTTGGCACAACCGCTCCTATTGGCGTTTTTGGAGTAACAGGAATAGGTGGGCAGCGCGACCTAAACGCGCCTTTTGTAGATGGATATATGATAACGCCACGCGGCCAATTTGATCTAACAGAACCTGTAAATGCAGACTTTATCGTAAACTCACCTTGGGACGGAAATAGTGAACCGCTCGAAATTTTCAATCTAAGTACTGGAGCCGATGACTACTTGTGGAATATGGGGGACGGAACCACTTACAACGATACAACACCAACGCATAGCTATACAGAAGCGGGGACCTTTGTCATTTATTTAACGGCGTTTAGCGAAAATGGAGATTGTAGCTCTCAAACCTCTTTTGAGGTTGTTTCTAACTGGGTTAGAGTTGAAGAGTTTTCAGGTACGATATTAAACGCATTTCCCAACCCAACCTCAGACAAGCTTATTATTTCATCTAAACACAAGGTTTTGTTCTATCGCATTTACGACGCCCTAGGGCGTGTTGTAAAAAGCGAAGACGAAATTAACAGCAACACATTTGAGGTTGACGCGAGCTCTTTAAACAATGGTGTTTACTCTATTAGAACTCAATCTGAAAGTGGGTTAGGCTTGGTGAAGTTTATTAAAAACTAAGAACAAACATCACCAAAAGCAGATAAAACCAACAATAGATCTCCTATTGTAATAGATCCGTCATTGTTTGTGTCACCACTACAGGTTGCACCGATTTCGCCACTGTCTAATAAATCCTCAGCGTCACTCAGACCATTTTCGTTTGTATCAGAATGAAGCGGGTCTGTGATAAATAGCGAAAGCTCAATTCCGTCTGTAAGCCCATCTCCATCAGTATCTTGAATTAATGGATCTGTGATGGTGATAAGGATCTCAATCTCATCAGAAAGGCCGTCAAGATCAGAGTCAGAACAGGCATCACCAAGGCCGTCGAAGTTGAAGTCTGACTGATCTACATTTGATAAACCTGGGCAGTTGTCAACGGCATCGAAGACCCCATCCCCATCAGTATCTGTTTGAGAAATTCCACCAACTAAAGCAAGGTCAGCCACGACCATGAAGTGGTCGGAAGCATCCTCAGCATCGTATAATTCAAGGTTATACTGAGCCAAACGAGCGGGCGGTAGGTCGGAGGTTTGGAGAGAATATGCACGAAGGACTTCGATTACAGCGTCAGAAATAATAATATAATCCAATTTTCCTGGCATATATGACCCAGAATCATTCCTCCAAGTATAATCCATAGCCCTATCGGTCAAGCGAGCAACAATTTGGGTGAGGTCGGAGGAGTCCCAATCGGGAAAAAAATCATCTCCATGCAGATTGTTATTATAAATATCACCCGTTTCGAGGGTGTTTATGGGTCCAGAAAGCCCAACCATATTCAAATCCCCTCCGTAAATAATTGGAGAACCCTCAGGAAGATCTAAGACCCCACCCGGCTCTATAGCATCACGTAGAAAAGACATATAATCATCAGCCTGCTCCTGTCTTTGGGCATCTCCGTCACAACATTTAAGATGGGAACAAGTAAATAAGGTAGGTACGCCCCAAACACTTTCAGTGTTTATTAAAGCTGGCATTTGTCGATTTATTGTTGGGAAGATGGAGGTGATTGGAAAGCGGCTTGCAATCATTAAATCCCAATCGTCTATTTCTACAAACCAACTCGCGCCATTTTCTAAAGGAAGCCACATATCGAGTAAGTCAGCTACAAATGAAGGGGTGTAATCCTCAACCTCGGAAAATCCAATGATATCGGGGTTTGTGGCATCTAAAATTCTATTATAAGAATCATAAACACTCGTGTTGTCCAACTCTCGTTTCACGTTCCAAAAAGCAACTCTAATTTCGGTATTTTCCGCTCTTTCTAAAGGCGTAGGAGCGATGGAATAGCTGAAATCAGTAAGGACATGAACCTCTCCTCCTTGAGGAATACTAGATGAAGTATCCCCCTCATACCAAAGAAATTTAAGTGCGCCATCGTTCAGGTTTACGAGAGACCGGTCTATGGCAATTTCAAACTCAAAGGCGCTATATACCGGAGCCACATGTACGCCAACGCTATTTATTCCCGGTCCAGAAGACGTTCCGCTGCTAGAAAACATTGTGACCGATCTAGAAGGAAAATTAACTACCATTTCAGCCCCCAAACCCAGATTTAAATAATTACTCCCTGTAGCAATATCGTTGTCGAAATCGATTACAAGCCTAATAGAATTAGGAAGGGTGTTTTCATCTAAAGCAACTTCGTTTGTAGTCCGGATATAAAAATACACCCAATCGACATCATGTGTAATTGCGGTCTTATTAATATTTCCAACAGCATCGTCAGACCAAGACGGCACCATTTCCCAATCCTCGAAATGATTGTCTAGAGTAATTGTTGTTTGGGCTGAAAAAGAGGAAACGTAAAGGCAAAATAAAACGGTATTTAAAATAAATTTCATCCTACTAAGTTACGAAAAAATCAGACGAGATAGAATCGCCAATAAGCCACATTTTTTCAGGAATACGGTAATATTCCCCAGATTTACAAGCGGTTTTTATTAACCCTCCAGAGCCGGTCCACCTCTTCCAAGCTTCATGATTAACCACAGCGGGATTTACACCCCACCGCCTCTCTAACTCGACGAAGCTCACCCCCATGTCCGTCCGTAATCCAGTCATCAGAGACTCGTTACACCTGTCAAGTAGGTTAAGTTTTTCCGAAGAGTCTGGAAGCAATCCTCTCCCCACTTTAGAAATATATTTAAGATTGTTAGAAATCACCGCGTACCGAATATTGTCACGAAAACCATGTGCCCCAGGGCCAAATCCGATATACGGATCGCCAGACCAGTACCCCGAGTTATGTACTGCACGACATTGTTCTCCAAGCGCCCAATTCGAAACCTCGTAATGTTTGAACCCTGCTTTTTTTGCTGCTGAACAGAGGTATTCGTAATCAGCCTCTATTTTTTTATCAGGAGTATTTTTTTCAACGCCCTCTGAGACTCTGTGCCCCAAGACGGTTTTGGGCTCAATTGTGAGGGCATAACAACTGATGTGATTTATAGGAAGATTCAGCGCCCTATCAACAGTTTCCTTCCACTCTTTGTCACTTTGTAGCAGACCGTAGATGAGATCTATGGAGATTTTATTAAACCCCATTTTATGAGCAAGTTCCACGGCTTTTACAGCCTCAGTCCCGCTGTGCTTTCTATTCATCCACTCTAATTGAGAGTCTTCAAAAGATTGAACCCCTATACTGAGTCTGTCAAACCCAGCATCCAACCAACCTTGAAGGGCGATTTCAGTTACATCTTCAGGGTTTACCTCTATCGTGGCCTCTTTAAAAGCAGTCAGACTTTCAGGTAAAAATTCAACCTTTATTGCGTCTGTGATTCTTTTAAGGTCCTTCGATGGCAAAACAGACGGAGTCCCACCTCCGAAATACAGGGTGTTAAATTCAGAATCATCCCAAACCCCACTTTTTTTCCTTAACCCCACTTCTTTCAAAAGAGCATTTACAAACTCTCCCGTTCTCTGCAACGAAGTTGAGAAATGGAAATCACAATAGTGACATGCCGTGCGACAAAAGGGTATGTGGACATAGATTCCTGGCATGCACGCAAGGTCGGGGCTAACTGCTTTATCTTCGCATTATGGCTAAGGAAATTCGTTTTGAGGAAAGAATCATCGCAGTAGATTCCGAAAACCCAACGCTCGGTGAGTGGACTAGAACATCAAAAGGTTGTTTCAGAGTATTAATCGATGGTAAGTCGCTTAACGTTGAAGCAATAGAAGGGCCAGATGAAAGTGGCGCTATGACAGTCAAAATTGGCGGAGTGTTAAGAGAGGTTACCGTTCTTGATGAGCGCGCCCTACTCTTAGATAAAATGGGAATGAACACAAGTGATTCAGGGGCCGACTTACAACTTTGCGCACCTATGCCAGGTAAGGTTCTAAGTGTTTTAGTTAAGGCGGGTCAGGATGTTAAGGTGGGCGACTCATTACTTATTCTAGAAGCGATGAAGATGGAAAATGTCATTAAATCAGCGGTGGACGGCACAATTGAAGATGTCAATGCAAAAGCTGGATTGGCTGTTGAAAAGGGTGAGTTACTTGTTGCTTTTAAGGGGTAAATGATTCCTTAACTTTCGGCTATGCTAAATAAGCAAATGAAATCGTTGAGGAGTATGTCTAAACTTTTTACTATCGCAATTTTTATTGTGTTTTTACATGGCGGTACTTCTGCCCAAACCTGTGACAATCCCACCCCCCTTTGTGGTGAAGTGGAAACACAGACTACAGAGTTTTCTCTTTCAAGTTTTATAGGGGAGACGATAGATTCTTGTCTTACAGGGGATCAGGTTTCAGTGCTGAAATTCCATACTACATATCTTAATTCAGACGAGGGGGTTGATGTTTCTCTTTCGGGATTAGAGTGCTCAGACATAGAGCTGAATATGATAGTTGTAGAGTTTTCTTTACTAGAACCGTGTAATTCCTCCCTGTACACAGCGGTGTCGGAATGTGTTACAACAACACAGGAGGTTACTTTCACAACGGAGTCTCTTTACACGAATACAGACTATCTTATTTTAATATCATACACCACTGGAATTATAGAGCTTCCGTGTAGTTTTAACATAGAGGTTTCAGGAGAGCCGTTGAGCATAGAGGCCTGCTGTCCAACAAACATCCAGTACCTTGAATCAGTAGATTTGGAGGTGTTGGGAGGAGATGGAGGGTTGGGATATATTTGGTCTCCGGAAGAATATGTAGACAACCCATCTTCATACTCCGTAACAGCAACACCACCCTCAACAACCTTATTTGATGTAACGGGATTCGTGGAACAATGCGAGTATTCAGACCAGGTTTTAATCGTCGTGGGAACAGATGTAGATGTGCCTAACGCCTTCTCGCCTAACGGAGATAACTATAACGACTTCTGGAAAATCACAGGGCTACCTTCATACACCAGGTCGCTAATTACGTTATACGACAGGTGGGGTCAAGAGGTGTTTAGGAGCATTGGATATCCCATCGCCTGGGATGGGAAGATGGGAGGGAAGGATGTTCCGACAGGAACGTATTATTATGTGATAGAGTTAAACGAACCTGGAGTGGATCTCGATCCTATTGTAGGAAATGTAGCGGTCATACGATGAAGTATATTCAAATTTATATATTATCTATAATTTCGAGCTTTGCTTGTTTTACAGTAGTTACAGCTCAACAATTGCCCGTTCGTTCAAACTACTTGATGAGCCCTTTTCAGGATCATGTGGCTTCTGCTGGGAATAAACCCTGCCTGGACATGAGGCTAGGTTTTCGCAATCAGTGGGTCGGGTTTGAAGGAGCGCCTTCGTATTCTTTTGCAAGTTTATCAGGAAGAATATCTGAGACAAACCAAAGCGTCCATGGCGTGGGGGGCAGGATAGAAACGGATGAGGCCGGCCCTTGGGGTACGACCTCCTTTTCTTTAGCGTATGCCTATAAATTAAAGATGACGAATGGGGGCTGGCTTAGCTCAGGACTATCTGTGGGGGTTGTTCAGCACAGATTAAATATAGGTAGTTTAAACTTCCCTGATTTTGAAGCGGCTTATGACCCTGCAGTTTCATCCTCTTCACAGTTCCTTTTCCCAACTATAGACGCTGGGGTTTGGTACGAAGATGAGCATAGTTTTATAGGAATTACAATGATTAACGCTACCGCAGCGGAGCTTTCAGAAATGACACTTAGCTCTCGAACCTCACGCCACGTAGTAGCTACTGCAGGAAGTTCTTTCGATTTAGATGGGCGTTTTATGTTTAAACCCTCAGCACAAATGCGCATGGCGTCAGGGCTGCCCGCTTCTTTAGATGTTACTGCACTACTTTCCTACGAAGACCAGTTTTCGATTGGAGCAGGATATAGAAACCAATCAGCCCTTATTGCACACCTACAGATTGCTTTAATGGACTATATCACATTAGGATATACATACGATTTTGGGATATCCGAGATTAGAACAGCTGCTGCCAGTTCACACGAAGTAATCATAGCCCTCAGCTCATGTGATATACGCTCTAAGCGTGCCCAACACTGTTCTGCCTACGATTAATACGAGATGCAAGCCCGCTCAAAAAAACGATGGAAGAGGATTCTGCTCGCTTCGGCAGCGGTAATTGTGGTTGCGACCCTTTGGTACGCCAACTCTCTCACCAAGCGTGTGAAAATTGAAGAAAGAGCGAAAGTCAAAGTTTGGTCTGAAGCCATTATACAAAGAAGCCACCTCGTCGATTATACGGAAAAATTGTTTGGGCAGCTCGAGGCTGACGAACGAAAAAAAGCAGACAGGTTAGCCGATGCATATCGGATCATCGACAACCCACCTCGGGGCATGGATTTAACCTTTGTCACGGACTACCTGTGGTCGAACTCTACCGTGCCCGTTCTTATATATGACGACTATGGGAGGAAACTCTACGACATAAATTTAGAATCGGGCTTAACGAATTTCGACAGCTTGCGTGACGAAATGTCGTCCCGATTCAATCCCATTCGTTTCGAGGAAGTAGGCCAAACAGTTTATTACGATGAGAGCGTTCGACTCAAAGATTTGAAAACAGCGATGGCAGAGCTCATTTCTTCCTTCGTGTCCGAGACGATTTTAAACAGCGCCTCAGTTCCCGTTATTATGACGGACTCGCTTCAGCAGAAGGTGATTCACTCGAAAGGGGTGCCTGTTGAGGCGCTACAAAACCCAGAATATCTTCGGGGCAGACTTCTCAGAATGTCAGCGTCTAACAATCCTATCAAGGTTTACCTCCCGGGCGAAGGAGCCCGGCTCATTTTTTTTGAGGACAGTGTGATCCTCACATCCATGAGGTATTACCCACTTATCCAACTTATTTTAATAGCGGCTTTTTTACTCACAGCCTACTTGGTTTTTAGCAGCTCGAGGAAGGCAGAACAGAACCGGGTTTGGGTAGGGATGGCAAAAGAGACGGCTCACCAGCTAGGTACACCGCTAAGCTCATTAATGGCCTGGGTGGGTTTGTTAAAGGACGCTAAGGAGATCGACCAATCGATGCTTATTGAGATGGAGAAAGATGTTCAGCGCCTTCATGTCGTCACAGATAGATTTAGTAAAATTGGATCTCAACCTAAGCTTACGTTAGGCGACATAGGACAATCAGTTTCACACACTCTGTCTTATATGAGACCTAGGATAAGTAAGAAAGTAGCTATCCACCTTACGGGTATTCAAGAGAACATAGAGATAAACGCGTTATTCAACCCCTCTCTATTTAGTTGGGTACTAGAAAACCTGCTCAGAAATGCTGTTGACGCTATGGAGGGTAGGGGAGAGATAAAGATCCATATTACTCACTCCGTAAAAGGTGTTACGATTGATATTTCAGATACTGGAAAGGGAATTTCAAGACAAGATCTAAGAAGTGTATTCTCTCCTGGATTTACCACAAAAAAGAGAGGGTGGGGGCTAGGCCTTTCATTGGTGAAACGGATTATTGAAGAATATCACGGAGGGAAAATATCAGTATTAAAATCAGAGGTTGGAGTAGGGACGACATTTAGAATAAATATCTCAGCGTAATAGTGAAAAAAACGATAGCGGTTACAGGAACGGGGCGCTCGGGCACGAATTTTTTCGCAGCTGTATTGTCGGAATTGGGAAAAGATGTTCAGCATGAGAAGTTTGGTACCGATGGGATTGCATCTTGGTGCCTTGTGGCAGATTGTGACCAGGCCGTTTATGGCCCCGGAGGGAATAGCATTACTTCAGACTTTGCAATAGGCCATCAGCTCCGCAACCCTCTAAAAACCATAGGATCTCTCACCACATTTAACAAAGCAAGTTGGAAATTTATTACCGCGAACTCTTCTGTTGAAATGCCTCGTAAGATGATGCACAGAGCTATGAGACATTGGTTAGATTGGAACACCAGAGCAGGGGAGAAGGCGAGCTACACCTGGTGGCTAGAGAGTCTCAAAGAAGAAGCGCCCGCAATTTTAGAAACCCTTGATTGGGGCGTTTCAAATGAAGAATGGCGCTCTGCATACACGAGGGCTCGCCACGGAGAAAACACCGGTTCAGATAGGTCTTCAAACAGTATCTTCAACTCTAAAGTGGGGCCCATCACACAATGGAGAAGGTTTAAGCATACAAATAGGTCCAACCCGGTAAGTTGGGACGAGCTAAGAGCGATAGACACGGTTTTAACGGATGAGATCTTCCAATATGCGAGCTCCATGAACCCTCCCTATTCTTTAACGTCGTGAAGGTTTCGCTTTTAAGAAAAATCCTCCCAGAATTCTTGCGGGTTCCGGTTGTGATTTTCCTTCGTAAATCAGGTATCTCTACTTGGTTCCAAAATCAACTTTATGCCCGTGAGGCCGCCGTTCTAAAAAAAGGTTTTCGTCCCACCCTTTCCCCTGCCTCCGCATCTAAAATGAAGGTTCTCATCATATGCGCTCACTACAACCACTCTGAATTTCTTCCCGGATGTGTTTCAAGTATTTTATCCCAAACCCATACAAATTGGCACCTCCTAATCGCAGACGACAACTCCACCGACCCCGCTACCACTTCTGTGCTACAAGCCCAATCCAAGCGTGATCCAAGGATAGGGTGTATCAAACTTAACGAAAATTCAGGAGCCTATACAGCTCGCAACACTGGAGTTTATGCATCTCAGGCGATCGACTGGACACACGTGACTTTTATCGATCCAGACGACGTGGCTCACCCTACTTGGCTTCAGCACTCCCTGGACGTTCTTGCCGGAAGAGAGGGCTCCGTTCGGCCATATATCAGGCGCTACGATATCACCTTAAAGACACCCCTACAGGCGTATTTCGGACACTGCCCCACACTTCACTCCCGCTTCGCATGGCAGCGATCTGGCGGCTTTTTATCTCTACGCAGATCTGGGGACTCAGAACTTACCCTCAGACTCTCACACCTCTCAAAAGATGGGCTTACTGTTAATGTTAAGAGCTTTGAAGAGTCGATTATGTGCAGACACATTCCCGGAAGCGCTACCCACCAAGACCTCACATCACGCAAGTTGATGCTTGAAAAAAGAGACGATGAATTAAAAGGTTTGAAAAATTCAGAAATGAAAATCACATCTCCGACAATTACTACCTTTAAAAAGTGTAGCGAATAACCTTCACTACATTACTTTTGTTGTCCACATTTGCCCGAATGGCGGAACTGGTAGACGCGCACGACTCAAACTCGTGTTCCGCAAGGAGTGTGGGTTCGATTCCCACTTCGGGTACCAAACGAGAGAGCGTCGAAAGATTGTCTCTCTTTTTTGTTTTTAAAACATCTACTTTGCGGACGACGAAACAAGAGGTAGATTTACCCAAATCGCCGATACCCAACATCAAATGATAGAATATGATTAAAACGAACACTCTTGTGCTTGTGGGAGTGATAGTGGCTGTGCAGCTTTATTCGTGCTCATTTGCAGACGCGAATAGCATAAACAAAAGTGGAACGACTTCAGCATCGGAAAAAACCCTCCCTCAAAGCGAGGAGCCTGACTCTATGGCATTTCCACTAGAAGTCATCCATCGTCTCACGCAAAACGAAATAACGGTAGAATTTGACAAAAAGGTAACCATTGTAAACGAATTTGAATATTCTTTTGAGATTGAATTTTTGAATGCCGTCATCGTCAAGGTAGGTACTGTCAGCAACTCACAATATAGAAACGGCGAAGTGTACCGCATAGACACATACGCTGAAGGCAAAGGTCCAGTAGACTTAAGCATAAGCTATATGATCAAGTTACAAAATAAACTTGTTCTTTTGCCTCAAATCTCTGACGGCTCAATTGGGAAAGCAGAAAAAGAGCAATTTAAAATCCGCAAGGATATGCAGGAGGCATTAAGCACTGAATTGTTTCGTGGGATTGAAAAAGTGATCGATGACAAAGACGCTTACGTGGCGTCCCTGGACTACCGAGAAGTCCCCATCACCTCAAGCACATCCTTAAAACTGTTACAGCGAAGTGTTGATTACAACAGCGACGATTTCACGAAGTTCAAAAACCTTTTCAAACCCATTTCGATTGAAAGCCGCTTCCGGTCGAGAAACCAGATTACAGACACGTTTTATGTTGAACAGACCGAAGCAAACTCCCTCAGCAATTCTTTGGAAAGCCAAACCAATGTTGACACTGGCCGTCACAATGAAGAAGGTGGAATATGGTTGTTTCAACCGGACGGGCTTTCTCTCTGCTATTCCTATGATTTTACAAAAGCTTTAGGAGAAATCATGCCTACAAGCAAAAACTATAAAATATTCAATCGGTATGGCTGTGGGGGCGTCCATCAAATTGCGAAGCTGCTGGATCGCAAAGACATCAACATGAATGATCTGGCTCAAAAACACATGATAGACGACAACCTCTTCTTGTTTGAAATCAGCAATGATTCTAGTCGAGTGTTGAAAAATTCGTATGAAATTTATTCAGAATGCTTCAATGACAAACTCTATAACTGGGAAGACCACTTAAAACCTCCGTTGGCTTATCAAGACTTTGTTGAAAGCGATCCTGTTTTCATAGTGAAAGATCCTTTCGGGCGTTTGCTTCAATTAACGCGTCACGACTATATTCTACAACCCGCCTGTGAGCCCGTGATTTATATCTACTCTCATTCTCAAAAGGAATACCAAATTAAACTAGGCCCAAAAATTAAAACCCTGTCAACTTACCCACATCATGACGTGACAGAAGGCTGGAGTGTCAAAGGAAGCAAAGATGGAAGTATTACACTTTCTGAAAATGCCCGAAAATATAAGTACCTGTTTTGGGAAGGAACTTCAGGGCACTTGCCACCTAAAACCGACGGTTTCATCGTTCATGTTGACTCCTTGAATGTGTTTTTCTTAGAGACCTTAAAAAGGTTGGGCTTGAATAACAACGAAAGCCGAGATTTCACAGAATATTGGATTCCACAGCTTGATCACCCCGATGTGTATTACCGCATTTCGTTTTACTCCCAAGCCCTGATAGATCATCTATTTCCACTTGAGATAGTGCCAAAACCGAAACAAATAATCCGAATACTCATGGATCATGAAGTGATTGGAAAGGAAAGAATACATCTTTCAACACCTAGCATTGTTACTGTTGATAGGATAGAAGATGAATTGCTTGTGGAATGGGGTGGAGTCAAAAGACCGCCGAAACTATAAACAGACCAGAGTTCTAGGCCCAAAGTACCAGTAAGGCTTAAACAAGAGTAAGGGAATTTAGATTTATAGTATAGCTGCAGATATCAGTGACCAACACTATCCCACTACTCTGTAATTGTGTTAAAATTGTGTTACAGTAGAAGGAATAAAAAAAGGCTACACTACTGTAGCCCTTTCTCCGATTGCTCCCCCTCTTGGACTCGAACCAAGGACCCTCTGATTAACAGTCAGATGCTCTAACCAGCTGAGCTAAGGAGGAATTCAGATTGGTGCGCAAAAATACATCAAGGAAGGACATTAAGCAATACTTTTGTACGTCTTATTCTTATTTCAATAAAATTGCTTTTTTATGTCGTTAGTTATTGTCGGTACAGTTGCCTTTGATTCTATAAAAACACCTTCAGGAAAAGCCGATCGAGTAGTTGGTGGAGCAGCGAGTTATATCGCCTTAGCGGCATCACACTTTGTGAGAGAGCAGGAATTAATTTCCGTTATTGGAGAGGATTTTCCAGAGGATTTTTTATCGACTCTTAAATCAAGAGGTGTAAACACGAATGGGTTAGTGACCATTGAAGGTGGGAAAAGCTTTTTTTGGGAAGGGAGCTATCACGAAGATTTAATAGGAAGAGACACTGTAACGACTGAATTAAACGTATTAGATGGGTGGCTTCCGGTTGTTCCAGAGAACTCTAAGTCTGCAAAATATGTGATGTTAGGTAATCTAGATCCTTCGGTTCAAATGTCGGTTTTAGACCAAATTTCTACACGTCCAGATTTGGTAGTTCTTGACACGATGAATTTTTGGATGGATATCGCTATGGAAAGCTTAATGAAAGTTATTTCTAAAGTTGATGTTCTAATGATTAACGAAGAAGAGGTACGACAACTAACGGGCCTCAAAGCCCTACCCTTGGCCGCCGCTGCAGTCCATAAAATGGGGCCTAAAACCGTCGTAATAAAAAAAGGCGAGCACGGAGCAATTATGTTTGAAGATGGAAAAACATTTTTCAGTCCTGCGATGCCCTTAGAAAAAGTTGTTGACCCAACCGGTGCGGGAGATACGTTTGCTGGAGGTTTTATAGGATATCTAGCACGTTTGGGGGACACTTCGTGGGAAGCAAAAAAACAAGCCGTAGTTGTTGGGTCAGTATTGGCCTCATTTACATGTGAAGATTTTGGCACAAAAAGACTTCAAACCCTTGAAGAGTCGGAATGGCATTTAAGAATGCGCCAGCTTAGAGCCATGGTTAAATTCAGATCTATTAGGGGGTAACACCGCTCAACCACGGAACGGGATCAATAGGCTGCCCATCTACCCACCATTCGAAATGTAGGTGCGAACCAGATGTCTGTGTTCCGCTATTTCCTACGGCCGCTACAACATCTCCCATTCTTACTAAATCTCCAACCTCCTTTAAAAGCGAAGAATTGTGTTTATAGATGGATAATCGATCATTTTTGTGTTGAATAACTAGAACATATCCGTGTTCAACAGTGAAATCAGACATTAAAACCGTACCACCATCTACAGAGTGAACAAGCATCCCTTCCTCTGATTCGATATCCACTCCGAGATGTCCATTGCTAAGATCAAAACCCGAGGTGATGGCTCCCTGTATAGGCTGAAATTCAAAACCGATTAGCCCATTTATTTCATCCAATCCTCTTCTTAACTTAAATCGATCTCCCTCTTCTATCCTGTTTCTGAAAGCCAAATCCTCCTCCCCAGCGCCCGGAATTATTACAGTTTCAACACTTTGTAAGGAGTCGTCCTCTTGGATATTTTCCAAAGGGATTTCCCCTCTTAGAATTGATTTGATATTAGATAAATATTTTTCATGAACAGCAAGAGCAGCAAGAGCACTGTCTGTCTGCTGTCGAGTAAAAGTCACATCTTCACGAAATTTTTCAGCGACATATCCAGGGATTAACAACTCGGTTAAGGGCGTATAAGCAACGATTGAGTAAGTAATAATCGCGACAGCAAAAACAGCCCCAGATACAATAGAAGCTATGCGCCTTCCAGATAACAAGTAAGCCCTTCTCTCGTGAAAGGTTGACTCCTCTTGAATAGTCACCCGAAATCTTTGACGCCAAAAATGTTTTTTATCTTCTTTTTTACCCATTGATTTTACCTTTCAAGCGGTGCGAATATCGGACAACTAGACACAACTATAAAGTTCTTACTTAATTCTATAGAAAATCTAATAATTTAGCAACTTCATACGTTGACTCTTGATGGCTCATAACATATCTAATTTTTTCCGGTTACTATTTTTAACGATTGCTACAGTAGTTGTGGTGCAGGGCTGCACAAATGAGAGAGATGGTAGGGCATATAGGATATATCACAATACGACCGCCAGGTATAATGGTTTCCACTACGCAAATGAGGCGATGCTTGAGGCGGATAAAAAAATTCAAGAGCTGTATGAGCCAAATTGGGATGAAATTCTACCACTATTTATAGACACAGACGAGAGCTCAGCTCAACAAGTATATCCCCTTATGGAAAGGGCGATTGAGAAATGCTCCAAAGTTGTTGATCGTCACACAATGACTCCATCTAAAAGAAATCGGAAGTCAATGAAGTGGCCAGAAATGAACAAGTGGATTGACGACAACTATACCGTTATCGGCGAAGCATATTATATTAAGGAGGATTTTGCAAAATCTGAAGAAATTTTTCTGTTCTTAGCTAGAACAGTAGACACCCGAGACGCTCAAGCTTGGTCTTTCAGTTGGCTAGGAAGAATATACCTCAGAACAGAGAATTTAGTAAAAGCAAAAAACATGCTCGCGAAAGCAGAGCAGTATACCGACGTATCGGACGAGATAAGAATTCAAACAAATTTGGCCCTCGCCCAATTCCATATCAAAAAAGAGAATTTTGAAGAAGCGATTAGATATATAGAGGCGGCAATAGATTTAACCAAGAAAAAGAAGGATACAGCACGTAACTTATTCATTTTAGCCCAATGTCTTAGAGAAACAGGAGACAGTGAAGCGGCAATTGAGACATTTAATGCCGTGGTGGATTTGAGAACACCTTATGAATTAGAGTTTCAGGCGAAGATTCAGCAAGCCATGACCTATCAAAGAAAGGGAGGGCACAGTGACCCTATTGTTGAACTCCTTGAGGACATGCTTGATGATGATAAAAACCAGGAGTATTTAGACCAAATATATTTTGCTCTAGCCGAAGTTGCTCTTGAGGACAGACAAAGAGACTTAGGAATAGAACATCTTGAGACCTCAGTTTATGTTAGCGAAGGAAATTCAAGGCAACTAGGGAAAAGCTACCTACGGTTAGCAGACCTTCATATGGAAGATTTAAATTATGAAATAGCTCAAGCGTATTACGACAGCGCCCTTGTATATATACCTGACGACAACGAGAGGAAGGAAGATATTACAAGCCTTGCATCCAATCTTACAGACCTTGTTCTTAACCTACGTACAATAGAAGAGCAGGACAGCTTGTTGGCTCTTTGTGACTTGAACGAGTTTGATAGAAGAAGAGTTATTGAAAACCATTGGGAGGATATGGCTGATGACCTTGAAAGAAGAAAAGAAGAAATGGAAGCGGCTAACGAGGCTGCTATCGCAGAGGCGGGATCTTCGGGGGTCGGAATGTTTTGGCCTTATAACGGAGCATTACTTGTAGGTGGCAGACAGAATTACAATGACTATTGGGGGGACAGAGTGCTGGAAGATCACTGGAGAAGATCCAGGAAATTAGGCGTGTTGTTTTCTAACGATGAAGAAACAGAGTCAGAAGAGCAAGAAGAATACATTGACCCGTTTGACCCCGAATCCCTTCCTACAGTAGACGAAATGCTTGAAGGCCTTCCTTGTGGAGAAGAAGAAAGAGCAAATTCACTAGCAGTAATAGCAGAGGCGTATTACCTCGCCGGTTTAGACTATAGAGAAAAGCTCTCAGATCCAGAAAACGCAATTGCAACATGGGAGGAGTTGTTAGAAAAACTAGACAGCAGTGCTTTTCACCCGACAGCAACGTATCAGCTTTTCAGGACATATCTACTAAGAGAACTAGAAGAGGACTACAGCAATCCATTTTGTGAATCGTGCAATTCAGAGTTTTGGGCGAACCAAATTACAACAAACTACCCTGGTAGTGAGTGGGCCAACCTTATTGAAAATCCTGACTTTCTTGACGCCGAAGAAGAAGCTTATGAAACTGAGCGTATTGCATATGAGGAGATGCTAGCTCGTTACTATAAAAAAGACTATCAAGCTGCTTTATTAGACATTGATGTGATCAACAACGAGCGACCAGAAAACCCATTAGCCTGTAAATACAATTTACTACGAGCGCAATGTGTTGGAGGGCTTACTAGCTATACAGGAGATAGAACCCCATACTTTGATGCATTAAAGCTATTGATATCGGATTGTCCAGAAACAGAAGAAGCCACTTTTGCCGCTTCCTTGCTTGCTCAATTGGGAGTAGATCTCGGATTTGTAGGCGAAATAAGCCAGCCAGATAAAACAGAGGAAGAGTCCGCGTTTATTTTTAACAGCAACAAAGAACACTATTTTGCAATAATTATTCCTGTCGAAAACGCAACGGGGAATGAAGTAAAAGCAAAATCATCGGACTTTAACAAAGCTTTCTTCGAATCACGAAACCTAAGAATAACGAGCAATTTATTAAGTAGGACTCACGAAATAGTTCTTGTTAAATCGTTTGAGGATAAAACCAAAGGACTGGATTACTTTACTGTTTTCACAGGAAACAGGGAGATGCTAATTGATGTAAACTCTGGTGGATACGACATGTTTATCATTAGTAGCGATAACTATGTAGAACTTTTCAAAAACAAGGACATAACAGGGTATGGAGATTTCTTTGAGACTCACTATCTTTCGACAAAATCTAAGCAATAAAAATGATAGGTTCATTGAAGCGCTCTTCAGGAGCAGGAAATAACAATTCGGAAACCGGCATTAACCGAATAGTAGAAGGCACTCAAATCGAGGGCACAATCAACAGCGACAGCAACCTTCGAATTGATGGTGAGTTTAAAGGAAACTTAGTGACTAAAGGAAGATTAGTTGTTGGTTTAAAAGGGAAAGTTTCAGGCACAGTTAATTGCTTGTGCTGCGATGTTGAAGGGACTTTAGAAGGGGAAGTTACAGTTCTTGAGTTGTTGTCAATGAAGTCTTCTTCAACCGTACAAGGAGATCTATACTATGGTCAACTTTCAGTAGAAGCAGGAGCAAAAGCATTGGGGACATTCCGAATGGGAATCTCTGAAGACAAGGACAGCTTAGTACAAGCAAAGGAGCAAGTGAAGGAACAAGTGAAAAAGCAGGCTCAAAAGACCGCTTCAAAAGCAGATGCGCTAGCATCATTAAAAGCTTCAACAATGCCAACAGAGTCAAGTTCATTGTTAAAGGATGAAGTCACAGTTGGGGAAGAATAACACCCAACAACGGCCCAAAAAACAGGGAAAGCAAACGATAATGAGGTTTGCTGGACTTGGGACAACGCTTGCAGTCTCTATTGGTTTAGGAGCTATTGGAGGTAGAAAATTAGATGAGTATTTCGCCTTAGAGAAGCCATTAATTACAGCAACCGGAGCTCTTTTAGGTCTAGCTGTAGGAATGTGGTCAGTTCTTAGGAACATTAAATCTATGTGATTATTATGAGCTTTTACCTTAAGACAGCCGTCCTTTCAGTTGCCATAACATTATTAAGTAATGTCCTCCCGTTTTTCGAAGGGGCGTCTTCTTTCCCGATTTGGTATTGTGTCATTTTAATATATGCTTTACTTACTATTTTTTCTTGGAGGTGGATTCTGAAAGCTCACAAAGGTTCAGCGATAAAGTTTACTACAGCAGTTAATGGGATAACAGCACTTAAAATGCTACTGACACTCATTATAATCACAAGCTATCTTGTGTCACAATATCCCTTTCCTGAACAATTTGTTTTTGGTGTGTTTGGGTTATTTATCGCTTTTACAGGATTATTTGTATCAGCGACAACACAGCTCATTAAAAAGTTTTAAAATAAAAGCGATAACACTATATTTTTTATACACTAAATAGACGTATTTTTGCCTCGATTTTCGAACAGGTTTGTAGAATGATAAAAGGATTATTTAAAAGATTTACACTTACACTCGTTCTTTTAGGGCTTCATCAATTGACGATAGCCCAAGCTGAGGGGGAAGTAAATATCGATAATTCCGACCACTCTACTCACGAGACTCACAGCCATCATTCTCACACAGAAGGAGAGCATAGCGAATTTGTTCCGGGAGATTTTATTATTCATCATATAGCTGATGCAAATAAAATACACTTTTTCGGAGAGGGAGCCGATGAAATTTCTGCTCCACTTCCTATGATTATTTATGTTGAGGGGGAAGGGTTAGATGTTTTTATGAGCAGCGCCTTTAAATCAGAAAGTGAATCACACGACTCACACGCTCCATCGACAGCTCAAGGGCCTTCTACAGGCGTGTTATATACAAAAGACGAGCATGGAATTACAGGGAAGAACGAAAATGGTGAGTTAGTAGAGATTTGGGATGTTT
This sequence comes from Flavobacteriales bacterium UBA974, assembly GCA_002292405.1. Classification (GTDB taxonomy): domain Bacteria; phylum Bacteroidota; class Bacteroidia; order Flavobacteriales_D; family Sanyastnellaceae; genus UBA974. Next base: position 84,089 of record DBBW01000003.1, read on the forward strand.
CCATCACGAAATCAGTGTTTGGAATGCTGCTAATCATTACCTGCATTATTCTTCTATTTACCCGAGTTGCTAAGAGCTATTCAAGAAACCCTGGCCTAGCTCCTACAGGGATGACAAACTTTCTAGAGCCTTTGATTTTATTTGTTAGAGATGATATAGCGTATCCAGTTATTGGAAAAGAGAAATCAAAAAAGTTCTTGCCCTTTCTCCTAACGACATTTTTCTTTATACTTGGCTGTAACTTACTTGGGTTGATTCCTTTCATAGGTGGGTTTAATATAACTGGTACGATAGGAGTAACCATAATCTTAGCCCTTCTTGTTTTTATCATCACGACAATAAATTCTAACAAACATTATTGGGGACATATTTTATGGCCCCCAGGCGTTCCACATTTAATTAAACTTATTGTTGTGCCTATAGAAATGTTAAGTGTATTTATTAAGCCTACAGTTTTGATGATTCGTCTAACAGCGAATATGTCAGCGGGCCATATCATCATACTTTCATTTATCAGTTTGGTCTTTATTTTTAATCAGAACTTTGGCACAGGTGCTGGGATTGGAATAGGAGTCTTTTCAACCTTGTTTATGATCTTTATGTATTTTTTAGAGATTTTAGTTGCCTTTCTTCAAGCTTACGTATTTACACTTCTTGCCGCTATATATTTTTCAGAAGCAACGCAAGAACCCCATCATTAAAAACAATTAATTACAGAAAAAACAACTCATCATGGATTTGTTAAACATTATTTTAGAAGTAACAACAGGACACGGACTTGCTGGACTAGGAGCTGGCGCAGCTGCAATCGGAGCTGGTATCGGTGTAGGTCTTATCGGTAAAGGAGCGCTTGAAGCAATGGCTAGGCAGCCAGAGTCCTCGGACGACCTTCGTGCAAATATGATTCTTGCAGCTGCTCTTGTAGAGGGAGTTGCGCTTTTCGGAATCATAATATGTTTACTTGTAGTATTTAAGTAACACAATGGATACGCTGTTAACACCGGCTTTCGGAACAGTTTTTTGGGCATCAATAGCTTTTATTTCAGTACTTGTCATCTTACGAGTTTTGGCATGGAAGCCTATTCTTAATGCGCTTGAGAGCCGAGAGGAAAGTATAGGAAAAGCTCTTCTAGAGGCTGAAAAAGCTCGCGAGGAAATGGCAAATCTTCACGCGAACAATGAACAGCTTTTAAGTGAGGCTAGATTAAAGCGAGACGCGATGCTTAAAGAGTCGCGAGATATGGCTAACAAGGTCGTTGCGGAGGCAAAAGCAAAGGCAAAAATAGAAGCTTCAAAAGAGGTGGAGTTAGCTCGAGAAGCAATCCAAATTGAAAGAAAAGCGGCTGTTGCTGAACTTAAATCAGAGGTGGCTCAACTTTCGATTGATATCGCAGAGCGTCTTCTTCGTGAAGAACTTAAAGAATCAGGGAAACAAAAAGACCTCGTTGACAAACTGATCCAAGAATCAACACTGAATTAAAATGGCGAGTAAACGTGTAGCATCTAGATATGCCAAGGCTCTTCTTGGCTTTGCTTCTGAGAGGAATGAACTTGATCGTATAGAGGCAGACCTCCTTACGATTAATTCATTATTAGATGCTTCGCGCGAGTTTAAACTATTGCTTATTAACCCTGTGGTGAAGCCAGATAAAAAGAAGTCCATACTTCAAGCCATTTTTAAAAATGGTATAAGTGAGCTAACCCTAGGTTTTATTAAGATTTTAGTATCGAAGGGAAGAGAAGTTCTTTTGCCTGAAATTGTTGCAGAAGCACTGTATCAATTGCGCTTAATTAAAAACATCCAGACAGCAGAAGTAAGTTCTGCAATACCACTGGAGGATTCTACACGTGCAAAAATCTTAGCAGAAGTAGCTAAGGTACACGATGGAGTCATTGAACTTAACGAAACGGTTGATCCCGGCCTTCTTGGAGGCTTCATCTTGAAAATGGATGACAAGCAGATCGACGCTTCACTAAAACGTCAGCTAAATACGCTGAGACGCAAACTAACAGAACACGATTACGAGCCTGAAATTTAGGCATAAATAAGATTAAAATGGCTGATATCAACCCAGCAGAAGTATCTTCAATTCTTCGCGAACAATTAGCAGGTGTTAAATCTGCAGCTGAACTAGAAGAAGTAGGTACAGTCCTTCAAGTAGGTGACGGAATTGCCCGCATCTACGGTTTAAGCAATGTACAATCTGGCGAACTTATCGAGTTCGATAATGGCGTACGTGGTATCGTCCTTAATCTTGAGGAAGATAACGTAGGGGCCGTTTTACTTGAGCCCTCAAAGAATCTAAAAGAAGGATCTTCGGTGAAGAGAACAGGAACAATTGCATCCATAAAAGCAGGTGAGGGCCTCCTTGGACGAGTGATAAACACACTTGGAGAACCGATTGACGGAAAAGGACCCATTACTGGAGATTTATATGAAATGCCTATCGAGCGTAAAGCTCCGGGTGTAATTTATAGACAGCCAGTAGCTGAGCCCCTTCAAACAGGAATTAAAGCGATCGATTCAATGATTCCAATTGGACGTGGCCAGCGTGAGTTAATCATTGGTGATCGTCAAGTTGGTAAGTCAACAGTTGCGATCGACACCATTATCAACCAAAAAGAATTTTATGACGCTGGAGAGCCTGTTTTCTGTATCTACGTAGCGATTGGTCAAAAAGGATCAACAATTGCAGGTACTGTAAAAATGCTTGAAGACGCTGGAGCGATGGCTTATACAGTTATTGTTGCTGCTACAGCATCTGATCCAGCACCTCTTCAGTTCTATGCTCCATTTACTGGCGCTGCTGTTGGAGAATTCTTTAGAGATACAGGTAGAGCAGCATTGGTTATTTATGATGATTTATCTAAACAAGCCGTTGCATATCGTGAGGTTAGTCTTTTATTACGTCGACCTCCAGGTCGTGAGGCATACCCTGGTGATGTATTCTACCTTCACTCTCGTCTATTAGAAAGAGCTGCCAAAGTTATTTCTGAGGATAAAATTGCAAAGGAAATGAATGACCTTCCAGATTCTCTGAAAGGAATTGTAAAGGGAGGTGGATCTTTAACAGCTTTGCCAATTATTGAAACACAAGCGGGTGACGTTAGTGCATACATTCCGACGAATGTTATCTCAATTACAGATGGTCAAATCTTCCTTGAATCAAACCTATTCCTTTCTGGTATTCGTCCTGCGATTAACGTTGGTATTTCCGTTAGTAGAGTAGGGGGGTCTGCACAGATTAAGTCAATGAAAAAGGTAAGCGGGACACTTAAGCTTGATCAAGCTCAATTCAGAGAACTTGAAGCTTTCTCAAAATTTGGTTCTGACCTTGACGAAGCAACAAAGGCAATTCTTGATAAAGGTGCTAGAAATGTCGAGATTCTTAAACAAGATCTCAACTCACCATTGTCTGTTGAAGAGCAAGTTGCTATGATTTATTGCGGTACGAAGGGTCTTTTAAAGAATGTACCTTTAGACAAGGTTAAAGAATTTGAAAAAGAATACCTTGAGTATTTAAAAGGGAAGCATTCTGACACTCTACTCGCGCTTAAAAACGGCAAATACACAGACGCGGAAACAAGTGTGCTTTCATCTGCTGCAGCCGAAATGACTGCCCGTTACTCATAATCTAGAAGTACTATGGCTGGAGGATTAAAAGAAGTAAGAGAGCGTATCGGTTCTGTACAGAACACGATGCAAATTACGTCAGCAATGAAAATGGTTTCTGCGGCTAAACTTCGTCGAGCTCAGGATGCCATTACTCGCATACGTCCTTATGCGGAAAAAATCCAAGAGATTATAACGAACGTTAGTAGTACACTGAATTCTTCGGAAGGGGTCTTTTCTCAAGAAAGAAAAATAGAAACCGCTCTAGTAGTCGTTATTACCTCAAACAGAGGTCTTTGCGGGGCATTTAACAACAACTCTATTAAGGTTGCGAATTCAGCAATTTTAGAGCACAAGAGCAACGGATCTAATGTTGTTGTCCTTCCTCTAGGTAAAAAAGCAACTGAAGTTTTAGAGAGAAATGGACACACTTTTGCAGAAGGATTTGGAGATACTTCGCTAACTGTTTTTGACAACCTTAATTTTGAAAGTGCATCAGAAATAGCTCAACACATCATGGATGGTTTTATTTCAATGAAATGGGACTCAGTTCAAATTGCATACAGTCAATTTAAAAATGCGGCTGTTCAGATACCAATAACAGAATGTTTCTTGCCGATTTCAGACTCAAGCACTGAAAGTGAAGAGGCGGCAGCTTCTTCAAATGATTATATTTTTGAGCCTAATCTCGAAGAAATAATTGAAAACATTTTGCCTAACGCATTAAAAACTCAGCTCTACAAAGCGCTTCTTGATAGTAACGCTGCAGAACATGGCGCTAGGATGACAGCGATGCACTCAGCAACAGAAAATGCAGGAGATTTATTACAAGAATTAAAGATATCTTATAACAAAGCTCGTCAGGCGTCGATTACTACAGAAATCCTCGAGATTGTAGCGGGTTCAGAAGCTCTTGGGGGATAATACCATACTGAATATTTTTTTGGCTTGGTTTTAGATGTTAGCTTGCCCAAATGGGTTTAAGATTAAGAATTTTTCTTGGGATGCTTGTCGTCGTCGTTGTGTCGCTGCTATCTACTGCGATAATTGCGTACGACTATTCAAAAAAGCAAGAAATTGCCTATAACGACCAAAGACTTTTAAGAAAAGAATCCGCTCTAGGAAGGAGTATAGAATATGTAATATCAAGGCACGGAGGGGATTTACCCAAAGACAGCATTTCAACTTTATTTACAGACCACATTTGCGAATTGGCAGATGTTCACGGTTTAGTATTTAGTCTTTATAGACCAGATGGCGTTTTAATCACCACCTCAGCAACCTTTACCGAAGAAAGGATACAGCCAGAGCTCGTTTTGAGTGATTCGATTACTTCTGTCTTAAAGTTGCTCGGCGATAGAGTGGTTGTGAATGAGAGAGATGGGTTGAATGAGGTAACTCGGGTATATTGGTTAGTAGTCAATAACACGAACTCACCATTGTTTATTGCAAATGCGCGATATAAACCACGACCACTTAACCAGGGAGGAATCCGTCCTTTTTTAGACCGCTTGGCTCCAGTATATTTCTTTCTTTTTATCGGTGCGATGTTTATTGCATATTTACTTGTGAGTTCAATTGTGCGGCCGTTGGGTTTATTGAAGTTGGAAATGTCAAAAGTTGACCCATTAAGCGATAGCTCCTCAGTTGAGCATGAGTGGAAAGATGAAATAGGCGCATTGGTTTTAGAATATAATTCACTTCTAGAGAAGCTAAGAGAAAGCCTCATTTCAAGAGCGAAAGATGAAAGGGAGGGTGCTTGGAGAGAGATGGCTCAACAAGTAGCCCATGAGATAAAAAACCCACTAACTCCCCTTAGACTTGGGATTCAACAACTCGATAGAGCTTGGAATGATCAAGCTGAAGATTTTCCTCAAAGAATAAAGAAATTCACATCAACAGCAATTTCTCAAATCGATGTTTTGTCTTCTATTGCAGAAGATTTTGCGCTTCTAGCGGTTGTAAGAGATGCGGAAATAAACAAAGTGGACATAATCGAAGCGGTAAATAATGCCGCTGGTCTGTATGGCGATTCAAACGTTTTAGTTGAGGTAAAAACAAAAAACCTGTTCGTAGAGGGAGACTTAAGCCGACTGATTAGAGTATTTAACAATCTTATTGCAAATGCGTTAGATTCACTTTATGATGCAGGCTCTAAAAGCTTAGTTAAAATCGAAATTTTAGATGACAGTAAATACGCCATTGTAAAAGTAACAGACCAAGGTCAAGGCATATCTAAAGAAAAACTAGAGAGAATATTTGAGCCAAGGTTTACAACTAAAACCCACGGATTGGGATTAGGTTTAGCGATGGTGAAGAGCATCGTAGAGCAAACAAATGGCGAGGTGTCTGTTCAATCAGAAGAAGGCTCTGGAGCTGTCTTTACAGTTAAATTACCGAAAGTGGGTATATAACAGGCCTGCTAGGGGACGCGTCAAGATCAAAAGGAGCTAGTTGTAAGTTCAGGGCATACAAGCCATCCTGAACCTCATTGGGAATAAAAACAAACTCAGTTATCGTAACCTCCGTTCGAGGAGCTTCAGGCACCCTAAAAAAAGCTCTGTGGCTTAACAAAGCTCCCCCATCGATCTCTTTGTCTACAGAAGGTAAATCGACGAGCAGGTGTTCAACCCCTCTTTCAACAAGTTTGTCAGTAAAATCAGAATGAAGATATGTGGGATTCGTGTTAGCCCAATCCCTGCTTTTCTTACTTTCTCCATTGGGGAGTGTACGAAGTATCATCGCTTTCGGCAATTTTTCCTCTGTAAAGCCACCACCGGGTAAATGTTCAATTGTTACGACTGAGTCACCTTGAATATTAGCGGGAGAGACTGTATGCAATAAACAAGGAATAAGAAGTGGCAATTGGATACAATGAATAGATTCAGCTTCCTTAGTAATATGTCCCAAACATTCTGTATGCGTACCGTGACCATGAGGGTTGAAAGAAACATTTGTAAAGTTAACAGCCCCACCTCTAACAACGCTCCCAACAAAACCTTCACCCTCTACAACATCAAACCGAGGTCTTCCCACATACCAGGCGGCAGGTCCTTCACCTAATCTGGGATCTCGAATAGGAATACTGATATCTATAGGTTGAGTTTGCTCAACACTATAGCTAACATTAGACCAACAAAAACTCACTTTCAAAGATGAATCCATAATGACAAGATAATAAAAAAAGGCACCCCTAATGGGATGCCTTTCAATAATAAAAACAATTATAAAATTAGTCGAATAGGAAACCTACTCTAAGTGCGCCATTGAAGACATTTCCAATTGTTGTATTAGAAACATGGTTAGGAGCAACATATAATTGGTCGTAGTAATCATAGAAGATTTCTCCCTCAACAACGTTAAAAGGAAGCTCACCTACAAAACTATCAGCAATTTCTGCACCAGCTGTAGTTGGGTCAAAAGCACCGTTAAACTGAATATTAAACGCAGTTAAGTCACTGGTCCCAATTTCGTGATTGCCGAAAGACGACATTCCGAATCCAATCCCAGCTTCAAATCCAACATAAATAGCGTCAGAGAAGTAGTAGTCAGCACCGAAAAGAAGGTTTAAACCCATAGAGCTGTATGACTGCTTATTTGTAAGATCCCATACGATGTAAACATCAGGTTGACCTACGTTATCAAGATCGTTTGGTCCCCAAAACTCCATCTTATCAGAACGGCTACCCATCATGTAGTAAGCCTCAACACCGAAGTAAGGACTCAGATTATCTGTACCGTCAAAATGCATTTCGTAACCAGGAGCGATTCCGAAAACGGTTGTAGCTGATTCTAAGTTAAGCTGTGGGCTAACGGGGTCACCTAACATCTCACCCTCTTGGTAGAAAGCGTATGTATCAGAAGATGTTCCTACGGTTAGTGATACTCGGAAAGCAGCATCATCATCTAAGAAATTACGGTACTTAATTGTAGTTCCGTCAATAGGGCTATTGCCAAATGGCGAGAGGTTGACCTCTACGTTGTGCTCCCCACCCAACTGTTTTTGCGCTTGAGCACTTGTGAAAACTAGCGAACAAATCGCCAGCGTGAACATTAGTCTTTTCATATCCTAAATATTAAGGTTTCAGATTTCAAAGCGCAAGTACGTGAATACTTTCTTAATATCAGCCATTTTAACGTTCTGAACATTAACTTTTATATTGTTAATAACGCGTCAGTAACACATTAACTTCTGATTTTCAATAAATTAACAACCGTCATGATATTAGATAACAATTTAAAAAATCTAAAAAAAGATTTACCTACTCTACGGTTACGCTTTTTGCAAGATTTCTGGGCTGGTCAACATTACAACCACGTAAAACAGCAATTTTATAACTTAACAGCTGAAGAGGAATAGAGGTTAGCAATGGAGAAAGCGATGGATCACATTCAGGAATGGTTATCACGTAATCAGCAAGCGCGGAAGCCGCTTTGTCACCTTCAGTAACAACCACAACTAAGCGACCACCTCTTGCTTTTACTTCTTGAATATTACTAACAACCTTTTCATAAACATCATCCTTTGGGGCGATAAAAATAACAGGAAGGCTTTCATCAATTAGCGCTATAGGTCCGTGCTTCATTTCCGCTGCAGGATAGCCTTCAGCATGTATGTAGCTAATTTCTTTTAGCTTAAGAGCTCCTTCAAGCGCGACGGGGAATTGGTAACCCCTCCCTAAGTAAAGAGCGTTGGCTGATTCTGCAAATTCATTAGCGAATGCGTAAATAAGATCAGCTTGTTTAAGGACAGATTCGACTAATTCGGGAATTCCATTTAATTCTGTGATTAACCTTAAGAATCGCTCCCTTGGCAACCGGCCCTTTTTAACTCCAACATGAAGAGCTATCAACATTAAAACAGCAATCTGAGAGGTAAAAGCCTTGGTGGATGCAACACCAATTTCTGGGCCTGCGTGTGTATATGCGCCACTGTGAGCTTCTCGCGTTATACTTGAACCCACGACATTACACAAACCGAAAATATGAGCTCCTGCGTCCTTAGCGGTTTTAATAGCGGCTAAGGTGTCTGCTGTTTCACCACTTTGTGAGATTGCGATCACAATGTCATCTTCTCTAATTACAGGGTTTCGATATCTAAATTCGGAAGCATATTCAACCTCTACAGGTATACGAGTGTAGTCCTCAAATAAATATTCCGCAACCAGTCCAGCGTGCCAGCTTGTACCACAAGCCAGTATAATAATACGAGATGCATTTTCCCATTTCTCCCAATGATCATCAACCCCTGCGATTCTAACCCTTCCTTTCTTCAAATTAATCCGGCCTCTCAATGAATCACGAATAGACCTCGGCTGCTCAAAGATTTCCTTGAGCATAAAATGCTCATAACCACCTTTTTCGAGGGATTCAATCTCTAATTCTAAAGCCTGTACTTGAGGAGTAACCTTTAAGTTTGAAATTGTTTTTATTCGAAGACCGTTATCTAATTCTAAAGATGCAATTTCTTCATCTTTTAAGTAAACTACATTTTTTGTGTAAGGTACTATTGGTGTAGCGTCAGAGGCGGCATAATAAGCACCATCCTCACCCAACCCTATTACAAGAGGAGATGACCTTCGAGCCGCGATTAATTTTGTTGGATTATCCTTATCGATGACAACAATGGCATAGGCGCCCACAACTTGATTTAAGGCTGCTCTAACAGCATCAAACAATTCCAGTTCACCATTGGTCATAACCTCTTCAATTAGGTGAACTAAAACTTCAGAGTCAGTATCACTTAGCAAGGCATGTCCCCTATTGTGTAATGTTTCTTTTATTAAGGTATAATTCTCAATAATACCATTGTGAACTAAAGCTATACGGTTTGATTCAGCTCTGTGAGGATGAGCATTTATATCATTCGGTGGACCGTGTGTTGCCCAACGCGTGTGACCAATAGCAACGGTGCTTGTAAACGCTTCTTCACCAATATGATCAAGTAGATCACTTACTTTACCTTTCTTTTTTTTTATTACGAGTTTATTGCCACGATTTCCATCAGACTCAATAAGAGCTATACCAGAGCTGTCATACCCTCGGTACTCAAGGCGTTTAAGGCCATTAATTACAATAGGTAAGGCGGGTTTGGGTCCGATATAAGCTACAATTCCACACATATTTTTCAGCTAAAATTTTTACGAAACTAACCTAATGGCTGTAAGTAATTACAAGACGTGGACGCTTTTCTTCTACACTGGTTCCATTTAGCACGACTCCTTGAATAGAAATCCCCGCTCTACTTGACACGATATAAAATGGAGGGATGGGGTTTTCTGGAGAAAAATTTCCGTAATAAGTCCCCGAACTTCTATTTAGGAGATGCTGTATGCTTCTAGAGATGTTAAAGCGATAACTTTTGTTTTGAGAATCATAATACCCATCAATATTAACCCCCAAACTCATTTGATCAGCTGTTGATATTGGACTCCCTTCCGGATTTTCAGTTAAAATATAAAGCTGCTCTTGAGGAGGATATCTTGAGTCAAAATAAGAATCATCTAGCGTAATAATTAACTCAGCTTTCTGAATCGCACAACCCAAGGATACAGTATCTCCCGATTCCGTGATAGAATCGTTTATAGACTCTAAGAAGGGTATTTTTAGATGTGTCTTTAACCCAGCGCCTGACATTATGTAAAGAGATCTGCTTCCGTCTACAAATACAGAATCATTAACGGGTGAGTTTAAACTAGACAGTGCAGCGACATAATCCTGAGAAAACATATTTACCCTCGCGCTAAGCGGTGAGATAATAAAATCGTAAAAAGAAGTGTCGGTATCATTGTGATAGTGTAGTCTCATCAAGCTAAGCCCAGATGAGATATCTATGCCAGCAGCACCTACACCATCTCCTTGTGTAGAAACGACTATCCCAGGGAAGAAGTCTAACCAAGACTCATTGTTGCTAAAAACGGAGGTGTCTTGATTTAAAATTGATTGGCCTAATGCGGGTTTAAGGTTCAACCTAATTTGAGACACGATCGTATCCTCATCTATAATAAGATCATCTGATGGGTTTAGAGAAATTTCACCTTGAAACTCATCATTTAGGATTTCGTGAGTTACTTCTGGGTTAAAGTTAGAGTAATAAGTTGAATCGAGAGAAATAGAATCAGCCAATTGTTGAACCAGAAGACTTTGTGGGTTGAGTTGGCCATATGTATCGCCTGTGAAGCGCAAGCTGAGAAAAAGACTATCAACTTGGGGATTTGTTCCGAAGTTTACACCCGGAGCGCTCAATCGCAATTGAGTTGCAAAACCTGCAGTAGTCCAACCTATTCTTGGTTGGAAAACACGCCCCAAGACAGCGGTACTCAACTCGTCGGTTTCAAGGGAGTCCTCTCTAACAGTGAATATTTCAAGAGTGAGCGTGTCTGTAGTGACTAAGTCAAGAAGATCGGTTTCAGGCTGTAATCCCAATCCTATAGAAGATTCCGGCTTTAGGCATCCCGTAAAAAGAACAATGCAACATAAAAATAATAAAAACGCAATTTTGACACTAAAAAGATGCTTCATTAATTGTCGAGAATGTTTTTATTAACCCTATATAACCTCAGTTTCAACACCGATCACCTCATCGTAGAATGAGTTTATCTCTGCGAGATACCCCTCGTTTCCAGGAAATTTTAAAACCGGAACGTCAGAGGCGTTAATTTGATCGAGAGTCTCTTCATCTAAATCTTCAGAAGCAGCTATAATTGCGTCAGCATTTTCAATAGCGATAGCATTCATGTTATTGAAGGTAGGATGATTAATTGTTTCTGCTTGATCAGATGGGATTCCATCAAGAACAATTTTATCCGCCATTCTTTGATCTAATTTACCATCGAATCCCTCATCATAGATGCTGCAAACAATCTTGCTATTCGCGAAGTAAGGATCGTCTTTGTAATTGTTTTTAAGATAAAGAGGTAGAAGGTTGGCCATCCATCCATGACAATGGATAATATCGGGAGCCCAACCAAGCTTTCTGACAGTTTCTAAAACACCACGAACAAAGAAAATAGCTCGAACATCAGAGTCGCTAAACAACTCATCATTAGAATCATAAAGGACAGCCTTACGCTTAAATAAATCATCGTTATCGATGAAGTATACTTGCATTCTTGCAGTGGGGATTGACGCAACCTTAATAATTAGAGGATGATCAACATCATCAATATTTAAATTCATCCCCGAAAGCCGAATCACCTCATGAAGTTGATGCCGTCTCTCATTAATTTTTCCAAACCGTGGCATAAACACTCGTATTTCCCTATCCTTGTCACTAGCTCCCTGAGGAAGATGTCTAGATATCGAGCTCATCGGAGTTTCTGGGAGGAAAGGAACTAAGTGCTGGGATACGTATAAAATTCGTTTTTTGCTCATAGTTATTGCTCTCTTCAGATTGGACGAACAACAAATATAGCTATTTTTACGGTAAATTCCAAGTAAATCCAAAGGTTTCAGGCCTGGAGATTTTGATAAAAAATGATAATACTTAAGTCGACAATAGAATTAAATAACTGGTTTATAGAAAATATAAATGAGTTCGGGGAGAACATGGGGTTTGTTCCTACAATGGGAGCGCTGCATAAGGGCCATGCATCATTAATTGAGAAAGCATCAAGGGAGTGTCAAATTGTGGTGGTTAGTATTCTGGTAAATCCCACTCAATTCAATGAAAAAGCAGACTTGGAGTCCTACCCAAGGGATTTAGATAATGATGTAATTGTTGCTGAAAAAGCTGGCGCCACGATTTTATTTACCCCCACACCTAAAGATATTTATGGAGGGACGCCCTATGCTGAACCAGTTGATTACGGATTGATAACTTCAACCTTTGAAGGCCTTAGCAGGCAAGGCCATTTTGACGGAGTTGTGTCCGTAGTTGACAAATTGTTTTTAGCGGTAAAGCCAAACAGAGCTTATTTTGGCTCCAAAGACTTACAACAAGTAGCTGTAGTGGAAAAGATGTCAAGTGAAAGACATCCTAAGATTAAGATTGTCAGTTGTGATCTCATAAGAGATGAAAATGGCCTTGCGCTAAGCTCAAGAAATATCAGGTTATCGGATGCAGGCATTCTTGTAGCCCAAAACATCTCACAAGAACTTCAAATAGTTGCGGAAAGAGTTAAAGAGGGTAGGGATGTGATTGACTCGGTTGAGATTGCTAAGCAAAACTTGAAAAACGTAGAAGGTTTAGAACTTGAATATATTAGCGGTGTGAACGATCAAACGTTTTCGATAAGCACAGAGAATAGAGGTTGGTCACATATTATTATTGCGGCAAGAGTCGAAGGTGTAAGACTGATAGACAATATTGAATTGTAAGTTGTAACTTTGTAGTAAATTAAAAAGTCATGGGTATAGGTGCTCCTCAATTAATTCTCATTGCCCTTGTGGTGTTGTTGCTTTTCGGTGGTCGTAAAATACCTGAGCTTATGAGAGGTTTAGGTCAAGGCGTAAAAGAATTCAAAAACGCAACAAACGACAAGAAGAAAGACGACGAAAAAAAAGATAAGTGAATCGAGAGATTTATTTGGTTTTGATTGCGATTGCAGTGTCGCTCCAAGTTTCTTTTGCCCAAACTCAAGCAGATTCATTAGAATCGACGAAACTTATTGAAATAAATACGGAACCTTTTTCTTGGGAAACACAATGGCAAATTTGGTGTGAGTCGCAGGATTGCGTTAGTTCAGACACTTCACTTTGGAATATTATTGGAGAACCTCATCTCGAACTAGACACAACTGTTATGAAGTCTCGGATGGCGATTTTAGATATGTCTTCAGCGCTTAATTTATCGTGGAACCCAATATCTCACACAAGAGTAGCCCTGTATGTTGATAGACGCAAAAGAGGACTCGGAACGATGCTTGGCAGAGCGCCTGCGTTTTTCCCCCTTTTCGAGGAAGTGCTTGATAAGAAAGGCTTGCCTTTGGAGTTAAAATACCTTCCAATTGTTGAAAGCGCATTAAATCCCGAAGCCAGATCTCAAGCAGGAGCAAGAGGTTTGTGGCAATTCATGTATTACACAGCTAAGGCGGAAGGGTTGAGGATAGACAGCTATATAGATGAGAGAAAGGACCCAAGAAAAAGCACAGAAGCTGCTTGCAACCACCTCAATAGGCTCTACAGGATGTATGATGATTGGTTTTTAGCACTTGCAGCTTATAACGCTGGTTCTGGTAACGTAAATAAGGCGATTAGGAGAAGTGGAGGGAAAGAAAACTATTGGGAGATACGTTCTTTTCTTCCTAAAGAAACGAGGAACTATGTGCCAAATTTTCTAGCGGTTGTTTACTTGATGGAGTATCACGCAGAGTATGGAATTGTTCCTAGAAATGAAATCCCTGGCTTTCTGACAACAGACACTATAAATATACAAGGGCCGTTAAGAATAGACCAAATTGCACAATTTCTAAACGCTTCAGAGGAGGAGTTAAAAATACTTAATCCCATTTACAGTCGCAATATTATCCCGGGACCAGGAGAAAATTTTACAGTTAGGATCCCATTGGAGATGACGGCTGAATTTTTAGCTCATGAATCAGAAATGAGGGGTTTTAAACCAGAGCTAACACCTGAAATCAAGTATGAGCCAGACCCTATTTTTTATAGGGTGAAATCTGGCGATGTTCTAGGCACGATTGCTCAAAAACATGGGGTTTCAGTTCGTAAATTAAAAGACTGGAACGGCTTGAAGAATTCCAGAATAAATATTGGACAAAGACTGATTATTCACGGAGATCCATCAAAAATATGAGAATCACAAGCTGGAAGATATTGCTGCTTTTAACGACAATTCTTTTGGGGTGTTTTAGTCAGGAAGGGGCACGATCACCGCTACCTGGTAGAGTCGGTCCTCAGGGTGAAGTTTTGGTTGTTTGCTCTGATGGGGTTTGGTCTAGAGCAGTAGGAGATAGCTTATCAAACATCTTAAATAAGCCCTATGCGGTGCTGCCCCAAATGCATACTGAGACGTATGAACCTATGTTCGATGTGGTGCATAAGAACAGGCAAGATTTCAATAAGTTTTGGAAACCACACAGAAATATAATTGACGTAGAAATTGCTGACAGAGTTGATACGCAAGACGCTTCGGTTGTTTTTTACAAGGAAAAATATTCTAAAGGTCAGGTGTACATTGTTGCAAAAGGCAGGACAGAATTAGAAGTTGCGGAAGCGATTGCACGCAGGTCATCAGAAATGCTGAGCTTATTCCACGATGTTGAAGTGAAGAGGACAACATATGTGACAGGAGCTTCTGTAGACGAAGTAATAAAAAGGAAAATAGGTGAGGCTTGGGGTTTTGACATCCTTGTGCCGAAAGGCTCGTATGCTGTGAGAGTAGATACTGCGTTTACTTGGATTGACAGACAACTTACAAGGTTTAGAGGAAGTGACAATCACGATGTGCAGGAAGCCTTCTTCATTCACTGTGAACCTTACTTGGGGGAATGGCAATTTTCGCTTGATTATCTTCTTAAACGAAGAGACGAGCTTACAAAAGAATTTGTGAATGGTCCAACAAAAGGTAGCTATATGAAGGTAGAAAGACGCATGATACCATCTTATGAAGAGATGTTATTTAAAGGAGAATTTGCTTCTGAAATTCGCGGGCTTTGGAGAATGGAAAACGATTTTATGGGTGGCCCATTTTACAGCCTTACTTTCTATGACAAACCTCACAAAAGATTAGTCACTGTGGAAGGGTATGCCTACGCTCCTTATTTTGACAAACGTCAGTATATGAGAGAGATAGAAGGGATCGTAAAATCAGTGAGTCCGTTTACCAGCTCACTTATCGACGACAAAGCGAGTGCTGTTGACGAATCCGCCTTGATCGAATAAAACCGCAACATATACTCCTTCAGACCAACCCTCAAGGCTTAGATTAAAGGGCGTAAAGTCATAAATAGTCTTTGTGTAAATGAATCGGCCAGACACGTCCCAAATTTTGACAACTTGATTTTTAGAACTGTTTTGAGTGGTGCTATTTCTGAAATCAAGGGTGATGTTCGTTCGAGCGGGAGATGGGTAGGCAAGGGCTGGAGAGTTTTCATAAGCCAAGTACTCTTCAGAAAGTGAGATATCGCCGTTCGCGAATGCATACTGACCCTTTCTTAGTGTTGAGACTTTAAAAACACCACTTCCGTTAATTAAAGAACCAGACTGCCAAGTGTAATCGGGGTACTGAATCCAAGTGGAGGATGAGTTGGGCCTCCAGGCAAGAAAAGCATCTTCCTCATTTCCGTAATACAAATCAAAATCTAAACCTTCTTCATTGTTGCCGACATATGAAAAACGAGCATCAAGAACAAGGGCGTTGGTTCCTTCAATTTCATCTTCCCAAGTGCCATCAACGGTCCAGAAATGAGTATCACTAATTTCATCGATATAAAATGCTGTAGGTTCGTTATCCGGAGCTGCCCAATGATGTTCGAGCCGCACAATAACACTGTCGTTGATTTCGTCACATCCCATCCTCATTTCGACCCATGGGATACTTGAGAGCCCAGTAGGCTCGTTGATCGAGAGAGTATTGTCAAGTCGCCCTTGATTTAGTTTTCCATCAGTGTTTAAGGCGACAAGAATAAACGGATCTGTGTGAGAAATTGTAGCAACATCGTATTCCCCACCGACACGAATCTGAACGACAGTTGTATCCCATGAGGCATCCCAAAGAGTGACATCTAAGGGCTCATTTTCGTGGAACGAAGAGCAGGCGCGTAGTTTTTGGTTTAAATAAAGAGCTGTTTCATATTCTCCATCGGAGAATGTTGTAGAGGTTGAGTCTATAAGCCAAGTTGAGAACCCAGGCTGGAAGATTTGTGCTTCAAAGAAAGGTTGAAGGTCTAGCTCGGTGAAATCCTCGAGTGTTTCCATGAAAACTTCAGCATCCATGTGACTATCGAAATGAGTAGCTATTACGTTTTGGCATGCATTTCTATACGCATCATCTCCGAGGTAAGCCCTCAAATTGTGGTGAATAGAGGCTCCTTTGTAGTAAGTGTGCCTGCCGTAAATATGCTCGTCAGGCATCGGAGATAAAGGGTGAAAGCCATCATCTTGAAGATGACACTCTTCAAGAACGAACTTTTGGTTGTCCTTGATCAATTTTACAAACTCCTCGTGCCCATCTTTAAGCTCTATGAACAAATGACTGGAATATTCAGCAGGACCTTCTTTGATCCACATGTGGTTGTGTATGCTCGGAGCTACTAAATCACCCCACCAGTGGTGCCCCAATTCATGCGCAAATAGATCACCATTCGCACCGACACTTTCTCCAATCATAAACTTAGGATAGGCAATATTCGTAGGTATTTCAAGTGCTCCTTCGGTAGTTAAGACATACCCAACCCTTTCCCATGCGTAAGGACCCCACCAATACTCAAGAGCGTCAATAGCATAACCGATATCAGTGAATTTATTTACCATTTGGTTAATATCTTCAGGTTTAGCAGTTAATCTCACAGGGATATCGCCATATTCTCCAGTGTGAACGAAATTACTATCGGCGTAATTGGCCACTGCAAACGCAGCACAGTGTGTAGGAATTGGATGTTCTAACGTGAAGCTTCGTGTTAGGGTATCTCCCTCTTCGAAGGTTTCTCCCAAGAAGGTTCCTTGAAGGTGTGCCTTCATCCCTCCAGCACTTCGGATATTCCATGTATATGTTGCCCTTTCTACAAAGTTATCGAAGCAGGGGTGCCAAACTTTTCCATAATTCGGGGGGATACTTGTAAGGCCGATCCCCATGTGATAGATATATTCTGATGCGAAATAAACACCACCCCAATAAGGATCTTGTGTTGGGTGACCGCTATAGTACACTTCAATCTGGTGAGTGGTCTCAGCAGTAAAAACCCCTTCTGGAGCAGGCACGATGAGCCTGCCATTTTCATGCAAAAAAACGGAGGTTTCACCGTTGACATTAAGAGAATCTACAGTTAAGCCAATCAAATCGAACCAAACAGATTCTGCACCACTTTCAACTATGGAAAGTGTAATAACAGCCCTCGCGTCCATTTGTTGGAGACCGTACTGGGTCAGGTCAAGATCAATTTCGTATGCGTCGATATCGAAAGTGTCGCTTCGAGCGATAGATTCAGACATGTCGTAATTGTCCTGATAGAATCTTTCAACAGGAGCTCCGGAATGCCCGACATCTCTACATCCCATTGGGTAAAACACCCTAGGCTCTGGGGAGTATTCTCTCAGGTTTGGGATATTATGTTGCGCAATAAAGTGAGAACCACTGGCAATAAATAACAGTAAAAATACAATTGAAGGAAAAGAGAGGGTGAGTCGTTGCATGTCGGCAAAGTACGACTGACATTTGCAGTATGAAAAATAGAATTGTAAA
The DNA here is from genome assembly GCA_002292405.1 of Flavobacteriales bacterium UBA974. GTDB lineage: Bacteria > Bacteroidota > Bacteroidia > Flavobacteriales_D > Sanyastnellaceae > UBA974. The sequence continues at coordinate 102,061 of DBBW01000003.1, forward strand.
AGAGGGCGTATTTGTGGAGATTGAGTATGTGTTAAGTGAAATTAACGAAAGAGGAGAACAAGGAGAAGTTCTTGAGGAATGTGGAGAAGAAAGTGCTTTCGGGTTTTATTTAGGCTCAGGAGAAGTCTTAGAGGCGCTAGAAAAAGAATTAATGGGAAAATCTACAGGTGAGCCTTTTGAAGTGGTGATTCCCTGTTCTGAAGCTTATGGAGTGACCACAGATGATGCAATTGTTATGATTCCTAAAACTGTTTTTGAGTTAGATGGAGCGTTTGACGAAGAGCATATTCAAGAGGGTGAGGCAATAGCGATGAACGATGAAGATGGAAATGAAATGGTGGGTGTCGTTGTGAGCATCTCTAAGACAGAAGTGGAAATGGACTTTAATCATCCTTTGGCGGAATTAGATCTTCATTTTATTGGATCCATTTGTGACGTAAGAGAAGAAGCATAAAGATGGAACGTACAGAAATAAAAGATTTGGGGGAATTTGCCCTAATCAGTAAGTTGACAAAAGACTTAGCAAAAAACCGCCCGTCTACGCTTTTAGGTGTTGGAGACGACGCAGCAGTTATTGACCCACTGGGAAAGCGAGTCGTGGCAACAACAGACATGCTTGTTGAAGGTGTTCACTTTGATTTAAGCTATGTTCCTTTAAAGCACCTTGGCTATAAAGCTGTGATCGCAAACTTGAGTGACGTTTGTGCCATGAATGCAAAACCTACTCAAATTTTAATAGGTCTTGGTGTTTCCAATAGGTTTTCAGTTGAAGCATTAGAAGAGTTATATGAGGGTGTTAAAACAGCATGTGAGTTGTACAAAGTTGATTTGATTGGGGGAGACACAACCTCTAGCCCGTCAGGGTTAACGCTCTCAATTACTGCTATTGGTCTTGTTGATGGTGATTCAGTGGTGACTAGGGGAGGAGCTTCGGCGGGTGATTTACTCGTTGTATCAGGCGATCTTGGTGCAGCGTATATGGGACTGCAGGTTTTAGAAAGGGAAAAGGAAGTTTTTAAGGAAGCTCCAAAAGCCCAGCCAGATTTACAGAACCACAGTTATATTATAGAGCGCCAACTCAAGCCTGAAGCAAGAACAGATATTGTTACAGAGCTTTCAGATTTAAAAGTTAAACCCACAAGTATGATTGATATTTCTGACGGCTTAGCCTCAGAGTGTTTTCATCTAATGGCCGCAAGTGGATTGGGAGTCAGAATATATGAAGATAAGCTACCTATCGATCCCAAGACATATGATACTGCTAGAGAATTTAACTTAGACCCAACAGTATGTATGTTAAGCGGGGGAGAGGATTACGAGCTGTTATTTACCATCTCACAAAAAAACTTCGAAAACATCCGAAACCACCCTAAACTATCTGTTGTTGGACATATGACAGAAGATGCAAAAGAACACATTATGGTCACTAAAAACGGACTAGATGTGGAGTTAAAAGCTCAAGGCTGGGACCCTTTAAAAGACTAAATGCAAAGAATTTCTGGCATATTTGGGTTAGAAAATTTTTCTACTGCAGAAGCTGTGGAAACGGTTTCTAAGATGCTAAGTCAGGGAAAAGAGATCAGTATAAATTCAGAGGTTTGGTCTGATGAAAGAAATTTGATTTTAGGTGCAGTAGGTCATTCGGTAGTGGACAGTCATTCTGGAGACTCTCTTCTACTCAGTGGAGAAATCGAGAACTCACTTGAGCTAATAGATCATTTAAAAAGTGAAGGAGTCCAGGTAGAAAACACAGTCTTACTTCCTGCTTTAAAAGCATGGGGGTTAGAGGATACACTTAAAAAATTAAAAGGAAAATTTAGTTTTGCTTGGTGGTGCGCCGGTTCCGAGAAATTGGTAATTGCAAGAGATAGGTTTGGAATAAAACCGATGTACTGGTGTGCAGAAAATGAAAAGGGGGCTATCATGTTTGCCTCAGAAATAAAGACTTTGCTTGCTTCGGGTTTAATTTCTCGAAAAGTGAATAAAGAGGCTTTGATTGATTATTTACGATATTCGACAGTTCATGGACCTCTAACTATCGTAGAGGGGATTCAGCTTTTAGAACCAGGATGTGCAATAGAAATCCAGGACGAGACTGTCAATGTTCTTAGGTGGTGGGAAACCTCCAAAGAAATATTAATTAAAGACTCTCATTCTGTAAAAGACACTTTGTTAAACGCTGTCAAATCTAAGTTGACGGGTGATTCTCCAGCAATTTATTTATCAGGAGGGCTCAATTCCATCACTTTAGCAGCTGCGATGTCTCAACTATCGAATCCCCCAATAAACACTTTTTCAGTTGCATTTGAAGGTTCAGAAACATCTGCCAAGAATGAAGCACATAAGATTTCAAAACATTTTGCGACCAACCACACGGAGGTATCTGTTACGAAGCAGTCCGCATCTAAAAAGCTGCACAATGCTATAGACCAAATGGACCACCCTTCTTTGAACGGTCTTAGAAATTATTTTATAGCAACATCAGCTAAGGAAGCTGGATATTCTACGATCATTAGCGACCTGGGATGTAATGAAATATTCGGTGAGAACTCATTATTTAATACTTCTGTCCAGCTAATGAAACACAGGTGGCTCACTTCTTGGCCCAGAGGACTGCGAGTATTTGCAGGTGGCTTATTAAAAACAATATCTCCAGGAAACGCCTCAAATAAAAACGCCGAAATATTAGCCGGTAATTATTTCGATTTGGAGCACACCTACCCCTTAGCTCGCCAGAGAATATTGGACAATCAGATTAAGAAACTGTCTCCAAGTATAAAGCTCACTCGAAATAGAATTTTTTACTTTGTAGCAGACATTTTACGAGTTGGTCAAGCCGCTTTTTCTCTTCCCTTTTTAACCAAGGTTTCTGTACTTGAGATGGGGACCTATTTAGCAAACACCCTTTTGCGTGATGCGCATACATTTAACTCAGAAAATGACATTGATTTCAAAACCCCTTTTTTAGACCACAATTTCGTAACAAAGGTGTTGTCATTTAATGACTCTGTGAAACCTTCTTTAAAAGAAATCAAAGAAAACATCGACCCAAACAGAGCTCAAAACCACTCACTCTCTTCAAATAAATTCCCTTGGGAGTTAAAATTAGAAGGGATCTATTTGGACTTCCATGCTGAGGGAATCGCAGCCTTATCGGATTTAGAAATTTTCAATAAAAAGGGCGTTGATGAATTTGACAACAGTTCACTTACGTCAACATCCCAAAGACTAAGCCTTTCAACATTAGGGCACTATTTTAAGCAAAATAAACTCTCCTAAACAACTTCAAATATGTCAGCTCCTGAAAACATAAAGAACCGAGTTTGTGATCTCTTTTCTATAAAGTACCCTATCATTCAGGGTGGAATGGTTTGGTGTGCAGGGTGGGAACTCGCAAGTGCAGTTAGTCATGCTGGAGGATTGGGGATTATAGGGTCAGGCAGTATGTACCCTGAAATTTTGAGAGATCAAATCAAGAAATGTAAAGAAACAACCTCTCTTCCTTTTGCTGTAAATATCCCTCTTCTTTATCCCTCAGTTCAAGAGCATATACAAACCGTAATTGACCTTGAAGTCCCCATTGTTTTCACTAGCGCAGGGAGCCCCAACTTATTTACATCAAAATTAAAATCTCATGGAATTACCGTTGTTCATGTAGTGAGCAGCGTGAAATTCGCTTTAAAATCAGAAGCTGCTGGCGTCGATGCTGTTGTAGCTGAAGGCTTTGAAGCTGGAGGACACAATGGACGTGAGGAAACAACAACCATGTGCCTGATCCCCTCTGTTGCAAATGCTTGTTCAATCCCTGTGATTGCCGCTGGTGGTATCTCGGACGGAAAGTCAGTTCTTGCCTCTATGATATTAGGAGCTGAAGGGGCTCAACTTGGTTCAAGGTTTGTCGCCAGTGAAGAGTCATCTGCCCACATCGCTTTTAAAAAGGCGGTTGTAGCATCGGGCGAGGGAGATACAACGTTGACCCTTAAAGAGCTAACACCTGTTAGAATGCTGCACAATGATTTATTTAGGGAGCTTTCTAAAGCCAAAGAGAACGGTGCTACTCCTGAGCAATTATCTGAAATTTTAGGAAAAGGAAAGGCAAAAAAGGGAATGTTTGAGGGAAATCTCGAAAAAGGGGAGTTAGAAATAGGCCAAGTGTCTGCCCTTCTTAAAAACATTCTCCCAGCTTCAGAAATAATTTCAGACATCGTCCAGTCATATAGAAAAGCAGGAGGGAATAAATTGGGGCCGCGATTTAAATTTTAACTCTTGTTTTCTTTAAAAAAGGAAATTATTTGTTGTGAAACGCGACCACTACAAACAGTTTTTAAATCTTCTAAACTGGCATTTTTAATTTTCGAAACAGACCCAAATTCGATCAGCAACTTTCTTTTGATAGCCTCACCTACACCCGGGATATTGTCCAATATAGATGCGGTAGATGATTGGCTTCTCTTTTTTCGATGATGGGTTAATGAAAACCGATGTGCTTCATTTCTCATATTTTGAATCACCTTTAGCGTGGGCGACCTCTTATCGAGATAAATAGGCAAGGAATCCCCAGGAAAAAACAACTCCTCTAATCTTTTAGCGATTCCAACAACCGCAACTTTCCCTCTTAAATGAAGTTCTTCGACAGCTTCCATAGCATGACTTACCTGGCCCTTGCCTCCATCTATTATTATAAGTTGGGGCAGCCCCTCTTCACCAGACTCCTTGTACAACCTGTCATAACGTCTGTACACCGCTTCTTTCATACTGGCAAAATCATCAGGCCCTTCAACGGTTTTAATATTAAAATGTCTATAATCTCGTTTTGAAGGCTTTCCATTTCGAAACACGACACAAGCAGAAGTAGGATTGGTTCCTTGCAAATTCGAGTTATCAAAACACTCAATATGTCTCGGCTGACTCTTAAGCCGTAAATCAGATTTCATGGTAGCCATAAGCCTTTCTAATGCTGCTTCAGGGTCGATTTGTTCTTGATGTCTTTGTCGATCTTTCATGTAAAGCCTAGCATTTTGCTCAGACATTTCAACGAGTCTCTTTTTATCTCCTTTTAAGGGAATAGAAAAAGTCACATTACCTAAAGCCACATTCACCAGAATAGATGTAAAAATTTTCCGACTAGTACTGTTGAATTTCTCTCGGATAAGTGGAATAGATGCCTCCAATATCTCGGCATTGGTTTGGCCCAACTTACGCTTAACTTCAAAACTAGACCCACGAATAATTGCGCCAGACACAATGAGCAAACAGTTTACGTAAGCAAAACTATCATCCCCAACGATTGTAAAGACATCTACCCCATCAATTTTAGGGTGTACAACAGTACTTTTTGCTTGATACTTATCCAACGAATTGAGCTTTGACTTAATTCCTTCTGCCTTTTCAAAAGCGAGGTCTTTCACAGCTAAATTCATTTGAGACTTTAAAACTTTGCGGACAACACTTAAGTTTCCTTTCAATACATGTCTTATAGATTGGATGCTGAGGTCGTAATCATCTTCAGCTTGGTTTCCCACGCAAGGCCCCAAGCAATTTCCTACATGATATTCTAGGCATACACGAAATTTACCTCCAGCAATGTTTTTCTCAGTTAGCGAAAGGGAACAGGATCTTATCGGATAAAGTTTCTGGCACAAGTCTAACACCGTCCTCATACTCCGAATACTCGTAAACGGACCAAAATACTCTCCCCCATCATTCATCACACTTCGTGTAGAAAAGACCCTCGGGAATCGCTCCTTCTTAATCACAATATACGGAAATGTTTTATCGTCTTTCAAGAGGATATTATAGACCGGCCAGTGCTCTTTTATGAGATTGTTTTCAAGCAGTAGAGCGTCTTGCTCTGTAGGCGTAACAATCCACTGAATATCTGCAATCTTCCTAACCAACAGCCGCGTCTTTCCGTTTTCATAATTCTTGCGGTTGAAATAACTGCTCACTCGTTTTTTCAAATTCTTCGCCTTTCCCACGTATATAATGGTCCCTTCAGCATCAAAATGCTTATAAATACCTGGCTCGTTAGGCAGCCTCGCAAGAATATTTTGTATGTGTTCTAGGGGCTTCATTTAAACCAAATCAACTTCAAAGATAACTACCTTTACCGCCATGGATTTCATCACCGGCGCAACAGGTATTGTAGGAAGAGAATTGGTTTCTCAACTAATCTCAGCAGGCCATACAGTGAAGGCGCTTTACAGAAATAATTCAGATGTTACTTCCGTAGAGAATCTAATAACATCAAGAAGCCTTTCTTTAGATAGATTAACATGGGTGGAAGGCGAATTAAACGACAGCCAGTCGTTAGAATCTTCACTGAAAGGCTGCACAAGAGTATTTCATGTTGCAGCTTTGGTTTCTTTTCACCCGTTAGACGAAGCTTCGCTTTTAATGACGAATGTTGAAGGCACAAAAAACATTGTAAACGCGATGCTTCATAAGGATGTAAAAACCCTTGTGTATGTTAGTTCCGTTGCGGCTTTAGGGAGGCAAGAAAACAAAATAGTTGATGAAGAAACTCCTTTTGAAGATGGGGTAGGAGAAACCGCGTATTCGAGGAGTAAATATCTTGCGGAACTTGAGGTTTGGCGTGGACAAGAGGAAGGGTTGAGCGTTGCGGTTGTAAATCCCTCCATCATCATTGGCGCGGGTGATTTTACAAGGAGCTCAGCAGAGCTTTTCCCCCAAATTCACGCAGGTCTTTCGTTTTACCCTACAGGTTCAAGCGGTTATGTTTCTTCAAGCGATGTTGCAAAAGCCTGTGTTTTACTTGCAGACAACAATGTTAGAGGCGAAAGAGTCCTTCTGAATTCAGAAAACCGCAGTTACAAAAGTTTAATGTGTGAAATAGCGATAGCATTAAACGTTAAGCCTCCATTTCGGGCTGTTAAACCATGGATGTCTTCTTTTGCGTGGAGGGCGTTTTGGCTTATTGAAAAACTCACAGGCAAGAGAGCCCTAGCCACAAAATCCAGCCTTAAAATGTCGCGGACAATGATTGTGTATGACGGCTCAAAAATTGAACGAGTACTGGCTTTAGAAGGTGTTAAATGGGAATATGAACCGGTCAACAAGGCCATTTCAAGAACAGCAGAAAGCTACCTCGCCTCAATTTCTAGCTGAGTAATTTTTTCTGTTACTTCTAATAGAACGCCCTTCATAGCAACGGGGTGATTCCACCACCAGCGATGACTGACCTTAAACTGACGTTCAGTTATATCGTGTTTACTGAAGACTTCGTTGTACGCATCGCCTAATCTTTTTTCGACATCATCGTTTCTCCAAACTCGGTTTTTTGAAGCAGCTTCGATCAGCTGAATGTCTGCGAGAATATTTACAAACTCGTTTTTTTCTAACACCCCTTCTGGAGCAACCACATCAACTCTATCCCGAATGTCATTTGCACAACCTCCTGTACCTATCACAAGTAACAGCAGTAAAATAGAAGTGCATTTAACCTTGATCATTTGGCTTACCGATTAAATTGGAGGCGTTCACCGGCATGATTGCCATTCTTAGTTAAGATATTCACCCCATCCCAAACCCTAACTCCGTTAACCCATGTACCTACAACATGAGATTTGAACTTATGTCCAGTAAAAGGAGACCAACCGCACTTATACATAATATTTTCTCCCGTAACCGTCCATTCAGCATCAGGGTTAACAAGTACCAAATCAGCTTTGTACCCTTCTCGTATATAACCTCTTTCTGAAAGATTAAAACACTCTGCGACACGATGTGACATCAGTTCAACCACCCTTTCAACAGTTATTTTACCTTTATGAACGAGGTCTAACATTGCTGGTAAACCATGCTGTACTAGAGGCCCTCCTGAAGGAGCAGAAAAATACTTCCCATTTTTTTCTTCTATACTGTGCGGAGCATGATCTGTAGCTATAACATCTATTCGCCCATCTAAAAGAGCGGCTCTTATTGCCTCCCGATCTTCAAGAGTTTTAACCGCAGGATTCCATTTAATATATGTGCCTTTTTGAGAATAATCTGCATCGGTAAACCAAATGTGGTGTATGCACGCCTCCGCAGTAATTCGCTTTTCAGAGAGAGGCTTAGAACCATCAAATAGATTCAACTCTTTTTCTGTCGAAATGTGTAGAACATGAAGGCGAGTACCTAATCGAGAAGCCAACTCAACAGCTTTCGAAGAGCTTTTATAACATGCCTCTGCACTACGAATAAGATGGTGTTGGTCCATTGGAACGTTTTCGCCCCATCTTTCCCGAGCCTTTGCATGGTTGGCTCTAATTATTGACTCTTCTTCACAATGTGTAGCAACAAGAGTTGGGCTTTCTTTAAAAATTCCTTCTAAAACCTTTTCCTCATCTACAAGCATATCTCCAGTGGAGGACCCCATAAAGACCTTAACCCCACACACCCTTGCTGGATCTGTTTTAAGTACTTCTGAGATATTGCCGTTGCTGGCGCCCATAAAGAAGCTATAGTTTACAGCAGAAACCTCATCGGCCCGCTCATATTTATCTTCAAGTAATCTTTGAGTTAATGCTTGAGGAACGGTGTTAGGCATCTCCATAAACGAAGTAATACCACCCGCCGCCGCCGCCGCAGATTCAGTTCTAATTTCTGCTTTATGTGTTAATCCAGGCTCCCTAAAATGCACTTGATCATCGATACACCCAGGCATAAGCCAAAACCCATTTGCCTCCACTTGTTCAGCATCTTCAACTTCGACGGAGTTAAAAACCTCGCCATTATTTCGCTCTAAAATTTTCGCAATACGATCACCAATCACGAGTACATCTCCGACAACAACCTTCCCTTCATTTACAACGTGAGCTCCACGAAACAGTGTCTTTTTAGAGGCCATTTTTCAAGCGTATTTTCATTTTTAAAACGCCGAAAAAGGCCTCATTAAAAATATTTAAACTCATCTTAGATGTCCCGAGAACCCTGTCGCGAAATACAATAGGCACCTCGACAATATTAAACCCCTTTCGTTTTGCCCGTAGCTTCATCTCTATTTGGAACGCATAACCTATAAACTCAACGGAATCGATATCTATAGCATCTAATACATCCTTTTTATAAGCAACAAATCCCGCAGTGCTATCCCGCACGCCAAGCCACAAAACCAAGTTAACATAGATAGACGCGCCCCTACTAATTAACCTTCTACCGAGAGGCCAGTTTACGACCCCCCCGCCTTTTACATTTCTTGAACCGACAACCACATCCGCGCCTCCAACACACTCTTCTCTTAATCGGATTAAATCGTGAGGATTGTGCGAAAAATCACAATCCATTTCAAAAATATACGCATAGTCCTTTTTTAACACCCATTTAAACCCAGCGATGTATGCGGTTCCTAATCCTTGCTTCCCATTACGTTCGAGGATGAAAACTCGCCCATTAAATTTTGTAGCCACAGATTTGACAAGGTCAGCGGTTCCATCAGGACTTCCGTCATCAACGACAAGAACATTAAAAAGGGGCTCGAGAGACATTACTGTTTCGAGCATTTTTACAACGTTTTCTTTCTCGTTGTAAGTTGGAATGATTACTAAACTATCGGACATCTTCATTAATACGCCTATGTTGTCATTCTTAGTATATTCATCTCCTCCTCAGTTAAGTGTCGCCAATGCCCACGTGGGATATTTTTCTTAGTAAGACAAGCAAAAATCACTCGATCTAATTTTGTAACCTTATATCCAAAATGTTCGAAAATTCTCTTAACGATTCGATTTCTTCCAGAGTGAATCTCCACACCAACCTCTCTCGGGTCGCTTTTCACGAAACTAGCTTTATTAAACTTCACGAATTTCCCATCTAATTCAAACCCCTCTAGCATCTTATCTAAATCCCCTTGACTCACCTTTTCTTTAAAACTAGCATGATACAGATTTTTTACGCCAACTTTAGGATGAGTGAGCCTTTTTGCCATCTCCCCATCGTTCGTGAACATTAATAACCCAGTGGAGTCTCTATCAAGTCTTCCAATCGGCACGACCCTCTCCTTACAAGCCCCACGAATTAATTGCATCACAGTCCTTCTGCCTTGTGGATCTTCTTCGGTTGCTAAGAAATTTTTAGGTTTATTTAATAAAATATACTTCTTAGCTTCGGCCTTAATTGTATCTCCTTCAACCTGAACTTTGTCAGTTTGGTTAACCCTATACCCCATCTGGGTTATGACGTCACCATTAACACTTACAACCCCAGCGGCGATTAATACATCAGCTTCTCTTCTTGAGCAAATCCCAGCTTGAGAGACATAACGGTTAAGTCTCATAGGAGCATTTGAATCTGGTAATGGTTGACGTTTTTCAACCTTGTTACGCCTTAAATTGGCTCTGTAACTCCCGGTTCTTGTTTTAAGAATGGTTTTCCCCTTCGCCCCATATTTTCCTCCAGACTTAGATTTGGGATATCCTTTACTTTCTTCAGCATTGCTGGGTTTATCTGACTCAGAATTGTTAGTGCTGTTTTGTGAGAGCTTATGCTTCGGTCTAAACGACTTTGACTCGGGTTTGGTTCTTCGGGCGCCTCCTCGGCGGCCTGAACCTGTTGACTTTTTCATCTTACAATAAATATTGAGTTGCAAAGATACATCACTCGGTTTCATACCTCTAAGAATTATACAACTTCGAAAGCACCCCTAATGTGTTCTACCCACCAATCGCCATTTGTTTTTCTAACCCTCACAAGGTCAAACCTAGATTCAAGATCAATCTCCCACCTCTTTAATAAATAGGAATTAGTAGCATTGATGATTCTTTTTCTCTGACGATGTGAAATATCCTCGCCCTGCTCTATCCGATTTCTACCACGTGTTTTCACCTCAATAAATACAATTTTATCACGGTGGATTGCGATGATGTCAATTTCACATTTACGCCATCGCCAATTTCGCTCCAAGATTGTATATCCCAATGACGACAGATATTTATGAGCAAGGTCTTCACCGAGGCTTCCAATTTCTAATGTTGTTTGATCCATCAGCCAAAAGTCCGCTGTAGATTCGATAGGATTTTAAAAGACTTTATATCTGTAGGTCACAACTTTTTAAACGAAAGAAATGATAGCAAAATCGTTATTAACTCATCTTAAATTCAAAATGCTTGATCCTATTACCACCTCTTGCTCTAAGATTTCAATAGTGTATTCTCCCGAAATTAATGCGTTGGTTTCTATGTCAACAGAGTAAAACACACAAGCATCTAATCTATCATTAGAGTAATCAATATTTCTTGTAGCACTATAACCTCCATCATTATTTGGCAATAACACATTGCCTTCTAAGTCTGTAACTCTTAAGTTTAGGACTTTGTTCCCGGGTTCTGCTATCTTGTTTTCAAGAAGTGTAAAACAAACTTTAATCATCTCCACTCTATCCGCTCTTGCCGTCTCTCGTTGTCTTCCAGTCTGTGTTACTCGAATTCCCACAACGTTTATTTCCGTGCATTGAAGAACCCTCCCAACTTCAATAATCTCCTCCATATTTTCTTGGCGCTCTTCGAGTTTTTCGTTGATCACTTGTACCTCTTTTACTCGGTCTCGCATAGCGGTATTTTCTTCCGTTAACGCTTGATTGAGTTGATTTATAGAGTCGATGGTTACAATATAACCCTTCATAATCACCCTTAATGTAGCAGCTTCCTTTTTAGCTTTTCCAAGTTCCCAATTTCCATTTTTTACACTGGTAATTAAGCCGTCAATTTTATCTCGTTGGGCAGAAATTTCTGCGAGCATCATAGAATTTTCAATATTCAATGTATCATAAGAAAACCTCAACTTCTCTAAATCGAAAACGACTTGTTCTTTATCCATTTCAAGCCGACTATAATCACCAGACAAGTCTTTAAACTTTTCGCCTCCCACAAAAAGCTGAATCCCTAGGAAAAGACAAATTACCGCTAAAACCACAATAGCAATTAGGGATTGTTTAGAGCTGAGATTCATATAAATTCATTTATTAATATTTAATACAAAGATGCAAATCTTAAAACTCACTTTGTCGTATTGCAAATTTATATGATGAAATATAAGGGGTTAATAACGGAAATAAAAACTATTATTACTAGTATAAACGGGTTGAAGCGATGTTTGCGTAAATCCTGTTACGAGCTCAGTATATATGACCCTAAATGGCGTAAGCTATCATTGAAGTGGACCAAATGAGTATTAAAGGCCAGGGTTAAATCCTACGAAGCATCACAAGAATTATTATTCAAGCAACTAAAGAATAGTTTTTTGCGTCATAAATTAGTACAATTAAGTATTGTTATTATTATGAATTACCCCTACTCCATTCTATTTTCTGGAATTATACTTCTCCTTTCCACGTCTACCTCAACATCAATTTCAGCTCAATGCGTTGAAGGAGAGTCAGAGGTTGTTGTTCAAATATTAACAGACAACTATCCAGGTGAAACAACATGGACATTGTCAGATGCAAGTGGCGAACTACTAACCGGGGGGCCATACTCAGCAAGTAACACAACGTATACAGCTTCAGCTTGTATACCTAATATTGATGAGCCTTCTTGTTTGCAGTTTGTAATAGACGACAGCTATGGAGATGGAATTTGTTGCGGCTATGGCAATGGAGCTTTTACACTATTAATTGACGGAGTTGAAGTAGCAACTGGAGGCAATTTTGGGTATCAGGATATTGTAATGTTTGACTGTGCGCCAGGTACTACATGTAACGATGCGGTGGTTTTGACAGACGCAGATTATGGAACGGTAGCTCAGGCTTCAGATAATTTTTGGTACACATTCGTTCCTCCAGCTAACGGGATGTACGAATTTAGCTCTTGTGGAGCTGGGTGCAATACAACACTTTATATCTATGACTACTGTAATATGAACAACTTTGGCGACACCAATGAAGGAACCATTTATTACGATGATATGGAAGGAGGTTGCGGAGAGGAGGCGACGATTACGGCTTTACTAGTAGGAGGAGAACAGATGTGGATACGTTGGGCATCTTTGGACGCGAGTTGTGGATCTTTCGATTGGGATTTTTCTTTTGTAGGACCTCCTGAAGGATGTATGGACGCGACAGCATGCAATTACAATCCTTCAGCTGAAGTTGATAATGGAACATGTATTTACGAAGGAGATCCTCTATGTAACGGGCCAGATCTTGTAATTTTAACTGACGCGATTACGAGCTCTCTATACGCAACAACAATGCAGGTTAATGAAACGGATTGTTATATTGAAGAGGGGTGTTTAAATGGCTTTGGTGAGAGACAAATCATTAGATTTACCACACACATTAAGAACATTGGGGACCTTGACTACTATATAGGTCAAAGTGGCGAGTCGTCTACACAATTTGAATGGGGAGATTGTCACAATCACTGGCATTATGATGGATATGCAAAGTATGATTTATTTGACATAGATGGAGGTTTTATTCCAGTAGGATTTAAAAATGGATTTTGTGTTATGGATTTAGAATGTAGTGATGGGGGATCGTTCACCTATGGATGTTCAACGATGGGTATTAGTGCTGGTTGCGGAGATATTTATTCTAGTGGACTCAGCTGTCAATGGATTGACGTTACAGATGTACCTGACGGCCAGTATCGTCTAGTGGTTCGTGTAAATTGGGATTACGCACCAGACGCTTTAGGCCATTACGAAACAAATACAGACAACAATTGGGGCGTTGTTTGTATTGAAATTGATCGAAGTGCTGGATATGAAGTAGCGATTATTACAGATTGTCCCGTGTTCACAGATTGTGCAGGAGAGCCTTATGGAACTACGCTAAATGACTGTACTGGGACTTGTGGAGGATCCACCTTAATGGGAGATATTGATGCTGATGCTGATCAAGATTTGACGGACGCTCAGCTTTATACAGAAGGTGTTTTAGGAGGGGATATTGCATTAAATGATTGCAATGACATCAATGCTGATGGTTTAATAAATCTTGTTGATGCTGCCACTATAGCTGACTGTCAGTATTGGAATGTAGCTCACACTCACCCTGATAGTTCAGGGGTTCACACCCATTGTGACTTTCCTACTGTGGCGATTGAAAATCCGTTTGATAACGTTGAATTTACGATAGGAAGCGTAGACTGGGATTTGCAATATTTTGACGTCCACGTTCTGAATCCGGACAACAGAATTTATGCATATCACCTAGAGTTCGACGGGATTCAAATCTCTCAAACAGAGAGCTTGATTGACCCTCTTCTTTACTCAGGAACCCCTTCTCACGTACCAGGAGGAATAGACGTGCTTTCTTTAAGTTACGACGGCACTTCGATTCCAAAAAACATTGTCTATACTCCATTTCTTCGTGTTCATTGGATAGGATCGGCAAATGGGATGGTATGTATTTCTCAAGCTGTAGATGTGGTAAACGATGCTCTTCAGACAACGATGACATCTCTTTTTAACCCATGCATTGAAGAAACAAATGCTGGATGCTTTGAAGATCTCGACGGTGACCTAGTAGTTTCTGTAAGCGACATACTAGCTGTATTAAGCGAATTTGGTTGCCTGTCAGATTGTTCAAACGACGTAAATGGCGATGGCTATGTTAACGTTGCGGATGTACTACTTGTTCTTTCTGCGTTTGGAACAGTCTGCGGATAGGAATTACCTCATTCCTTTTTTCACAAGCTTAATGAGGAAGTTTATCTCTTAGAACCCCGTAAGCCACAACTCCGAGCATCGCGGAGAAGATTGATACGAGAATAATTCCATAGCCGCTTCCAACAAGAGCGTAAAGTGGCCCCGGACATGCGCCCGTTAAAGCCCAGCCGCATCCAAAGATTATTCCACCTACTAAGTTCCCTTTTTTATTGAACTTTTTATCTGTCGGATTGATCAGGTCGCCTGAAATAGATTTGGCCTCAAGACGCTTAATTACTTGCAGAGAAATTGCTCCGACAACAATAGCACTTCCTATTATTCCGAACATATGAAAGCTTTGGAACCAAAACATTTCCTGTATTCTGAACCAAGAAAGGACTTCAGCTTTAACAAGTATTCCTCCAAAAAGAGCTCCGAGTAGTACTGCGTATAAATGTCTCATAGTGATGCAAGAATGAATGGTAAAACGAACCAACTAACAGCGAGTCCACCAATGAAAAAGCCGACAACAGCTACAAGCGAGCCGAGGTTCAACATGCTAAGACCCATAATTGCGTGACCCGATGTGCATCCCCCAGCGTAACGTGTTCCGAATCCAACAAGGAACCCCCCGAGAATCACAGATAGTAGAGTAGCAATATTAGTGATGTGGTCGAACGCGAATATTTGAGAAGGCATAAGGCCAGTAAAATCGCTGATACCTAAAGCACTCAGTTTTGTAACCGTAGCATCAGAAATACCTACAAGCTCATTCGTAGGAATATACTCAGCTGCAAATAAAGCTCCGAGAAAGATCCCGAAAACAAAGAGTAAATTCCAACTCTCTTTTTTCCAATTGTACTTAAAATAATTTGCCTTAGAAATAGAACACATTGCGCACAGATGCTTCAGCGAACTACTCACCCCAAAGGATTTGTTAAGCACAATAAGTAGTAAAGGGACCATAAGCCCTATGGCCGGTCCGGCAACGTACCAAGGCCAAGGTTGAGATATAAATTCTATCATGGAGGTTGTATTCATGTACATTTGTCTCCCAATATAATTAATTATACGATGCGCATCACTATTACCCCACTGGTTTTATCGGTTTTACTTTCAGGATTAATTCCTTTTTCTAAGGCGAATGCCCAAACCCATATTGCACCATCTTTTCTATCTGGTGACAGTTATACCATGGGGACATTAGAAGAATTATCAGAAGCGGGAGCGGCGGGAGAAAATATGGCATGGGATTACAGTTCTTTTGTTACGGACAACTCTTATAATGGGCAAATACTGTCATCTACACCATCCTCATTTGAAGACGATTACCCCAATGCTAACTGGATGATAGAAATAGGCGGCGGTCAGTACTACTTCAATTTTGGACCAGATGTTTACGAGTATTACGGTGGGGTAGAAGGAGGAGTTAGTTACCCCTATTATGATTCGAAATTTACTTTCCGTACCCATTTGAATATGGCGAAACATGGACGGACACTTACGAAGTTTCACTAAATATCTCAGGTGCTGAAATACAAAGATCAGGAGTTGTCACGAGCGTATTTGATGGTTATGGAACCCTCGAACTTCCTGGAGGGGTTCATTTAGATGACGTGTCAAGGATTTCAATATCGAGAGAAATTACGGACAGTTCAATGACAAGTGAAACAACAATTTTAATTGACTACAAGATGTTTTACTCCGGAACGATGGTTGTTCCAATCGTCTCACATACGCAGATGCAAATCATTGAAGAACTTGACACAGCAATACAGGACATTACGCAGATACTTCAGCTCTACACTGTTGCAACTGATGAAGTTCAGCTAGGAGCTACCTCTCTAGATTTCACGATGTTCCCTAACCCTGCCAGTTCGAAAGTGCAATTTGTTTTCGCCAGTGGGGTATGTCTCCCCAACTCACTCGACGCAATTGAAATTCGCGACATCGCAGGTCGTTTAATCGAAACGCTGCACCTTGTAACTGGTGTAAATTCTGGAATGATAGATGTTAGTACTTGGGCGAAAGGAGTCTATACGGCAACATCTAAGCGTGGTTTAGAAAGCCTCTCCACCAAACAATTGATTGTAGAGTAGTCTTCCATACACAGACTTGGTCTATTCGAGATGTAGGAATTTAGTAAGCTCTTTTGTCGCGTCCTTCCATATAATTTACGAAGGCGCGATTTACAACTCTACGTCCTCCTGGCGTAGGATACTTTCCGGTGAAATACCAATCTCCGGTGTGATCGGGACAAGCTTCGTGAAGACCTTCAATGGTTTGGAATATGATTTTCACATCAGCAACCATATCCTTGGGAGTTAGAAGTTCAGAGATTTTGTCAGACACTTCGTCAGCGGTAAAAGGGTCATAAATTGCTCTTACGGGATTTTGCATGTCAGCTAAAGGTTTCAATAGCTCAGCCTTACATTTCTCATAAGTATCGCTAAGGACTTTTTCAAGACCGCGATCTTTCAATAGAGATACAGCTGCTCTGAATGCAATGAAATCATTCATTTTCGCCATGTCGATTCCGTAGCAGTCGGGGAAGCGGATTTGAGGAGCACTTGAAGCAACGACGATTAATTTGGGTCCGAGTCGATCAAGAATTCTGAGTATGGATTGTTTTAACGTCGTTCCTCGAACGATGCTGTCATCAATAACGATAAGATTGTCCTTACCTCTTCTTATTGATCCATAAGAAATGTCATAAACGTGGGCTACTAAATCATCACGTGAAGAATCCTGAGTTATGAATGTTCGGAGTTTAGCATCCTTAATTGCCACCTTCTCCATTCTGGGGCGTTCGTTCATAATAGCTTCAATATCCTCATCAGAGGGATGAGATCCGAGGCCCTTTATCCGAGCAATTTTACTTGTATTTAAGAAAGTCTCTAACCCCTGAATCATTCCATAAAAACAAACCTCAGCAGTGTTGGGGATGAAGCTTGAAACCGTATTGTCAAGGTCGTGTTCAATTGCTTCGAGAATTTTAGGGACGATTTTTTCCCCCAATGCTTTTCGCTCTTTGTAGATTTCTACATCGTTGCCTCGACTAAAATAAATTCTCTCAAAACTACACGCTGTAAGTGTTGCTGGATCGAGAATTTGAGGCATGTAAGTTGTTCCGTCACGTTTAATAATTAAAGCGTGACCAGGTTTTACCTCATGAATTTTATCAGCAGTAAGGTTGAAGGCAGTTTGGATGACAGGACGCTCGGAAGTAGCAACCACAATCTCGTCATCCTCATACCAATATGCAGGTCGAATTCCATTGGGATCACGTAACACAAAAGCGTCTCCATGACCAAGCATTCCACACATTGCGTAACCACCATCGAATCCTTCTGCCGCAGATTTCAAGACACCTTCAAGATCTAAAGTATCGGCAATTTTTTCAGAAATGCTTTGGTGATTTAATCCTTTAGCTTTTAGCGCATCAAAACGAGACTGATTCTCTACATCTAAATAGTGACCTATTTTTTCAAGGACGGTAACGGTATCAGATTTTTGTTTTGGATGTTGGCCTATTTCAATAAGAATATTAAAGAGCTCGTCGACGTTTGTCATGTTGAAATTACCAGCGACGACAAGATTTTTAGTTCGCCAGTTATTTTGTCGTAAAAACGGATGACAATTTTCAATGTCATTTTTCCCGTAAGTGCCATATCGCAAGTGGCCTAAAGACACTTCACCAGTAAAGCCAAAGTTTTCTTGTAGAAAAGCCGCATCGGCAAGTTGATTTGCATCGAGATCAGAAAACCTATGAAGGATATCTTCGAAAATATCATGAATAGGCTTAGGGTTTATTGATCTTTTTCTTGAAATATATCTTTTACCGGGACTAACATCCAGTTTTATATTCGCAATTCCGGCACCATCTTGCCCGCGATTATGTTGTTTCTCCATCAGGAGATACATTTTATTCAAACCGTAGAATGCCGTTCCATACTTATCGATGTAGTACTGTAGAGGCTTTTTAAGCCTCAGAAGCGCAATGCCGCATTCATGCGTTAGGAAATCGCTCATAAAGATGTTGTAGGTGGAGGTGCGAAGGTAGTCACAATCGTACATTTGTAGCGATGGCAAAAGACCTAGATCCTGAAGACTTTTACACTACTGATGAAGGTTTCATTGTCTTTACAGAAACTTACCATTTAAAGCGAGGTAATTGCTGTGAAAGTGGATGTAAGCATTGCCCTTATGGTTTTGATAAAAAGACGGGAACCTATAGAAACAAAGGAAAGAAATGAATGTAGAGAAGTTCAAAGAATCGATTACGCAGGGAATACCCTCGATTTTACCTCCTTCAAAAACGCCCAGCGATGGTGTACCACATGCTCCGGTGAGAAAAGAAATCCTAACTTTAGCTGAAAAAGAACTGGCCTTATCTAACGCTCTCAGGTATTTTCCAGAAGATCAGCATGCAGTTCTTGCGCCAGAATTTGCTCAGGAATTAAAAAATTACGGAAGGATATATATGTACCGCTTGATGCCGGATGTTGAAATAAAAGCCCGTCCGATAGAGTGGTATCCCGCAAAATGTCAGCAGGCTGCGTCAATCATGTTAATGATTCAGAATAACCTAGATGCTGCGGTGGCACAACATCCTCAGGAGCTGATAACTTATGGAGGAAACGGATCGGTATTCCAGAATTGGGCTCAGTACAGGCTCACGATGAAGTATTTAAGCGAGATGGATTCATCCCAAACCCTTACCATTTTTTCAGGCCATCCAATGGGACTTTTTCCATCACACCCAGACGCCCCAAGAGTTGTAGTAACAAACGGAATGGTAATCCCTAACCACAGCTCACAAGACGATTGGGAACGCATGAATGCACTCGGAGTGAGCCAATATGGCCAAATGACAGCAGGGTCGTACATGTATATAGGCCCTCAAGGAATCGTTCATGGAACAACCATCACAATCCTTAATGCCGGCAGAAGACTTGCTGAAAAGCATGGTGGCGATGAGTCTTTAGCAGGGCGCTTATTCGTGACTTCTGGACTGGGTGGTATGAGTGGAGCCCAACCAAAAGCGGGAAACATCGCCGGTTGTGTTACGGTTTGCGCTGAGGTCAGTGCGGATGCGGCGTATAAGCGCCACGAACAAGGATGGGTCGACCATGTAATATCGGACATCATTGAGCTCTCTGATAGAGTGCGTCAATCTATAGCAACTAAGGAGGCAATCTCATATGCATATCTCGGCAATGTGGTGGACGTTTGGGAAGCGTTCGATAAGCAAGAGATTTATATTGATATAGGTTCAGACCAAACCTCACTTCACAACCCTTGGGCTGGTGGATATTACCCTATGGGGATCTCATTTGATGAGTCTAATAGTATGATGGCAGAAGACCCTGAGCAGTTTAAAAAGCTAGTTCAAAAAACACTAATACGCCATACATCAGCGGTAAATAAACACACCGCAAAAGGAACTTATTTTTTCGATTACGGAAACGCCTTCCTTCTCGAAGCAAGCCGAGCTGGAGCAGAGGTAGTGTCAGAAGACGGCCTTTCATTTCGCTATCCGAGTTACGTTCAGGATATCATGGGTCCTATGTGTTTCGACTACGGATTTGGACCATTTAGATGGGTGTGTACTAGCGGAGAGCCCGGCGATCTAGAATTAACGGATGCCATCGCATGCGAAGTGTTAGAGGAGATGATGAAAGAGTCTCCAGAAGAGATTAAAACCCAAATGCGTGACAATATCCATTGGATACGTGGCGCTGAGGAAAACAATCTTGTTGTCGGTTCACAAGCTAGAATCTTATATGCAGACGCGGAAGGTAGAATCAAGATTGCAAAGGCATTCAATGATGCTGTTGCCTCCGGCGCGTTAAGATCTCCTGTTGTTTTAGGCCGGGACCATCATGACGTGAGTGGAACTGACTCACCTTACAGGGAGACCTCAAACATTTATGATGGATCTGCATTTACAGCAGACATGGCGATACAGAACGTTATCGGTGACGGATTTCGAGGAGCCACTTGGATTTCGATACACAACGGCGGTGGCGTTGGTTGGGGCGAGGTTATTAACGGAGGCTTTGGCATGCTTATAGACGGATCACCGGACTCGGAGAGGCGCCTAAAATCGATGCTACACTGGGATGTAAATAATGGCATTGCACGAAGAAGCTGGGCACGTAATCCCGGAGCGGAATGGGCTATAGTTCGCGCCATGGCTGCTGAACCCCGCCTCAAGGTAACACAAGCAAATCATGCCGATGCTACGCTCATAAAAAAAGCTCTATCGTGAACGCTGTAGAGGTTGTCGCACATAGAGGGTACGCTGCTAAATATTTAGAAAACACCCTCGAGGCAT
Source organism: Flavobacteriales bacterium UBA974 (assembly GCA_002292405.1). GTDB lineage: Bacteria > Bacteroidota > Bacteroidia > Flavobacteriales_D > Sanyastnellaceae > UBA974. The sequence continues at coordinate 122,990 of DBBW01000003.1, forward strand.
TAAGTGAAGCCATCAAGGCTGGGGCAAAAATGGTTGAGTTTGACGTCCAATTCACAAAGGATCTCACCCCCATCATGCTCCACGATGACAATTTCAAACGCACCATGGGATTAGATCTAAGTGTATTTGAAATCACCCAAAGAGAACTCCAAGGCAAGATAGAACTTACGCAAATTAGTGAGGTTGAAGAGGTTATGGTTTGGCTTAAATCAAACCCAGGAGTGAAGGCATTTGTGGAATTAAAACAGGAATCCATCGACGTACACGGACTCGAAGTATGTGTGAAAACGCTTCGAGAATCCTGCGACCCTGCCCTTAACCAATGCGTATTTATCAGCTTTAACCCCGACGCAGTAAAAGTTGCTCAGGAGTATGGCTTCATGGAGACAGGTTGGGTAGTTTTAAGTTATGACGAAGTGGGAGCGAAGGTCTCACAAGAGCTTTCACCTGATTACCTTTTCGGCGACAAGGAAATTCTTCCTGACGATGGGTCAAAACTCTGGGGAGGTTCTTGGAAGTGGGTTATTTATGAAGTTACCTCTCGCGAAGTAGCCGCTAGATTAATCGCTAGAGGAGTGAAAATTATTGAATCTAAGGAGGTAGAAAAGATGCTGTCATGATATACGATATGGTAATTGTTGGCGGTGGAATTCACGGGGCAGGTGTTGCACAGGCAGCGGCTGCCGCAGGATATTCCGTCCTTATTTTAGAGAAAACTGCCATAGCACATGGCACATCGAGTAAGTCGAGTAAGCTTATTCATGGTGGGCTTAGATACCTTGAGTCCGGACAAATTAAACTGGTTTTTGAGTGCCTATCCGAGCGATCTCTTCTATTAAAACTGGCCCCAGAGCTTGTTCGCCTTGAATCGTTTTTTATTCCGATTTACAAGCATACAACACGCAGACCATGGGAGATTAGAGCGGGACTCTCCATATATGCTACTTTAGGAAATTTTAAACGCGACGCGCGGTTTGAAAAAGTACCAGAAGTACAGTGGAAAAACCTAGATGGTATTTCCCTTGACAACCTTCAAGCAGTTTACAAATACAATGACGGAGCTACAGATGACGCTGCACTAACTAGAGCGGTGATTCAATCAGCGAAGTCTCTAGGAGCGCAAATTAAAATGCCTGCTGAGTTTATTTCAGCTATCCCAGGGGAAGACGTAAACGAGATTAAGTATTCTGTAAACGGCACAATTCACAGCTGTAAAGCCCGACTACTGGTCAATACAGCAGGTCCTTGGGCGAATGCAATCCTCGAAAAAGTAAAGCCAACTCCAGAAAAGCGAGAATTCGATCTAGTATCGGGCGCCCATATCGTATTAAACGAATCCGCACCTAGTGGAATGTATTATGTTGAAGCCCCACAAGATCAGCGTGCCGTCTTTGTAATGCCATGGAAAGGAAAAATGATGATAGGAACTACTGAAACAGTTTTCAGCGGCAACCCTTCAGAAGTCGTCCCGCTGCCAGAGGAGGAAACCTACCTCTGCGATGTAGTTTCGAGTTACTTTCCTAAATTTAAAGATCTAACGAGAGAAAAAATCGTTGAATCATTTGCGGGTTTACGCGTACTTCCACAGGCTTCCGGTAAACCATTTTCACGTCCACGCGAGACGACATTTCACGTCGATAAAAAAACCGCTCCAAGGATTGCAACAATTTATGGGGGTAAATTAACGGTTTATAGAATAACAGCTGAAAAATTTGTGGCGAAATTTTCGTCTGCCCTACCTCCTAGAAAACGAAAAGCAGAAACCAGCAAGCTGCCTTTGACACCTAATTAGATCGCTGTTAGGGATACAGGTGTAAACAGCTATTAAAACAGTAAAATGGATCTAAAAGCAAATTTTAACATTTGCCCGAACAACCTTTATAATTATAACAACGTTTAGAGATTGATTGTAATGATAATGTTGCGTGATTTCGACATTAAATAAAAGAACAATGAAAAGGCAGAAGCGCCATTCATATTGAACGGCGCTTTTGTTTTTTTTTATACTCAACCTGTAGTAGTTCTAGCCACTCGCCCATGAACCCTTGATAACAACTCGTATGAAATTGTTTCAGCTTTCTTAGCAAGCTCCATAACACAAAGATTCCTGCCGAATAACTCCACCTCTTCCCCTTTTACAACATCTAATCCAGTCACGTCTATAGCAACTAGACTCATGCACACTCGCCCCACTGATTTAGCATAAACACCTTTAATAAAAACAGATCCAATTCCATTTCCAAGGCACCTGGGATATCCATCGGCATAACCAACAGGAAGCCAGGCAATATCTCTATCACTTGACTCAGCACCTGTAAAACCATAACTCAACCCCTCACCAGCGGATAAACGCCTTACTTGAGTAACGAGAGTCTTAAAACTAACGGCTGGTTCTAACCCCCATTCTTCTCTTGATTCATCTATGCCTAATAAGCAAATACCTACCCTCACATAATCAGATTTGTGATCTGGAAACCTCGCTACTCCCGATGAATTTAATATATGTTTCTTAAATGGGAATGAAAATTTTGAACAAACCGTATCGAAAAGTTCTAACTGTTTAAGTGTTTTTCCGTCAAAACAGTGATCATTAGATCCCGCTAAATGAGAATAAACTGTAGCTACGTTTAAATCAGACTCAACAATAATTCGTTCAATTTCCAAGAGATCACTCACCTCAAACCCCAAGCGGTTCATCCCCGTGTTGATATTTATGTGAACAGGTGAACCTTCCAACCCTTTCTTCTCAGCCCAAACAACATAAGCCTCCAAATGCTTTATAGACAATAATGTTGGCTCTAAGTTGTTTTCCACTAATTCATCAAAAGTGCTGTTGTTTGGATTGAGGATCAGGATCCGAGACGTCACCCCCGCTTCTCTTAATCGTACGCCCTCATCAGCACAAGAAACGGCTAAATATTCAACACCATGCTTTTGTAAAAGTTTTGCAAGAGCGATATCATCGGTACCATATCCAAATGCCTTTATCACACAAATTACACCCTTGCCATTCATTTGTTCGCGAACTCGATTTAGATTTCGTGCAACACATCCCAGGTCAATCTCTAGAGTAGTAACAGGTGTATTTTCAGACATTAATTACTTCGAGTTTTCTTTTTTACGGAATACAACAAAGGCATGTCTAGCAAGCGGGACATATCGGTCTTTTTCACCGAGTTCAACGGTGTTATCTCCACCGGCAATTCTATGTGAAAAATGTGCAGCACGCCCTGTTTCCGTACAAACAGCATGAAGCTTAGTAACCTCTTCTGCTAAAGCCAGTAGCTGTGGCATGCATCCAAAGGGCTTTCCTGTAAAATCCAAGTCTAGTCCAGCAACAATAACCCTCAACCCACGATTTGCAAGTTCATTACACACATCAGGCAAATCATCATCAAAAAATTGAGCCTCATCAATTGCTACAACTAACGCCATTCTACCATCTACCTCAAGGGAAGTTAAGATATCTCTACTTTTTGTCACAACCTTAGAAGGCATCGCATTCTTATCATGTGACACAACTTCGTCTATTGCGTAACGCGTATCAGTAGCAGGTTTAATTATCAGAGTTGGTTGATGAGCAATCACCGCTCGTCTTACCCTTCTTAACAACTCTTCTGTTTTACCAGAAAACATAGGGCCGCAAACGACTTCTAGCCTTCCCTCACCTAAAGGAAGCGTCGTTACATCGTGGATTGAATCAATATTATGCATAAGCGAGAGCAAGTTACGATTTGATTGTAATTTAGCACCTATGAAAACGATGCATTATCTCACGACTTTAATTTTTATTGCCATTACTCTTCTTTCTTGCGTTAAAACTCCCGGCGAGGGGGGAAGCGCTTCTATCGAGGGCTCCATTAGTCTCATTCGCAGAGTCCAAATAAACAATCCCGCCTCCACCGTCGACACCATTCCTGCATCAGATGTAGAGGTCCACATCATTTATGGCAATCACACAAGTCCGGATGATAAAGTTGATACAAACCCTGATGGCGAATTTGCTTTTAACTGGCTTAGAACGGGAAATTACACACTATATGTGTACTCAGAGGACACTACATCAACAGCAAGTCCCCTCCCTAAGATAGCATTTTATTTTGAAGTTGAAATTGAAGATAGAGACGATGTAGTAACCTCGGCACCATTCTTAATATATGACGAGTATTAAAAGTATGGGCAGGCTTGCGATTGTTTTTCTCTCAATCCTCTTCTCCTCTACATCGATTTTTGGACAGTGGACAGATTACGGGATTTGGTCTAGCATTTCTATTTCTAAGAACATTTCTAATAATTTAGAATTCACCTCAGAAGCCCAAACCCGTTTAGATTACGACGCCTCCCGCCTCGGATCAGCCTTTACGAATTTCACTCTTTCAAGAGAGTTCTCTCCTTATTGGAAGCTCTCCTCAGAACTCCGACTCGGCGTGTCCCGAACTGACGAGTATGCTGATGAGCCGCTACGCCGTATTACCATATCTGCAAAATATAAACGCCCTCTGCTCTCAAATCTTTCCGCCTCACTACGATTTCGATACCAACTAAAATCCGATTATAACCAAACTTTTCGACTAAGTCCTGCCCTGTATTATAAGGTTTCAAAAAAATTACGATTGGCTATATATTCTGAATTGTTCTTCAAACCATCTCAGGAAGGGTTTTATCAGAGCGATTTTAGATACAGATTTATGGCTAAGCACAAAGTGTCCAAACGTCGTTGGGTTTCTTTTGGTTACCAAATAGAACAACAAATAAACACTCCGGACCCATGGACTCAGCACGTGTTTATTTGCAGTTACGATTTAGAATTGAAGCGTAGTAATGGGAAAAAGTAATTTTTGTCCACCTAAAAGGCTTGGTTATCCACATTGTTAACTATCTTTGCACCCCTAAATTTTGGGGAAAATCGAACACGTAAGACATTCGCTGTGGATACTTTAAGTTACAAAACAATCTCCGCTAATAAGGAGAATGCCGATAAAAAATGGCTGCTAGTAGATGCTGAAGGGCAGACTCTAGGAAGAATTGCTTCAGAAGTTGCAAAACTTATACGAGGCAAGCACAAGCCTAATTTTACACCTCACGCAGATTGCGGAGATTACGTAGTTGTCATAAACGCTGAGAAGATTAAGCTTACTGGAAAGAAGTGGGATCAGAAGATTTATATGCGTTACACCGGTTACCCTGGTGGTCAACGTACGCGTACAGCTGCTGAAGTTATGGCTCGAAAGCCGTTTTCAATGGTTGAAGAAGCTGTAAGAGGCATGCTACCTAAAAATACATTAGGTCGTGCACTTTTTCGCAACTTGCACGTTTATGTTGGGCCTAGCCACAAGCATGAAGCTCAAGAGCCGAAGACAATCACTTTCAATCACTAATCTGAAGCATGGACGTAATTAACACATCAGGCCGTCGTAAAGACGCAGTAGCTCGCCTTTACCTTTCAGAAGGGAAGGGGAAATTCACGATCAACAAGCGTGACTATAAAGACTACTTCCCTACAGGGACTCTCCAATACAAGATTAACCAGCCTTTCGAGCTAACTGAAACAGCAGGTAAATACAATATTAAAGTAAACGTTGCTGGTGGAGGTATTACCGGTCAAGCAGAAGCGATACGTTTAGCAATTTCTAAGGCTCTTATAGAAATAGATCCTGAAAATAAATCAACTCTTAAAGCTGAAGGTCTTACAACTCGTGATCCACGTATGGTTGAGCGTAAGAAATTCGGACAGAAGAAAGCTCGTAAGAAAGAACAATTCTCGAAGCGTTAATGGCTGCCGCCTGACACCTCTTCATTTTTTTAATAATTTGTTTAGAATCCAAATTCCAAAGACTCACACAATTAAGTGGCTACTATGGGATTGCTTTAAACTAGGAAAGTAAACTAACAACATGGCTCGTACTAATTTTGAGCAATTGCTCGAAGCCGGATCTCACTTCGGCCACCTAAAGCGCAAGTGGAACCCACACATGGCGCCTTACATCTTCACTGAGAAGAAAGGAATCCACATTATTGATTTGCATAAAAGCATCGTTAAGATTGACGAAGCTGCAGCCGCAATGAAACAAATTGCTAAGAGCGGAAAGAAAATTCTTTTTGTTTCTACAAAGAAACAAGGTCAACACATCGTTTCTACTCATGCAAAGGCTATAGGCATGCCATACATCACTGAGCGTTGGTCAGGGGGTATGCTTACCAACTTCGGAACTATTCGTAAGGCTATTCGTAAGATGACTCAGATTGATAAGATGGAAGCGGATGGTACGCTTGCTATTCTATCTAAGCGTGAACGTCTTCAAGTTAGCCGTCAAAGAGAGAAGCTAGATAAAGTTTTAGGATCTATTGCTGATATGACTAGACTTCCAACTGCGATATTCATCGTTGATGTTAGGAAAGAGCATATCGCTTTAGCTGAGGCAAAGAAGCTAAATATTCCAGTGTTTGCTATTGTTGATACAAACAGCGATCCTCGTCCAGTTGATTTTGTTATTCCAGCTAACGATGATGCATCAAAGTCAATCGACCTCATTACTCGTACACTTGCTGAAGCTGTAGCTGAGGGTTTAAACGAGCGTAAAGAAGAAAAAGATGAAGCTGATGCACAAGCGGAAGCTATGAAAATTGCCAAAGCGAAAGAGGAGGCTGATAAATTAGAAGCTGCTGCTAAATTAGAGGAGGCTTCTGAATCAGAAGATTCTTCTTCTAAAGAGGAAGAAAAGGCTGATAAGACAACCAAACCTAGGGCTAAAAGACCGACGATTAAAAAGTCTGCTGCTAAAAAGCCTGCTACTGAAGAGCCTGCTGCTAAGGAGCCTGCTGCGGAAGAGAAAAAAGATTAATTACCACCACCACTTTTTACAGATAATATCATGAGCATAACTGCTGCTGAAGTAAAAGCGCTACGTATACAAACAGGCGCTGGGATGATGGATTGCAAAAGAGCACTCGAAGAATCCGAAGGAAATACCGAAAAAGCTGTCGAAATCCTTCGACTCAAAGGCCAGAAAGTTGCTGCTAAGCGTAGTGACCGTGAAGCAAGTGACGGAGTAATTCTTTCAGGAGTTAGCAAAGACGGAAAAACAGGCCTTGTAATGTCATTAAACTGTGAGACGGACTTTGTTGCACAGAATGCAGACTTCATTTCTTTAACTCAAACTTTAATAGATCTTGCTATTGCTGATAGCTGTGAGTCTAAGGATGAGCTTCTTGCGAAGAAATTTCCTGGATCTGACATTACCGTTGCAGATAGAATCATCGACGAAACTGGAAAAATTGGAGAGCTTATTGAAATTGGGGGATTTAATATCTCCAAGGGAGAAACTGTAGCTTCATATATCCACCCAGGAAACCGTTTAGCTACAGTAGTTGGGTTTAGTGGATCTGTAGATGCTGGAGTTGGGCGCGATGTTGCTATGCAGGCAGCTGCGATGGCTCCTGTTGCAGTTGATCAATCACAAATTCCAGAGGACCTAATTGCTAAAGAAAAGGAAATCGCAAGAGATTTAGCTATCCAAGAAGGAAAGCCAGCTGAATTGGCGGATAAGATTGCTATTGGACGTCTTAATAAATGGTATAAAGAAGTAACGCTTGTAAATCAGCCATTCATTAAAGACAACAAGCTAACAGTTGCTCAATATGTAGCTTCTACTTGCCCAGGGGCTAAGGTTGAAAGTTTCAGCCGTATCGCTTTAAGCTAAGAAATCTGAATTAGAGCCCCTTAATAATAACTAAACTTAAAGAAGGACGCTACTGCGTCCTTCTTTTGTTTGTAGAGTATTTTCTTTGACCGATATTGCGACTGCAATGAAGTATAAAAGAATCCTTCTTAAGCTGAGTGGAGAATCTCTCATGGGAGAAAAGCAATTCGGCATCGATAATGAAAGACTTGCAGTTTATGCGAGTGAAATTCAAGCTTTAGTAAATACTGGTGTAGAAGTTGCTATCGTTATAGGCGGTGGTAATATTTTTAGAGGGGTTCAAGCTGAAGAAGGCGGCATGGAACGTACTCAAGGAGATTATATGGGCATGTTAGCAACTGTTATCAATGCCATGGCTCTACAAAGTTCTTTAGAACAAATCGGGGTGGATACACGTTTGCAAACAGCAATTGAAATTAAGCAAATAGCGGAGTCATTTATTCGTAGAAGAGCTCTTCGACACCTTGAAAAAGGCAGAGTAGTCATATTTGGCGCCGGAATAGGAAATCCATTTTTCACAACAGATTCAGCCGCCGCTTTAAGAGCCGTAGAAATAGATGCGGATGTGATTTTAAAAGGCACAAGAGTGGATGGGATTTATACATCGGATCCAGAGAAAGACCCTTCTGCGACGAAGTATGAGGAGATAAGTTTTGAAGAGATTTTCGAAAAAGGACTTAAAGTAATGGACATGACAGCTTTCACCCTATGCAACGAAAACAACGTTCCTATTGTTGTTTTTGATATGAATAAAACAGGAAACCTACTTAAAGTTGCAAAAGGAGAGAAAGTTGGAACGATAGTCAAATAGTACTGGCAGTTAATAAAGAAGGATATGCAAGAAGCGATAGACATGGCGCTAGACGAGGCCAAAGACTTAATGGACAAAGCAATGGATCGCTTGACAGGATCGCTCAGAAAAGTTAGAGCAGGAAAAGCCCATCCAGCGATGTTAGATAGCGTTAAAATTGACTATTACGGCACGATGACACCTATAAATCAGGTTGCAAACGTAAATTCTACAGATGCTAGAACGATTGTTGTTCAGCCTTGGGAAAAACCGATGCTTGATCCAATTGCTACTGGCATAATCAACGCTAATCTGGGATTAAACCCTATGAGCAATGGTGAAGTTTTAATTATCAACGTTCCACCTCTTACAGAGGAAAGGCGAGTTGAACTTTTCAAACGAGCGAGGAGCGAAGGAGAGGCCGCGAGAGTTTCTATACGGAATGCTCGTAAAGACGCTAATGATTTACTTAAATTAGCTAAGGAAGATGGACTTAGCGAGGACATGCACAAGACAGGGGAGTCACAAGTACAGGATTTGACGAACTCCTACACAAAGAAGATAGAGGAGATGTTAGATACTAAAGAGAATGATATAATGACAATCTGAATATTTCAGACTCTAAACAAAAGCCATAGCCCTTAAAATTCTAAGGCGAAAGCCCTCGCTTCTTTGTCTGATTCGAGATAAGCTTCTAGATCTGGTTTTGATTGGTAGCTAACCCGACTAAGGGCGTATTCGACAACATCAGGAAGCTGTACAAATGCGATTTGATCATTAAGAAATCGAGCTACAGCGACTTCATTTGCTGCATTAAGAACAGCAGGAGCATTACCTTCTTTTGCCAAAGCGTCAAATGCGAGATTGAGATTGCGGAACGCTTTAAAATCGGGCTTTTCAAATGTAAGAGAGGGGTAGTCTAAGAAATCGAATCGAGGAAAAGTATTCTTAAGCCTTCTCGGATAGGTCAGGGCGTATTGAATAGGGAGCTTCATATCTGGGAGACCCATTTGAGCCTTCATAGATCCATCCTCGAATTGAACAATACTGTGGATGATTGATTGAGGGTGAACGATGATATCTATTTGGTCTTTGTTTAGATCGAATAACCACTTCGCCTCAATCACCTCAAGACCTTTGTTCATCATAGATGCAGAATCGATGGTGATTTTCGCCCCCATACTCCAGTTGGGATGTTTAAGAGCATCTGCCTTTGTTACACTTGCAAGCATATCAGAAGTGAATCCGCGGAATGGACCTCCAGATGCAGTAAGAACTATTTTTTCTATGGGATTATGAAATTCACCAGCAATGCATTGATAAATGGCGCTGTGTTCTGAATCTACAGGGTGAATGTCAATCCCGGCTTTGCGCGCTTCGGCTGTTACGAGTTCGCCTGCGACGACCATGGTTTCTTTGTTCGCTAACGCGATGTGTTTACCAGCTTTGATTGCACTCAGGGTAGGACGTAATCCCGCAGCGCCCATAAGGGCGGTTAGCACCATATATATGCCTTCCATTTCTACGACTTGGACAAGAGCCTCGTCTCCACAGTAGACCTTAATTCCTTCGTCAAATAAGGCATGAAATACTTTATCTCTTAGAGAAGGCTCAGCAATTACGACGGCGTTAGGCTTAAACTCGAGAGCCTGTTTAATCAAAAGGTCAGCATTTCTTCCGGCAGAAAGAACTTCTACGTGAAGGAATTGAGATTGCTCACGTATTACATCGAGAGCTTGGGTGCCTATAGAGCCTGTTGATCCGAGAATCGCTATACCGCGAGTTGGCGCCTTTGAATTTGTTGATTTCATAGAAACCCACACTCAAGCTTTGCCTCCTCGCTCATCATATCCTGAGTCCAAGGCGGATCGAAAACGATCTCAACTTTTGCACTCTTGACTCCATCCATTGCGGCTACTTTATCCTCGACATCCTTAGGCATACTCTCAGCCACTGGGCAGTTAGGAGATGTTAGAGTCATGTCGATCAGGACAACGCCATCATCGGAAATTTTCACTTCGTAAATAAGCCCCAATTCGTAAATATCTACGGGAATTTCAGGATCGAAAATAGTTTTTAGAACTTCGATTATTTGATCTGTAGAGGGGTTGGCCATTTCTAGTAATTGAATTGTTTGATTAGAATTGCTCAGGTCGCATTTGAGGGAAGAGCAGGACTTCTTGTATTGAGGTTTGGTCTGTAAGCATCATAACAAGCCTATCAACACCTATACCCACACCGCTTGTCGGAGGCATACCAAACTCAAGTGAACGCAGGAAGTCCTGATCAATGAACATTGCTTCATTATCACCTCGTTCAGCAAGCTTAGCCTGAGCCTCGAATCGCTCAAGCTGGTCGATAGGGTCATTCAACTCAGAGTAAGCGTTAGCAATCTCAGTACCATTTATAAAAAGCTCGAATCGCTCAGTATAACCAGGCTTGTCACGATGCGTTTTCGTGAGTGGAGACATGTCAACTGGGTAGTCCGTGATGAATGTTGGTTGGATATAGCGGTGCTCGCACTTCTCGCCGAATAGCTCATCAATGAGTTTACCACGCCCCATAGAAGCATCAACGTCAATTCCAAGTGTTTTACAAGCATTTCTAAGCCCCGTTTCATCAAGATTGTCAATATCAAAAGAAGTATGCTCCAGAATAGCATCACGCATAGTTACACGTGCGTATGGAGGCGTGAAATCTAATTCTTGACCCGCTAAAACAACTTTCGATTTACCATGGACTGACTTTGCTACGTCACCAAATAGGTTCTCCATCATCTTCATCATCCAGTTGTAATCCTTGTAAGCAACATATAGTTCGAGAATTGTAAATTCAGGATTGTGCGTTCTATCCATACCCTCATTTCTGAAGTTCCTAGAGAACTCATAAACACCCTCAAACCCACCAACGATGAGTTTTTTTAGGTATAGTTCATTCGAAATTCTCAGGTAAAGGGGGATGTCTAGTGCGTTGTGGTGAGTTGAGAAAGGACGAGCGGCAGCTCCTCCGGGTATAGCTTGTAAAACAGGAGTGTCAACCTCAAGCCAACCCTCGTTATAGAAAGCCTCCCTCAGAGCTCTAATGATCTTATTTCTAGCAATAAATGTATCCTTCACTTTGTCATTTACGCAGAGGTCAACGTAACGCATCCTGTATCTAAGCTCTGGATCAGAGAAAGCGTCGTGTACATTTCCTTCCTCATCAGTCTTCACGGCTGGGAGAGGGCGGATAGCTTTTGAAAGGACCTTGAATTCGAGAACTTTCACAGATGGCTCACCCACTTTCGTAAGAAAAGTTACTCCTTTTACTCCGATAAAGTCACCTCTATCGAGGAGCTTCTTAAATACTGAATTGTAAAGTGTTTTATCCTCACCCGGACAAATCTCGTCTCGGTTAAGGTAAAGTTGAAAACTGCCTTGAGCATCTTTAAGCTCAGCGAAAGAGGCTTTACCCATAATACGTCGGCTCATCATCCTTCCGGCCAAGCTCACCTCAACACCTTCATTAAAGTCATTTTTAAGGTCTGTACTTCTGTGACTTACGATGAACTCCTCGGCAGGGAATGGGTTAATTCCAAGGTCCCGTAGTTGCTTTAAAGATCCTAATCTAACTTGCTCTTGTTCGCTCCTAATCATGCTGCAAAGATACGCCTCTAAACGTGGCATTACTGTGACAATTTTTCAAGCTTTTAACTTAGTTTTATATCGTCTTATTAAACCCACAAATTGTGCAATAATTATGAAGATTAACTCAATTATTTTAGTAGTGTTTAAGGCTATTTTCTTCCAATCTATTACAGCCCAAATAGACTCTCTTCCCTATGTTTCCATCCCAGAAGTTGTTGTTTCAACCTGCACCGGTGACCTATCCCCTAAAGAAGCACCACGTTCAATTTCGATAATTTTACCTCAGGAAATTATAAACGCAGCTTCAATTTCTCTTGGGGAAGCACTTGAAGGCGTTGCGGGCTTTGATTTAAGAGAACGAGGAGCTTTCGGAATTCAGACAGACCTTTCGATACGTGGCGGATCGTTTGAGCAGACAGCGCTGATCATTAATGGTGTCAGATGGAGCGCCCCCCATACTGCACATCATCTAATGGATGTAACATTCGATGTTGAGGATATCTCGAGAATCGAAGTTCTTAAGGGTGGTTCTTCTCCATTTTTAGGTACAGGAGCTCTTTCTGGAACGGTATCAATATTCACAGGTCCTGGAAGAGAAAATAAAGCATTTGCTTCCATAAAGGCAGGATCATTTGGCATGCTAAGAATTAAATCTACTGTGGACTTCGGATCTCAGAATTACAGGCATCGCTTTGCTGTAAGTCGACTTTCAACTACGGGCTACGTTGAAAACACAGATGCCAGTATGATGATTGCTTCTTATTCTTCTAGTTTAATTCACGAAGTCGGTCTGTTTAACTTCTCAATAAGTTCTGCAAATAAAGCTTTCGGTGCTCAAAATTTCTACACAGCATCGTACCCTACTCAATACGAAGAAACAGAAACATTACAATCCCAACTTGCATGGGAGCAGAGTTATGGCAATCTAAAATTGCAAGGAGCCTTCCATATAAGAAACCACAATGATGTGTTTGAGTTATTCCGCGAATCGGATGGTTTTTACGAAAATACGGCTGACGGTTTTTACGTTATGAACGGAGATACAGCAGCACTTTACGCCCCAGGAGCAAGTTGGTATCACGGCCCCAATCGCCATAAAAGTCATACAAAAGCAGTTAGCGGTAGTGCAGTGCACGATGGATCGCTTGGATTTACCGCTTTTAGGTTTGATATCAGAAATGAATCTATTTTCAGTAACGTACTAGGTACATTAGAAGGTGCCCTTGAAGGAGACACTGTTCTCACAAAAGGGGACTCTAGAACCACCAATGAGTTAGCTATTTCTCATAGGTTTTCGGCTGGACGTTTTGCTACAACGATTACTGGAGGTATCATAAAAGGTGTTTTCGGGACATTTATTTTACCAGGAGCGTCTCTTACGATGAAACTTGAAGACGAAGGATCTGCTCTTTTGTTTGGATCTGCTAACAGATCTATGAGACAACCTTCCTTTACAGATTTGTATTATAACATAGGAGGAGCACAAGGATCCATTGACCTTCAACCAGAGTGGTCTGATAATTTTGAAACAGGCATAAGATCGGCATTAGAGATTAATGAAATACTGTCCCTCTCTTTTGAGCAGGCGTTATTCATAAGACAGGGTCACAATTTAATTGACTGGGTTCGTTTTTCAGGAGAGGACACTACTAGAGCAACCAATTTAAGAGAGGTTACTTTCACAGGAATGGAGACTTCTTTGAAATTGAAAAGTGTTAACGGAAACTATATTAAGGCTAACTACACATCGATGAAAGCTTCTGAGTCTAGCTCAGGGTTTGAGTCTAACTATGTATTAGACTTCCTGAAGCATCAGCTTAATTTGAGGGCTTTGTTAGTCCTTCGAAGAGAAATTAACTTAACCTTTAGGTATTCACTTCAGGATAGAGAAGGAGGATACTACAACCCCGTTGATGAGATTGAAGAGGAGTTCGTGCCTTTGCAACTTTTTGGGGTCAGCATTTCCAAAAACTATATGAATGGGAAACTCAATACGAACCTTACAGTTGACAATGTATTAGACATAGAAGTTCACGATATAGGAAATGTCATGCTGCCTGGTAGAATGATCAAAGTAGGGCTTAACTTCGCGGTTGATTAATATAAAACACATTTTGAATGGCTGATGCGAATATGAGGGACCTTATTGAGAAATTCCCAACACAACTAAATGATGCAATTGTTGACTTATCGAAAAAGGACAATAGCACACATAAAAAAGTAGCGCAAAATTTTTCACCATCTGGTGTATTGATAATCGGAATGGGAGGGTCTGGAATCGGAGGTGCTATAGTTGAAGGTATCCTATCTCAAAGCAGTAAAATACCAGTACTGTCATGTGCAGATTATTCTATTCCAGGATGGGTTTGTGAAACTACGCTTGTTGTTGCTTGTAGTTATTCAGGAAATACAGAGGAGACGATAGAGGCTGTGAAAGTTGCTTCCGATAGAGGAGCTAAGATATCTGTTGTTACATCTGGAGGTGTTTTATCTGAAATGGCTAAGGAAAAAGATTGGCCCATTGTTACAATGCCGGGTGGACATCCACCGAGATCTCAGTTTGGAAGAGGGTTTACGGGTCTTACTTGGACACTAAAGCAATTTAGCGTTTTTTCAGAGAATATGTATGCTGATTTAGAGTCTTCACCAGCGTTTTTAAATACAATGGTGGAAACAATTATTGAGCAAGCGGGTTCATTAGCTGATTTAGTTGAGAATAAAATAATAATGATTTATTCGGATACTTCAACTGGCGGTATTGCCACAAGAATGCGTCAACAATTGAATGAGAACTCTAAATTATTAGTTAATACTCACGTGTTACCAGAAATGAATCACAACGAATTAGTTGGTTGGGATTCCGGGACGGAGAAACATGTTGCAATAATAATACGCACTCCAGAGGATAATATTCGCTCAAGATTTAGAATG
>DBBW01000003.1:138136-177583 GCA_002292405.1 Flavobacteriales bacterium UBA974
AATCCTTTAATGGGTGATGAAAAACCTTCAGTTTGAAGATTTAGGTTTAATGCGTTATAAGCCTTGTTGGGACTATCAAGAGGAGCTGTTCAAGAATGTAATTTCTCAAAAACTTGCCACTCGTGATGCTTTAATTAAAGACGAGAAAGAGACGTCACCCGCTCCAACGAGTCGTTTAATATTTGTAGAACATCCCCATGTTCTGACATTAGGCAGAAGCGGTGATGCAGAGAATGTCATTGTAAGCCCAACGAGATTAGCGGAGTTAGGAGTGGATTACTTTCCAATAAATAGGGGAGGGGACATAACTTATCATGGCCCAGGTCAACTTGTAGCCTACCCTATTTTAGATTTAGACCAATTCTTTACAGACATTCACAAATACCTTCGCTTTCTTGAAGAAGCGGTAATAAAAACATGTGCTGAATTCGGAGTTGAGGCAGGAAGAATTGATGGACTTACCGGTGTTTGGGTAGATTTTGAAGCAGGACTCCAAGCAAGAAAGATTTGTGCATTTGGAGTAAAAGCTTCGCGCTGGGTTACCATGCATGGTCTGGCCCTCAATGTTGATTCAGATCTAGACTTTTTCGACTTAATTGTTCCATGTGGAATTAAGGATAGAGGAGTCACATCTCTCACAAGAGAAGTCGGTAGAAAAATTTCTCTCAATGAAGTGAAACTGATTTTAAAGAGACATCTACAAACGCTTTTTGAGTGGAATGAGGTAGATTAACGCTATATGGGAGAGACACTTAAGAGATAAGGTGTATATTTATCTGCAAGCAGTTCGCAATTTGCTACAGATATAAACTCACGGCTAACGTTTACAAAAGGGTTTTGAACGGTTTGAATTGTTTTAGTTTCTTTAGAAAAACAACAATCATGCGCCGGAATTTGAATGTACTTGTCGTTGATGATGAAGCCCCAGCAAGAGCTCATCTTTGTCGACAAATAGAAAACACTTGCCCTTCACTTAACGTAGTTGCGACTGCATCTAGTGCCGCTGAAGCTAGATCCTATATAGATAATTATTCACCGGATGTTGTTTTTTTAGATATTCAGATGCCTTATGAATCAGGCCTAGAATTAATCGAGACATATCAGGATAGAGATTTCTATGTTGTTTTTGCGACCTCTTTTAATGAATATGCTAGCTCTGAGACAAAGAGCGTTTGACTTTCTTCTTAAGCCCATAGATAACGATGATCTTAAAGCATGCACAAGAAGGATATTAATGCATTATTATCACAAAAGAAAACCCGGCCAAGGGGCACTTCCTCCAGCTCCACGTCGTTTTGAAATTGTTACATTAGGCAAGAGACACTTCGTTAAGCACGATGATATTCAGCATATAGAAGCGTGCGGTAGTTATGCTACGCTGCACTTAATATCAGGAAGAATAATAACCATTTCAAAAAACTTAAAGAAAGTTGAAGCAATACTTGATGACCCAACATTTTTTAGAGTACACAAATCTCAGATTGTTCGTCTAAATTATATTCATACATGTAATTATAGATCTCACTCTATAACTTTAGAGAGCGAAAAAAAAATCCCTATGGCTGTTAGAAAAAGAGAAGAGTTAAAACAACGAATGCATATTTTGATATCAAGTTAGGAGTACTTTTGCGCAATGCTCAAGGATATTCGAACATTAGATAGTAAGGAATTGCATGACGAGGTTGTGGCTATGGGGGAAAAACCGTTTAGGGCTAAGCAGCTGGAAGATTGGGTATGGTCTAAATCGGCAGGATCATTTGAGGAAATGACGAGTCTGTCAAAAAATTTCCGAGAGGAATTAGCAGAAAAATTTAGCTTAAAGAGAATTGAATTAAGCGAACAGCAGATTGGCAGAGATGGGACGGTTAAATGTGCATTCAAAGTAGATACGGTCAAGCCCGGAGATTTAAACATTATAGAGGGGGTTTTGATTCCAACGAAATCAAGGACAACGGCGTGTATTTCATCTCAGGTGGGATGTAGCCTAGCCTGTGACTTTTGTGCAACAGGTAGGCTTAAACTCATGAAGAATCTCACTGCTGCCGAGATGTACGATCAGGTTGAAATGATAGCAACTATAGCTCGTGAAAGGGAGAGATCTAATCTCTCGAATATTGTTTATATGGGCATGGGAGAACCTCTACTTAATTATAAACATGTATTAGAAAGTGTAAAAAGAATTTGCGGAACGCCAGGTCTTGGGATGTCGCCTCGAAGAATCACAATAAGTACGGCTGGAATTGCTAAGGCGATAAAGCGATTGGGTGATGATGAAGTGAAGTTTAATCTCGCATTGAGTCTCCACGCAGCCAACGACAAGAAACGCTCCGAGATCATGGCAATAAATGATTCGAATAATCTAGATTCCCTTGCCGAAGCTTTAATATATTTTCATGAAAAAACGGGGTCTAGAGTAACGTTTGAATACATCATCTTCCGAGATTTTAACGACTGTATAGAAGATGCTCAGGAATTAGCTGTTTTCTGTAAAAATGTACCATGTAAAATAAATATTATTGAGTATAATCCTATTGATGATGGACGATTTCAGCAAGCAGATTCTGCAAAGGTTGATGCTTTTAAAGATTTCCTTGAAGAGCGTAATTTGATCGTAAATGTGCGCAGATCGAGAGGTAAAGATATTGATGCGGCATGTGGACAGCTTGCAAATAAAAATGCTAGCGGAAAAGACTCACTAAGGAAATCGTAGGGGGTATTCTAGTCGAGCTTTAAAATTGCCAAGAACGCTGATTGAGGTACTTCGACAGAACCGACTTGTCTCATTCGTTTTTTACCCTTCTTTTGTTTCTCCAGGAGCTTACGTTTACGTGTAATATCTCCACCGTAGCATTTAGCTGTAACATCTTTACGGACAGCGCTAATGGTTTCACGTGCGATGATTTTAGCACCGATAGCAGCTTGAATTGCAACCATAAATTGTTGTCGAGGAATAAGTTCTTTTAGCTTGATACAAATACGTTTTCCGAAAGAATGAGCGTGATCTCTATGGATTAGAGCAGAGAGAGCGTCAACCTGATCTCCATTGAGTAGGATGTCAAGTTTGACAAGGTTGGACTCTTTATATCCGTCAGGGAAATAGTCAAAGGATGCGTATCCACGAGAAATACTCTTGAGTTTGTCATAAAAATCGAAAACAATTTCACCTAGCGGCATGCTGAAAGTAAGCTCAACTCTATCAGAGGTGAGATAAACTTGACTTACGAGATCACCACGTTTTTGAATGCATAGGTTCATTACTGTGCCGATATAATCGGATTTGGTGATGATTTGAGCTTTAATAAAAGGCTCCTCAACCTTAATTAAACCTCTGTTTTCGGGAAGATCAGACGGGTTGTTTATAACCTGCTGGGTTCCATTAGGCAGGTGGGCTATGTAGCTCACGTTAGGGACTGTTGTGATGACAGTCATGTTAAATTCTCTTTCGAGTCGCTCTTGTACGATTTCCATATGAAGCATCCCTAAGAATCCACAGCGGAATCCAAAGCCTAGGGCAGCGGAACTTTCAGGCTCAAAAACCAAAGAGGCGTCATTGAGTTGGAGTTTTTCCATAGAAAACCTCAACTCTTCGTAATCATCAGTGTCCACTGGGTATAGCCCAGCAAAAACCATAGGTTTGACATCTTCAAATCCGGTTACGGCCTCAGCACAAGGGTTTGTAAATGTAGTTAATGTGTCGCCTACTTTAACTTCTTTCGCTTCCTTAATACCAGAAATGATATACCCAACATCACCAATACTTAAAGTGTCTTTAGGGATTAAATCAAGCCCTAAAACTCCGATTTCATCTGCGATATATTCTTTATCTGTGGAGAGAAATTTTACTTTTTCGCGTCGATGGATAGTTCCATTAACCACACGGAAATAAGCAATAATTCCTCTAAAACTATTGAAAACAGAATCGAAAACCATCGCTTGAAAAGGCGCGTCAGCATCACCTTTAGGAGCAGGCACTTTTTCCACAACAGCTTTAAGAATATCCTGAACACCTAACCCAGATTTTCCCGAAGCTGGTATGATGTCAGACCTGTCACAACCGATAAGATCTATAATCTGGTCGCCCACTTCTTCAGGATCAGCCGAGTCGAGATCCATTTTATTGAGAACAGGAATTATTTCTAAGTCGTGTTCAAGCGCGAGGTAGAGGTTGGAAATGGTTTGGGCTTCGATGCCTTGAGTAGCATCTACGATTAATAAAGCTCCTTCGCAAGCAGCGATTGAACGGCTCACCTCGTATGAGAAATCCACATGCCCTGGCGTGTCAATTAGATTTAAAATATACTGCTCACCGTCGGTGTGGTTGTGCTGCATTTGTATGGCGTGACTCTTGATGGTAATCCCTCTTTCACGCTCAAGGTCCATATCGTCGAGTGTTTGCTCTTGCATTTGACGCTCAGTAATAGCACCAGTTTCTTGAAGTAGCCTGTCAGCTAGAGTGCTTTTCCCATGATCAATATGGGCGATAATACAGAAATTTCTAATGCGTTTCATTTGTGGCCTGTTTTAGCGTCTAAAACACTCGGCGTGGCGCAAAAATAAGTCGTTAATAGGTGTTATCCACTAAATAGTTTTATACGATGCACACTAGTCGTATATTTACATCTGTTAAATGCAAGATTTACAATGATTAGATTCCTTTATAACACATTTATTTTATGCTGTATTATTGCCATTGCATCACCTAATGTTGTGGCTCAGAGTAATATAGATTTCACAGCTCAGAAAAGTGCTGAAAAAATCATCGATTCCTATGGTGGATTCAATCACGCTGTAATCAACATGACTCGTGACGAATGGGAAGTTGTTAGAGCATGGGAAGGCTTTGATGAGAATGCATATCTTGAGACATTAAGTAACTTTAAGGCATCATTTTCAGATGATCGCGATAAACGGAAAATAGAAAGACAAGCGAAAGTTCTTCAAAGTGATTGTGGTTGCTGGGTTGAGCCAGATGCAACTTATACTACATTAGTTCCACCTCCAGGGCTTGGTGGATTGCAGCCAGGTGAAGAACAATGGTTTTCTCAAGGAGGAGCCGGATGGGATGTTGATTGCTCCTCTTCGCCAATCTCTTTCCCTGGATGGACCTTTGAACTTTATGGAGATGTTTATGAAGAGTTTTACATTAATTCAAAAGGAATGATTTCTTTTGGGGGAGATGTAATAGACTGGACTCCCACAGGCTTTCCAGAAGCTGAGTACAATCAAATTTCGGGTTACTGGCAGGATACTGACAACCGTTCTGTGGGTGAAATAATGTATAAAGTAACTCAAGATGCGGTATATGTAAATTATGTTGAAGTAGGTTATTACAACAACCACTTCGACCTTACAAACAGCTACCAAATCATTATTACGCCTAATGGTGGCATAATTGGTGACGGAAACAATGCGCAGGTATGTTATTTAGATATGAATTGGGCTCATGGAGATATAGGTGGAAGTGGTGGTTGCTGTGGCGATGCTCCAGGAGTTACAGGAGCAGACCAAGCGTCAACAGATGCTATTGGACCTCACGTGCAATTTGGGAGATTTAATCTTTTAGATGACACATACAATGGTCCTTATGGTGTTGGACCAGGTTTTGATGATGGGATAAACTGGCTTGATTTCAAATTCTTCGATATCAATACAGCTGTTTCAAGCACGAATCTTCCGCCAGTTCCGACCGAGAATATTGGATGTGATACAATTACTATATGTTTGGATCAAACCTTTGATATTGGAGTAAATTTTCTTGGACCTGAACCAGGCCAGTTTGTTACGCTTGATGTTATCCAAAACCTTTCCCCTGGAAACTCGATTACAGATTTTGGTATCATTGATGGAGAAACGGCAAGTTTGAGTGGGATATTTCAAGGCAACGAGGCAGGGATTAGTACAATAGAGATTGTCGCTACCGATGATGGAACACCATCATCAGTAACTGCCCTAACGATGGTTATAGAAGTACTAGACGTGACGTTGCCAGAGTTGACAATTGAAGGGAATTTAGCTATTTGCGCTGGCTCCGCAACAGAAATCACAGCATTGGGTAATTTTGACAGTTTTTCATGGAATCTAAGTAGTCAATTTACTGATGGTAACGTTGCGACTATACCTTTCGGCGGAGCCATTGTAGTGACAGGTAACCTAGATGTTGGGTGCTCAGTTTCACAAACTTTTGAAATAGTTCAGACCCCATATTATTTACCGAATATTGAACCATTACCACTTGTTATTTGCTCTGATGATACCGCTTATGTATCTGTCCTTGATCCTGACAATTTATACGTTAGTTATGAGTGGGAGGCTGATTGGAATGGACTTGGAGGTGAGGTTTATGAAGTAGGGACAAATGGTGACGAGGCTTGGCTTGCGCCTGGGATGTATAGGCTTTTAGTAGAAGATGCTGGCGGGTGTTTCGGACAACGTGTTTTTTTAGTGGATGGAGTAGATTCAACAATTCCAGATGTTACGATTCCACCGATGTGTACAGGTCTTGATACAATAGCATTTGAGGGAGGGTTTTCAAGTTCTGACGAAGGAGATTTAAATATATATCTGATTTCATCAAATGATTTGGGATGGGAGGGAAGCTTTATCAATGTGTATGTAAATGGAGAAGTTGTTACAACTCTAACTTTAACGAATAGCACTTTTGATAATTTTGCGTATCCTATTGTTTTTGGAGACTTTATTGAGGTTGAATATATCTCCGCAGATGTTGATAACGACATGAACAACCAAGTCCAAGTATACAACTGTAGCAATAGTCAAAATCTAACGGAAATTAACAATCTTTCTTCTGGAATAATTTACACTTCAGACGCACAATGTGCTACACAAGAAGCCTTTGGAGTTTGGGAAGAGACAAGTGGACCAGGCACTTCTTGGTTTGAGGACGAACTTCAGTATAACACTTTATGGGCTCCTACGGAGTATGGGATGTATGAGCTTTGTTTTTATGAGGAAAATTGTAACATACCATATTGCTATGATGTTGAGGTCACCCTTCCGCCAACCATAACATTAAATGAAACAGAAGTTTTCTTATGTGAAGGAGAAGATTTGGACTTAGTTGCGGACACTACAGACGCAGGAGGAGCGGCGACGATTAATTGGCCCTATCCAGGAACGGACGATGTGCTATTTAATGAGTACAATTATGACGAATACACAGAGGTTATTATTGTAGTTGAAATTGAAAATGGATGCGGGTCAGATGAGGCTCAGGTAGAGGTGACATCTCAATTTTCACCACTTATCGATAGCATGTTCCTATGTGATGAAGATGATTCTATCACGATTGACCCCATTGAAGGCGATGAAAATTATGATTTTGATTACGATTGGACTTGGAATGGTGGTGCGATCGATGGCGACGATGAACTTGAAGTAAACGCAACAGGATCTTACTGCGTTACTGTAACAAACGAGTGTTTTCCCAATGGGGATTCTGATTGTGGATTTGTTGATATTGTAAGCCAAATAGACGGTGTTTTTGCTGCAGAAGCAGGAGGAGTAGTAAGTGATTGTGACGGCTTAGGTATTGATCCAGGTGAGTTTGTAACAATTGATTTAGATCTTCCTAGCGATCAATATACAGCTACGTGGCCTGATGGCTCAACGGGCACAACTTGGACAATAGCTGAAGATTTACAGGCGACAGACACACAAGGCAACTTGCTTTTCGACGAAGATGGAAACCCAATTTGGGCTTATAACGGATCACAAATATGCGTAGATATTGAAGACCCTTATGGCTGTGGGGTAACAGAACACTGTGTCTTCTTGTTTATAGGACAGCTACCCACGATAAACCCAGATGTTAATGGTGTTATATCGGCTCAGCTTGACGATATCATCACGATGTGTCCAGAGATTCCCTATACTTTTGACTTGAATGGGATACAACCAGGGCCTCCATATAGCGATATATCTTGGTCAACAGTTTGCAATGGTGAATATATTCATTTCGGGAATGACGAGGCTGAAACGCTTACTAGCTGGCAGTTCCCAGAGGATTGTTGGGGACAGGTGTTAACAATGCAAGGAACTCTTGCTAATCCGTGCGCTCCAGGTGGATTACTTTGGGAAGTTGATGTAGAAGTAGATTATTGTGAAATCACGATTCCCAACGTATTCACTCCTAGGAATGCGGATGAGCTAAATCAGAAATTTGAGATTGAAGGTCTGGAAAATTATGATGATGTAATTGTAAGAATATTTGATAGATGGGGTAATCTCATTTACGAAGATTTTAACTACCAAAATGAATCGGCTTGGTTCGGGGATGATGCTGCTGATGGAACGTATTGGTACACTTTGCTTCTTCCAAATGGTTTCGAACACCAGGGCACGGTAAGTATTTTCCGCTAATATTATTTGAGAGACAACAAATTTGGCAAAAGTACGCACCCAATATACCTGTTCAGATTGCGGAGCATCGACATCACAATGGGTGGGAAAATGTCCAGGTTGTCAAGCTTGGAACACGCTTGTAGCTGAAACGATAGCCGATTCAGGAAAACGAACACATAGGTATGCTGAAGGGGTTACTGGCGGAGTTCTTAGACCAAGAGTAATGCCACTTGCTGAAGTTAGTACAGATAAAATCACACGACTTTCTTCTGGCGAAGTGGAGTTGGACAGAGTTTTAGGGGGAGGTGTTGTTCCGGGCTCCCTGATACTTCTTGGCGGTGAGCCAGGAATAGGAAAATCAACATTAATGCTTCAAGTTGCCATGATGGTGAGCAGCTTTGGCAAGAAGGTTTTATATGTAAGTGGCGAAGAAAGTCCTGAACAGGTTCGTATGAGAGCGATGCGTATTGGCAAGGTGCCATCTGACTTAATGGTCCTTCCTGAAACCAGGGTTCCACTGGTTTTAAGCGCCCTAAAGGAAGAAGATTATTCTTTGTTATTTATTGATTCAGTTCAAACTTTAGATCAACCTGAAATTGATGGTGCCCCTGGGTCAGTTTCTCAAATCAGGGAATCAGTAGCAGCCATAACCGCTCATGCAAAAGCACATGCGCTCCCAGTTTTCTTAGTGGGTCATATTACTAAAGAAGGGTCTATAGCTGGCCCAAAAGTACTTGAACATATGGTTGATGTAGTTCTTCAGTTTGAAGGGGATCGCAATCATGCTTATAGAATGCTTAGGGCTGCAAAAAATAGATTTGGTACCACATCTGAGTTGGGTATTTATGAGATGCTTGGTGATGGATTAAAAGCTGTAGAAAATCCAAGTGAAGTATTGCTAGGCGAAGCAGGCGAAGCATCAAGTGGATCTGCAATTTCCGTAGCTCTTGAAGGAGCCAGACCTCTTCTTATTGAAATGCAGGCTCTTGTAAGTACGGCTGTTTACGGGACACCGCAGAGATCGGGAACTGGATTTGATTTGCGCAGGTTAAATATGCTCCTTGCTGTTTTAGAAAAACGTTGTGGCTTTAAGTTGGGCTCATTTGATGTGTTTTTAAATTTAGCTGGAGGTCTCAAGATAAAAGATCCTGCAAACGACTTAGCGGTGGTTGCAGCAATTCTATCATCAAGTTTGGACCTTCCTCTCGATCGTGACACCTGTTACGCTGGAGAAGTGGGATTAAGTGGTGAAATCAGACCGGTAGCTAGACTTGAAGAAAGAATGTCAGAAGCTGCTCGATTGGGAATGAAACGAATGTTAGTGAGTGGTCATGGAAAAACCCCATTAGTTCCTGAAGGCCTTAAGCTTGTTGCGATTAAGAGAGTCTCGGACATCCAGAAAGTGATATTTTAATAAAATTACTTTCCTCCCAGCACTACGACAAACTCTCCTCGGGGAGCTTTTTCCACAAATCGTGCAAGCACTTCTCGAACACTCCCTCTGACAACTTCCTCGTGAAGTTTAGAGATTTCGCGGCAAAGTACAATGCGCCTGTCGCCACATTCGTACTTAATAATCTCTTCAAGCAACTTAACCACCCTGTGTGGACTTTCATAAAGCACGGAAGTGCGAGATTCTTCAAGAATTGATAACAGCCTTTTTTGCCTTCCTTTTTTATGTGGCAAAAACCCTTCAAAAATAAAACGATCACAGGGTAAACCTGAAACGACTAGAGCTGGGACGAAAGCTGTCGCGCCAGGTAGACAGCTGACATGAATATCTGCTTCAACACAAGCTCGAACGAGTAAAAACCCTGGATCAGAAATTGCTGGGGTTCCAGCATCGGAACACAGTGCGTAGATAAGCCCTGAATGAATTTGGTCTACAATAGCGTCCACAGCTCTATGCTCATTGTGCAGATGGAAGGACCGAATGGGCCTTTCAATATCATAGTGACGTAAAAGCTTCCCAGTAGTTCTTGTATCCTCTGCTAGGATTAAATCTGCTGAACGAAGCACATCAAGGGCTCTTTCAGTAATGTCTTTAAGATTCCCTATGGGCGTTGGCACAACAAATAACTGACCTTTATTCATGACTGGAATCGCCTGTTTATTCGTTTGTAAAACGAGTCTAAAGCGGCCTCAATTTCATTACTTGTCCCTCTTGTTTTGATGCTTGAATTGAAAACTTTTTCTGCACTTTTAATGTTATTACATTGATCTACGAGATCTAACATATCATTAAATTTTATATTATCATTCGAAAATAAAGTAGATGTGAAATTAGCTCGATCTAATATAGTAAGACCTTCACCTATAGAGTTGAGGGGTGCTGATTGTAGACTTTCGGCCAAACTTCTTACTTTTAAATTCGCTTTTTTAGGAGGAGCACCGGTTACTTCTTCAATAGAAGAAATTAAATCCGTTTGAGATTTTTCACTTTCCTCATCTATTCCAGAATTTATGATATTCTCACCTTCTCCCCCATTCTGAGAAACGGTTTCAAAAGCTTTATAGCGCAAAACAGTAATTCGCTCATACAGACTTCGAGATAAGGCATGCATTTCTATGATTTCTTCGGTGGATAATTTACCGATCTTTAAATCTCTCACGTTATTATCAAGCTGGCTCACGAGCTCTTCTAGGCTTATGTACTTTTTACGACTCATGGATGAGCATTTTGTATAATCGCAAATATACAGTTTGGAATAAAGGTCTCGCTAAAAATCCTCATCATCGATATCGTTGAGATCATTAGATTTTTTTTTCTTCTTTTTTTTCTGCGTTTCCTCAGAATCCCCAGCATTTTTAATAGCCTCTTTTATCTTTTCGGCTTCATCCTTAAAAGCCTTTTTTCTATGAGATCTATGTGCAGATCTATCGTAGCTGTATATAGGTTCATTAAGCGTTCCGTCCATGGCTAAAAAAAACATGTTTCCCAGACCGTCATCTTCAATATTTCCAAACGCCACTTCTCGTGATTTTCGCAAATCCCTTAGAGAAAACCCTAAGGTGTAATCGATCTTTCCAGAAAAGCTATGTACCCCCTCTACACTAACATCCATTGCAGAAGAGTGTATGTTTATGTTGGGTATTGTGGTTGAAGATGAAGAAATATAAATAGGAGATTCTAAATTATCTAACTGGATATTTTGCAACCGCTCCCTCAAGTCATTAGGGTCTACTAAAGGTGCAATCAACCTGTGTTCTTTAAGATAATAGGCGACATCGTCAAAAATCTCAAAATTTTCAAGACTACCATGAGAGACACCTACGTTTAAGTTGGCATTTAAGGATTCAGAGGACCAAACTCCATCTTTACCCCAACCCATTTTACTAGTCCCTGCAATACTCAGAGAGCCACCCATATGTTGTGCTCTGAGGGTGTTTTGGCCGAAATTATCATAACAATTAAATAATTTCGGAAGAGAAATTCCGTCTGCACTACCAGACAAATTTAGAGCCCATCCTTCTACGCTCGGTCTGAATGATCCCTCAACCCTTACGAGACCCTCTAAAGTCTTCGTGGTTGAGTTTATAATTTTTAATTTTGACGCAGTAAGATTTGCGCGTGTTAAAAAAGACTCACACTCAAGCGCATCCCATGTTAGATTTTCTGATTCAATTTTTAGCATCAAATTAGAACCAGATGGAAGAAAGGCAGTGCTCGCAGTGCTATCTTTAGTCACAGTTCGATGTTCCCACCAACTCAAGATTGATGTTACATCTATATGCTCTGCATCAAGATTTATTTCGCCTTCAATAGCACCTCCATCGAACCAATTTTCAACACCGAGTATTTCGGCATTAACCTCTCCAACATTTCCTCCCCAATTAAAGCCAAGCGTATTGATTTGAATTTTTTTATTATTGATGTGAGTTCTTAAATTGCCTATGCTATATGGAACAGCATTTAATGCACCGCTTAATTTTTCTGATTCAACGGTGCATAAAAACGCATCAACTTTTCCCCAAGGGTTTATACTTAATTCGGAACCAATATCTAATACACCTTCTTTAGGTAAATAAGCGTATTCAGTGCTGTGTAGGGCGGGTATCCAACTGCTATAAGGTGCTCCGGCATCTAAAGTTGATTGGGTGGTTACTTTCCAATTGGCTGTGCTTGTATTTAGACAATTCGCCTCACCATTTATTTGGAACCCTTTTGAATCTATTTGAAATGAATGAATAGAAACAGATGAAATTTGAGTACGCGAAAAATACTTATAGCTTCCCTCAGCTGACAACCGACCTTTTTTAACCATTGAAAATCCAGTAATTTTAGGTGTAAGAACTAAACCACTTTCAGGGAGTATCCAATTTGCTAACAGATTTCCCCCATCTACTTTTATCGATAAGCTTGCTTTTCCATCGTACATAATTCCGCTTAGATACCCTTCTAAGACCTCATCCTTTACGATTCTTTTGAGCTGGTCGACACTTAATTTCTCTATTTGAATTTCAGCAAAGAAATCTTGAGAATAATCTAATTTACCATTAAGAGAAATACCATTAATATCAGCATTTCTGATTGAAAGTGAATCAGCACTCTCTTTCCCCAATTGAAATTCCCCTGTAAACTCCCCACTCAAAGGAAGTAAATCTTCAGTAATCTCGGCGCCGATTACTTTACCATTGGCAAAAGAAATATCGTACTTATCGCCCCTAATATTCGCTTGGTTAATCTCCACACTAAAGGTTCCATTGTCATTTGAGTGGGCCGTTATTGAAACATCTTTAAATTTAAAAAAATTCACTTTTACATCTGCATCTAACTCCGGTTCGTTAGAGTTTTGTGTTTTTAAAATGGAGGTGTTCCAGTCGCCATTTCCTGCTTGTCTTAAATTGATCTGTGCTTCTTCTAAGATAAAGGCTTCAACGACAGGATCTGAGAAGATCACATCCCAGAGAGATAAGGCCACTCCTAGCCTAGCTGCTGTAAGTATTGTGTCTTCAGGGTTTACCGTTAGGCTTGTTGCTCCTCCGAGTGCGATATTAATTAGGTTTACCCTCACTTTAGGGAATTCAGACCAAACAGAGATTTCGATTTTTTCTACACTCAACTCCACACGTAGTTTATCACTAACTCGATCAAGAGCAAAGAGTTTAATTCGCTCCTCATTGGCCATTACTAAGAATGTAATCGAGCTTATAATGAGCGATATGACAACCCCAAATAGTATTAATATTCTACGTTTACTCATCAGCGTAAATAGTCACCCATGTGAGTGAGACCTCCCGATTTTATCAACTCTCGGAAAGCTCTATTATTTTTAGGATTCAGCTTATATTCTCTAATTCTATTTGTGTCTCCTTCACTCTTTCTAATCGTTTCAAATCCATTTCTTGTGTCATCTTTAAGCAACGCTTCCCAAAATTTTGCCTTTTCGACATCCTTTCCATCAAAATGATAGACATGTATAACGTCTTTATCACGTTTTGCTAGAAGAAGATTCCATCTCTGAGAGTTATTAGCTTTAGAACTTAAAATGTAGTACCCTGCGAACTTCCTTAGAATATTTTCCTCACCTAGCACTATTTGGTCAGTTCCGAAAGAAACATATTGAGAGTTGATAGTAAGATTCTCCTCTAGGTCATCGCTTTGTTCAGAGAAAGTCCACTCCCCCTGCCAAGATTTAGGGAAGTGATTTTTATCACACCTGTTCATCGGCATGGGTTCTGGAAAAGTCACTTCAATACATCCGCTTAGCATTAGCAATGCGCTAAAAGCCATCAACAATATTTTTTTTCTTACCATAATAAAATTTATTAAAAAACTACATTATCAAAGCGATTACTCCGACCACAAAACAGTAAACGGCAAACCACATTAGATTAGTGCCTTTTACGAGTTTAATCATCCATTTACAAGCGGCAAGCCCAGCAATAAAGGCTGCTATAACACCTAATGTATATCCTACATATGGAACAGAAATCGGGCTATCTACAATAGCGGTATCGTTTCCTAGGATTTCCTTTATTTCAAGTAAGTTTGCCCCGATAATCGGAGGAAGCGCCATTAAGAAACTAAACCTCGCTGCGTCTGTCCTTGAGATTCCGAGCAGAAGAGCTGCTCCGATGGTACTTCCAGATCGACTAATACCTGGTAAAATGGCTCCTGCTTGAGCGAAACCAATCACAATAGACGCTCCTACACCAACAGATCCCCTAGGCTTAGATTTCACTTTTTGTGAAATAGCTAAAATTGCAGCAGTGACAATTAGCATAGCGCCGACAAAAGAGCTTGAAGCAAGACCTTCAATTTGGTCTTTGAAACTTAAACCAATGATGGCCGCAGGAATAGCACTTAAAACGATAAGTCCTACATATTTCCTTGCTTTTTCACCCGCCTCATTTTTCTTGAAAACACCTGTAATTAAATGTAAGAGATCCTCACGGAAAACCACAATCGTACTCAACGCGGTAGCTCCGTGAACCAGAACGGAAAAAGTCAAATCTTCTTCGGGGAGCTGAAGTATGGCAGTCCCTAAAGTCAAATGTCCAGAACTCGAAACGGGAAGAAACTCTGTTAAACCCTGAATGAGCCCTAGAATTAGGTATGAAAAAATTTCCCAAAGATGATCCATTAATGGGTTAAGATTTTTTAAGAATAGCAAATAAGATGGTGCCGTATCCTGATAAAATTATATACGGAGCAAGGGTTATTCGTCTGAAATTAAAAATCTCCTCGCTAAACACATTTGGATCATCAGATCCCCCCCCACTCATTAGAATATATCCAACAACCAACAGCACAAGTCCCAGCCCTAATAATTTGTAGTTAACAGCAGAAAAGGCAAAGTTTATATTGTTAGAATTTTTTTCCATTTCTTTCTTCATAATGCGAATTTAGGTTAATGAAGTTGACCTACGTCGAGTCGCAAGTAACGGTTTACAGCTAAGGCAGTTGATAGAACACCTAAGATCCCCCCAAGAAAGGTGAGCCCGGCAGCAATGTATATTAAATAAAAAGGCTCAAGTAAAAAAGCAGTTGAACCAAGTGGGCCTTTGAAAAAAGAAAGGGCCAACACGATGATAGCAAATGAAAGAAGTCCGGAGCTGATTCCAAGAACAAGTCCTTGATGAAGGAATGGCCTCCGAATAAATCCAGGTCTTGCTCCAACAAGCTGCATATTTCGTATTAAAAAACGTCGAGCAAAAACGGTGAGCCTAACGGTATTATTCATTAGAGCGAGGGCAATAAACAAACAAACCCCAGCAAGAGCAAGTAGCGGCAGCATGAGTTTATTAATCGTTTTCTCAATTTTCACTAGCAGTTCGTCTTGCCAAATCACTTCCGCAACGCCATCCACATTTTCAAGCCTAGTAACAATTTCCACGAGCTTACCTGAATTCCCGAATTTTGACTTTAACCTTACATCCATCGCAGGAGGAAGTGGTATGTAGCCTAAAAACTCCACGAATGATTCGCCTAAATCTTGTTCAAGTTTTTCAGCGGCTACTTTCGGATCTATGAAAATTGCCTCAGCTACGGCTTCGTCTGTCTCAACAATTGCAATTGCTTGGTTCAGGGTTTCAATATCGAGGTCTTTCATGAAATATACCTGCATGCGGACCTCTTGTCTCAGTTGTTTTTCCCAACGTGCCCCTAAAAACGAAATTACAGAGATCATTCCAATTAAAACAAGCGTTAAGGTCATTCCAACGACAGTTGTGAATGTTGTAGTAGCCTGAGATGCAGGGAGTCTATTCTTCTTTGTGCGATGCTTAGAAGCCATACCCCAAAGATGCAACCGAGCGGCGTTATTACGGACAACGTTAAAAAAAGTTATGCTATTTAGAATGGTTATGAATAACGTGATGTTATATACCATAAATGTGGTATTTTTGCACCATGATTAAAGTGAGTGATTCAGCTAAACAGCATGTGATAAAACTACTAAGCGAAGAAGGTCGTCCCAAAGGTAGCTTTGTACGTGTGGGAGTGAAAGGTGGAGGATGCAGCGGCCTGATGTACGAGATGGATTTTGATCATGAAGTAAAAGACGGTGACCAAGAGTTCGAGGACAAAGGTGTGAAAATAGTAGTCGATAAGAAGAGCTTCTTGTACTTAGTAGGAACGGAGCTCCGTTACAGTGGTGGTCTTAACGGAAAGGGTTTCGAGTTTTATAACCCTAACGCTAACCGCACCTGTGGTTGTGGTGAAAGTTTTTCATTATAGATAGACTGAAATGAAGGGAACAGAAGAAGAAAATTTACTCAGTGAGGTCACTGAGAAAAATTACGAATACGGTTTCACCACTGAAATCGAATCGGACACAATAGCTCCAGGACTTGATGAAAGCGTTATTAGAACGATTTCTAAGAAAAAAAACGAACCTGACTGGCTGTTGGAATGGAGATTGGAGGCTTTTGCTGCCTGGACTAAAATGGAGGAACCTGAGTGGGCACATGTTGCCTACGAAAAGCCCGACTTACAATCAATCAGCTTTTACTCTGCTCCCAAGCAAAAAAAGGAACTCGCCTCTTTAGACGAAGTAGATCCAGAACTTTTAAAGACAATGGATAAGCTTGGGATAAGCGTAGAGGAACAGAAGAAGCTGAGTGGAGTGGCGGTAGATTTCGTGATGGACAGCGTTTCAGTGGCGACATCGTTTAAAGAGACATTGGGCGAATTGGGAGTGATTTTCTGTTCTCTTGGTGAAGCAATACAGGAGCACCCAGAGCTTGTACGCAAGTACATAGGAACAGTCGTACCTCAGAGAGATAACTACTACGCAGCTTTGAATTCAGCCGTATTTACGGACGGATCGTTTTGCTATATCCCTAAAGGCGTAAGGTGCCCGATGGAGCTCAGCACGTATTTCAGGATTAACCAAGCGGGAACAGGCCAGTTCGAGAGGACTCTGATTGTTGCTGACGAGGGTAGTTACGTGAGTTACCTAGAGGGATGTACAGCTCCACAAAGAGACGAAAACCAGCTTCACGCTGCCGTGGTAGAGATTATTTCTCACGATGAGGCGGAGGTAAAGTACAGTACTGTTCAGAATTGGTATCCTGGAGATAAAGATGGAAAGGGTGGAGTCTTCAACTTCGTGACGAAGAGGGGGATTTGCCACAGATCCGCAAAAATTAGTTGGACTCAGGTGGAGACAGGATCAGCTGTGACCTGGAAATACCCAAGTTGCATCTTGAAAGGCGATGACAGTATCGGTGAGTTTTTCAGTGTCGCTGTGACGAATAACAAGCAACAGGCGGATACTGGGACGAAGATGATTCATCTAGGCAGGAGGACTCGGTCAACCATCATCTCTAAAGGAATTTCTTCGGGCGAGTCTCAGAATTCTTATAGAGGCTTAGTACAAATTCATCCAGGAGCAGAAAACGCCCGCAACTTTTCAGTTTGCGATTCTTTACTTATGACTGACAGATGCGGAGCGCACACCTTCCCGTATATAGAAGCAAAAACCCCAACTGCTCAAATTGAACACGAGGCTACAACTTCTAAAATCGGGGAAGATCAAATTTTCTATTGTCAACAAAGGGGAATAGAAGAAGAGGAAGCGATAGGTCTTATTGTTAAGGGATATGCGAAGGATGTATTAAATAAACTACCTATGGAGTTTGCAGTCGAAGCACAAAAACTACTAACGATTTCATTAGAAGGAAGCGTAGGATAAAGCTGAAAAGCAATTTAGAATGCTAAAAATTAAAAACTTACACGCCAAAGTTGGCGACAACGAAATTCTAAACGGGCTTAACCTTGAGGTTAAACCAGGAGAACTTCATGCAATTATGGGACCAAATGGGTCTGGGAAATCTACTCTAGCGGCAGTATTAGCGGGACGTGAAGCGTATGAGGTCACTGACGGAATGGTGGAATTAGATGGCACCGACTTACTCGACCTTGAAGCAAGTGACCGTGCTCGTGAAGGTGTCTTCCTAGCTTTTCAATATCCAATCGAGATCCCAGGTGTATCTAACTTAAACTTTATGAAGGCTGCCGTAAACGCAAAGCGCGCTCACCAAGGCCAGCCACCTATAAAAGCTAAGGACTTCCTAGCTAAGGTAAAGGAGTGTTCTTCTCTTGTAGAATTAGATGGTAAACTTCGAGACCGATCAGTAAATGAAGGGTTTTCTGGAGGAGAAAAGAAGCGCAATGAGATTTTCCAAATGGCGATACTCGAACCTAAGCTTTGCGTCCTAGATGAAACGGATTCAGGCCTCGATATCGACGCTTTGAGAGTAGTTTCTAAAGGTGTAAATGCGATGCGCTCCAAAGACAGAGCTTTCATCGTAATCACTCACTACCAAAGACTTTTAGATCATATTATTCCTGATTTTGTACATGTATTATCAAACGGTAGAATCGTAAAAAGTGGTGGAAAAGAGCTGGCGCTTGAGCTTGAGGATAAGGGATACGACTGGATTAAGGAAGAGCAGAACGCTTAGTATATGACAGTGCTCACAGACATATTTAAATCTACCCTCCCACCTCCGACTCGTAAATCTGAGAGGTGGAAATATTCGCCTATTTCGAAGCTTTTAAACTCCACCCTTTCTACCGACTCATCAGAGATAGATGGTGGATTTTCAAATGAAATTGCACCCAATCCAGTTGAAGGTCTCGAGGCTTACAGGCTCGTATTTAGAAATGGGAAGTTTAACCACTCTTTAAGCGACCTGCCTATTGCAAAAGGGGTGATTTGCATGCCCCAAAGTGAAGTATCGGGAGAGGATGTTCCTGAATTTAAAAACACATATTCAAAGACTGAATGGGTAGGTGAGCTTAATGAGAGTTACCACCAAGATGGACTGTTCTTGAAAATTGACCGAAATATTAAACTTGACAGACCGGTGTTAATTCATCACTTGACTGACGGAAAAGATGTAGCAAGTTTCCCCAGACATTTTGTGCGAGTTGAAGAGGGAGGAGAAGTAGATGTGGTTGTTTGGTCTAGCTCGACAAAGAATTCAAGCGGAATGTACAATGGCATTTTAGAAGCTTCAATAGCTCCTAACGCTACCTTAACGCTCGAAAAAGTTTGTAATGAGGATGGCAAGATATACCACTTTTCACACGAGAACATCATACAAGAACGCGACAGTAAATTCAAGATGCACACCTTCACTGTGAAAGGTCACTGGGTCAGGAATGAACTTGAAATTATCTCACGTGGAAAGGGAACAGATTCGATTTTTAACGGGGCTTTCCTGCCGACAGGAAATGAGCACGTGGACAATCACACCACCATGGATCACACCAGCACAGATGGAACTTCGTCTGAGCTTTATCGTGGCATTATGTATGGGACTTCGACTGGAGTTTTTAATGGAAAAGTCTTTGTTAGACCTGACGCCCAAAGAACGAATGCATTTCAACAGAATACGAATATCGTAGCCGACCGCGGAGCTTCAATCAATGCAAAACCCGAGTTGGAAATTTATGCGGACGATGTAAAATGCTCACATGGATGTACGGTGGGTCAGTTCGATCTCGACGCCCTTTTCTACCTTAAATCACGTGGAATTGACGAAAAAGCGGCCAAAGCTCTCCTCGTCGAAGCGTTCTTAGCGGATGTTATTTCTAGCGTTCCGTGCACAGAACTTCGTGAGGAGATCATGAAAATCTACAAAGAAAGACATGGTTGGTAAGGATGAGAAAACATATGATGTTATGGAAATCCGCAGAGAGTTTCCCATTCTTGAGAGACAGGTAAACGGTCACCCACTCATCTACTTGGACAGTGCTGCTTCCTCCCAAAAACCCCGCGCCGTCATTGAGTCACAACGTGAATACCTATCACACTTCCACAGCAATATTCACAGAGGCGCTCACGCTCTCGCCACTCAAGCTACAGAGGCTTTCGAGGGATCCCGTGAAATAGTCCGAGAATATTTTAACGCCTCGAAGTCATCGGAGATCGTCTTTACTTCTGGAGCTACAGACAGCATCAACCTTGTCGCTGGGACTTGGGGGAGGTCCAATCTTAAGAGCGATTCGACCATATTATTGACCAGACTTGAGCACCACAGCAACATCGTTCCATGGCAAATTTTAGCGACTGAGATCGGATGTAACATTGAAGTTGTCGATGTTTTGTCTGACGGTTCTTTAGACTTGTCGGATTTCAACGAAAAACTCAGTCTTAAACCCTCCCTTGTTTGTTTTTCTCACGTTTCAAATGCGCTTGGGTCGATTAATGATGTAAAAAAGCTTACCTCACTCGCACATCATGCGGGGTCTGTGGTGTTAATCGATGGGTCTCAGGCGACACCACATTGTCAGGTCGACTTGCAAGATATAGACTGTGATTTCTATGCCTTTTCAGGCCACAAAATGTACGGGCCAACAGGTATAGGAGTACTTTATGGAAAGCTAGATTTACTAGAATTGATGCCACCATGGCGTGGGGGCGGGGAGATGATTTCTTCCGTTAGTTTCGAAGAACCCACGACGTTTAACATTCCCCCTTATAAATTTGAAGCAGGCACTCCCAATATCTCAGGAGTGATAGGTCTCGCTCAGGCAATTTCATGGATGAAATCTGTAGGAGTGGATAAAATCGCAGCCCACGAACTTGCCCTCACTGACTACGCCCACAAGAAACTACTGAGAATTGAAGGCCTTAAGATTTATGGAACGGCTGAGCACAAGGCTGGAGTCGTAAGTTTCCTCGTAGATGGAACACACCCCTCTGACCTGGGCACCCTGCTAGATCAACTTGGTGTAGCTGTTAGAACAGGATCCCATTGTACGGAGCCTCTTATGAAGTGGTTGGGTATTTCTGGTACGGTAAGAGCAAGTTTTGCAGCTTACACGACATTTGAAGAAATAGATGCCCTTGTTGCTGGAGTTGAGAGGGCGATAAAAATGTTAAGGTAGTTTAGAAAATTTACGTGAATATCTTTACCACATGAATAGCACGAACAAGGTAAATTCTCGGCAAGATGAAGTGATAGAAGAGTTCGACATGTTCTCCGATTGGATGGAAAAGTACGAGCATATTATTGAGATAGGGAAGGATCTGGCGACTATGGAGGAAGAGGATAAGGTGGATGAGAATTTGATTAAGGGATGCCAAAGCCGGGTTTGGCTTTCTGCAAAACTCAATTCTGAAGGAGAGGTGATTTTCTCCGGCGACAGCGACGCCATCATCACGAAGGGCTTGGTCGCCTTAATGATACACATCCTTAGCGGATCACAAGCCTCAGAAATTGCCGCCGTCGACCTATACTTCTTAGAAAAGATAGGCCTAAACCAACACCTTAGCCCGACACGTTCAAATGGACTTGCCTCAATGGTAAAGCAGATGAAAATGTATGGACTTGTGTTTTCTGCACGTTCTTAGCTATGTGAGTACAGCTAAATGATTCCTCTCCTTAATAACATCAGCCCCGACTTTAAGAAACTTCTTTCCGGAAGTGGCCTTGTTATGGCGTTTAAAGTCGCCGGAGCTGGAGCTGGTTACATGTTTGCCTACTTAATCACGACGAATTATGGAGCAGAGTCTTTCGGAATTTTCGAGCTTAGCCTTACAGCCCTTACCATCGCAAGCTTATTTGCTAGACTGGGTCTTGGAGGTGCCTTGGTAAGATTTATTTCGGAATTCGTTGAAAAGGGAGCAGATGTTCACCTCCTTAAGGTTTACAGACTGGCACTATTTATATCTCTGCCGTTTTCAATTTTTTTGGGTATTTTGCTTTATTTATACGCTCACGAGTTGGCCATGCTATTTGGGAATGAAGCCCTCACGACCCCATTTAGAATTGTAGCTCACATTGTTCCTTTTGCAACCTCATATCAAATAAATGCAGAGGCATATCGAGGCATGAAAGAGATGACTGGTTACAGTATTCTTCAAAGAGGAACAGTTATCATCATTGCGATTGCGGTCTTCTTCATGTTACAATTTCAGGACTATGAAACACACTTAATTCCACTTTTTTCATTCGGAACAGGAGTGGTTTTGTTGTCAATTTTTGCAGCTTTCACAACGCCCAGAACCCTGTCAAAGCAAGTCGTCGCTAAAACAACCTTCAAGACAGACGAAATCGCGATAAAACCACTTCTAAAGGTGGCTTTTCCCATGCTAATAAGCACATCGATGTTTATGATTATGAACTGGACTGACACGCTGATGATTGGGTATTACTTGGATGAGTCAGAGGTGGGAATCTATCGCTTGGCATTCAAAGTAGCCACCCTTATAACGTTTGCTCAGTTTGCAATCAATAGTATTGCGGCTCCTATGTTCAGCTCATTTAGTGCAAAGTACGATTTGGCAAGTCTCCGAAAGATGACGCTCAATATTGGGTATATGAACCTCATTATCAGCACACCCATTTTTATAGCAATTCTTATCTTCCCAAGTTTTGTTTTAGACTTCTTCGGTGAAGAGTTCACGACTGGTGTTGCCCCCTTAATTATCCTAGCTATAGGTCAAATCATAAATGCTATTTGCGGCCCAGTGATGTACCTCCTCAACATGACAGGGAAGGAAAAGCAAGCACGAAACATCATCATTGTTGCCTCCATCATAAATATAGCTCTTAACCTATACCTTATTCCAATTTACGGTCTAATGGGAGCAGCGATTGCAACTGGAGTCAGTACTGTTGTTTGGAATATCATGGCCGTATTCCAAATTAAGAAGGAGTATGGCTTTATCTCCATCCCCCATCCATTTTAAGCTCTCACGTGAAAAAGGATTCTCTAAATTTTTTCGTAATAGGAGCCGCTAAATCTGGGACCACCACAGTTTTTGAGCGCCTCAATGCTCGATCAGATGTCTACCTCAGTCCTCTCAAGGAACCCAATTACTATTCCTCGGATATCGACACTTCGAGGTTCTCCCCCGAATTCCGTGCGAACACCCGCCTAGATCTTTCGGACTACTTTTCTAAATCTCCCCTCCCTGTACTTCAAGTCGGCTTTATTCGTGACTCCTCAGAGTATGCCTCTCTTTTTGCACCTGCCCCTTCAACAGCGCTTATCCGCGGAGAATGCAGTACATCCTATTTATTTTCGCATGCCGCCCCAGCCGCCCTTGCCGCGGAGCACCCTAATGCGCGCATATTAATCATGCTCCGCAACCCCATCGACCGCTTGTACTCACATTATATGATGGCCCGCAAGTACGGCTTCACTTCACTTCCCCTTCGTGAGGCAGTAGAAAAAGATCTCGCCCATCCGTCACCGGCCTGGGGCGCGAGCGAGCTCTTCGTACAGTTGGGACTATACTCCCAACAAATTTTACGTTGGCGAGCCCATTTCCCCGACGCCCAAATAAAAATCATGCTTACCGAAGACCTTCGCGCGCCGGGTAAATGGCAAGGTCTCCTCGATTGGCTGAATCTCACTCAGGCAGCAACTCAACACAACAAAAGCAACGCGAATACAGGAGGTCTCGCCCGATTCGAAAAGCTCAATCGCTTTCTTACGTCTCACGGGCTTAAACACAAACTCGGCAACTTAATCCCTTCTGGCCTTAAGAAGAAACTCGTAGCTTGGTATTACAATTCCGAAGCTCTCCCGAAGATGACCTCTGAAGAGAGAGAATATGTAACAGGAATTTACGCTGAGGAAATCGCAACGTTGCAGAGCGAGCTAAAATTAGAAGTATGTCATTGGAAATAGGCTACAGAATCCTTCATAAAGTTTAATCACATTCTTTTCCCGCTTCCGCTTCTAACCTCATCACCTCTTTCGCAAATGCCTTCATGTTCTTATCTCGCACAGGAGTAGAAGGCGGGAATTTCTCTTTGCGATGATCGACTTGCTTTCCGTCCTTCCAAAACCTAAAACAAACGTGTGGTCCAGTAGCGAGTCCAGTCGAACCCACAAGCCCTATGGTTTCCCCTTGTCTAACCTTATCACCTACAGATACGAGGCGCTTACTCATGTGTAAATATTGAGTTTCGTAGGTATTGTTGTGACGAATTTTAACATATTTCCCATTGCCATTTGTGTAACTAGATTTTGTAACGACACCATCACCCACGGCTTGAATAGGTGTTCCGGTTTTAGCTGCATAATCTGTTCCCAAGTGTGCTTTCACTTTCTTTAAAACAGGATGAAAACGCTTCTTGTTAAAGCTGCTGGAAATACGTGAAAACTCAACTGGGGATTTTAAAAAAGCCTTTCTCAACGACTCTCCTTGTGGATCGAAATAATCTGGACCATCGCCTTGATCGAATCGGTATGCAGGTAGATCTATTCCGTGGTGGTTGAAGCTGCAGAAAAGTATAGTAGGCATGCCCACGTATTTTCCGTTCACTCGTTTACGAAAGTAATAAGCCTCGAAAGCGTCCCCCGGCTGTACGTGTGTGAAATCGATGGTCCAGGCATAGACATTAGCCATTGCTATTGAGAGGTTAGTTGGTACGCCTAATCTTTCAAAATCGACATATAAAGAGGTGGTTATCTCTCCTTGCACGCTCCTATAAATGGTATCTACATCGTATGAACCGAGTCTTGCTCCTAAGGTGTCCTTCAAAGAAAAAACCACGTAGTCTATGTCATTTCTTTCATAGATAAGCCAAACCGGAGTTTTGCTTGTGTCCCTCTCTGCAGCAACCCACCACCGCTTTCCACCTCGCATTTTCCTAACATCGTACACCTCCCTACTGTTCGCGACAAGCGTAGCGACCTTACCTGCACCAATCCCGAAATTATCAAGAAGATGTGAGAGGGTTTGGTCTTTGCGAATCATGCCAGAATCCACGACAAGACTGTCCCAAAACAAATCAAATCGAATCACCGGATCAGGAACAATAGCGGGCTGTCCGCCCGAGTTTATGGACTCAGAATGATTACAAGCTAAGAATACAAGCACACTTAATACGCTAATTAAAACAGCTAATCTCATATACTATACGATCTACTTTATCCCGAAAATTTCACGGCTCACCCAACTTTTGCCCCAATCTTCGAGTTCCTGATCACTCCATAATTCTGGGAAGAAAATGCGCTTTTGAAAACGAGGAGGAAGATATTTCTGCCAGTTGGTTCCACCTGTTGCTGCGATATCTTCAGGGTCGCGTTGTAGGTAGCGAACTGCAGATTTGTAGTGCGCAAGCGTCCAATTTACATTTACGTTTATATCTAACCACCTCATAGCTTGGCGTAAGTTCTCTTTAACATCAGTTTCATCGTCAGAAAATTCGAGAGAATCTGCTGCAGCTCGAACATTAGAATTGAATGACTTTACAGCTAATTCCTTTAATTCCTCATCGTATTTCTTCTCAAATTGTTTAAGAGTGAGAGTTTTCGAACCAGACTTTAATTCAGAAGCCCCTTCTCTCCAATAGAGGTGGTCGAAGATTAGCGGAATGTCTTTTAACGAATATCCTGCGAACTTTTCTCTGTGATTTT
This sequence comes from Flavobacteriales bacterium UBA974, assembly GCA_002292405.1. Lineage (GTDB taxonomy): Bacteria > Bacteroidota > Bacteroidia > Flavobacteriales_D > Sanyastnellaceae > UBA974. The sequence goes on from DBBW01000003.1 coordinate 163,836, forward strand.
TGTGAGCAATTCGATCTAAAGTTGTGCTATAGATTTCCACCTTTCGATATTGAGCACTCTGGAAACCACTCGCAGGGAGGAGCGACATTCGAAATTTCAGGAACTCACCTTGATCCATTCCGTCAACCATGATGTCGAAGCTACTGGTTAGAGCTTCAAAGTAGCGATTGATTCTCCTAACACGTTCTAATAAAAATTTAGGCGTAAGATCCCCAGAGTTAACGGACTCATCGATACGATCGAATTCGTGTATTGCAAGTTTGAAGTATAGCTCTGTAATTTGATGATAGATAATGAAGACTTTCTCATCAGGATATGGCGTAATAGGCTGTTGAAGATTCAACAGTGTATCAAGGTTTATATAATCCCAATACGTGAGGAAATCAGCATACAAAAGACCATCTAAATAGGAAGATAAATCTTGCCCCATATCAGAATATTTCTTCTGCAATAGGTCTAACTTCTCTAATATTTCTGGCTTAAAATCGGTTGTGTTAGGCATAGCTTATGATTTTATTGTAGCAATACATTTTAATTCAATCGCAATAGGAGTGGGAAGACAGTTTATCTCAACGGTAGTTCGGCAAGGTCTCTTATCCCCATGGTCTGAAAAATATTCTGCATAAATACGATTAAACTCAGAAAAATCCCTTGACATATTCGTTAAAAACACGGTAACATCGACAAGCTCTTCCCATGAACTGCCGCTTGCCTCTAAAACAGCCTTTACATTAGCAAAAACTGCATGAACCTGAGCGGCAATATCATAGCTTATAACCTCCCCGTCCGCGGAAAGTTCTAAACCAGGCACTTTGCTATCGTTTGTCCCTGAACCAGCTATACGCGGCCCGACTCCACTTAAGAATAAAAGTCCACCAACTCTTCTTGCATGTGGGTAAGATCCCACAGGCTTAGGTGCATTATTTGTAGAAATACTATTGCTCATGCCTCGAAGGTAGTAACTTGCGGCTATGCGTTACGAAAAATTACCATCTGCGTTATACACACGCAATAGAAAGGCGTTAGCTGACAAGTTAGATTCTAAAGGCTTAAGCCTATTTTTTTCAAATGATATCTATCCAACGAGTGCTGATGGAACGATGCCTTTTATTCAGGCAACTGATATTTTTTATTTGAGTGGAGTAGATCAGGAGGAAACAATCTTACTTCTTTTCCCAGATGCTCATTCAGATGTAGATAAAGAGATTTTGTTTACAATTGAGACAAGTGAGGAGCTCGCAGTTTGGCATGGTGCGAAACTTACTAAAAAAGAGGCAAGAGAATCTACAGGCATTCATAACGTTCAGTGGTTATCAGCATTCGAAAGCACGCTTCACAGGCTGATGGCAGAAGCAGAAGTACTTTACTTGAACGACAACCCCCACACTCGCGCGAGTACACTTGTTGAAACCCGTGAGTTACGTGAAAACACTAGAATCAGAGAAAAATACCCAAATCATATTACGGAAAGAACAGCTCCTCTTCTATATGATTTAAGAGCAGTAAAGCACAAGACGGAAATTTTGCAAATGCAACGCGCTTGTGACATTACAAAAGCAGGACTTGAAAGAGTACTTCAATTTGTAAAGCCGGGAGTAATGGAGTATGAAATTGAAGCAGAATTTCTTCATGAATTTATTAGAAGAGGTTCGAGAAGGTTTGCCTACACACCAATTGTCGGGAGTGGTGTAAACGCTTGTGTACTGCATTATGTTGAGAACAATAAAGAATGTAAAGACGGCGATGTGGTGCTTATGGATGTGGGCGCTGAATATGGCAATTACGCAGCAGATATGACCAGGAGTATACCTGTTAATGGAAAATTTACAGATAGGCAACGAGCGGTGTATAACTCAGTTTATTCAGTTATGCAAGATGCAATGAAACTACTCAGACCTGGCGTTAGTTTACATGAATATCACAAGCAAGTAGGGGAGCTTATGACGAAGCAACTACTCGAGCTGAAGCTCATAGACAAGCATGACGTATCTAAACAATCAGCATCCTCTCCTGCCTATAAAAAGTTTTTTATGCACGGAACTTCTCACTTTATAGGTTTAGATGTTCACGATGTAGGACATTGGCAAAATCCTATACAAGCAGGAAATGTGTTCACATGTGAGCCAGGAATTTACATCCCTGAAGAAGGTCTGGGAATACGCTTGGAGAATGATATCGTAATCACGGAAAATGGGTTCGTTGACCTCATGGCACACATCCCTATTGAGGCTGAAGCTATAGAAGAGGGCATGAACTCGTAGACTTTAAGAAAAGCATGATAATTTACTCTTGGATTCACTAACTTGTGTGCCAAATAAAGATGGAATAAAATGAATAATTTGTGTAAGATTTTAGCGGTGTCTACGTTTTTTATTTCAATGAACTACACAACTGTAAACGCACAGTTTACGGGATATACAGTTGAATTAGACACAATGTTTTTAGAGGAAGGGAGCGACCTAGAATTCTTTGGTACATATCGTGTTTACGCGAATTTTACAAATCAGAACGACGCAATTAGCGCTTTATTTTCAGATGTAGAAGCTCTCGATACTCCCCCTATGTTTATCGATGCTCCGTGCGGATGTCACAATCCAGTTAGTGGAAGTACTATAATGGACGCTACAAATACAACAGCTTTTTGGAGCACTTTCCCAGACTGGGAATTCGACACTTATTGGACAATAGGAATGACAAGTGGTGACGCTGTTGGTTTACTACCCCAGCATATAGGTATGCCTGGAGGGGATGAAATTTGCTCGACCTCCACGAATGACGGAACAGTTTTTGTTCTAGGAATTCCTCCAAATGCCTTAGCTGGAGTGGAGTTAAGTATTTTAATTGCTCAAGTAACAACTTGTGGAGATTGGTCCCTTCAGACGTGTATTCAAACGTTTATTAATGCTGACCAAACCAATTTAGCGCAATCATGTCCAGGCCTTTTGGAGGTTGCCCACCCTTATCTAGATGGTGAATGTGTAAACGATTCTGACGGAGATGGAGTTTGTGATGAATTTGAAATAACAGGGTGTTCCGAGCCAGAAGCATGTAACTATGAACCAAATGCGACAGACGATAGTATGGATTGTGATTACACATGCTATGGCTGTATAGAAGAAGGGGCATGTAATTACAATTCTATCGCAACTGTTGATGATGGATCCTGTGATTATTTAAGTTGTGCTGGATGTATGAACTCTATGGCATGTAACTTTGACATTGATGCGACAATTGAGGATTCAACTTGCATATTACCTGGGGACCCTTGTGATGATGGCTATGAGAATTCTATAAACGATGAGATACAGCCATCCTGCGAATGTCAAGGGATTGGTTGTAATGACCCCGATGCATGTAACTACGAACCCAACGCAATTCCCAATTCATCACTATGTAACTACATAACTCTGTTTGAAATATCCGGTGAAGTGAATCCCACCGCAAACATGCTATTTTCATATTCTTACCCGAATACTTCTGGAAGCACCTATGATTGGGTAAGTACCAGTGGAGATATCACAGATGGTGAGGGGACTTCAGACGTAAATGTGTCATGGTGGGGAGGAGGAGCAGGATCTTTATGCGTCACTGAAACGAACAGTGGAGGATGTTCGGGTGAGGAGGTTTGTTTCTCAGTAAACATATCTGCGGTTTCTGTTGATGAACTTTTAGATGGAGATTTTATGGTTTTTCCATCTCCCGCTTCTACAGATGTTCATATTATTATTCAAAATGGCGTGGGTTCAGGCGAACTTTTTATTAGAGATAATTCAGGCAGATTAGTCCGCAGATGCTATCTACAAAACGAAACAACAATAAATGTGAGTGACCTTCCGAGAGGTGCTTACTTATTTCAGTTAAACTTACAAGCTGAGCAACCGTCATATAGAAGAGTTATCTTGAATTAATTTTTACGATATAAAAAAGACTTGAGCGTTATCATCTGCTAATTTCTGATGACACCTGAGTACATAATTGAAAAGTGATCTACATGTCAGCAAAAAACTCAACGAAGAGAAAAATTTCAAGAAGGAAATTCATAGGCACAACAAGTTGTGCAGCTTTGGGTTCTACGGCATTCCTTTCATCGTTTACCAGCCTAGGGATGATGAATTCACTCACTACCCTTTCTCGACCGGATGACTATAAAGCGCTTGTGTGTATTCTTTTAGCGGGCGGAAATGACTCATACAATATGGTTGTCCCGACTTCGTCAGAACCATACAACGTTTACTCGTCTTCGAGATCTAATTTGGCCTTACCCTCAGGAGATCTAATCCCACTTAATTATACAGATACAGACGGGATAAAATATGGCTTGCACCCAGCAATGCCAGAAGTAGCTAATTTATTTAACTTGGGCAATGCGGCGGTAATTTCTAATGTTGGAACGTTGGTGGAGCCAGTGACAAAGACTCAAATCTTAGCCGGTAAAGCGCTACTTCCGCTGGGGTTAAAATCTCACTCGGACCAATCTAGACATTGGCAAACTTCACTCCCACAATCGAGAATGGAAAATGGTTGGGGCGGTAAGGTTGCGGATATCCTTGCATCGGGAAATACGAACCAAGATGTGTCGATGAATATCTCTCTCGCGGGCTCAAACTTTTGGCAATCAGGAAATAAAATTGATGAGTTTGCTCTCTCAAATCTACCCAACGTTTTTACTGACGCGATAGATAACCTTTCACCTCTCACGACAAAATTCGCGGATACAGATATTTCTAATCAAATGAAAAGGGTCGCTCAGAGTATTGCTGTATCGGGCAACTTAGGAATGGAAAGGCAAACATATTACGTCAAGCTTGGTGGGTTTGACACACACGAGGATCTCCTCAACAACCACAACAATTTGCTTTCTCTTTTAAGTGGTGCAATAGGGTCTTTTTATGAAGCGATGGATGAATTAGGAACAGCAGAAAAGGTGACGACCTTCACAATCTCAGACTTTGCAAGAACGATCACCTCTAACGGGAGTGGAACTGACCATGCTTGGGGTGGACACTCATTGGTTTTCGGAGGGGCTGTAAATGGTAGTCAGATCTACGGAAAAGTTCCTTCTCTTGACCTTCAAGGAGATCGTGTTGTTGATAAAAATGTCGTAATCCCAGACATTTCCACTGACTCATATTTCGCCGAACTTGCTATGTGGATGGGTGTACCTGCATCTTCCTTAACAGATATTTTCCCCAACTTGGGGAACTTTTATACTCCTGGCACGGACAACCCTATCGGATTTATGAATATGTCATCGCAAGATCTTTCGTTCCAAAACAAGACTTTAGATTTCACACGCCTGTCCGAACACAGTTAGGATAGACAGTAAATCGTTTACGTTTACGCTGCCGTCAGATGTTGTATCAGCCGCACATCCAAATGTGCATCCGAATTCTGACAAAATCAGAAGAATATCTGCGACGCCAATTACCCCATCACCATTTACATCATTTAAACAATAACAATCCTCCGTGACAGCACATGAGCCTACCCAGGAAATTCCGTCAAGATCCCATTCGGGCAAAATGTCCATATTCAAGTGTGTCATCGCTGTAACCGGCACATCTACAAGACGAGGCGTTTCCGAATAGTCGTAAGTTATTGTCGAATCAGCTACTTGCCATTCCGCTCCATTTACAGAGGCATCGAGAAATGGATTGTTGGGGCTGCTATTTGAAAGGTAATCGTCGTTGTCATCCATTTTCCAATACGAAGCAAGGCTACTCCAATTGGGATGATTTGAGTCAACAGACGAGCACGCCCAAGCAGCGATATCTTCATCGCTTACAAGAGTTTCCCAAATCCTTACCTCTGCGAGACTTCCGTTGTACTGATATGCTCCATTTAAATCGGCGCCTATCATCAGGCCTGATTCGGCGTTAAGGTTTCCCACACTAGAGATATTTACCTCAGACAGGAACACACCGTCAGTGTAAAGGCGCATCAACCCGTCAAGGTCAAATGTAGCAGACAGAGTATGCCACTTTCCGTCATCAATGCCGGCTGAGCCGTTTGCGTCAGCTCTGGTCACTCCATCTGCAATATTAACTTTCCAAGCGGGCCCGTTTGGGTATTCAAATGAAAACACAAAACCAGGATTATACCCCGAATCCCAATCTTTGTTTCCTATAATCGCCACATCCGGAGTCTCATTTGTTCTCACCCTTATTTCAACAGAAAAATCTTGTTCTACGACGCTATCTAAATCTTCATTAGGGAGTACGTTTACATTACTGTTTGTGGGAAAATATAGCTCTGTTCCGCTCCTCCAAGGCAGTTTACAGGTGGCGGATTAACCTCAAGGATTGTTTTTTCCACCAACATAGGAGTTACACTAGGTCCCGAGGCGATAAAACTGACATTTCTTTCTTCCATAGAGTTTCCTCCATGGCTGTATCCCAAACCACCATGATCGGAAGTAACAATAACGATCCAATCTTCCTGTGTGTAATTTGGACGAGCATATAAAGCCGCTAGCACAGTTCCTACATGAGTATCGGCCTGCTCAATGGCAGACATGTATTGAGTCACGTCAGGACTAAATCCATATCCATGTCCTGCATAATCGACGTCGTCGAAATGAATAAACATTGCGTGGGGATCGTAGTTTCCTAATTGATTGACAGCTGCATTTCTAACTTCAAGATCTGCCCCCACGTTCACAATCACATCAGCATCTGTATCTACTATATAGTCGTTAATGAGCGCCCAATGACATATAGAGACAGTATTTACAATTGAATATGTATTTTCTATTCTCTGAAACAGTGATGGATAATCAACGTAATTACTTCCCGAAAAACTATTATCTACAACAAGATGCTTGTCTGAACGCACTCCACATAGAATATCCGACCAACCTGGACCGCTAATGGTAATGTCGTCGTTCTGGGCGTCAGGACTATAAACACCAGCGCTCATTAGCGCGTCTATGTTGGGAGTATTTGCTGCAGTAAGCGCATCGGACCTTACGCCATCTATTCCGATCACAAGGACTCGGGAAGAGGGGGTTTGGCTTAAAAGAGAGGAAAAGCTGAAAGCTATTAATATGCTGAATATGAGAGCAAAAGATTTGATTTTCTAAATATAGTGAATTAAAAATGGCTTACGTTGTCGTCAGAAGTGACATCAGCTTTACATCCGAATCACTATTTGTAAAGAGTATTTGGACGTTAAGCTATCGCAACAACCTCACTAACGCTTTCAATTTTTGAGATTAATAAGGTTTCTATACCGCCCTTTAAAGTTTCTGTAGACGATGGACATCCGGCACAAGCACCACGCAATTGAACATAAACAACACCATCTTTAAACCCAACAAAATCGATTGCCCCCCCATCTTGTTCGACTGCAGGTCTTACATATTCGTTCAGAAGTTCTCCTATTTGTTTATCGTATTCAGAAGGTGATATATTCTCGGATTCAATAAGCTTATCTATTGATACCGCTGATTTTCCTTCTTGGTCAATTCCGTCAACAAGTTCAGAAAGTTCAGATATTTTATCTTCCTCCACGGCGAATTCATTATCCATTAGCCACTCACGGATGTATTCCCTAAGCTGCATTACGATCATCTCCCATCCTAGCGACTCATCTTTAGTTACAGAAACGATTTCTCCACTGATAAAAACGCCCACAACGAAAGGGAAATTAAAAAGTTCTGCAGCAAGTGGAGAACAAACCATAGCCTCTTTTACATTATGAAAATCAAGTTGATTCAATCCAGAAACTAATTTTCTATCCACCACGAACTTCATTGTTGCAGGATTGGGTGTCATTTCAGCGTAAACAGTGGTGGGAAATTTATTACTTGCCATGGTTTTTTCAGATGCTTAAAAATGCTAGCGCAAGTTACTCCTGCAATCATTAACTTGCTCTTCTATTTTGCAATCTCTTTAGCTCAACATGCACAAATTACTTATAGTTTCTTTTGCAGTCTTTTTTGCCGGTCTTTTTTCTCCCGTCACTTTAGCCCAAACCCCAGCTTCTTCAACATTCCCAACTAACGGCACGCTAGATAAACATCTTGTAAAAACAGTACTGGAACATGCAACCGTTCACGTTGATGCTTCAACGGTTCTTAATGATGCCACAGTTGTGCTTTTCCGTGGGAAGATCCTTGAAGTAAAATCGGGTTCGGCCGCATCGAATTCTACAGTTTCAGGGGCTGTCGTCAGACTTGACCTCACAGGATACCATCTATACCCGTCTTTTGTCGATCTTCATTCGTCATACGGCCTTCCGGAAGTGAAGCCTGCGGGATGGTCACGCACCCCGCAATATGAAACCAATATTAAAGGAGCTTATGGTTGGAATCAGTCCGTTCGTCCAGAAATAGACGCATACGAGAAGTTTATCCCAGACTCTAAAACTGCCAAAGCGCTTCGCGAAGCAGGTTTTGGGGCTGTTCTCACCCACGTGCCAGACGGAATTGTCCGTGGATCTGGGGCACTTGTAATGCCCATTGAAGATGCCCGCGAGTCAATGCTTCGCCCACTTGCCTCCACACATTTCAGTTTCCGCAAAGGATCTTCTCGTCAGTCGTATCCAAGTTCGTTAATGGGCGCCACAGCCCTCTTACGCCAAACCCATCTCGACGCCTCTTGGTATGCTGATGCCTCTCTACGAGGCCTCTCTGGCGGGACCAATCTTTCTCTCGAGGTTTTCAACTCAAACTCGAATCTCCCCTCTGTTTTTTCAGCTGGTTCGTGGAAGGATATCCTCCGCGCTGAAGTCGTAGCAAATGAATTTAACCTCAACTACCTACTTCTTGGCGGTGGCGATAGCTATCAGCGTGCCTCGGCTATAAAAGAATCCGGAGCGACATTAATCGTCCCCGTAAAATTCCCAACACCTTACGATCTCAGCGACTTATTTTTAGCTCGCTTTATCTCTTTAACAGAACTAAAACACTGGGAGCTCGCCCCTAGCAATGCTTCCATATTAAATGACACCGGTATTGAGTTTTGCCTTACCGCCCATGGATTAAAGAGCCCCTCGGAATTTCTTCCCGCCGTACGCATCGCCGTACAGCGAGGCCTTCCTGCCGATATTGCCCTCCGTGCGATGACAGAACTCCCTGCGTCTCTGCTAGGTGTTTCGGATATTGTAGGTGCCATTCGACCTGGCCTTCGCGCGAACATCATCGTTTCTGACGGGCCTATTTTCGAACCCGAGACAAAGCTCGTAGAGCATTGGGTAAGCGGTATTCCAACCATTATGCACGACCGCAATGAAGTCGATGTTTCAGGAGATTACGATATCTCACTAAGCGGGTATGGTGACGAAATCAAGCACATTGTAGTCACAGAAGATATTAAAGCCACCCAGATAATCAATGATTCAACAGAGCAGAAGGTCACAATTTCACTCGACAATAGAACCATAGTCTTTGGTTTTGATTTAGACGAAGGACCACTTCGACTCACTGGAAATGTATGGATGGATAGCAGAATTTGGGAAGGAACAGCTATAATGCCAAACGGGAAGTTGACTACGTGGAGTGCCGTTAAAGTCGATGCTTCAGAACCTGTGTCTGATGAACTGGCTGAAGTTCTAATCGAAGACTCTATTTCCGAAAAATCAGAACCACTTGGCGATGTATTTTACCCTTTTACAGCATACGGTTCGCCATTAAAAACTGCTCAAGAGAACGCTGTAATGAAAGCGGTTGTTGTGAGGGGAGCTACTGTTTGGACTTGTGAAGAGGAAGGAATTTTAGAGGAAGCGGACGTGTTGATCTACGACGGAAAAATTGCGGCAGTAGGGGCGAGGCTTAATGTGAAAGAACTTCTTGGGACAGATGTAGAGATAGAAGAAGTTGATGGAAGGGGCAAGCATGTTACGCCCGGGATTATTGATGAACACTCACATATCGCAATTGAGAGAGGTGTGAATGAGGCAACACAGGCAAGCAGTGCGGAGGTTTGGATAGGTCATTCGTTGAATAGTGAGGACGTGAATATATACAGGCAACTAGCTGGGGGTGTTACTTGCGCTCAACTTCTTCACGGTTCGGCAAATCCCATAGGAGGCCAAAGTGCGATTATTAAATTTCGTTGGGGCTCACTTCCTACGGAGCTTCTTTACGAGGGCGCAACGCCATTTATCAAATTCGCCCTTGGGGAGAACGTGAAGCAAAGTAATTGGGGCGATGCGCAAAAGGTTCGCTTTCCGCAATCGAGAATGGGGGTCGAGCAGGTGTTCTACGATCTATTTATCCGTGCTCGTGAATACGGAGAGTCCTTCATATCGTATAGGCACGAACTTGCTAACACTAAGAAGCGTGACCTTAAAGCGGGGCTTGGACCCGTGGAGCCTAGACATGATTTAGAGCTTGATGTTCTTCTTCAAATTTTACGCGAGGAAAGGTTTGTGACTTGTCATAGCTATAGACAAGACGAAATAAATATGCTGATGCACGTTGCCGACTCGATGAATTTCCGCCTCAACACCTTCACTCACATCCTTGAAGGCTATAAAGTCGCCGACAAGATGAAAGAACATGGCGCTGGGGGATCGACGTTTAGTGATTGGTGGGCATACAAGTATGAAGTAAAAGACGCGATTCCATACAATGCAGCCGTCCTCCATGGCCAGGGTATTACTACCGCCATTAATAGCGACGATGCAGAGATGGCACGTCGCCTGAACCAAGAGGCTGCGAAGTCGGTGAAGTACGGAGGAGTATCCGAAGAGGAGGCCTTGAAATTTGTCACCCTCAATCCGGCAAAACTCTTGCATATAGATCATATGACGGGTTCGATTAAGGTGGGGAAAGATGCGGATATTGTGGTTTGGGATGAAAACCCTTTGAGTATGAATGCCCAAGCTACCCGAACCTATGTCGAGGGGGAATGTCTGTATAGTTTAAGTTTAGATAAAGAACTGAGGGAAGCTATCCGGCTAGAACGCGCTCGCCTCACAAAGAAAATGATTGCCTCCGGTAGTAATAAGCCACCGGGGAAGCTTCGAGTTCCATCCGAGGCTATCCGAACCCACTACCATTGTGACACTGTAACTGAGGAAAACAACTAAGCCATGAGATTTATATTATTACTTATTCTGGCCGGTCTAATGACTACCCCATCTCTTTCTCAGCAGACTCCTGCTCCAGCCCAAGCACGTTCCATTCTCATCCTCGGAGGTACCGCCCACCTTGGCACAGGCGACGCCATTGATGACGCGGCGATAGGATTTCGCAACGGAAAAATAGATTTTGTTGGAAGGACATTTCAAGCTGATAAGAGCATGTACGACGACATTATCGACGCTGTGGGCCAGCAAATATATCCGGGCTTTATCGTGTCAAACACCACTTTAGGTCTTCAGGAAATAGGTGCTGTCCGTGCGACTCAAGATCAATACGAAGTTGGCACATTCCGCCCCAACGTTCGCGCAATAATAGCCTTTAATACCGACTCGGAGATTACCCCAACTGTTCGAACTAACGGCGTCCTTTTGGGACAAATTACTCCCCGTAGTGGTGTTATATCAGGAGCCTCTGGAGTCGTTCATTTCGATGGATGGAATTGGGAGGACGCCGCCATAAAAATGGTGGACGGTATTCATTTAAATTGGCCTTCGACGCATCACAAACACGCTCTCGATGGCAAAATTGATTTGAGAAAGCGCAAAACCTACGAGCAAGCTAAGCATGAAATAGACCGTTACTTTTCAGATGCACGTGCCTACGCTCTGTCTCGTCCCGATCAACTATCATCAAATTCGGTGATGGATGTCAAGCACGAAGCGATGCGTGGCCTATTCGATGGCTCTCTCGCTCTTTACGTTCACGCGAGAGATGTTCGCGCCATCACCGAAGCCGTCCATTTTAAGCGAGAGATAGGGATTAAGCGACTTGTCATAGTCGGGGGCTATGATGCTCACCTTGTAGCAGATATGCTCAGGGAGAATGATGTTGCCGTTTTACTCACGAGCGTTCACAGGTTACCGAGATTTCCCGAGGACGATATCAATCTTCCTTTTCGACTGCCGAAACTCCTTGCAGATGAAGGGGTTTTATTTGGTCTTCAGGTCGACGCAAGGATGACGGAAATGAATACGCGAAACCTTCCTTTCTATGCAGGAACTGCAAGAAAATATGGTCTTACCGAGGAACAAGCCGTCATGTCTTTAACTCGAAATGTTGCGAAAATTCTAGGTATTGATGATACTTATGGAACGATTGAAAGAGGCAAGGACGCTACTTTGTTTATTTCCTCTGGCGACGCTTTAGATATCAGAACGAACCATCTCACCCACGCCTTTATCGGAGGCCGTACCATCGATCTCGATAACAGACAACGAGAACTCTACAGAAAATTCCAAACCAAGTACGGAGCTGAGATTTTAGATTAGTACCCAATCTTTCCCCTCACCCTCGAGAGGACTTCTGAAGCAACAACACGGGCGCGTTCTGCACCTTTAGCTAGAGCGACATCTATTTCTTCACGGTTAGAAATAAGCTCGTTATAGCGCGTTCTTTCAGAGTCAAATCCATCTACTAATGCCTCTAAGAGCGCCTTCTTGGCATGCCCCCAACCATATCCTCCTGCACGTAATGCAGCAGACATTTCCTGAGCATCAGATTCTGAAGCGATAAGTTTATAAAGGTTGTACACTATTGCCGAGTCAGGATTTTTAGGGTCTTCAAGTGGTGTTGCGTCTGTGACAAGCTGTTTATTAATAACCTTCTTGAGCGCAGCAGGATCGTCAAAGATGTTGATGGTATTGTTCTGCGACTTAGACATCTTACCACCATCGGTTCCAGGAACGTACATCGTCGACTCGCTCGATAATACTTCTGGAAGAACAAGCGTTTCTCCGAATTTATGATTGAATCTTGAAGCTACGTCTCGTGTCATTTCAAGATGCTGCATTTGGTCTTTACCTACAGGGACTTTCTCTGCATCATAAAGTAAAATATCCGCAGCCATCAGCATGGGATAGCTAAAGAGTCCGGCGTTTACATCCTCTAACCTATCAGATTTGTCTTTAAAGCTGTGGGCTAGAGTCATGCGAGAGTATGGAAAGATGCATTGTAAATACCAAGCAAGCTCCGTAACCTCAGGCACGTCGCTTTGGCGGTAGAACACACTTCTTGAAGTGTCTAATCCACAAGCCATCCAGGTTGCAGCCACCGCGTAGGTATTACTCCTTAGCCTTTCTGCGTCCTTTATCTGTGTTAACGAATGCATGTCAGCGATAAACAGAAACGAATCGTTTAAAGGATCGTTAGCTAGATCTATGGCAGGCTTTATCGCACCGAGAATATTCCCTAGGTGGGGAGTACCTGTACTCTGTATTCCAGTGAGTATGCGTGCCATTTCTCTTTTTTATTCTTTTCTTTTTGCTTCTAGTTATCTCTAGCAGAATTCGTTGAATGCCTGTTTGAGATGATCTGCGATAGCTTCAGCAGTATTTCCTTCGATGTGATGACGCTCCACCATCATCGCTATCTTTCCATCTTTAAAAAGAGCGATGCTCGGAGAAGATGGGGGGTAAGGTAGCATGAATTTACGAACGTGGGCTACAGCTTCGATATCGTATCCAGCGAAAGAAGTCGTGAGGTTATCTGGAAGTTTCTCATTGGCGAGCGCCATAATCATAGCTGGGCGCATAGAGCCTGCGGAGCAACCACAAACGCTATTAATAGCTACAAGGGTAGTTCCTGATTTATCTAACGCTTCCGTTACTTCAGCTACGGAAAGAAGTTCTTTATAGCCAGCATCAACCAGCTCAGCTTTCAT
>DBBW01000004.1 GCA_002292405.1 Flavobacteriales bacterium UBA974
AATATGAGCAGTGAAACGATAGGCACTATAGGACATGAGAAAGCTAACAACTATGCTCTTAGAGCTGATATGACACGTGAGGAGTTCATCACTGAAGTACTCGACGGGCTATTACCTCCACTTGAATATTTTGGCTTTAACATTCAAATGAATAAGCAAGGTTACACATCAATCGAGGAAGTGATAAAAAATGGGACGAACTTACTGGAGCCTGACCAATTTGAGATTGCTGCAAATGACACTGAAGCTGTGATACTAGATGTTAGACATCAATCTGAATTTGTTAAGGGCTTTATTCCTCGTTCTATTTTTGTTGGATTAGCTGGAGGATTTGCACCATGGGTTGGCGCCTTATTGGTTGATGTTAAACAACCTCTTTTACTAGTCGTCGAAGATGGGTTGGAGGAAGAAGCAGTGATTAGACTCTCTAGAGTTGGCTTTGACAATGTTATTGGGATTCTAAAAGGAGGATTCAAGAGTTGGACTGATTCTGGAAAAGAAATCGATAAAATAAATACGATTGAGGCTAATAAACTTGAAGTATTAGGTTCCCCGGATGTTTTCGATGTTAGAAAAACTACAGAGTTTGATGCTGGACACGTAGAATCTGCAAAATCTGCGCCCTTAGACAACCTAAACAATTATTTAAACGAATTCCCAAACAATGGAGATTTCTATATACACTGTGCAGGAGGATATAGATCTGTAATTGCTAACTCTATCTTAAAAAAGCATGGAATCCATAACGGAATTGATGTTCTTGGGGGATATAAATCTATTGCTAAAACAAATATTTCTATAACCGAATATGTTTGTCCTAGTAATTTGAAGTCATGAGCTAATTTCCTTCTCCGAGTCCCGAATTTAATATCTCGGTCTGTATTCTAATACTTTCCTTATGAACTTGTTCGAGCACCAAGCGTAGGAAATCTTGTTCTATCCCCATTTCTTCAGACCAAACCTTACGCGAGCTCATTATTTCCTTCCATCGAGATAGCTGAAGCACAGTAAGTCCGTTTTCCTTTTTGTATTTACCTATCGCCCTAGCAATATTCATCCTTCCACTAAGCAGCTCAACAAGGCGCTCATCTAAGGAGTCCAGTTCGATCCGGAGATCCCTAAGATCTAATGTTTGGGCTTTATCTAACGTCAAGTCCCTTATTTTTAATGAGCTAATTAGAGAAATCAGATCTTTAGGAGTAAGCTGCTGCTTAGCATCGCTTAAAGCCACTTGAGGGTTAATGTGAGACTCAATCATCAATCCATCCATTCCTAAATCCATGGCTTTCTGAGCGATAGACTGTATCAAATCTCGTTTACCAGAAATATGACTCGGGTCACAAAACAGCTTTATATCAGGCATCTCAGACCGGAGGCCGATAGGGATCTCCCACATAGGGGCATTGCGAAATTTTTTCAACCCATAACTTGAAAAACCTCGATGCAATGCAATTACATCACCTTTAGTTGCACTATCAATCCGCTCAACCGCTCCTATCCAAAGCTTTAAATCAGCGTGAATAGGGTTTTTCACAAAAACAGGGAGAGTTGTTCCTTTTAACGCATCGGCAATGGATTGTACCGCAAACGGACTTACTGTAGTCCTAGCTCCTATCCAAACTGCATCAATTCCATTTTTTAATACCAAATCCACATGTTCAGCATTTGCGACTTCTGTCATCACAGGCAATCCTAAACTTTCCTGCACATCTTTTAACCACGGGAGCCCCTTCTCTCCCACTCCCTCAAATTCATTCGGGCGAGTTCTTGGCTTCCATAGTCCTGCACGGAAATAGTTAGCTGTGGATCGTAAAGCTTTAGCGGTAGACATGACCTGATCTTTAGATTCAGCACTACAGGGTCCCGATATTAAAACAGGGCGTTTTTCGAAATTCATCATTTCGAAAATGATTGTAATCTCACGAGCTCAGCATAGTCACCATTTTTATCTATCAACTCTTCATGTGTTCCCTGCTCTGAAACTTTACCATTGTCAAGAAGAATAATCTTATCCGCTCTAGAAACTGTAGAAAGTCTGTGAGCGATGACTAAAACTGTACGATTTTCCATGGCAGCATCTAAGGCCTTTTGGACTTCGTGCTCCGAAGCTGCATCTAATGCAGAAGTTGCCTCATCTAAAACCAAAATAGAAGGGTCACGATAAAGTGCTCTTGCAAGAGCTACTCTTTGACGTTGACCACCACTTAACTTACATCCACTATCACCCACAGGAGTATCAAGACCTTGTGGAAATTTATCTGCAAATTCTGAAACCTGAGCAATTTCTGTGGCTCTAACGAGTTGCTCCTTATCAATGTTTTCATCTCCCAACGCGATATTAGACGCAATAGAACCGTGAAATAAAATTGATTCCTGGGTAACAACGCCTAACTTCTCTCGCCAAGATCCCACAGGTATATCTCTCAAGTCTCTACCGTCGATAAAAATAGTACCCTCAGAAGGATCGTCAAATCTAATGAGCAGATTAGAAAGCGTTGTCTTACCAGACCCCGAAGCACCCACAAGAGCCACAACTTCCCCTTTATTAATCTCAAGGCTTAAGTCAGAAAGGATGGGCAATTCACCATAAGCAAAGCCAACATTATTAAAAGAAATCCCTTTCTCCAAATCTAACATCTGCTCAGATCCTTCAGGCGCATCAGGAACGGGGTTAGCCACTTCTAACATTTCTTCGAGACGATCTAATGAAGCTACACCTTTATGTATCCTAAACCAACCATCACTAAACGCTCTCGCTGGAGGAATTATTTGAGAAAACACTACTAAATAACCTATAAACCAATCTCCGGTCAATCCAGTACTACCCTCAAGAACGATTCTACCTCCATAACCTAAAAGGATAGCCATCACGCTAATTGAAATAACTTCACTTAATGGAGAGCTGAGATACTCCCTTCTATACATTTTACGCATAGCCTTAAAATGTCTCTCATTCCTATCGCTAAACCTTTTTGAGAATAGTCTTTCAACACCGAACGCTTTTATAATCCTCACTCCACTCAAGGTCTCTTCTAAAATATTCACCAACGAGCCGAGCTCTTCCTTTCCCTTTAGAGCTGAGTGTTTTAATTTCTTAGCGATACGGCTGATTAAAACTCCACTTATTGGAAGGAAAATCAAAGCGAAAATCGTTAATTCCCAACTCAAGGCGAATAGCGCTCCTATAGAGATGAGCACGATTAAAGGAGACTTAAATAACACCTCTATAGAACCCACAATACTAATTTCAACCTCGTTTAAATCTACAGTCAGCCTACTCAACACGTCCCCTTTTCGAGAATCCGTAAACCAACCCATACTCATTCCTAAAACTCTTGTGTAGGTTTTATTCCTCAAATCCCTACTCACTCCTGTTCTAATTGTCGCCAAGCTATACATCGCTAAATACGACACGGCATTCTTTAAAATGGCGAGTATAATAACTGTGACACATACTATAAACAGAGCTTGACCAGTTCCAACTTCAAGAACGAAGTCGTCAAACCAAGCACCAATCATACCTGGCCAATCATCCGCAGCTGGAACAAATTCCGTCTCAACTTCAGTCGCCTTACCTGCAAATAATATTCTTAAAAACGGAACCACGCTTAAGAAGGAAAATAACGATAACACAGCGCCGAAAGCATTCAGCACACCGTTAGATATTAGATTCCAGCTATAAGCTTTAAAGAACGGTAAAAGTGTGACCAGTCTATTCATCTAATCAACTAAATCCTCCGAATACCCAAGGTAAGTAGATGGTGTAATCTGTCTTAACTCCTGCTTAATGGAATCAGATACATTCAAAGCATCGATGAAAATTCTCATTGAAGCAGCATCGACTTTCTCACTAGTCCTTGTGAGAGCCTTCAATGCTTCGTAGGGTTTAGGGTAGCCTTCACGGCGTAGGATTGTTTGGACTCCTTCTGAAACAACAGCCCAATTGTTTTCAAGATCTGCTTCCATCACAGGCTTGTTCAACACCAATTTAGACAACCCTTTCACCAGTGACTTCATCGCAATAATCCCGTGAGAGAGAGGCACTCCTATATTACGTAGCACTGTAGAATCCGTCAGATCACGTTGCATTCTAGAAATAGGCAACTTCTCAGAAAAGTGACCTAAAACAGCATTGGCTATTCCGAAGTTTCCTTCCGAGTTTTCGAAATCGATGGGGTTAACCTTGTGTGGCATAGCAGACGAGCCGACTTCACCCTTTACAATTTTCTGCTTGAAGTAATCCATTGACACGTAAGTCCAAACATCCTTATCCAAATCCATCATCACCGTGTGTGCCCTTCTTATCGAATCACACCAAGCAGCTAAATGATCGTAATGTTCAATCTGTGTAGTTACCTTACTCCTATTGAGTCCTAAAATCCCCTCTACAAACTCGGTCCCGAAAGAGGGCCAATCGATACCTGGATATGCAACTTTGTGGGCATTAAATCCGCCAGTTGCCCCACCGAATTTCGCAGCATAGGTAGCTCCAGCAATTTGTTCTCTCTGAATCCTAAGCCTATCCTCAAATACGCGGATTTCCTTTCCTAGTGTAACAGGAGACGCAGCCTGACCGTGTGTCCTCGCAAGCATAGGAATCGACTTCCACTCGATTGCTATACCATGTAATATTGATAGAACTTCGTCGATGAGTGGTAGGTAAACATCCTCAGTCGCCCTTTTCAGTGAAAGTGGAATTGCTGTGTTATTTATGTCCTGAGATGTCAAACCGAAGTGTACGAATTCACTCCACTCACTCAGCCCCAACTTCTCAAGCTCCTCCTTAATCCAATACTCTACCGCCTTAACATCGTGGTTAGTCGAAGCTTCAAGATCTTTTATCCTCTGGGCATTGTCCACAGAGAAATTCTCATAAAGATCTTTCATTGCGTTTAATTTATCTGTTGGAAAAGCAGCCAATTGAGGAAGTGGCAGCTCTACCAATTCAATGAAATATTTCACCTCCACCTCCACTCTGTGATGTATTAATCCAAATTCAGACAACAGATGCGCGAGGCCTGAAGTGTGTCTCCTATAACGACCGTCAAGTGGGGAAATAGCATTCAAATGAGAAAGCTGCATGTGAGATAGAATTTTTGTTCTAGAATTCAAAGACCAAAGATACGATTTACATACCTTAGACGTATGCAACTTCATACAATTCACAACGGTAATTTCAAGTTAGACGGCGGAGCGATGTTCGGTGTAGTGCCTAAAAAGCTTTGGTCTAGAACAAATCCAGCAGACTCAAATAATTTATGCCCATGGGCAATGCGATCTTTACTCATAGAAGATGGTGACCGATTGGTGCTTATTGACTGTGGTTTAGGCGACAAACAAAGTGAAAAATTTTTCGGACATTATCACCCCCACGGTGAAGATTCATTAGACAAATCTCTAGCCAATGCTGGATTCTCTCACGACGATATCACAGACGTCTTCTTAACTCACCTGCATTTTGACCATGTTGGGGGAGCTGTAGAATGGAACGACTCTCGAAGTGGATACAGGCCTTCGTTTAAGAAAGCAACGTATTGGAGTAACTCTCGCCATTGGAAATGGGCCACCGACCCTAATCAACGTGAGAGAGCTAGCTTCCTGAAAGAAAACATCATGCCACTTCAGCAATCTGGACAGCTTAAATTTATAGACGCTGCAGATGATGACCTTCGTATCTCAACTGGATTAGGATTCGAAGCCTTCGTTGTGAACGGTCATACAGATGCTCAGATGTGCCCCATCATCACAATAGGCGACAAGACTCTGGTATTTATGGCTGATCTCCTCCCCTCTGTCGGGCACATTCCACTTCCATATGTAATGGGGTACGACACTAGACCTCTACTAACTTTAGAGGAGCGTGGGAGAATATTCAACGAGGCTGCTGAAAAAGGATATTATCTCTTCTTAGAACACGATGCAGCGAACGAGGTTTGTACTTTACTCCAGACTGAAAAAGGACCCAGACTTGATCAAATGATGAAGTTGGAAGAGGTTTTTAGCAAATGATTATGTTACACCGTTCGCTATTTTCTTTGCGAGAGTAGGTCCTTCGTAAATCATTCCGGAATAGATTTGGATCAAGGAGGCTCCTGCATCTAGTTTTTCCTGAGCAGACTCGATTGAATTTATTCCACCGACTCCAATAATGGGGAAAACTCCGCTAGATTTTTCGTGGACGTATCTAATTACTTCAGTGGATCGGCGACGAGCTGGAAAACCTGATATTCCACCAGAGCCAAGAGCATCGACTGAAGCTAAATCAGTAAAAAGACTTTCACGACTAACAGTAGTATTAGTAGCGATAAGGCCATCTACCCCTTCCTCAATGATTATTGACACCACGTCATCCAGTTGACTATCTGTCAAATCTGGAGCTATTTTGAGGAAGACCGGGCGGGGCATTGCTTTCGTTAAGTTAAGTTTAACGATAGCACGTAATAATGCGGCAAGTGGTTTTCGATCATGAAGTTCACGTAGGCCAGGGGTATTGGGAGAACTTACATTGACTGTGAAGTAATCAACATAAGGATGAAGAGACTCAAAACACTTGAGATAGTCGGAGGTTGCATTTTCGTTTGATGTGATTTTATTACGGCCTATGTTACCTCCAACTATGAGATTAGATGGACGGCGCTTAAGTCTTGATACAGCATCCTTTACTCCTCCGTTGTTAAATCCCATTCGATTTAACAAAGCTGAATCTTTCGGAAGACGAAACAAACGAGGCGTAGGATTACCCGATTGTGGCAATGGTGTTAGAGTTCCTATCTCTACATGTCCAAATCCCAACACTTGTAATTCCTTGAGCCAAAGTGCGTCTTTATCAAACCCAGCAGCAAGACCTACAACGTTTGGAAACTCAATTCCACAAATAGTCACACGCTTGCAAGAATCGTCAGACTTAAAGCATTGCTTTAAGACCCATGCCACACCAGGAATAAAAGTTGCAAAACTCAACAAACCCATTGAAAAATAGTGGGCCTTCTCCGGAGTTAGTAAGAAAAGCAAGGGTTTCAGGATGTTTTTATACATGATGCGAAGGTAAGAAGAAGAAGAAGGTTTACGGTAAATTGTGGATAACCCTGTTAATAGCGGACATAAAAAAGTTCTAACATGGCTTGTTAGTCTGTTTTAACTTTGAGTCCCAAGGATGAAGAACCTCGGACTACTCAACTGGCTCTCTAAGCGAAAACTCACCGACGAAAAGGTGGCGAACATCTTTGTGAATACATCTTTAGAGATTGTTGAAGAAGGTTGGCCTAAAATAGTAGAGCTTCTGAACACCTCACCTGAGTTTGAAAAAAGCCCCGAACTTGACCCTAAGGATTACGGTAGATTTTTGATGATCGTTGTCTCTGCTAATTTAAGTATAGTGCCTAAACACTTTGACCCCGGAGTGGATAGAGCTATCATCAAACGATGTTGCGCTAAGTTCGGCAGAATTCTAGGTGTGCCTAAAGAAAAATTCGCTAAGAAAGTGAAAGAATTTAAGGCTTTTATGAAGAAAGTTAATCATCCTTCAACAAATTCTGTTACAGCAATGACTCGGGCGGTATTTTATAAATATCACTTAATTGAATCCCAGGATGAATACTTTAGAGACATGAACGTTCCTAACCCAATTATTATGAAGGGATTAAGAGATGTTGTCACTCATTTTTATTGGGATTGGGATGAAGTAATTTGCGACAATTACAAAGTTGTAATTACTCAAGACGATGTTAAAGATTCAAATCAAGAAGAGATCTTAGCTTAAACGATCTAAATCTCTAGAAATATCTTTTTCTTTTAAAGTCGCTCGTTTATCATGCATTTTCTTACCCTTAGCAATCCTAAATTTCAGTTTTGCATATCCTGATTTTGAGATAAAAAGGAGTGTTGGAATAAGCGTTATCCCCACATTTTTCAGCTTCTTATCCAGCTTTTTAATCTCCTTCTTTTGAAGGAGTAATTTTCTTGGTCTACGTGGAGATTGAAGCACATATCCTGCATTAGAATATTCTGAGACATACATATTGAAAACGTATAGCTCTCCCTTATCGAATCGACAATACGATTCTCCTATCGAAGCTTTAGAGGCTCTAATGGACTTTATCTCGCTCCCATTTAATTGGATACCCGCAGTGAACTCATCTTCTAGGAAGTAAGTAAAGGAAGCTTTTTTATTTTTAATCTCTAGAGCCACGATGCGAAGGTAGTGAGGATAAAGTTTTGTGTGCTATGAAATATGTTCGACATTGCAACGATGAATTTAGAGGAGATTAATAGAAGATTATTCGAGATCCCTAAGGTCGAACTGCATTGTCATTTAGAACTTGCATTTAGACCTTCAACGTTGAGAGAGTGGGCTATTGAAGACGGTCTTGAAGTAAAGTCCGACGAGGATTTCGAGAGAGAGTTTTTAATATTAGAACCTATGGATGATCTTCCTACGGTATTGAATAAATTTCTTCAAACCCGTGATAGATTGTCTTCACTTTTGAGGATAGAGCGACTCGCATTTGAAGCGTGTGAAGATATGTATCAAAAGAGCAATGTTAGGCTACTCGAGCTTAGGTATGCCCCGAGCTTTACTCTAGAAGTTTTCCCAGATCTTGGAGCCGAAGGTTTACACGAGGCGATAATGAGAGGTTGCCAAAGGGCGGAGATGATGTATCCTATGGCTGTTGGACTTATTTGTTTACTACAAAGAATAAAGACACATAAGGAGAATATGTATTGGTGTGATTTTGCGATAGAGCATAAAGGTGAGTTTTTAGCGGTCGATCTTGCAGACGATGAAGTAGGCTATCCCCCGGAACCCTTCGCTCCTATTTTCGACAAGGCAAAGGCAGCAGGTCTCGGAGTTACAATTCACGCAGGTGAGCCCAATTTGCCGCAAGCTGCGCAGAACATTATTACCAGCATAGACCTTCTTCATGCTGACAGGATAGGTCACGGAGTACAGTCTATACACAATGAAAAGATCATCCAAAGAATCGCAGATGAAAAGATACCTCTTGAGCTTTGCCCTACAAGCAACTGGCTAACTCAGGCTGTACCTAATTTAGCGGCTCATCCTTTAAAAAAACTCATGGAGCTGGGCGTCAGGACTACGATTAATAGTGATGATCCAGGAGCGATGGGAATCGACCTTATGGATGAGTATCACATTGCACACAATATTTTAGGCATGTCGTTCGATCAAATGAACCAATGTAACACTTGGGCGGCAGAAGCATCATACATACCAGAAGCGAAAAAGATGAAGGTGTGGTCTAATCAATAAAGTATAATGAAAAAAACAGTTCTAGTTAGCGTGATTTTTTTGCTAACTACCTTATCTGAGAAACAAGCCCAAACTCAGACCGTTGGAAACTTCATCAACTCTTCTCAAGCATTTGAGGGTTACAACTTGATCGCTCCACAATCTTCGTTTAACACTTATCTTATAGACAACTGTGGCAGAGTTGTTAACGAGTGGGAAAGTGACTATAGAATAGGGCTTTCAGCATACATACTCGATGACGGCAGCTTACTTAGAACCGCTCAACTTGGCTCCGATGCTACTCCATCATTTTCTGGAGGAGGAACAGGAGGGAAAATAGAAATGTTTAATTGGGAAGGTGATTTAACATGGTCATTTGTTTGGGCTGACTCATTGCAACACCAACATCACGACATTGAAATGATGCCCAACGGAAACATTCTGATTCTAGCTTGGGAAAACCACTCCTACGAGGAGGCTCTATCCTTAGGTAAAACGCCCAACAAAGAAGGGAATTCAGTTTGGTGTTGCCAAGTCACTGAAATCATGCCTTATGGTGAAAATGGAGGGGAAATTATTTGGCAATGGAGCGCATGGGATCATCTCGTTCAAAACACAGACAGTTTGCTACCTAATTTCTCAGCCTCGATTTCAGATGCTCCCAGAAAATTCAACATTAACTATACAACTCAGGGGCAAAACGCTCTTAACGAAGACTGGATGCATTGCAATGCGATTGATTACAATTCTTCGTTAGACCAAATCTTAATTAGCTCTGCCAAGTTTAACGAGATTTTCATTATTCCTCACCATTTATCTACACAAGAAACGGCTACGACTGCTGGCGATTTACTTTGGCGTTATGGAAACCCTCAAACTTATGGAAGAGGAACAATCGAGGATAGAAAACTATTCTTTCAACACGATTGTCAGTGGATTGACGATACAGAAGGTGGAAGTGGTCTGTCTAGCAGAATTCTGGTGTTTAATAATGGGAGAAATAGACCCGAGGGAAATCTAAGTTCTGTAGATGAGATAGAGACTCCCAACCTCCAAAACGGAACGTACCCTCTTGAAGATATCACCTCTCCTTTCCTCCCAGAAACATATTCATGGAGATACCCCGAAGCTGCAGAGCTTGATGAACTTTTTTACGCCCAGCAAATTTCTGGTGCTTCTCGCCTTCCTAATGGAAACACTCTAATTTGCAACGGACCTGCCGGTTTCGGGTTTGAGGTTACACCAGAAGAGGAGATCGTTTGGGAATACATTAATCCTGTTACAGCATTTGGGGCAACAACACAAGGAAACGACGCTGGTAACAATGCAGTATTTCGCATCCCGAGATACTCTATGGACTTCACAGGTTTTATCGGAAGAGATATGACCCCGGGTGATGTGATTGAACTAGATAGCTGGATAGACAATTGCACCAGTGATATCAGTGTTGTCGAAATAACAAAAATCGTAGCCTACCCTAATCCTTTCAGAGATATAGTTCGAGTGAGGTTTGAAGATAAAGGGGATTGGTTTATTCAAACCATTGAAGGGAAACTCATAGAAAATGGCTCATCAGAGAAAGGAGATATACTTGAACTTGGAAGTGATTTAAATGAAGGCTGCTATATCTTGCGATTTGAAAATGGATACAATACTGCGATTAAAATCCTAATTAAGTTTTGAAAAAATGAAATTACAATACCTTACTATATGGATCTTATCAATGCTGGCAACAACTGCATTTGCACAGGATAATACGATTGGTACTATTGTGTATAACGAGGACGCAACAGATGCTGGATTCAACTTGATTTATCCCCACAATCAACCTGACGCATTCCTCTTAGATATGTGTGGAAATGTCGTTCATAAATGGGAGAATGCTGATTCTCTTAGACCCGCAAATGTGATTTATATTCTTGAAAACAGTGATGTGATGACAACTTACCGTCCAGCTAGTTTTCAAAATGATGCCATTTGGGCCGGTGGAGGTGGAGCTACAATTGAACGCAGAACGTGGGACAACGAGCCCATTTGGTCATTCACACGCAATGATGCCGAGTACCGATTGCATCACGACATTCAACCAATGGCAAATGGCAACGTTCTTGTCATTGCCTGGGAACAGAGAGACTCTCTAGAGTGCATAGAAGCTGGACGTAATCCTGAAAACTTAACAGGTGCAGGTATGTGGTCAGAAGTTATTTGGGTAATAGCACCAGGTGATGATGGATTGGGAGAAGTTGTCTGGGAATGGGCTGTTTGGGACCACTTGGTACAGGATTTTGACGCTACCAAGGAGAACTATGGCGTAATTGCAGATAACATCGATAAAATCGATATAAATTTTGGTTCTGTTTCAAATGCTGTTGCTGACTGGTTGCATATTAATGCCATTGATTTTGACGAGTTTAGTCAACACATTATGTTGAGCGTACCTACATTCAATGAGATATGGGTGGTTGATTACGGAAATACAACACCTGGTGAACTGAAGTGGCGCTGGGGCAATCCAATGGCATACGACAGAGGTGACAGTACAGACATGAAGTTGGGATACCAACATCATACCCACTGGCTAGATCTTGCTTTAAGCACCAACAGTCCTGATTACGGAAAAGTAGGTGTTTTTAACAATCGGGTGCAAGGCGACACTAGTGAGTATAGCACTGTTCACACACTTTTGCCGATTTATGACGAATATGAAAATGAATACATCGTTAACAGTGAGACAGGAACTTATCTGCCTACTGATTTCGATTGGACATTTGAATCACCCAATCCCAATACGATATACTCTAACATTGTTTCTTCATTTCAACGATTAGAGAATGGGAATAGTTTTATTTGTTCTGGAAGAAATGGAGATTCGAGAGAGTATACTCAGGAAGGGGAGCTTGTTTGGCATTACAAAACTCCATTGTTAAACCAATCAGGCACCTCTACCCCACAAAGTCAAGGCACAGTGCTTGAACCGACCCAAAATCTCACATTTAGAGCTAGTCGCTATCCAGCCGACTACCCCGCATTTGACGACATTGATTTCGTGACCGGCTTACCTATTGAGTTAAATCCAATAATGTTAGAATCGTGTCTATCAGGTTGTGATCTTACACTTTCAATCGACTCTATTTCTTTCGATTCTCTTGGAATAGCGACAGTTACAATTCTAGCAGAGGGTTCGAGCCAAATAAACAGCATCGAATGGATGTCATTAGCTGACAGCACTCTACTTCCTTTATCTCAAGAACTCACATTCACAACATCTGAGGCTGGTGACTTTATGATAACTGTAACAGACTTCATGGGCTGTACTTATTCACTCGTGGTATCTGTGATATTTGACGCACTTGAGGGTCTTGGAAGCCCTACACCTCTTACATTTGGATTGTACCCTAACCCTTCAAACGGGTTAGTGAATATTTCATTTTCTAAGGCAATACACCAAGCTGACATAAATGTTATAGATATGCAGGGAAGAATTGTTTTCTCACTCAATAAAACTTCTTCTTTAGGTGAAGCTTTAGACCTCAATCATTTAAATTCCGGGACTTACTTTGTATCTATCTCTTCCGATGAAGGGTTTGCAATCACTAAAATAGTAATACAAAAATAATAGTATCTAATACCTAGCAGATGACTCAATCAATCCTAGTAGAAAATGACGGAGCTGTTAGAACAATAACTCTAAATCGCCCTCAAGCTTTTAATAGTTTTGATATGGACATGGGCCGAGCGTTTCAAAAGGAACTTGATGTCGCTGCATCGGATGAAAGTGTACGTTGCATCGTGATCACTGGAAACGGAATGGCATTCAGTGCTGGGCAAGACCTAAAAGAAATTACTGCTCCCGACGCTCCTAACTTTAAAATTATTGTAGAGGAGACTTACAACACAAGCATTAGAAAAATGTGCTCTATGAGAAAGCCTATTGTTGCAGCAGTTAATGGAGTTGCGGCAGGTGCTGGTGCAAACATCGCTCTCGCTTGTGACTTAACAATTGCAAAAGAAAGCGCATCTTTTATTCAGGCTTTTTCTAAAATAGGACTTATACCTGACAGTGGTGGAACTTGGTGGCTACCAAGACTCGTGGGCATGCAAAGAGCTAAGGCACTTGCTTTTTTCGGAGACAAATTATCAGCGAAAGATGCTGAAAACATGGGGCTCATTTATAAAGCTGTAAGGGACGAGGATTTTAAAAATGTAGTGTCTGAGACTGCCACACGGCTATCTAAAATGCCAACATATGCTTTAGGGCTCACCAAAACTGCATTGCACGAAGGAATGTCTAGTGATATAGAAGAACAACTAGCCAGAGAATTAGACTACCAATTTCGTGCTGCAGAATCAGATGACTATGCAGAAGGTGTAGCATCATTTTTAGAAAAACGAACTCCCAACTTCCAGGGTAAATGAGTCTTTGGATTAAAATAAACGACAGATTACCTGAAAACAATCAGAGGGTACTTGCTTTTATCCCTAAAAACAAAGTCTTTCTTCCAGGAAAGCAATTGGATTTTGAAATTAGAGAAGTTGTCATTCTACATTTCAGAGAAAATTTCTATGCAGAAGATGATGATAAAAAAAGAAGTATGGAGTTCATTTTTGGTCTGGAGAAGGAAATAGCAATCACTTCTTTCAAGACGTAACACATTGGAAAACTATACCTGACGGGCCGCAAAAAACGTAACAGCAACTATGGCTGCCGTTTCTGCTCGGAGTCGCATATCGCCTAAGGTAATTTCTTTAGCACCTGAATGAAGCATTTCTTGGACCTCTTCCGATGTAAAATCTCCTTCAGGACCAATAGCTATACATGTAGATTCACTCGGAATAATTGCTTTTAAAAGATGGGGTTTTTCACCTGAAGAAACAGAATCCATGCAGTGAGCTACGAAAAAATTCTTTGATAAGTTTGCTGAGTCGGATATTTCACGAACAGCATCAATTAACGCCATCGCAGGCTTTAATTCAGGAAGCCAAGTTCTCTTACTTTGCTTCATTGCAGAAATAAGCACCTTATTCCACCTATCGAACTTTTCGATCTTGCTCTCAGACCTAGAAGTAAAGACAGGATAAATTCTATCCACTCCAATTTCAGTGGCTTTTTCTAAAAACCACTCAAACCGTTCAGTCTTTTTAGTAGGGGCAACAATCATGGTAAGGCCAAGTAGAGGAAGTGACTCTCGCGAAATCTCTCCTACTTCCATAACGCATGAACGCTTTTCTAAGTTAATGATGACGCCCTCGGCAGTTCCACCTTTACCGTCCATCAAAGCGTAGGAAAATCCAACTTTAGCACGAAGGACTTTTACCGCGTGACGACCTTCTTCTTTAGGTAGATGCAGAACACCCTTTTTTAAATCTGGAATAAAAAGAGAACGCATTACTTTGAATATTACACCTTTATCTCAGCTACTTCTAATACGCGAGGCCCACCTGAACGCATTGCATCAGTTGCTGTGTTTTCGAACTTTGAAAAGTTTTCTACAAATCGACGAGCGAGATCAGCTGAAATTTTATCGAACTCCACTTTATCAGACCATGTTTCACGTGGGCTGAGCAATTCTGTAGGAACGCCTGGGCAAGAAGTTGGGACATCCAGATTAAATACTTTGTCTTTACGCATCTCCACAGAGTGAAGTTCACCATTAAGAGCTGCAGTTATCATTGCTCGTGTGTAGCTAAGTTTTATCCTAGACCCTACACCGTAACCCCCTCCTGACCAACCCGTATTTACTAACCACATTCTAACCCCATGCTTTTCTATACGTTCGCCGAGCATTTTTGCATATTCGGTAGGTGCTAGAGGAAGGAAAGGCGCTCCGAAACAAGCTGAAAAAGTTGTTTGCGGCTCTACCACTCCAGTTTCAGTACCGGCAACCTTAGCAGTATACCCACTAATAAAGTGAAACATGACACCATTTGCGTCAAGCTTACTAATAGGAGGTAAAACTCCAAAAGCATCACATGTTAGGAAGAATACATCTGTTGGATGACCTCCCATACCGCTTTCTATAGCTCCATCTATATGATCCACTGGGTAAGAAACACGTGTGTTAGGCGTAATTGTATCATCCTTGTAATCAGGAGTAACACCATCTTCTTTAAAACCTATATTCTCTAATAAAGCTCCATATTTGATAGCGTTAAAAATCTGTGGTTCACTTTCAACACTAAGATCAATGGTCTTTGCATAACAACCGCCTTCCATATTGAAAATACCATCGTTAGTCCAACCGTGCTCATCGTCTCCTATCAAGTTGCGTAATGGATCTGAACTAAGTGTCGTTTTACCTGTACCACTTAAGCCGAAGAAAACGGCGACATCCCCATCCGCACTCATATTTGAAGAACAGTGCATAGGAAGAACGTTGTGTCGCTCCGGCAACTCAAAGTTCATCACTGAGAACATACCCTTCTTTATCTCACCTGTATAGCCACTTCCAGCAATCAGAATAATTTTTCGAGTGAAATCGATTGCGCTTACATTGCCTTGACGACAACCATGACGCTTAGGGTATGCCTGATATCCGGGTGCACATACAATATGCCACTCCGGGTCAGCAATCTTAACATTCTCAGCATCTAATCTTATGAACATATTATGTACAAACAGGTTAGACCAAGCTTTCTCAGTAACCACCCTCACGTTAATACGTGTAATGGGGTCAGCTCCCACTGCAGCGTCTCTAACAAAAACTCTCTTACCTCTCAGATAACTTTGTACATCTGCAAGCAAAGTTCCAAAATCATCCGAAGACATTTTTTGATTAATTTCACCCCAATCAACTCTAGAGCTAGTTTTAACGTCATCAACGATAAACCTATCTTTTGGGGAACGCCCTGTAAACTCACCAGTCGCAATTGACAGAGCTCCAGTATCCGTTAGGATTCCTTCACCACGTATCAGAGTTTGTAGAATAAGACTTGAGGGGGGAAGATTCCAGTTAGCGCTTGCTACATCTTCTAATCCAATAGCTTCTAACGATGCCCTATTAGGGCAATTGCCGATATGCTTCATGTTTGTTCGAGGAATTAAGACATTAATATTCCTTGTGCAAATATAGACATTCAAGATGCGTTTCTTCACATTTTTGCTTACATCCTATCTATGACTATTTATATTTACACCATGACAAAGACTACTATGATGCTTTTTTCATTAGCACTTGTGCTAATCTTCTCGTGTAATACTTCTGATCCTTTAGACCAAACTTCAACACAATCCTCTCCTAAGAAAGAAAAACCCGAAAGTCTAAATAATTTAACGGAAAAGGAAAAACAAGGAATGAGGCTTCTAAAGCGTCGACAAAAAGCTACACAAGAAGCTTTATCTATGAAAGAAAAGAATATGACCAGTCCTTATAAATACCTAACTACTACGGACGAATATCCAATATTCACTTCGTTAATGTCTCGATCAATTCTCTCAAAACATATTCATAGCGCCGGTGTCACTGTACTCGCTCCAGTAGATAAAGCTTTCGATGACCACCCATATTATAAAGAATTACTTTTGCCGATAAACAAGGAAGAATTAGACAACTTCATCGCTTACCATATTATCGATACACCTCTAGAGTACAAGGAATTCTCGGTTGGAGATAGTTGGACAGTGCACGCGGGGCACAGCCTTTCCCTCTCGAAAAAAGGAGGGGTTAATTTCAACGGCGCTCACGTTAGATCAGGAAGTGTAAACACAGACCACGGAATGATCATTGGTATGGATGATCTTGTTTATTACCCTAAGATCAGTCGCTAATTAACAATATCACATTTTTTAAATTATCACAGTAGTATAATAACAAAACTCAATGTGAAATGTCAAAACCCCACTTGCTCCTAACTGTCTTGTCGATATTAGTGTTTACTATTAGTAATTCCTCTTTTTCACAATGGTCCCATGAATTTAATGAAGGTGTAATCCCTGTAGTCGTCGATGGAGACACGTTAAGTAATCCTTGGGTAGGTGGCTTAACTGCTCCCCAGTGGTCCCCCATAGATTTTGACTTCGACGGAGACGAAGATCTCTTCGCTTTTGACAGAGACGGTTCTCGTCTTCTTGCATTCGAGCGAACTGATGAGGGTTGGAAATACCGTCCGAAGTGGGTCTTAGGTTGGCCTGAGCTGGCAGACTGGTGTCTCTTAAGAGATTTCGATTGCGATGGGCGACCCGATATTTTCACAAGCCACCAAAACGGTATCTATGTCTACCGAAACATCACGGAAAACCCATTAGAACCTCAATTTTCACCTATTGCAACTCCTCTCCTTGCTTCTTATGACTTCGGAGCTGGTGCTGACATGTTACCCGTAGTTTGTCTCGGCATTGACATTCCCGCAATACTCGATCAAGATGGGGATGGAGACATTGACATCATTACTTTTACAGAAACGTCTAGCACGCTATATCGCTTCCAGGGATCAGTAGAATGCGGGCTACAAATGGAATGTACGAATAGATGTTATGGTATGCTCGCAGAAGCTTCTGAGAACAATGCGTTGTTTATTGGAGACAGCTTTGATTGTGGCTTTAACGTAACAGATCCACGTCAACAGCAGGATCCCTTTCACGCTGGAGGATCCTTAACTAGTCTTCAACTCGACAACGAAGGGCCTCTCGATTTATTAATTGGAGATGTGACATTCCCTACCTCCATTGCTGTTTTAATGGAAGATGCATTAGATGGTCAGGATAGTGCAATTTCCGTTGACTACTCCTTCCCTCTTCTTACAGGCGGTGTCGAAGCACTAAATTGTCAAAGATTCCCATCTGCATATCACATAGATGTAGATAATGATGGTGTAAGAGATCTTCTTTTCAGTCCCAATACTTATTTGGAGACAGATGATGATGCAAGCGTGCACTTTTTGAAAAATACTGGAGAAGACCTTGATCCGGTTTGGTCTTACATACAAAACGACTTTATACAGGAAGGCATGATAGACCTCGGAAGAGGCGCCTATCCAGTACTCATAGACTTGGACAGCGACTCCCTAATCGATTTAGTAATAGCAAATAAGGAGACGTACAACGGGGTCGGAGATACGCCCACAACCATTCTTTTATTCCGCAATTCAGGGACTCAAACTCAGCCAGTTTTCACTTACACTTCTGCAGTTGACGTAAGTACTTTCGGGATTGAAAGCGTGTTTCCAGCTTTAGGAGATATTGATGGAGATGGGGACATTGACCTTATTGTAGGTGACGAACTCGGAAGGCTACATAGATTTGATAACACAGAAGCAACAGGTGCTTGGCCTGTCTTTACAGCAACTGAACTTTCTGTTTCTGACAATTCAGGGGAGGTGATCGACGTTGGACAGTTCGCAGCACCTCAACTCATTGACATAGATTCCGACGGGTTACTCGACCTTGTTGTTGGTGAAAAAAATGGAACTCTAACTTTATACCTAAACTGTGGAGACGTTGAAACTTTGGAGTTATGCAAGGTGGTAAGTGATGCTTTTGGGGACAATTGGGGAGATATTCACGTAACGAACATACTAGGTATTAACGGATATAGTACACCGGCCCTATATGAAGACGATCTTGGAATTCACGTACTTGTCACCAATGAAACAGGTACTGTTCAGTCCTTCGGATTTGTTTCGTCTGATTTCGAAACTGCTTTAGAAGAGACCACCTCTGAGGTTCTAGCTAACGGATTTGGAGGGCGGGGATTCAGAGCTAGCGCTGCTTTTGCAGACCTTAATAACGACTCAATTGTAGATTGCCTCTTGGGAATCCAAAACGGCGGATTGATGTGTTATTACTCATCGGACTCAACAACATCTGGTATAGTCTCGCCTTCTCTACTAGGCCTCGAAACTTCGTTGACCATTTTTCCCAACCCTGGAAACTCCATATTAAATTGGAGGATTACTGCTCGCCATACGCTTGAACCAAGAATTATTGAAGTTCGCAATCAGCTGGGAGCTTTAGTTTACAGCAGCTCTGCTACATTAAATGGTAGTATCCATACTGATACTTGGTCTAATGGTGTGTACATCATCTCTATACGAAATATAGGCACGAAGAAGGGAGATCTGATAGGACCTCCCGTTCGTTGGATAAAATTAGATTAATCTAATTTATGAGTTCATTCCATCTAGGATAGCTTTTACTTCACGTACAGCAGTTGCACTTTGTGAAAGCAAATCCATTTCTTCTTCGTTAAGTTTAAGTTCTATAACTTTTTCAATTCCGTTTTTTCCCAAGATTACTGGAACTCCCAAGTACATGTCCGATATTCCATACTCACCTTGCATCCACACACAAGCTGGGAAAACACGCCTTTGGTCTTTAACAATAGCCTCAACCATCTGAGCGGCAGCAGCTCCAGGAGCATACCAAGCAGATGTACCGAGAAGGTTCACGATTTCACCACCGCCTTTCTTAGTGCGGTTGACAATAGACTCAAGCTTATCATCAGAAATCATCTCAGTTACAGGGATACCACCAACAGTTGTGTAACGTGGAAGAGGAACCATCGTATCGCCGTGTCCACCCATAAGTACTGCTTGGATGTCCTTAGGACTAACGTTGAGTTCCTCAGCTAAGAAAGAACGGTAACGCGCTGTATCAAGGATGCCAGCCATACCAATTACTTTAGCAGAATCTACTCCAGCGGATAAATATGCACAGTAAGTCATCACATCTAACGGGTTAGACACAATGATGAGAATTGTATCTGGGCTGTGAACCATAATCTGCTCAGTTACAGATTTAACTATTCCGGCGTTAGTAGCGATTAAATCATCGCGGCTCATTCCCGGCTTACGCGGAAGACCAGAAGTAATAACAACTACATCAGACCCAGCGGTCTTCGTGTAATCATTGGTTGAACCAACAGTACGAGTGTCGTACAGGTTAATTGGAGAAGTCTCCCAGATATCAAGGGCCTTACCTTCGGCGAAGCCTTCTTTAATATCGAGTAATACGACTTCGTTGCATACCTCGCGGCTTGCGAGAACATTTGCACAAGTGGCGCCTACATTTCCGGCACCAACAACAGTTACTTTCATAAGAAGTTATTTAAGTTGGGGTTGCAAAAGTACAGCCCTAAGGACGGCTGCAAAAACAAAAGAGTACCTACTTTCGTTGTATTGAATAAATATCATGAAAGTCAAATATCTTACTCTAGCCTTTTTTATAACTTCATTTTTAATCTGTTCTTCCATCTACGCGCAAAAGAGGGGACTTACTAAAGCAAAAGAGTCTTGGCCTGACGGTCAAGCTGGTGAAGATTACAACGTAAATGATTCAAACGGTGAGAAAGATGGCGCTTGGATTCGCGTGTACCCTGACGGGGCTTTATACTACACCGGTGTATTCAACCATGGCACTCCTGAAGGTGAAATCTTGTATTTCTATGAATCAGGTTCATTAATGTCAAAACTTGTACACCCATATTTAGACTCATCTACCAATACGTCAGCATTAATATCAGCAATACATTATCGCGAAAACTCATCCGTACAAGCTTCAGGTTTTTATATTACTGTTGTTGAAGAAGTAAAACCGTTAAGAGAAGGGAGCTGGGGGTTTTATGATGAAGGATCTAAGCAGATAAAAATGGAAACTTACTCATATGGCTTACTTGATGGCCCCTATTGGGTCAAAGGAAAAAAAGGACAACTAGTGGAAGAAGGAGAGTACTCTAAAGACAAATTAAATGGTGAAAAAATCACATACTTTGACAACGGAATTGTAAGACAAAAAATCAATTATATCAATGGCAAATTAGAAGGAAATTTTGCTGTTAACTACAACAATGGATATCCTAAAATAGAGGGTAATTATTTCGAAGGTGTGGAATCTGGTAATTGGAAAACATATACAGAAAAAGGCGAATTAGAACTTCTTATTCAATACTCTAATGGTAAGCGTATGAAAGAGACAAGAGTCAACGGAACTTTTGAAGAGACTTATCCAGACGGCAGGTCTAAGAATGAATATACATATCGGAATAAACTTCTTGATGGACCATTTCGGGTTTGGTATGACCAAGGGGAATATGTCATCGAAGATTTCACAGATTCAGAAACCGGGGAAATATTACAACGTCAAGTATTAAAGGGAACTCAAGTATCCAGTGAGGGGGATTATTTCGAGGGTAAATTAGATGGCCCAGTTTTTTATTACAATAAGATTGGAGAGCTCGAAAAAACAGTAAACTACAAAGAAGGAAAATTAGTAAGTACAGATTAATAGCCGTACTTATCTTTCCAAAGTGACTTTAATTGAGTACGCATAGATTGCTCATGAGCGTTATTTCCTGGCTCGTAAATCTTTCGCCCTTCAAGATCTTCTGGCATACATTCCTGGTTGCTGTGACCTTGTGGAGCATCGTGGTCATAAGCGTACCCTTCACCATATCCTAGTTTAGACATGAAGGATGTTGGAGCATTACGCAAATGAAGCGGAACAGGAAGGTCTCCAGTTTCTTGCACCAATGATTGTGCGGCATTTATGGCCATGTACGAAGCATTGCTTTTTGCACTTGAAGCTAAATACACAACGCATTGTGATAGTAAAATACGTGACTCAGGCATTCCTATGCGTTCTACTGCTTGGAAAGTTGAGGTTGCTAGGACTAACGCTGTCGGGTTAGCATTGCCTATATCTTCTGAGGCGCTTATCAGCAATCTTCTTGCGATAAACTTTACATCCTCACCACCTTCAATCATTCGGGCGAGATAATAAATGGCAGCATTCGGGTCACTAGCTCTGATACTTTTAATAAATGCACTGATAATATCATAATGAGCTTCTCCTCCTTTATCATATCCTTTACCAGCAGAGCCTATAAGATCCTTAACAGCTTTGTTTGTGACAGCGATAGGCCCAGAAGGAATACTTTGGACAATCATCTCAAGGACATTGAGCATTCTTCTTGCGTCTCCCCCACTTGCTCTCATCAAAGCATCATTCTCTACAATTGTTATTTCTCTAGAAGCAAGCATAACATCTTCCTCAATTGCCTGAGTAAATAATGATTCAAGCTCTTCAAGAGTAAGATGATCTAGTACATAAATCTGACACCTAGACCTCAAAGCTGGGATAACCTCAAAAGAAGGATTCTCTGTCGTAGCTCCAATTAAAGTAACCCATCCTTGCTCTACAGCCCCAAGCAAGCTGTCTTGTTGTGACTTAGAAAACCTGTGTATTTCATCAATAAAAAGGATGGAGCGTCCGGAAAACATTCCACCGCTTTTTGCATTTGCAATAACATCTCTCACCTCTTTTACTCCGCTATTAATAGCAGAAAGTTGATGGAATGGCAACTTCACTGTAGCCGCTAAAATTCTCGCTAAGGTAGTCTTGCCAACTCCGGGTGGACCCCAGAGAATCATCGATGGCAAGTTTCCTGATTCGGCAGCTTTGCGCAAAACTGCATCAGGACCTACAAGATGAGTTTGGCCTAAATAAGATTCCAGTGTTTTAGGACGCATCCGCTCAGCTAAAGGCATCCCATCTGTATGAATATTACTTTGATTCACGCATCTAATTTACATTCAAACCTTCTCTCTTGAACCATTATTCCTTGAGGTCTAGAGTGTTTCCATCTCTTATGAGACCAAAGCCAGTCACTCGGTGATTCTCTTATTTCTCTTTCTAATTCACCTAAACATCTATCTAGCACTTCTCCCTTTTTACATTCGAGAACATGCTCCTTAACTAACCTAAAATCAACAACATACCTGCCTCTACCTACCCGCTTAACTCCTCCATATACTACAGCTGCATTATAATCTTTCGCCCACTTTTCCACCCCGAAATAAACCGCAGTTTCAACTCCTAAAAATGTCGTCCACCAAGATTTATCAGCATTATGAGGACTCTGATCAAACCCAAACCCTATAATTAAAGGTGATTTTTCGCTACTTGCTATATAGTTTTCCATCCAATTCTTACACTCCGAAATTTCGACCATCTTAAGCCCAAATCTTTCCCTCGAATTCCTCATCTCCTCATCCATAATGGGATCACTTAACTTTTTGTAGAGTGCCATTGTATCTGATTTTATTCTTTGAGAAAAAGTCATCGCATACATTTCCCAACTCGCCATATGTCCACCAGCAAGAATAACAATTCTCTTGTCATCATAGAGCCTATTCATCAGTTGCAATCCCTTACTTGAATACTCAACTCTATTTTGTAAGGACTTATCTGACACAGTAAATAATTTCATCGATTCAACAGTAATATCACAAAAATTTCTGTAAAATCCTTTAGTTAATTCACTTGCCTTTTTGATTCCGAAAACCCTTACAATATTCGCTATAACCACCTTTTTCCTATAGCCCCCAATTGTAGACATAACACAGGCAAGAATAGAAGACTCCAAATGAAGAAGCCACCAAGGCTGCATTCCAAACCCTTTCATTGCCATTAATAATAATTTAGATTTCAAATGCTTCATATTATACATTTTCTATAATAAGGCCATCAAAACCAACAAAAACGCCATCTGGGAGCTCACTTCCTAAATCATCATGTTTACCAATATAGTGACTCAAATGAGTTAAGAAAGTAGCTTCTGGCTTAATCATCTCAACGACTTGTAGAACTTCATTTAAAGTAAAATGACTTGGGTGCTTATCTTTTTTTAATGCGCTAATAACGAGTACCTTAACTCCAATTAACTTCTTAAAAGTATCGTTTGGTATAAAATTAACATCTGTGATATAAGCAAAGTCTCCAACCCTAAACCCACAAACCTCCATATTCTGATGCATTACAGGCAATAAAGTCCAATCAACACCTTCAACCACGAATCCATTTTCTTCTTCATATTTACCTAATTTATTAATCTTTACTTTAGGCAATCCTCCGTTCACTGATTCTCCGAATGCATAGTGAAAATCTCTCCGTAATGCAATCTCAACTCCTTTATTGGCCCAAACCTCCATCACTTTCCCTTCCATTTGATTAAAAGCCCTCACATCATCCATTCCAGCAACATGATCCTTATGCTCATGCGTGTAAACAATAGCATCTAACTTATTCACTCCTGCATTTAACATTTGTCTTCTAAAATCAGGTCCAGAATCTACAGCGACATTTACACCATTGACTTCAATAAAAATAGAAGTTCTTAATCTACTATCTTTTGGATTATCGCTAACACAAACATCGCATTTACAACCAATTACAGGCACACCCTGAGAAGTCCCGGTACCCAAGAGGGTAACTTTCATTGAAGGATATCCTAAATCATATTGTTTTATCACATTCACCATACAAAGGTATCCTTACCTTTGTCAAAGTGGACTCAGAACGCGTAATATTATCTGCTAAGCAGAAAGCTCTCAGAATAAATCTAAACCAAGATTTATATGGCACATTTGCTGAAAATGGTGCTGGACAAGAGGTTGTTCGTCAGTTTTTTAGAGCTGGAGGCGCATCTGGCACCATTGCAAAAGCCATCAGTGCTTACGACAAGGGTTTCTCAGATGCCATCTACGGCGAAGAGAAGAAAGGGCGTTACGTTTGCAGAACTCGATTAGACAAGATGCTGAAACATGAGTATCAACTCATAGAAGACAGACTCAGTAAAGAAGATTACCCGAATAGACAATACTTTGCTTTTGCAAACACTGTTACCACGATTAACTTTCATAAAACGAGTCAAGGGCATGGATGGTTTGGGGTAAAATTTCAAACAAAGGCTGGGCATCCTCCTTCAGAAGTTTTACTACATGCACGGCTAGATGAAAGCGATGTACTTCAGCAACAAATGACTACTGGAATACTTGGAACAAATTTACTATATGGGTGTTTTTTCTTCTATAAAAACCCACGAGAGCTTCTAAAATCCATCTATGACAATCTCGACCGAAGTCGAGTGGAGATTGACATGATTCAAATGAACGGGCCTGCTTTTGAAAATGTAGACAACCGACTCCTTTCACTTCAATTGGTGAAAAATGGAATGACAGAGGCTGTTATTTTCTCTCCTGATGGGAAAAACCTTCAGGCAGCAGATGTACTATACAAGAAGAACATATTGGCTATTAGAGGTAGCTTTCGTCCTGTCACTAAAGTGAATATTGACATGATTGCTAAAGGTCTTAGCAAATTTCGCAAAGAACCAAAAGTGGACGCTGACAATATCCAAGTACTTTTTGAAGTCACGTTAAATAATCTTAAATCTGAAGGAGATATTGATGAACAGGATTTCCTCGACAGAGCGGATATACTATGTTCTATAGGCCAAACAGTGCTTATTTCAAATTACAAAAAATATTACAAGCTCATCGAATTTTTCTCTCGTCACTCTAAGAAACGCATGGGTGTTATTATGGGAGCTGCAACATTGGTTGAGATTTTTGATGAAAAATACTACAGAAACTTAAACGGTGGTATTCTTGAAGCATTCGGCATACTCTTTTCACGCGATTTAAAAATATTATTGTACCCCTGGAAAGATTCTAAGACAAAAGAGCTTTGGACTTCTAAGACAACTCCAATTCACCCAAGACTCAAGCCTTTATACAATTATTTGATTTTTAACAAGAAAATTATTGATATTGAAGATTATAATGAGGATGTTCTCTCTATTTTTTCAACTGAAGCTTTAAATCGAATTAAATCTGGCGATTCAAACTGGGAGCATATGGTCCCAACATTTGTAGACCAAATTATCAAGGAAAAATGTCTGTTCGGTTACTGTGGCACTCAGCCATCTAAATATAATAACGAAGATCCTGCTGCTGCAGCTACTAAGGCCATTGAACAAGACGCTAAGGGCTGATTGTTTTCACTCACATTACAAATAAAAAGGGCTTCCCAATTGGGAAGCCCTTTTTATTTAGCTTAATTTTTATACTTAAGCTATCTAAACAGACTCAGCAGTTTCTTCTACAACCTCTTCATTCTTGATTCCTAAAGCAATGTCGTAATCATCTTGAGATCCCACTACGAGATTTTGGAAATCTCTCGCTCCTGTACCAGCAGGTATAAGGTGGCCTACAATTACATTTTCTTTAAGTCCAAGGAGGTGATCTTGTTTACCACTAACAGCAGCTTCATTCAATACTTTAGTAGTCTCCTGGAAAGAAGCCGCAGATATGAATGATGTTGTCTGCAATGAAGCTCTAGTAATTCCCTGAAGTAGAGGTGTTGAAGTCGCAGGTATAGCATCGCGAGCATCAACCAGCGTCATATCACGACGTTTTAACGAACCATTCTCATCACGTAAGCGACGAGCAGAGATCATCTGTCCTTCTTTTAACTCTTCACTATCTCCAGCATTAGAGATAACAACCATTCCGAAAATTTTATTATTCTCATTTAAGAAGTCAGATTTTTCTACGTTTTGCTTTTCTAAGAATTTAGTATCTCCTGAATCTTCTACTAACACTTTTTTCATCATCTGACGAACGATTACCTCAAAGTGCTTATCATTAATCTTCACACCTTGCAAACGATATACATCTTGAATTTCATTTACGATATACTCTTGAACAGCTGTAGGACCTTTAATATCAAGAATATCCTTAGGAGTAATTGCTCCATCAGAAAGAGGCATTCCTGCTCTAACAAAATCATTATCCTGAACAAGAATGTGTTTAGATAACGGCACCATGTACTTGTACTTATCACCAACACGTGATTCTACAATTACCTCACGGTTACCACGCTTTATCTTACCATATGAGACTATTCCATCAACTTGAGAAACAACAGCTGGGTTAGAAGGGTTACGCGCTTCAAACAACTCTGTAACACGAGGGAGACCTCCTGTAATATCACCAGATTTACCAGCAATACGAGGTATCTTACAAAGTATTTGGCCTAACGTTGACTTAGAACCTTCTTTAACCATAATATGAGCTCCTACAGGCAAAGAATAAGTTCTTAAGATTTCACCTTTTTTATCCTGTATAAGTATAGCTGGGTTTTTCTTCTTATCCTTGGTCTCAGTAATTACAACCTCACGGAAACCGGTCTGTTCATCTAGTTCTTCACGGAATGTAACACCTTCTTCGACATGCTCAAAATTAATTACACCAACAGCCTCACTAATAATTGCGCTATTATAAGGATCCCATTTACAAACAGATGTGTTCTTCTTAATCTTATCACCTGAATTCACAAATAGTAATGAACCATAAGGTAGAATTGTCGTAGAATACGCAACTCCTGTTTTAGGATCAACAACTTTAAACTCACTTGATCTAGAAACAATGACTGTCTCAATAGTTCCATCCGCATTCTTACGTTCAACAGTTCGGAGATCTTCTATCTCAGCAACACCATCAAATTTAGTAAGCAACTCATTTTCATCGGAAATTTTAGAAGCGGTACCACCAACGTGGAAAGTACGCAGAGTTAACTGAGTACCAGGCTCACCTATGGATTGTGCAGCAATTACACCAACGGCTTCACCTTTTTGAACCAATCTTCCTGTTGCAAGGTTTCGGCCATAGCATTTAGCGCAAATTCCTTTAGGAGATTCACATGTTAAAACTGATCTGACTTCAACTTCATTTACCCCTGCATCCTCAATTGCTCGAGCAATAACAGGTGTTATTTCTTCGCCTTCATTAGCAAGGATGTCACCTGTTTCAGGATGAAGAACTTCAATAGCGGGAACACGACCGTCAATTCGATCAGCAATACCTTCAACAATTTCATCATTCTTTCTAAGTGTAGTCACCATCACACCTCTCAGTGTGCCACAATCTTCAATAGTAACAATGACATCCTGAGCGACATCTACGAGACGTCTTGTCAAGTAACCCGCGTCAGCAGTTTTAAGAGCTGTATCCGCAAGTCCTTTACGTGCACCGTGAGTTGAAATAAAGTATTCAAGAATTGATAATCCTTCTTTAAAATTTGATAAAATTGGATTCTCAATAATATCCTGACCTCCAGTTGCAGAAGATTTCTGCGGCTTAGCCATTAGACCACGCATACCAGAAAGCTGACGAATTTGCTCTTTAGATCCACGAGCACCAGAGTGCATCATCATGTAAATAGAGTTGAAACCTTGTTTATCTGTTTCAAGTCTATCCATAAGGATATTAGTAAGTCTAGAATTTGTGTGAGTCCATATATCAATTATTTGATTATAGCGCTCATTATTTG
The DNA here is from genome assembly GCA_002292405.1 of Flavobacteriales bacterium UBA974. Lineage (GTDB taxonomy): Bacteria > Bacteroidota > Bacteroidia > Flavobacteriales_D > Sanyastnellaceae > UBA974. The sequence continues at coordinate 28,356 of DBBW01000004.1, forward strand.
TGATAAGACCCATATTATAGTTCTCCATCACTTCAGCAACTTCAGATGTAGCTTTTGTAACTAGTTTTTCTTTCTCAGGTGGTATAATAACATCATTTAAGTTAAATGACAGTCCACCTTTAAAAGCCATGTAGAACCCTAACTCTTTAATATCATCAAGGAATTTAGCTGTTCTAGCAACACCAACAACTTCAAGTACTCTAGCTATAATATCTCTTAATGACTTTTTAGTTAGAAGTTCATTAATGTATCCTGCTTCCTTAGGAACATGTTCATTAAAAAGCACACGACCACAAGTAGTTTCAACGATAGAAGAATCACCATTAATATCAATGAAACGCATCTTGATTGATGCGTGAAGGTCTAGCTTACCTTCTTGATACATAATACTCACTTCTTCTGGAGAATAGCACAATGTTCCCTCCCCTTTAACAGGCCATTCAGGAGTACTCTTACGTTCCTTAGTGATGTAGTATAATCCCAATACCATATCTTGAGAAGGAACAGTAATAGGAGCGCCATTAGCAGGGTTTAAAATATTATGTGACGCAAGCATCAATAACTGAGCCTCTAGAACAGCGGCGTGACCCAGGGGTAAGTGAACCGCCATTTGGTCACCATCGAAATCGGCGTTAAACGCTGTACACGCCAGAGGGTGTAGTTGAATTGCTTTACCTTCAATTAGTTTAGGCTGGAAGGCCTGAATACCAAGTCTGTGAAGTGTCGGAGCCCGATTTAATAATACTGGATGTCCTTTTAAAACGTTTTCTAATATATCCCAAACTATAGCCTCTTTTGCATCAACAATCTTCTTTGCAGATTTAACCGTCTTTACAATTCCACGCTCAAGCATTTTGCGAATAATAAACGGCTTATATAATTCTGCCGCCATATGCTTAGGCATACCACATTCGTGCATCTTGAGTGTAGGACCAACTACAATAACAGAACGTGCAGAATAATCAACACGTTTTCCTAAAAGATTCTGACGGAAACGACCTTGTTTTCCTTTTAAGCTATCGCTTAATGACTTTAGTGGGCGATTGCTTTCAGTTTTAACAGCACTTGACTTACGACTATTATCGAAAAGACTATCAACTGCTTCTTGAAGCATACGCTTCTCATTACGAAGAATTACCTCAGGAGCTTTAATTTCAACAAGTCGCTTTAAACGATTGTTTCTAATGATGACACGACGGTAAAGGTCATTTAAATCTGAAGTTGCAAAACGACCACCATCAAGAGGAACAAGTGGACGAAGCTCAGGTGGTATTACCGGAACAACTTTAACAATCATCCACTCAGGACGATTTTCAATTCTCTTATGAGAATCTTTCATGTTTTCAACAACCTGAAGACGCTTTAAAGCCTCACTTTTTCGTTGTTGTGATGTCTCTGTGTCAGCAGCGTGTCTAAGTTTATAAGAAAGCCCGTCTAAATCTAAATTAGCCAGAAGGTCGTGAACTGCTTCAGCTCCCATCTTAGCAACGAACTTATTTGGATCCTTATCTTCTAAATACTGATTCTCTTTAGGTAGAGTATCAAGAACATCAAAGTACTCATCTTCTGATAAGAAATCATTAATTTGTAAATCTTCTCCTTCTGCATTTTTTGCAGTACCAGGATTAATTACAGCATAACGCTCGTAATATATAATTTGATCTAACTTCTTAGATGGTAACCCTAAAAGGTACCCTATTTTATTAGGTAAACTTTTAAAATACCAAATATGCGCAACAGGTACCACAAGCGATATGTGACCCATTCTTTCTCTTCTGACTTTTTTCTCAGTTACCTCAACACCACAGCGATCACAAACAATACCCTTATAACGGATACGCTTATACTTACCACAGTGACATTCGAAATCCTTAACTGGGCCAAATATCTTCTCGCAAAACAATCCATCGCGTTCGGGCTTATAAGTCCTGTAGTTAATTGTCTCAGGCTTGAGCACTTCACCTTCTGAGTCTTCAAGAATTTTTTCAGGCGATGATAACGATATCGTTATCGTCGAAAAATCGCCCGAGTTATGTTGGGGGGTCTTTTGTTGGAACATTTTAAGTTATCGATTCGGGTTATTAATCTAGCGAAATACTAAGTCCGAGTCCTTTTAGCTCGTGCATAAGTACATTAAATGATTCCGGTATTCCCGGTTTAGGCATAACATCTCCTTTTACAATAGCTTCGTATGCTTTTGCTCTTCCGACAACATCGTCAGACTTTACAGTTAGAATCTCTTGTAAAATATTAGCAGCTCCAAACGCCTCTAGCGCCCAGACTTCCATCTCTCCAAAACGCTGACCACCAAACTGAGCTTTACCACCCAATGGTTGTTGTGTAATTAGAGAGTACGGTCCGATAGAACGCGCATGCATTTTATCATCGACCATATGGCTAAGCTTGATCATGTAAATGACACCAACTGTTGCTGGCTGATCAAATCTATCACCGGTTCCACCATCATATAGATGTGTTACTCCACATTCAGGGACTCCAGCCTCATTGGTCAGTTCTGTAATCTCATCAAGAGTAGCACCATCAAAAATAGGAGTTGAGAATTTCAATCCTAGATTTTGTCCTGCCCATCCTAAAACTGTTTCATAAATCTGTCCTAGGTTCATACGTGATGGTACACCAAGCGGATTCAAAACGATATCTACAGGCGAGCCATCATCTAAGAATGGCATATCTTCTTGACGGACTATTCTAGCAACGATCCCTTTGTTACCGTGTCTCCCAGCCATCTTATCACCAACTTTCAACTTACGTTTTTTCGCAACGTATATCTTAGCTAATTTGACAATACCATTAGGCAGTTCATCACCTACAGTTACTTGGAATTTCTTTCGCTTATAAGCACCTAGCAAATCATTGTATTTCATGGTGTAATTGTGTACCACTCTATTTACAAGATCACTAATCTCATCATCTCTTACCCAAGACTCAGAGTTAATAATTAAGAAATCTAAGCTTAATAGTATTTTCTGAGTAAACTTTATTCCTTTCTTTACTTGCTCTTCCTTGTAGTAATTGAAAACTCCCTGACTAACCTTTCCGGCAACCAGCTTCATAAGCTTATCAACCAAAATTTTCTTTAGTATAGCAGCTTCTCTATCAAATTCTATATCAATAGTCTCTATAGTTGCTTTATCTGCAGCTTTAGCTTTTCTGTCCTTTACAGCTCTACTAAATAATTTTTTATCAATAACAACTCCTTGGCTTGAAGGAGGCATTTTTAAAGAAGCATCCTTTACATCTCCAGCTTTATCACCGAAGATAGCACGCAATAACTTCTCTTCTGGACTTGGGTCTGATTCTCCTTTAGGTGTAATTTTACCAATTAGAATATCTCCCCCTTTAACATTTGCGCCAATACGAATAAGTCCATTTTCATCAAGGTTAGCAGTTGCCTCCTCGCTTACATTTGGAATGTCATTTGTTAATTCTTCCAGACCTCTCTTTGTATCTCGAACTTCAAGAGTATATTCGTCAACGTGTAATGAAGTAAAAACATCTTCTCTTACAACTCGTTCAGAAATCACAATAGCATCCTCAAAGTTGTACCCCTGCCAAGGCATGAATGCCACTTTCATGTTTTGCCCTAAAGCAAGCTCTCCATTTTGAGTACTATACCCTTCAACTAATATTTGACCTTTCGTAACCTTATCCCCCTTAACAACTAGCGGTCTAAGGTTCATACAAGTACCTTGGTTAGTTCTCTGGAATTTTATGAGATTATATATTTTCAAATCATCGTCAAATGAAACAAGCTTATCGCTTTCATCCATTTTATGACGTATATTAATAACGTCTGAATCTACATATTCAACCAGACCATCAGCATCAGCTCGCATTAAAATTCTTGAATCTCTTGCTACTGCAGACTCAACACCTGTTCCAACAATAGGTGAATCAGGAATCATTAATGGAACTGCTTGTCTCATCATATTTGATCCCATCAGAGCACGGTTAGCGTCATCATGTTCTAAGAATGGAATCAATGAAGCGGCAATTGATGCAATCTGATTTGGTGCTACATCCATATACTCAAGCTCTTTAGGCGAGACTAACGGGAAATCACCTTGGTGTCTAGATTTTATTAATTTATCAGAGAATTTACCTACGGAATCAATATTCGCATTCGCTTGGGCAATGATCGATTGAGCTTCATCTTCAGCTGAAAGATAAACGACATCTTCAGACGTAATTGAAGCAACACCATCAAGTACCTTCCTATAAGGTGTTTCAATAAATCCTAAGCGATTCACTTTAGCATACACACACAAAGAACTTATAAGACCAATGTTTGGTCCCTCAGGTGTTTCAATTGTGCAAAGTCGCCCATAGTGAGTATAGTGAACATCACGAACCTCAAAACCCGCACGTTCACGAGATAGACCACCAGGCCCAAGTGCAGAAATACGACGCTTGTGTGTAACCTCACTAAGTGGATTAGTTTGGTCCATAAACTGAGACAATTGATTGGTTCCGAAGAAACTATTTATCACAGAACTTAATGTCTTAGCGTTAATCAAATCCGTTGGTGTGAAAACTTCGTTATCTCTAACGTTCATACGCTCACGAATTGTTCTGGCCATACGAGCTAAGCCTACACCAAATTGCGAATAAAGTTGCTCCCCAACAGTACGAACTCGTCTGTTACTTAAGTGATCAATATCATCCACATCAGTATTAGAGTTAACAAGATCTATTAAATACTTAATGATTAATAGAATATCTTCTTTTGTTAAAGTTCTGCTAACTTCATCATCAGAAATACCAAGTTTTCTGTTTATTCTGAAACGACCTACCTCTCCAAGGTCATAACGCATTTCTGAGAAGAATAATTTATCAATCACACCTCTAGCTGTCTCTAAATCTGGCGGTTCAGCATTACGAAGTTGGCGATAAATATATTCTACAGCTTCTTTCTCAGAATTAGAACTATCTTTTTGAAGTGTATTATAGATAATCGCATAATCAGCCTGATTAATACTTGCTTTATGAAGAATAATGGTTTTAGTTCCACTTTCCATAATTAAAGCAACATGTTCTTTCTCAAGAATTGTTTCTCTATCAAGAATGACTTCGTTTCTTTCGATTGATACTACTTCTCCGGTATCCTCATCTACGAAATCTTCTACCCAAACCTTCAGAACTCTAGCTGCTAATTTCCTGCCTACGACTCTTTTTAAGGCAGCTCTACTAACTTTAATTTCATCAGCAAGGTCAAAAATACCGAGAATATCTTTATCCGTTTCGTAACCAATACTTCGTAAAAGAGTTGTAACAGGTAATTTCTTTTTACGATCAATGTATGCATACATAACCCCATTAATGTCAGTTGCAAACTCAATCCAAGATCCTTTAAACGGAATAATTCTAGCAGAGTATAATTTTGTACCATTTGCATGGCGACTCTGACCAAAGAATACTCCAGGAGATCTATGTAATTGATTTACAATAACACGTTCAGCACCATTCACCACGAAGGATCCTTGTGGTGTCATATAGGGGATGGTACCCAAATAAACATCTTGTACGATTGTTTCAAAATCCTCGTGCTCAGGATCTGTACAATACAGTTTTAATTTTGCTTTTAAAGGCACACTATGTGTAAGACCTCTATCAATGCATTCTTCTACGCTATAGCGAGGAGGATCAATAAAGTAATCAAGGAATTCAAGAACGAACTGGTTCCGCGTATCAGTGATAGGGAAGTTTTCGCTGAAAACCTTAAAAAGTCCTTCAGAATCACGATTCTCAGGTTTCGTTTCTAATTGAAAGAATTCCTGGAAAGAGCGAAGCTGGATGTCAAGAAAATCAGGATGCTCAAGTGGTAATGCCACAGAAGCAAAGCTTTTCCGGATAGCGATAGGGTGGGTTTTGACCAAAGACATGGAGGGGGGTCAACTTAATTCAGACTACAACAATACAGGTACCTAAGCCAAATTATATGCAATGCATAATATAGGCAAAAACGATTTAAGGGCGGAGACCTGCTCTCCGCCCTAAACCTTTATCAGTCAGTGTTGTGCTATTACTTAAGCTCAACCTCTGCTCCTGCTTCTTCGAGTTGAGTCTTAAGACCTTCAGCCTCGTCCTTAGGAATTCCTTCCTTGATAGGAGCTGGTGCAGAGTCTACTATGCCTTTAGCTTCCTTAAGCCCTAAGCCAGTAAGCTCTTTAACTAGTTTAACAACAGCTAGCTTAGATCCACCAGCAGCTTTGAGAATAACGTCAAATTCAGACTTCTCATCACCACCACTTTCACCACCGCCAGCAGCGGGTCCTGCAACTGCAACTGCAGCAGCAGCTGGTTCGATACCGTGATCATCCTTTAGGATAGTCGCAAGTTCGTTTACTTCTTTAACAGATAAGTTAACGAGCTCTTCGGCCATAACTTTTAAATCAGCCATATTAATTGTATTGATAGGTTTTCATATAATTTATTTTGTCAAGCTCAGCCACGATTTTCGAGCGCCTTGACAAGACCAGAGATGGTGTTTCCACCAGATTGTAAAGCTCCAACAACATTCTTCATCGGAGATTGTAGCAATGCTACAATATCTGCAATGAGTTCGTCTTTTGACTTGATTGCTGTAAGTGCCTCTATTTGATCGTCACCGATGTAACAAGCTTCTTCAACATATGCAGCTTTTAGAACTGGAATGTCGTGTTTCTTACGAAAATCTTTAAGCAATTTAGCTGGTTCATTACCAACATTACCAAAAAGAAGCGCAGTTTGACCAGATAAAACTTCATACAGGTCACTGTAATCTGTTCCTTCTGTTTCATCCATTGCTTTACGTAGAAGCGTGTTTTTAACAATTTTCATACGAACATCCTTCTTAAAGCAAGCTCTACGGAAATCAGTTGTGTCTTCCGCATTCAGCCCTGAGGCATCAGTAAGATAGACAACACTATTGTCCGATAACAATTGCTTAATCTCGATGATCTGTAAATCTTTTTTATCGCGTGTCATATTTGATACGTTTTAGTGATTAAACCAACGATTTAAAATCGATTCGTATACCAGGTCCCATAGTAGAGCTCAAAATGATACTCTTAATATAAGATCCTTTTGCAGATGCAGGCTTTAACTTAATGAGTGTTGCTATAAGTTCTTTTGCATTCTCTTCAATCTTATCAGCCTCAAAAGAGACCTTACCTACTGAAGCATGAATAATACCAAACTTATCAACTTTAAAGTCAATCTTACCTGCTTTTACATCTGTAACAGCCTTAGCCAAATCCATAGTTACTGTACCCGACTTAGGGTTAGGCATTAGTCCACGAGGTCCGAGAACTCGGCCTAGTGCACCTACTTTACCCATAACTTGGGGAGTGGTAATAATTACATCCACATCGGTCCATCCCCCCTTAATCTTCGTCACATACTCGTCGAGTCCAACGTAATCAGCTCCAGCATCTAGTGCCTCCTGATCTTTGTCAGGGGGGCACAGTACTAAAACTTTAACATCTTTTCCTGTTCCATGAGGTAAGGAAACGGTGCCACGAACCATTTGGTTCGCTTTACGCGGGTCTACAGCGAGACGCACGGCAAGGTCTACCGAGGAATCGAATTTCGTCGTTGAGCATTCCTTCACAAGTGAAGATGCTTTATCAAGCGTATAAGGCTTTTCGGCGTCGAATTTCTCGGCAACCGCCTTCTGGTTCTTTGTTAATCGTCCCATGTTTGTGCGGTTAGTGACTTAAGAAGGAAATTTACCAGTGACATTAATACCCATACTTCTTGCTGTTCCTGCTACCACTTTCATGGCAGACTCAATGGAAAAGCAATTAAGATCGGGCATTTTGTCTTCTGCAATTGCGCGGACCTGGTCCCAGTTAACACGTCCTACCTTAACTCTATTTGATTCAGGAGAACCACTTTTGAGATTTGCTGCCTCCAATAATTGGACGGCTGCAGGTGGGGTCTTAATGACAAAGTCAAAAGACTTGTCCTTATAGACTGTGATAACTGCAGGTAGAACTTTCCCAGCCTTATCTTGGGTTCTTGCATTAAATTGCTTGCAAAACTCCATGATATTCACTCCCTTCGCACCTAAAGCAGGTCCGACTGGGGGTGCAGGGTTGGCTGCTCCACCGCGTATTTGCAGCTTTATTAATCCAGCTACTTCTTTCGCCATTTTGTATATATATATAATGAACAGTCATGAGATTCGCGCGAATGGGAAGCATTCAAGGGACATGCGAACGACTCTAACTGTCTGCTCCGTTAATTATCTTTTTCTACTTGGAGATAGCCTAGCTCAACAGGTGTCTTACGCCCGAAAATCTTGACCATAACCTTAAGTTTCTTTTTATCTTCGTTAACTTCCTCGATATTACCATGAAATCCGTTAAATGGACCATCAGTAACTTTAACGAGTTCACCAACTTTATATGGAATGTTAATCTCTTCCTCAGCTTCAGCCATTTCATCAACCACACCAAGAATGCGATTAACTTCATTTTGACGAATAGGCATTGGATCTCCACGCTTTTCAGCGCCTAAAAATCCAATAACATTTGTTACATTTTTTACCAAGTGAGGTATTTCACCTACCAATGCCGCTTCTATATAAACATATCCAGGAAACAAATTCTTTTCCTTAGAAATCTTCTTGCCGTTACGTATTTGAAACACTTTTTCGATTGGAATCAAAACTTGGCCTACGTAGTCCTGTAAACCAGCAGCAGAAACCTCTGTTTCAATAGTTTCTTTAACTCGTTTTTCCTGACCACTTACGGCTCGGACTACATACCATTTTTTTTCTATTTCACTCATAGTTGACATGTATTCTTAGAATAAGTCATATAAGTTTCCAACAACGCCTTTCCAAACAGAGTCAGAAGAATTGACCCCAAATGACCAATCCATTACAAATACAGCACCTGCAATAATTAAAGATGAAACAAACACAAGAACTGATGACTCTTGGAGTGCTTTCCATGTAGGCCAAGTAACTCTCGTTATAAGCTCTGTATAAGACTCTTTAATGTAATTCGTTATTTGTGACATTGTTTCTTGTTTTGCACGGGCGGTAGGACTCGAACCTACAACCAATGGTTTTGGAGACCACTACTCTGCCAATTGAGCTACGCCCGTAGATAGATGAAGAAGGAACCTTAAATAAAGGTTCCTTCTTCTCTATGTATTTCACAGAGGTTTACCCTCAAATATTATGAACTAATATCAGTTACCTGACCAGCACCAACGGTACGTCCACCCTCACGGATAGCGAAACGAAGACCTTTGTCCATAGCAACTGGAGCTATTAATTCTACATCTATAGTTACATTATCACCAGGCATAACCATTTCACGACCTGCTTCTAGAGAAATCTCTCCAGTAACATCAGTGGTACGGAAGTAGAACTGAGGACGGTATTTGTTATGAAAAGGAGTATGACGTCCACCCTCCTCTTTCTTAAGGATGTAAACTTCAGCCTTAAACTTAGTGTAAGGAGTAATTGTTCCTGGACGAGCAATCACCATACCGCGCTTAATATCGTTCTTGTCAACCCCACGAAGTAATAGACCTACGTTATCTCCAGCTTCACCCCTGTCGAGTATCTTACGGAACATCTCTACTCCTGTAATGGTAGATGAGACTTTCTCAGCTTGCATACCGATGATGTCAACATCATCTCCAGTGTTAATCACTCCAGTCTCTATACGACCAGTAGCAACAGTACCACGACCAGTAATTGTGAATACATCCTCAATAGACATAAGGAATGGCTTCTCATTTTCACGTGGTGGAATCTCAATCCAAGCATCCACAGAAGACATAAGCTCTTTGATAGAATCAACCCACTTAGCGTCTCCATTTAGACCACCAAGAGCAGATCCCGTAATAACAGGAGAGTTATCTCCATCGTACTCGTAGAAAGAAAGAAGTTCACGAACCTCCATTTCTACTAATTCTAATAGCTCATCATCGTCAACTATGTCCGCCTTGTTCATAAAGACTACGATACGTGGAATACCTACCTGACGTCCAAGTAGAATATGCTCACGTGTCTGAGGCATAGGGCCATCCGTTGCCGCAACAACAAGAATAGCTCCATCCATCTGAGCAGCACCTGTTACCATGTTTTTAACATAGTCAGCGTGACCCGGACAGTCAACGTGAGCATAGTGACGCTCTGCTGTTGAGTACTCTACGTGTGAAGAGTTAATTGTAATTCCACGCTCCTTTTCCTCAGGGGCGTTATCAATTTGATCAAACGAGCTTGCCTCGCTATAACCAGCATCCGCCATTACTTTAGTAATAGCAGCTGTTAATGTAGTCTTACCGTGGTCAACGTGGCCAATAGTGCCAATGTTAACGTGAGGTTTTGACCTGTCGAAATGTTCTTTTGCCATGATCTAGACAGTTATATATATTATTAATTTTTTTTTCTCTTTTAAATGATATGAGCCAATGACGGGAATTGAACCCGTGGCCTCGTCCTTACCAAGGACGCGCTCTACCCCTGAGCTACATCGGCTTAAATCGAGCGGAAGACGAGGTTCGAACTCGCGACATTCAGCTTGGAAGGCTGATGCTCTACCAACTGAGCTACTTCCGCTTGGTAATCTCTTTCAATGTCATATGTTAGAAACATACATCATCGAAAAAAATGTGGGGGTAATAGGAATCGAACCTATTCAGTCTAAGACAACAGAGTTACAGTCTGCCCCGGCTCTCCAACTCCGGCGTACCCCCTTGACATGCTAATAAAATTAGAATGTGCAGGCTTTTATTCGGTGAGCCGGTGGAGGGATTCGAACCCCCGGCCATTTGATTACAAATCAAATGCTCTACCCCTGAGCTACACCGGCAAAAAATCAAAGAACACAATCCACAAAAAAACCCCCTGGAATTCAGGAGGGCAAATGTACGAAATAATCACATAAAATAAATATTAGTTTTACTAAAAATTATATCATTTTTTTTTATTGCGTTTAATTCAAGCTTGAGCCTTCACAATCTGCCTTCTCAAGGCCTCAACAACCTCATAAGCAGCAGCCTCAAAACTAATTGATTTTTTTTTTGCAAAAAGCTCTTTCCCTGGAATATGAAGTTTAATCTCAACCAACTTATTCTCTTTACGGTCTTGCTTTTCAACCCTCAAGAAAACCTCGCTAGAAATAATGGTGTCATTAAAAACTGTAAGCTTTTGAAGTTTAGACTTAATAAAAGCCAATAACGCTTTATCAGCGTCGAAATGAATTGAATGTATTTGAACCTTCATACAGTAATATTGTTAGTCGCCTTCCTCTGATCGTCTATCTAGAGGGCTAGCTCGATGAAACTCTTTCAACTTTGCCATTGTATGATGAGTGTAAACTTGAGTTGATGAAAGACTCGCGTGACCAAGTAACTCTTTAACTGCAGCAAGCTCAGCACCATTATTCAACAAATGAGTGGCAAAGGTGTGTCGTAAAACGTGAGGGCTACATTTATGCAACGAACTCACCATACTAAGGTAATAATTTACTCTACGATATACAAACGAAGGGTAAAGAGATTTACCTGAATCTGTCACAAACAAATTATCACTCTTCACGGGCCTGTCAATAACATGGGATGAAATACTCTTAAGTGTCTGTGACATAATCGGTATGAGTCTTTCTTTAGAACCCTTACCGTAAACTTTTATATTCTTCCTTCCATCATCAAGGTCTGATAGCTTTAGATTTATTAATTCACTTAGCCGAATTCCAGTCTCATACAATAAAGCCAACATAGACCTATCTCTCTTACCCTTCCAATCATCACAGAACACACTCTCAGCAAACAACTCGCGCATTGCGTGCTCCGGGACGACCTCAGGGAGTCTTTTCTTAAGTTTGGGAAGCACAACCGAATCTAATGGATTGTTGTTCATACTACCAGTTCGGCGCGCATACTTAAAAAATGTTCTAAGTGCTGATACTTTTCTATGTATTGTTCTCGGTGATTTCCCGTCTTTCATCATTGAGACCACCCATGAACGCACCCAAACACTTTCGATACTGAATAAGTCTTCAGTATCATAAGTCTCTTTCATATATAATAACAACTGAGTTATATCGGTTCGATAACTTCGCAGGGTATGCTCTGAGCATCTTTTTTCTTTGATTAAGAAAACAAAGAATTTAGAAATAAAATCTGAAGGTTGAATCAAGTATTAAAATTTAAGCATAAAAAAAGCGAGAAAGTATACAATCTCGCTTTTTTTTACGACAAAANNCAAAAAGTTAAGTCATCAATATTATTAAAAATATTTCAATCTTATCGTATCAATCCTCAGTTAAGGACTTTCCGTTTTTATAGATCGCTTTTTTCATAGCTTCACGGTTAATAAGACTTGGCTTAACAAACTCACGTCGTGAGCGTAATTCCTTCATCTTTTTAGTGCGATCGAACTTCTTCTTAAATTGCTTAAGAGAGCGTTCAATATTATCGTTTTCTTTTACTGGGATGCTTAGCATAATCAAAATTTTGGGGTGCAAAGATAGATGAAGATTCTTAACGAACCAATTCTCTAGCGATTACTAATTTCTGAATTTCTGAAGTTCCTTCTCCAATGGTGCATAACTTAGAATCTCTGTAAAACTTTTCTGCTGGAAAATCTTTAAGATATCCATATCCCCCTAAAATTTGCACAGCATCAGTTGACACTCTTACAGCCACTTCACTTGTTTCATATTTAGCCATTGCACTGGCTAGAGTACAAGATTTACCTGCATTTTTTAAAACACAAGCTTTTATAAGCAAAAGATCCGAAGCTTCTATAGCAACTGCCATATCAACTAATTTAAAAGCAATTGCTTGAAATCTCGAAATAGATTGACCAAATTGCTCTCTTTCCTTTGAGTATTTACGTGCTGTATCGAAGGCGCCTTGAGAGATACCTAATCCAAGGGCGCCTATACTGATACGCCCTCCATCTAAGATCTTCATAGCTTGTATAAACCCTTCACCGACTTCTCCTAATATCTGAGACTTATGAACTCGACAATTATCAAAAATCATCTCAGAAGTTTCACTAGAACGCATCCCTAATTTATTTTCTTTTTTACCTCCAGAAAAACCAGGAGTTGATCGCTCGACAACAAACGTAGTTATTCCGTGACTATCCAACAAATCACCTGTACGAACTAGTACAACGGCAACATCACCACTTATCCCATGAGTAATGAAGTTCTTTGTGCCATTTATCACCCAATAATCCCCATCTTGATTCGCAACACACTGCATTCGCATAGCGTCAGACCCTGTATTGGCCTCTGTAAGCCCCCAAGCTCCGATCCATTCAGCAGAAGCAAGCTTCGGCAAGTATTTCTTCTTTTGTTCTTCAGAGCCAAACTGTAAAATATGGCCCGTACACAGACTGTTGTGCGCCGCCATACTTAGACCTATCGATCCGCATACTCTTGAAACTTCTTCAATAGCTATTTTATACTCAATATAGCCAAGACCAGCACCACCATATTCTTCAGGAACGAGCATTCCCATAAGTCCAATTTTACCCATTTGACTAAAAAGTTCACGAGGGAAAATTTGGGCTTCATCCCAAATCATTCTATTAGGAAGAATATTCTTCTGTGCAAAATCTGCAACAGAATCTTTGATCATCTTTTGATCGTCTGTCAATTCGAAATTCATTTTGCAAATGTCGTTCGTTAGAGTTATTATCTGCCGTTAAAATTCTTAATTCGAACAAATTTTCAAATATGGCGACCAAACTGCCCAGAGACTATCATCCATTTGGGGCATTAAACTCAAATCTTCAAGTACACCTGATTCATGATGCTTACGATATCTTTCAATCATTCTAGCTCCTTCAAATCCAATATAAGGATGTCTCTTTAAAGTTTTCCAAGAAGCTGAATCAGCACATAATTTAGACACAGGGGAAAGTGAAGGATCAAACCGATTTTTAATTTTATCGAATGCCTCATCGTCAATTCCGTATACCTCTTTCAACTGAGATACATAAATAAAACCTCCTAAAGCGGTTCTGAATTCTACAGTTCTGGAAGATAATACAGGCAGAAATACTGGGAGTTTTTCAAAGTAAACACTGTCCATACTATTAAGCTGTAAAGAACCCGGCACAGGAACTATTACATTTGATTTGTAAGGCTTTCTTTCCTCAAATTGAGGATAGTTTTTAAAACTTGATTGCTTAGGCTTGACGTTCTCACTAACACTTCTCCATCTCCGGGTTCCATCCCCATCACCTACAATATGTAAAGAATTAGAATAGTTAGTATTAGGCCATGAATCTAAAAGAGTCAGAAATTGAGGCATTGCTAAATCAGATGGCTTAGATCTCACTGACTCAATTCCCCATCCAATTAATGACAAAATAATAACTATTGAAATCGAAGTTAGATGAAATGCATCTTCTCTATTTGACTCAGTTCGATTATTTTTTGTGCTGAACAATTTCACCTGACTTAACTCGGGCTAGATAGTCTTTCAGATCAGCCCTAACCTCGGGGGCTAGAAGATATAAACCTAAAACGTTAGGAAAACACATTGCGAAAATCATTGCGTCGCCGAAATTAAAGACGCTTTTTGCTGAGATTGCTGAACCGATAACAACAAACACACAGAAAAGAACTTTGTAACTAATGTTAGAGTGTTTTGAGTCGCCGAAAATGTAAGTCCAAGATTTAAGACCATAATAACTCCAACTAAGCATAGTTGATAGAGCGAATAGGATCACCGAAATTGACAATACGATAGGGAACCAAGAAATAGTTTGGCTAAAAGCAGATGAAGTCAGTTCGATAGCCATAAGATCTCCAGATTTAGCAAGTAACAAAGCCTCCTCAGCAGAGAAAGACCCATAACCAGAAATTACAATTACTAAAGCGGTCATTGTGCAAATAACAACAGTATCAACAAAAGGCTCTAAAAGACTAACCATACCTTCAGATACAGGTTCATCAGTCTTTGCAGCTGAGTGAGCAATCGAGGCGGATCCGATTCCGGCTTCGTTTGAGAATGCCGCTCGTTTAAATCCTTGAATCATCACACCAATAATACCACCATACATAGCACCTGAATCAAATGCACCTGAGATAATTTGGTTTAAAGCCGAAGGAATAGCAGATAAATTTCCAGTTAGAACAACAAGGGCGCTTATCACATAAATTCCAACCATAAATGGAACGACTTTATCAGTCACTCTAGCGATACTCTTAATTCCACCAATAATAATCATTCCAACAACAGCGGCCATAATAGCTCCGAAAATCCAAGCTTGACCGAAGAATAAAGATTCAGTGCCTCCAGTAACAGAAATAAGTTGTTTCGTAGCTTGATTTATTTGTACCATATTCCCTCCTCCCAAGGATCCGCCAATGCATGCTATAGCAAACATTACAGCAAGAACTTTACCAAGTTGACCCATTGTTTTACCCTTCTTTGCAAGACCACGGCTTAGGTAGTATGAAGGACCACCAGAGACAGATCCATCAGGGTGTTGAATTCTATATTTAGTTCCTAAAGTACACTCAATAAATTTAGCGCTCATTCCTAAAAGACCAGCTACGATCATCCAAAATGTTGCTCCAGGACCTCCAATACTAACTGCTATTGCAACTCCAGCTATATTACCTACTCCAACAGTACCTGATAGGGCAGCTGTTAAAGCCTGAAAGTGACTTACTTCGCCTGCTTCTTTGTTATTTGGATTGTCGAATTTTCCTTTAACTACATCAATCGCATGCTTAAAGCCGCGAATGGAAATAAAATTGAAATAAAAGGTGAAAAAAATCGCCCCAACTAACAACCAAATAAGCACAAACGGAACATCATAACCAAACCCAACAGGGACAGTTACAAAAATCACATCCATGATGCTGTTTGTCACCGGCTCCATATAAGCTTCAATTTGCTCATCTATTGATGCATCTTGCCCTAGAGATAAAAAAGGAGTAAGCACTCCAGACAAAATAGCAGACATTTTTTTTAATAAAGACATAATTACAATTTGCAGGTTAAAATATTAATAGATGATACTTGTGCGAACTTAAGCATTTTGTTTTTTATAGACACGCTCTAAGCTATGGATTAGAAATTGCTCCACAAAAAAAAGCTTGAGTATTTGTAAACGAGGGACGTTAGTTTATAAATGAAGCGTTTTTGACATCTCTAAAGCCAGTTTCTCTGCTTCTTTACGTGAAGTGGCAACTGCCTCCTCACATGATGAAGGGTCTTTAGAAGCATAAAGAATGCCTCTTGATGAATTAACCAGGAGCCCACATGTTGAATTGAGTCCAACTCTAGCTACTTCAGATAATGACCCACCTTGCGCCCCTACTCCTGGTACCAGCAGAAATGATTCTGGAACCAGTTCACGAATTCTCGAAATAAGCTCAGGCCTAGTTGCACCAACAACAAACATGAGATTGTCAGCACTACCCCATTGAGACGATCTTTTTAAGACCCGTTCAAAAAGAGGCGGATTACCATGAAATTCGAAGTCGTCTGCTCCCGAATTTGAAGTCAATGCAAGTAGAACTGTCCATTTGTCTTTTCTCTCCGTGAAAGGCCTCACTGAATCCTCACCCATATATGGAGCTACAGTAGCAGCATCAGCACCTAGATTGTCAAATAAAGCTGAAGCGTACTTACTTGCAGTATTTCCAATATCCCCCCTTTTTGCATCAGCAATCACAAGACAATCTTCTGGAATATTATCTATAATTCGCTGTAGTGCTGCTAGCCCAGAAGGACCATAGGATTCGAAAAAAGCGAGGTTGGGCTTAAAAGCAACAGCGACATGTTTTGTGCATTCAACGATGGAATTACAGAAGGACTCTAATCCCTCAACCCCATCGCCAAAACAAGCTGGGATACAGTCAGGATCAGGATCTAAACCTACGCATAAATATGATTTTTTAGCTTGAATAGCTTCAAATAATTTAGCTCTATTAATTAGGTTTCCTATGCGTGACACAACTTACTTATTTAAATATTTTTCAATAATTCAGTTTTCTCTGCCAGATGCAATGCTTCAATTACTTCCGTTAGATCACCTGCTAAAATAGTGGTTAGAGCATGCGAAGTGAATCCTATTCTATGGTCTGTCACTCTTCCTTGAGGAAAATTATATGTTCTTATTTTCGCACTTCTATCACCTGATGACACAAGATGCTTACGGTTTTCTGACCTTTCTAAATCTTGTTTTTGGCGTTCCTGTTCAAATAACCTGGTACGCATTACAGACATCGCGTGCTCAAGATTTTTATGCTGAGAGCGACCATCTTGGCACTCTACTACTAAACCTGTCGGGATGTGTGTGAGTCGAACTGCACTTTCCGTTTTATTTACGTGCTGTCCACCTGCGCCACTTGCTCGGTAAGTATCTCTTCTTAGGTCTGACACTTTAAGCTCCACATCAACTTCTTCAGCAACAGGTAGAATTGCAACGGTAGCTGCAGAAGTGTGGACACGTCCTTGAGATTCAGTTGATGGAACTCTTTGGACTCTGTGAACACCACTTTCGAATTTCAGCCAACCATATACACCATCACCACTTAGATTAACTACTGCCTCTTTTACCCCTCCAGATGTGCCCTCAGAAGATGATACAAATGTGTGTGACCAACCTTTTGACTCAATGTGACGTATGTACATTCTGAGAAGTTCTCCAGCAAAAAGTGCTGCTTCATCTCCCCCAGTACCAGCTCTAATTTCTAGCACAACATCTCTGTCATCAGCTTCATCACGTGGGAGAAGCATTTCACGAGCAGTTTGGACGACTTCCTCAATCTTAACCTGTAAAACGCCCACTTCTTCCCTTCCCATTTCTCTATACTCAGCATCATCGGAAGATGCCCATTCTTTAGCCTGTTTTAAATCATCCCAAAGTCCTCTAAATTTACTCGCGTGTTCTGCAATCGGCTCAAGTCTGCGATATTCCCTCATCGCATCTCGGTAGGCGTTGTTGTCAGAGATCAAATCTGGATCACCGATAGATTTCTCAACCTCCCTAAATCTATCTTGAATAGATTCTAATTTCCCGAGCAACTCTTCCATTATGCGTTAGAATACTTAAATTCTCCATGCTCTCCTTTTATTGTAACACTACCGTAATTACACGAATCGCATCTACCAATAATCTGTGCATCAACACCAAATTCTTGAGAAATTTCTATGAGAGCATTCGCCGCTTTTTCAGAAGTGTAAACCTCCAGTCTGTGACCCATATTAAAAACTTTATACATTTCCTCCCAGGTTGTGCCTGATGATGATTGTATCGTTTTAAAAAGTACAGGTGTAGGAAAAAGGTTGTCTTTTATGACGTGAATATTATTGACAAAATGAAGGACTTTTGTTTGGGCTCCACCTGAACAGTGAACCATCCCATTTACTTCAGAACTCCAATTTTTTAAAAACTTTTGAATAATCGGAGCGTAAGTTCGGGTTGGTGAAAGCACCAATTTACCAGCATCGAGGGGTACACCTTCTACATCATCCGTAAGACTCAGATTGCCTGTATATATATAATCTGAATCAGTTCCCGGATCAAAACTTTCTGGGAAATTCGTGGCTAAATTCTTTTTAAATACATCATGCCGTGCAGAGGTAAGGCCATTGCTCCCCATTCCGCCATTGAACTGTGTTTCATAAACCGCTTGCCCTGAACTTGCGAGCCCAACAACAACATCACCCGGCTTAATATTTGCATTGTCAATCACACTGTCGCGTCTCATTCTTGTAACAACCGTCGAATCAACGATAATAGTTCTAACAAGATCTCCCACGTCAGCTGTCTCTCCTCCTGTAGAGATAATATCAATTCCCTGCTCACGTAAATCAACAAGTATCTCCTCTGTTCCTTGGATAATTGCGGAAATCACTGCACCGGGAATAAGGTGTTTATTTCGTCCGATTGTTGATGAAACAAGCATAGGACCTGTAGCCCCAACACAAATAAGATCATCAACATTCATAATTAAAGCATCCTGCGCAATACCCTTCCAGACAGAAATATCTCCAGTTTCTTTCCAGTACATATATGCCAAAGCTGATTTCGTACCAGCTCCATCTGCATGCATCACCACACAATGCTCTTTACTTCCAGTTAAATGGTCAGGGATTATTTTGCAAAATGCACGAGGGAATAACCCTTTATCAATATGCTTAATCGCATCGTGAACATCTTCTTTACCCGCGCTAACTCCTCTTGCTGCATACCTGCTTGCGTCTGACACTTTATTTTATTATAGACTTTATTCCTCTGTAGGAATAAAGTCAAATCTAACAATTTTAAATACTGTACGACGGTTAATTTGATGAGCTGCCTCTCTTTCGTCTTGTGGTAGCTTGGAAATTTGAGCGTCCTTAATAATCAGTTTGTCCTCTCCAAGACCTAATGGAACGAGTCTCTCACTCGCTATTCCTTGATCAAGTAGGAAATTAACACAAGTCTCAGCACGTCTTTGGCTTAAAGTTTTGTTTGAAGAGTTCGTTCCACGGCTATCCGTATGAGCTTCTAATTGAATGACTAGATTTTCATTTCGATCTAGAAGATCAACGAGATAATTTAGAGAATCCGTAGAATTTACTGTAGCATTTATTAAAAGATCAGCGCTACCTAGCGGGTAAAGTACAAGTGGCATATCGTACTCTTTCTCAAGTACAATTTCCTTTAAAAAATACTCCCTTGCAAATGTTGTAGACTCTGTTAAGCCAATACTTGAGAATCGATCACCTGTACCTATGAAACCTTCATTTTTTACATCAACATTATAAGACACACCTTCTTCAATCTCTCCATCACAAAGTTCTACAGCTCCATCTAAATCTGAAGTATACGTATTAACCTCTCCTTCTGAACTTTCAAGAGTAATCGTTGCATCACCAACTGAAGAGCCCGTGTCAAAGTCATACACATACGCTCTAAAACAAAATTCCATTGGCGGCAGTCTAAACTCATAAAGATCATCTTGTCCTTTTCCTCCTTTACGGTTAGATGAGAAAATTCCTGAATTTGTTTGCTTTTTATAAATAATTCCAACCTCATCACCTGAAGAGTTTAATGGATAAGGGAGGTGTTTTACTTCTGAAAATGCCATAATTCCCTCTCTTGCTTCAACAAAGCAAAAATCAAATCCTCCTAATCCACCGGGTCTATCAGACGAAAAATAAAGCGACCCATCAGCTCTAAATGAAGGGAACATTTCGTCACCAGAAGAATTAATTTCTCCACCTAAGTTTTGTGGCTCCCCCCACAATTCACTTTTATCATCATAAGCTGAAAACCACAAGTCTTTTCCACCAAAACCACCAGGTAAATCTGTGGCAAAAACCATAAAGTCACCATCAATTGAAATAGCTGGATGACCTATTTGAGTGGAGTCATCACTTTCTCTATCAATTAAATTCAAAGGCTGAGACGCACCAAACTTATTACCCATTACAGGAGCAAAGTAGATATCACAAGCTAAATTAGAACCGTCTTGGTCTATACATCTGGTGAAATAAATCGTTTTAAATTTATTGCCAAAAGCTGCAGCTCCTTCATTGTCATTCGTACTTATAGTATTACCTAATGGTTCAGGCTCACCCCAACGACCTTTTTTATCTTGTGTTGTGGTAAAAAGGTCCATAAACGCTTCACCAGTTATTGGATCCTCACCTGTCCCTGCAGAACTTTCTCTTGAAGATGCAAAAACGAGCACGTTAGACTTTTTTGAAGCGTATACAGGTGCGAAATCATATGACGGTGAATTAACGACAATCATAGGTTCAACAATAAATCTACTTGGCGGCTCTTCAATAGCTATAGCGGCAATATCAGCAGATTCAATTCTAGCATCTGCAACTGACCTGTCTCCACTGTTTCCATATTTATCATACCATTCCATAGCGCCGTAGAAATCCTCTTGATCTCTTAATACATCACCATATAGCAAATATATCTTAGGATTAATCTTTGCATATCTAAGCCCCAAAGCTTTATCATACCACTCTGTTGCTCCTCGAGGATTGTGCAATAACCGCATGCATTCTCCTGCTTGAAAGGCACAATATGCCTTTAACTCCAAATCAGACTTGACTTTAGCGTAGGCTGCAACATAATCACTTGAAGCTTCAAAATAGCCTCTTCGATTAAAAGCTACATCAGCTTTTTCATAAAGTTCTTGAGCAAAGGTGCCACCTAGGGCTCCTATAAAAAAAACACATGACACGAAAAATCGTGTCAGGATTGCTTGCAGGTAATGTTGCATTCCTTTATTCACTTAATTTAGTAGAGTTCGAAAGTACTGAAAAAGCCGCAATTTTAAGGTATGTTTTGTGAAATACACCAACATTAATATATTAACATCTCATCTAACCGCTGATTATCAGCGAGTAAACAACAATTCTTGAAATTTAGGAAGTGGCCAGATTTCGTTATCTATAAGTCCTTCCATCTTCGTACAAATTTCTCCCAATTCTTCAGTTATAGGAGTAATGATTTCTCCGTAGCCTTCAGCAATTTGGGAAGGAGTTTTTCTAGAGTTTACTTTTTCCTTGTTTTCACGTAAGTTTTTTATAGAAGCATACAGATCATTGATTAAAGAAGAAGTTCTTGTTAAAATATCTCGTTGCGCAATAGACATCGACTTAGCTTCCTTTCCAAAAACTTCATCTAATCCCATAATGTTTTCTAGCAAAAAGTTTTGGTAAGAAATAGCAGCAGGTAAAATTGTGTTCCGCGCCATATCAATGGCTACATTCGCCTCTATCTTCCTGTTCATTACATATTTCTCATACTCAACTTCCTGACGAGCTGCCATTTCTGCAGGGTGTAAAACGTTCATTTTATCGAACAAATCAATGACTTCTTTTCTACCCCAAACTGTAAGTGCTTCGGGAGTGTTTTTAAGATTCGACAAACCTCTTTTCTTCGCCTCTTTAACCCACTCCTCTCCATAACCATTGCCCTCAAATCTAATGGCTTTACTCTGAGAGATTAGCTGTTGTAGTTCTTTGAGAATTGCCTCATCTTTTGAATTGCCTTTTTTAATTCTTGCATCCACAGAAACTTTAAATAACTGAAGTTGCTCTGCCATTATCGTGTTCAAAACTGTCATAGGAAGAGCACAATTCGCTGAAGAACCAACAGCTCTCAGCTCAAACTTATTGCCAGTAAATGCAAATGGAGAAGTTCGATTTCTATCCGTGTTATCTAATAGAGCTTCAGGAATCCTACCAATTTCAAGCTTTAAGGCAGTCTTGTCAGCAGGCATTAGTTTACCGTGCTTGATATTCACTTCTAAATCATCTAACAACTGCGTCAGCTGTGAACCTATAAAAGCTGAAACAATAGCTGGAGGAGCTTCTTGAGCACCTAATCTGTGATCATTTCCAACCCCAGCAAAACTAGCCCTCAGAATATCTGCATGTTTATGCAGAGCTGCTAAAGTGTTCACGAAAAAAGTTAAGAAACGCATATTAGACTTGGGATTTTTTCCCGGCTGAAGCAGGTTAACTCCAGTGTTAGTACTCAGTGACCAATTGTTGTGTTTTCCCGAACCATTTAAACCTCCAAAAGGCTTTTCATGAAGCAACACTCTAAAATCATGACGCTGTGAAACGACTTCTAAAAGCTCCATAATAAGCAGGTTGTGATCGTTCGCGAGGTTTGCTTCTTCATAGACTGGAGCAAGCTCAAACTGATTCGGTGCCACTTCGTTATGTCGCGTAGTTACCGGTATTCCTAACTTATGTGATTCTAGCTCAAAATCTTTCATAAACGCACTAATTCTTTGAGGAATTGAACCGAAATAGTGATCGTCCAGCTGTTGGCCTTTTGCAGGCTGAGCACCGAACAGTGCTCTGCCCGTCATTGCAATATCAGGTCGTGCTGCGAAAAGAGCTTTGTCAACTAAAAAGTACTCCTGCTCCCATCCAAGTGACGCATTCACTTTCGTAATGTTTTTATCGAAATATTGACAAACAGAGGTCGCCGCTACATCAATTGCGGACAAGGCTTTAAGGAGAGGCGTTTTATTGTCTAATGCAAAACCAGTATAACTGATAAAAATAGTGGGAATACACAATGTCTCACCCCAAATAAAAGCTGGAGAAGTTGGATCCCAAAGAGTGTAACCTCTAGCCTCAAACGTATTTCTTATTCCTCCATTGGGAAAAGAAGATGCATCCGGCTCTTGCTGTACTAACAATGACCCATCGAATTTTTCTATAGCCCTTCCGTCACCTGTTGGAGCAATAAAGCTGTCGTGTTTTTCAGCGGTTGTCCCCGTCAAAGGTTGGAACCAATGAGTATAGTGGGTAGCCCCCCTCGAAATCGCCCACTCTTTCATCGCAGTTGCTGTTTGGTCTGCGACCTTCCTATCAACAGGGGTACCATCATTTACCGCTTTCAAAATGCCCTGGTACGCCTCATCTGGAAGATATGACGCCATAATGAATTTATTAAAAACGTTTTCTCCGTAATACGAGGAAATTTTATTATGTGGGCGCTTTGGTAGTTTTGGTTTGCGATCTAAAACATCATGCATCACCTGCTGTCGATTTAAACTCATTTTCTTATAATATTTAAAAACGCAAACATATGCAAAAATTTAGGGGGGTAAGTCCATAAATATGCATAAAAGTTTTGAACAACCCCCTAAATTTAGGGGTATAACATTATAATATCTAATTTTTTACAACCCAACTGGTCATTTTACCGTCTTCTCCTGACACAAATAAGCTGTACATTCCATCGGAAAGACCGAGCATATCAATCAGCAATAGCTTATTAGCTTTTGGATTGAACTCTCCTGAAAGTACTGTTTGGCCTAAAGTGTTATTGAAAGACCAATGTACATTTGAATTAA
Source organism: Flavobacteriales bacterium UBA974 (assembly GCA_002292405.1). GTDB lineage: Bacteria > Bacteroidota > Bacteroidia > Flavobacteriales_D > Sanyastnellaceae > UBA974. Next base: position 52,196 of record DBBW01000004.1, read on the forward strand.
AACCTGTAAGCTTCGCTCTGACAATACCGTTCGTGGGATTGGGAAAAACATCTAACGAAGTAGTTTCATCATGAACAAGAATCTCCTCATACTCTGTGAACAAATTCGTTTCGAACCTAAAAGCGTAGGAAATAGATTTTCCGAAATCATCTTCTAACATGGTAAAGTTACCGCCTGCTACTTTTTTGAATCTGGCGTATCCACCTCCATCATTATTGGCCCAAAAACTCAACCCGTCATCACCAGAGTCATTCACCGTAAACCTATAGCAACCTTCGTTCAACTCGATCGTGTCGCGGTGAATTGTATTTGCCTCTGAATATGACCTTGTCCAAGCGACTGCGCCTTCACTATTATTCAATACTATTGATGTTTCACTAGGAACGTTGTTCGTTTTAACCCAAACAATAATCCGGTTATCATCTAGATCATTGTATGCCCAAGTCGGCGGTCGTCGGAACGCACTATGAGCAGAGCCATTGGTAACCTCTTCATCCAATCCATTTGACAATTCTACTGAAACATCAAACTGAAGTAAATCTTCATCATCTCCAACTGTATATACCGGAGCGTCGTAAGGGAGACTCACACTTCTAGTTTCTAAAAACTCCATTGGAGTATTCGGTGTAAACACATAGGTTGATGGATCTTCTCCCGAAACACCATAAGTAAAAGTACAAGAGACCAGTGGCTCATACCCGTTGTTTCTAATCTCAACTATTGGATCCTCACATACGGGATTCCACCTTGAGAGTGTTTTTCTATTATTAGGCGCCAAGATATCCATCAATTCTACATCGTGTGACATGTTGGGAGATGAGTATGAAATGATTTGGCCTTCCATCCTATAATTACCATATGGATCATGCGTAATGTCATACTCGACATCAAAGGTTTCGTCAGCACTAACATACGGAGTCAGCTCAAATCTTTGTGTCGCTACTGGAGCACCTGGACACCAAGCCGCCCTATCATAAATCCATGTACCACCTTGAGGGTATAAAGGGTTATCTGCGCACTCCTGCATGATCTCCCAGCTCCATATCGCTGTAGAATCAACTAAAACACTGTGAATATTATAGCAGAATTCACCACAGTTATTTCCTGTACCAAACCCATGACCACTCGCCCTAGTTACTAGCCTGAACATTTCTTCCCCTGGTTCGGGAGAATATTCATGACTCATAACCTGATCATCCCAAGTATTGAGATAATAAGTTCCATTCCAAAACGCCTCTACTCTTTTTACATCTCGAGGTGGAGTCCCTTCAATAAATGCAAATTTTAGATCCAACAACTCCTGCCAATTTCCACACTCTAACTCCACGCTATCTCTAAGCAATGGCAGATAATCCGTCACATCATACACCCAAGTCCACCCATCATCGCCTAAAGAAAGGTTAATTCCATAGGGGGTAATATATCTACCAAGCTCATATCTATCAACCACTTCGAAAGGCTCGCCAAAGTACTCGAGTTGATTATTCTCAATTGCCAATATCTCACCAGAAATAGTTGAATAAGAAATGGTATCCCCAAGTTGGTTATACACTACTTCAAGCTGATTGGCTGGCCAACCATATTCAACATTTTGTAGAACCACACCATTTCCCTGTACTTCCCATGAGCTTAGACTTACAGGAGGAATAAGCTGAATCGTTTCCACCGTCAGATACTCAGCTACAGCTACGAATGATTCTTCCGGTCCTTGTGTTAACTCAAATGCAGGTCTGTAAGCTAAGTCCTCTCCACCTGGCACATATCCATCTAAAAACAATTCCGAAGCAGTGAAATCATATCTCCCCGCATTTCCGAAATAATCTCCATTTACGTTTTCTGATGTGCCATTTTCCCCGTTAAAATCGAAATCAACGATAAGATCCTCTGAAGATGGGTGACCTTCAGTATCAGACTTAAACATCCACTCACTTATCGTAGACTCATCTAAAGCAGTACTCCAAACTCTAAAATTCTCAACATCACCTCTGTAGCTATAGACATCGTTGTTCCCCGACCCCAGAAACATTTTTGCAATGTTTCCAAAAGAATTGTCCTTATCCATTCCTTCATGCCAAACCACACCGTTTCTCACCATCTTCATCACACCAGTCGAAGCATTTTTTACAAACGCCCAATGGACCCAAACTCCTTCGTAATCATTCTCTAAAGCAGCTTGATCTATTCTGTCATAGCCACCATCGTATCCTGCATCCCAATATATTCGAGAATTGCTCCATGGCATATGGACATTTATCTCGCGCTGTCCTGAAAAATTAACAGCCTCGAAAATAGTTGTATTTGCAGGCAAATAATCTGCGTCTCCTTTAAGAAGGCACTCGATAGTAACCTCGTTGTTTAAATCAGTAAATAGATCAGGGTCAATTGAGATTTTATCTAAACCATCAAATCTCACATAGCCACCATCAGTATCAAAAGCCTCCACGAAGCTAGGAGACGAGACCGCATCAGATGACACACCAACAACTCCATCTAGTAACAAATCAAAATGCAAGTCAGATTCGCTGTCCCAAACCATTTCATCTCCTTCCAAGTCCAACTCTAGAAAATCCGTAATTTCAACTGGATAGGCATAAACCTGTTGCCACTCACCTTCACCTTGACTGACTTTTAAAGTTAATAAATCAGATTGAAATGATTCTACATTCCAGCCAATTCTTTTAATCGGTAAACCTGGCACAACCCCCATCGTAGACAACTCTTGAGCTGTAATCGTAAACGTTAATCGCCTTGCATTTGTTGCAGAAGTTAAATCTGGAACCTGCTCTGTTTCAGAATTTATAGTAGTCGTAACCTCACCTACTATATCCAGGTTAATTCTTGAATACTCCGTATTGTAAGTATCGTGAGGAGCTCCATTTACTGGACTAAAAATTAAAGTGTCTGTTTCGAATTCTTGGTTGTTTATCTTGTAATAAGGATGGGTGTACACGGTTGAATCCAACTCACCTGTGTGATCAAATAAATAACTATACGTTAGGTAATCCCACTCTCCACAAGCGTACCCTAAACCTCCAGCAGTTCCTTGATCGAAACATTTCAATTTATGATACATGAGAACCTTTCTGTACTCAATATCACTATCAGACTCGGGGAATTGGAACCACCTTCTGCCTGGGCTATCGTAGTTTGTCTCTGGATTGTTTTGGGCTTCCCAGGTATAAGTTGAAACCCAAGTTGTATCCCCTTGAGCATGAAAACCACCGTACTCTAAATTGATTAAAGAAATCACAAGTGCAGCAAACAACAATCTAAAAATCAGGGGATATTTCATGGCAATCTATATTGTGCGGCCAGGGTAAAGCTCCAGGGCGGCTTTGAGACAAACAACAGCTCGTTCTAAAAGTGGTAAATCCAAAACATAGGCTATCCGAACTTCATTATAACCAGCACCCTCTGTTGAGTAGAATCCTGAAGCAGGAGCCATCATAACAGTATCTCCATCAAGGTCAAAGCTTTCTAATATCCACTGACAGAATTCATCACTGTTGTCAATCGGGAGTTTACATACAGCATAAAAAGCTCCACCTGGTGTAGGACACGTAACACCCGGAATGTTGTTGAGACCATTGACCAACACGTCTCTCCTATTAACGTAACAAGAGCGAACATCCTCGAAATATGAAGCTGGCGCTTTGAGGGCCGCTTCAGAAGCTATTTGGCCTAAAGTAGGTGGGGATAAACGAGCCATCGCAAACTTCATTATTGTCTGACGCAACGCAGCGTTCTTAGTGACTAAAGCACCCACACGAGCTCCACACATGCTGAATCGCTTAGAAACTGAATCGATCATGATGGCATTCTGAGCTAAACCATCAAGTTCTAATACTGATTTGGGTTGAGATCCATCATAACAAAACTCTCTGTACACCTCATCTGAGAAAATATACAGATCGTGCTTGAGAACAAGTTTAGCGAGTGCATCTAAGGCTTCGGAATTATAAACCTTCCCAGTGGGATTTCCTGGGTTACAAATTAATATAGCTTTCGTTTTAGATGTAATCTTTGCTTCAAAATCCTCAATTGGAGGTAGCGCAAAACCATCATCGATATAAGCTGTTACAGGAACAATGTTTACACCAACCATTTTAGCAAAACCATTGTAGTTAGCATAAAACGGTTCTGGAATAATTAGCTCATCTCCCGGATCCATACATGATAGCATTCCGAAAATGAGCGCTTCCGAACCGCCTGTTGTAACAATTAAATCATCCACCTCTACATGAATACTTACATTCTTATAATACATAGAAAGCGCCTCTCTGTAGGACTCATAACCTTCACTAGGGCTATATTCAATTACGGTTCTCTCATCATCCTTTAGGGCACTTAAAGCCACGCTTGGAGACGACACATCAGGTTGGCCTATATTCAAATGAATAACTCGTTTTCCAGCTTTTACAGCAGCATTAGCAAATGGCATCAACTTACGAATCGGACTGCTTGGCATCGCCAGACCTACATTTGAAATTTGCGGCATAGTCTCAAAATTTAATGGCGTAAAAATACGTTCGTTTTTCCTTTTACAAACTCTTAAACATGATTTTATGCAAGCCAACATTCGGGATTTGGTATGCTTCTAATTCTTCACGATTTATTTGACATCCGAATTTAAATCCCTGAATCTCATAAAAACCCCAAGCAATCTCCCTTGCATCACACCAAATTACATCTACTCCCTCACCCTTTAGCTCTTCAATTGCCTTTTGAATAATTAAAGCTCCAACTCCTCCACCTCTTCTATTATCAAGTACGCCCATAGCTCTCAATCTGCGTACTTTTAAAGATTTAAAAAGCTCTGGAAACCGCTCACATTTTTGATTAAACAATGAAGCGACTCCGACAACATCACCTTTGTAAAAGGCAGCTAAATGAATGGCGCCTTTGCTATTATCTATATCAATAATAGCTTGTTTAGAATTTGCTAAATGAGGCCAAAGCACCTTATGCCTCACACATCTCAACACCTCGCTATCTACCCTTCTCACCTTTACCATCACTCCTCGAAAGCTTTGTCCCAACTTCTTCTCTCACGCTTCGTAGGACGACCCACACCCTTAGGCTTATCCCTATTTGAAAGCCTGATCATTTCAAGTTTATCCAACTGATCTTGAGGAGTTATGTTTTTTGCATATTCTGAAACTAAAGCCGCACCTACACGACTTTTAGGGAATGATACCACTTTGAAAGAAAATGACACCGCCCCCTTTCTCACGACAACAATATCTCCAATATTTAAGATTTTTGAAGGCTTTAATTTATCACCATATAAACTCACCTTTCCTTCTTTGCAATGTGTGGCTACTTTTGATCGGGTTTTCATCACCCTAATGGCCCATAAAAATTTATCAGTTCGCATAATTACTTGATTAATTTAGCCTAAATCCAAATCCAATCTTTTCCGCAAAACATCAAGACTTGGATTCTTTTTAACCATATCCATATACCTTTCTTTATCAGTCAAAAAAGTCTTAGGTGCATCATCACCATCTTCCGAAGGAATGACATTAATAGATAATTCAATGAAAGAATTCTTTACATTTTTTCGAAAATGAAAAAGCAAATCCGTACGCTCATCATTAAGCTGCACTTCCTGGAGCGCATTTAATACATTAAAAATCACCACATTGCCCTTCAACTCAAGCTCACACATTGTTAATGTAGAAACCAAACTAACCCGCTTCGCCTTCTTATGAATATCGATAAAAAGCACCAATGCCGCTTTAATCTTTTCTATTGTAACCTCCTCCTTCCAAGACTCATCCAACTCATTCTCTTTATTATCAAAATCTGAGTTTACCGTTTCTGAAAGACTCTTTGATTTCCCAGCCAACTTCACTCCTCCACCACGCAATTTTCCGGACACAACTTTCTTAGCTACAGGAACAGAAGAAATCTCTTTTAATTTTTGGGGTTTTGGAGCGGGAGTAGGAGTAGGTATTACGAATGAAACCGCTTGTTTGTCTTTAAGCTTAGGCTTTTCATTTACCTCAACAACACCCTCTAAATCAGGTGGGATTAATTCGTTAAAGCTTTTTTTTTTCTCCACCGATGGTAGAGGATTTTCTGAGGAGCCTTTTAAGGAGCAAATCTTCATGACTGCAAGCTCAACTAGCAATCGCTGTTGCTGGCTCGTCCTGTACTGGGTGTCAGATTCATTGGTGATTGAAAGAGCATCCACAATAAAATGTAAGTCTGTAAGAGAAGCTTGTTCTGAGAACCTCGTTTTCACCTCTGGGGTTGCCTCCATCAATTGAAGTGTTCGCGAGTCACGACAAACCATCAAGCTACGCAAATGATTTCCTAACCCTGAAAGAAAATGGTGCGCATCAAAGCCCCGAGCTAAGACGCTATCAAACAACAACAAAGAATCGGGAATATTTGCACTTAATGCAAAGTCAATGATTTGAAAATAAGTATCGTGATCAAGTACATGCAACTGCTCCGTAACGATATCATATGTAAGTTCCTTGCCTGCAAAAGCAATAAGTTGATCAAACATACTTAATGCATCTCGCAGAGCCCCATCAGCTTTTGCCGCAATAACATGCAATGCCTCAGGCGTTGTTTTCACTCCTTCCTTGACAGCTATCTCCTGAAGACTAGAAACAATATCAGGAACAGTAATTCTATGGAAATCAAAAATCTGACAACGAGAAAGAATCGTAGGTAAGATTTTGTGCTTTTCTGTTGTAGCAAGAATAAAAACAGCATGAGCAGGTGGCTCTTCTAGTGTTTTAAGAAAAGCGTTAAAAGCAGCCTGACTGAGCATATGAACCTCATCGATGATGTACACCTTATAGACTCCGTGTTGAGGTGGTATTCTAACTTGCTCAACAATACTTCTAATATCTTCAACTTTATTATTAGATGCTGCATCAAGTTCGAAAACATTGAAAGCCATCGCATCATCATCCGGTGCGAAACCATTAATTGCTCTTGCAAAAATTCTAGCACTTGTTGTTTTACCAACTCCTCGTGGACCACAGAATAAATAAGCTTGAGCAATTGTGCCAGAAGAAATTGCTTTTTGAAGAGTTTGAGTAATCCCTGATTGACCCACAACAGAATCCCAATCTTGAGGTCTATATTTCCTTGCGGAAACTAAATAATTGTTCTCACTCATACTGCGAATATCGGGGGCATTTTATGATTGTGCAAAGTGAGTTTTACACATTCTTTATAAGACCTTTGCAAAGTACCTAAATGATTTGCATTAAAACCCTTGCGTTTCCTTTATACATATCGTACTTTTGCGCCCCATTTTAAATGAATAAAAGAATGAATCGTTACGAAACTGTTTTCATTATGACTCCCGTGTTATCTGCTGAGCAGGTGGCGGAAACAGTAAAGAAGTACCGTGCAAGTATCGCCAGCAATGGTGGTAAAATCGTCCATGAGGACGCATGGGGACTAAAGAAACTCGCTTACCCAATTCAGAAGAAGACCTCAGGCTTCTATCATCTGATTGAGTGGGAAGCTGCAGGAACTGCTGTCATACCCTTCGAGACTGAATTCCGTCGCGATGAGAGAATCATGAGATTCCTCACTACTGCTATGGATAAGCATCACATTAATTACGCGCAATCTCGCCGCGACAAGTCTAACCGCAAAGAAGAAGCTCCAGTAAAGGAAGAAGCTTCTACTGAAGAAAAAGCTTAAAGAACTGAAATCATGGCAGATAAAAAAGTACGCTACCTGAAATCTATCGAAATCGACACAAAAGAAGATCGTTACTGTCGATTCCGCAAAAAAGGATTTAAATACATTGATTACAAGGATGCAGATTTCCTTCTAATGCTTTGTAACCCTCAAGGTAAAATTTTACCACGTCGTTTAACTGGAACAAGCTTAAAGTACCAACGCAAAGCGTCTCAGGCAATTAAAAAAGCCCGTCACCTTGCATTGATGCCATACGTAGCTGACAATCTACATTAAGAAATAAACGTCATGCACATTATCCTTAAAGAAGACGTCGATAAAGTCGGAAACAAAAATGACATCGTTTCTGTCAAAACTGGATTCGCACGCAATTACCTTATTCCACAAGGAAAGGCAATTTGTGCAACTGAATCAGCTAGAAAAGTTGTTGCTGAAGATATTAGACAACAATCTCACAAAGCTGAGAAAGCCCTAGAAGCTGCAAATGTCATCGTTGAAAACCTAAACAAACTAACTGTTAAGATTGGAGCTAAAGCTGGTGAGACTGGTAAGATATTTGGTTCTGTAAACAGCATCCAATTGGCTGAAGCAATTCAAGCTGCTGGATTTGATATAGAACGAAAGCAGATCGTTTTATCTAATGATGCTATTAAAGAACTCGGAAGTTACGAAGCAAAAGTAAAAGTTCACAAAGACACTGTTGCAACCGTTAAGTTTGATGTTGTAGCTGAGTAATCACTTCACATTATACAATATTAAAAGGCTCGTTCACGCGAGCTTTTTTTTGGTCTAAACTCGTTTTTAGAGACATATCTTTGAAAATATGCCAGACTTCGAATTAATTAGCGACTACACACCTCAAGGAGATCAAGGCGAGGCGATAAAACAATTGGTCAGCGGGGTGAATGATGGCACTAAACATCAGGTTTTACTTGGAGTTACTGGATCTGGGAAGACGTTTACAATTGCGAATATGATCGCTCAAACCAATCGGCCAACATTAGTGTTATCTCACAACAAAACCCTTGCAGCGCAGCTTTATAGTGAGTTTAAAGGTTTTTTTCCAAACAACCAAGTCGAATATTTCGTTAGTTATTATGACTACTACCAACCTGAAGCCTTCCTGCCTGCTTCTAACACATATATAGAGAAAGACCTACAAATTAATGATGAACTTGAGAAACTGAGATTGAGTACAACATCTGCTTTACTGAGCGGCAGAAGGGATGTAATCGTTGTTGCTAGCATAAGTTGCATATACGGGATTGGAAACCCTGTCGAATTTCACAAGAGTGTAATTACGCTGAAAGCTGGGTTAAAAATCACTAGAAACGCTCTCTTACATAAGTTAGTTTCGAGTTTATACAGCAGATCTCAGCTCGAGTTAACAAGAGGAACATTCAGGGTACAGGGAGATACCGTTGATGTTTTTCTTGCATACGCTGATCATGCTCTTAGGATTTCTTTTTGGGGTGATGAGATTGAGACATTGCATACCATAGATCCCGAGTCAGGAACGAGACTTCATGGTTTCGAAAAGTTCCTGGTTTATCCTGCAAATTTATTTGTGAGTAGTAAGGAAAATACTGATTCGGCGGTTTGGTCTATTCAACAAGATTTAGAAAAGCAGAAGAAGTATTTTACTGACAACATGCTTCTTTCTGAAGCCAAAAGAATAGAAGAACGAACCCTCTACGACCTTGAGATGATTAAAGAACTTGGCTATTGTTCAGGCATTGAGAATTACTCAAGATATTTTGACAAACGCAAGCCTGGAGAACGACCCTTTTGTCTACTTGACTATTTCGACGATGACTTTTTACTTGTTGTAGATGAAAGTCACGTAACACTACCGCAAGTTGGAGCAATGTATGGTGGAGATCGCTCGAGGAAGATGAACTTAGTAGAACACGGTTTTCGCCTACCCTCAGCTTTAGACAATAGGCCACTTACGGCAGAAGAATTTACTGAGATGCTTAACCAGGCCATTTACGTGAGTGCAACACCAGCTGATTTGGAATTAGAAAGATCTGAAGGTTTAATTGTTGAGCAGGTTATCAGGCCAACCGGTCTTTTAGACCCACCTATAGAAGTTAGACCATGCACAAATCAAGTGGATGATTTAGTTGAAGAAATTCGCAATGTTATCGACATGAACGACAGAGTTCTCGTGACAACTTTAACAAAGCGCATGTCTGAGGAATTGACTAAATATCTCGAAAAAATCAACATTTCTACTCGCTACATACATTCCGAGGTGAAGACTCTTGATAGGGTGGCTATTTTACAAGACTTAAGGGACGGAGTCTTCGATGTTTTAGTGGGAGTTAACCTTCTTCGTGAGGGTTTAGATTTACCTGAAGTTTCTCTCGTAGCAATCATGGATGCTGACAAAGAAGGGTTTTTGCGTAGCGTTCGTTCTTTAACCCAAACTGCAGGTCGTGCAGCCCGTAATGTAAATGGCCGTGTAATTATGTACGCTGACAAAGTGACGAAAAGCATGCAGATTACAATTGACGAAACTTCTAGGAGAAGGATTAAGCAAGAAAAATACAATGAGCTGAACGGTTTAAGTCCAATGCAAATTAAACGATCAGCAGGCAGAGCAAACCTTGCCGCGGAACCAAAACCTACACTTTCGAAACAAACTTCAGACCCAGTACTTCTGTCCATGTCTATTGAGCAGTTAAATCAACAAGCAGAAATAGCGAAGCGCTCGATGGATAAAGCTGCTAAAGAATTAGACTTCATGGAAGCGGCTAGACTTCGCGATGAGTTCTTTACAATAAAAAATCTTTTAGAAGTTAAAGGGTAGCAATAAGAAAAGCATTAGTAGATTGCAATATGAAAAAAATATTTTACATTCTAATAGGAACATCGTTGCTATTTATATTGGGATGTATGACAAATAAAACAAAAGCGAATAATATTGCAAAACAATGGTCTACCGCTGTTGCTGATTCAACCGAGTTTGCTTCTACTACATTCACGTTCAAAGACGTAAAGGTTGAGGGTGACACATTGATTGCAAATGTTCAGTATTCCGGTGGATGCGGAGAACACAAATTCGAGATGAAAAAAAATGGCTTTTTAATGAAGAGTCTCCCGCCCAAGCAGCCCATACAAATCATACACTTAAGCACAGTCGACCATTGTAGATCTCTGATAAATGAAGACTTAAAATTCGACATCAGCAGCTTTCGTGGTACTCCTCATGGAACAACCGTTTTACTTTTAGAAAATTGGACCTCAGATATTATCTATAGTTATTAAACCTGTTATTGAAACCAACATGCGAAACATTTATTCTACAGTTGCAGTACTCTTAAGTATTGCTTCTTTTTCATTTTCGGCCACAGGCCAAATCAACTACGGTGGATCTCCATCGTTACTTGTGAACCAAGAGACTTTGACTGAAACCAGAGTCGTCATGCCTGCAATCTCAAGAGATGTTTTAGCTCAAGAAGATGCTGTTACTGACCAAATCAAAGAGGTGCCTTGGAGATTTGGTGTAGAAAACGAAGTGAATTTCTCGCCAGTGAATAGCGGATACTGGACGATAGAGGGAGACGAACAAGTATGGCGTCTCGAGATCTCTTGCTCAGATGCAACTTCTGTATCCGTCAGATTTGCTGAGTTTGGATTAGAAAAGGGTGCTTATTTGTTTGTTTGGTCTAAAAATAGCCACGCATTCATCGGGAAATTTGACCACAGATCTAAGAAAGACTGGGGCGGATTAGCCACAGGAGTGGTTGAAGGATCTGAAGTGGTTGTTGAATACCACCAACCAATTTCGATGGGGACAACCGCACCCATCCTCATAGACCAAATTGTTTACGGGTACCGTAGCTTACTACTATACCCAGGAAGTCAAGCAGCTGTTGAGCGTGGGCCATTCGGAAACTCAGGAGCTTGTAACATTAATGTTAACTGTCCAGAAGGCGCACTTTGGGCAACCGAGAAGCGTTCAGTGGCACTCATCGTTCAAGGTGGCTTCGCGGCTTGCACCGGTGCTTTAATAAACAACACTTTAAACGACGGCACTCCATACTTCCTGACAGCTAACCACTGCTTAGGAAATCCTGGTGCATGGCTTTACTACTTCAACCATGAGAGCGCAACTTGCAACGGAAACACCGGGCCGACGAACCAATCAGTCAGTGGTGGGACGACGCTGGTAAGCAACGGAGCTTCTGACTATGCACTTCTCCAGCTAAGTGAAACTCCGCCCGCATCATTTAACGTACAGTATGCGGGGTGGGACGCTTCAGGTGACACTCCTTTAAATGCAACTGGAATCCACCATCCATCAGGCGATCTGAAGAAAATTTGCTTCGAAGATGACAGCCCCTATTTTGCTTCAGCAGGTGGAGCAGCTGTTTGGATGATCGACCAGTGGGAACTTGGAGTGACAGAACCAGGATCATCTGGAGCTCCTCTTTTTGACCACAACCACCGCATCATAGGGCAGCTTTACGGTGGTGCTGCAGCGTGTGCAGGAAACGTAAACAACGGCCAACTTGACTACTACGGGCGACTTAATGAAAGCTACACTCTCGGAGCTGCTGAATACCTCGACCCTACTGGATCTGGAATATTGACTTGGGATGGTTATCCTGACGGAGCTGTTTCTTACGCGAACGATGCGGGGGTTTCTATCGAAGGAGCTCCTGATGGACTTCTTTGTGGAGCTGCGAGTATTTCTCTTGAGATGATTCTTATGAATACAGGAACTGAAACGCTGACATCGGCTACGCTTATCTACAACGTCAATGGGACAAGCGCTCAGCAAGTGAATTGGGCTGGTAACCTTGAGCAATATGAGTCTGAGACTATTTTAATCCCTACGTTCGATGCTGTAGGAGGAGAAAACACTGTAACAGTAGTAGTGAGTAACCCCAACGGCATAACTGATGAGAATTTACTCAACAACAATTCTGTCGTTTCATTCTCTACTTTCTCTGGCGAGACACTTGATTTAACGCTTGCAATCACTTTAGATGACTGGGGTTCTGAAATCACTTGGGAGGTTCTGGAACTCGGAACTGTACTTTACTCCGGCGGACCATATGAAGATGACATGGATGGCGAAATCATTATCGAAGATCTTTGCTTGGAGGAAGGTTGCTATATTTTCAAAATCATGGATTCATACGGAGATGGTCTGTGCTGTGAATACGGACTTGGTCACTGGGAAATTTTAAATGATGACGGAGCAATCATTGCATACAGCAATGGAGAGTTCGGTGAATCGGAAACAGACCAATTCTGTACAAATGACGAACCCAATGCAATTGATGCTTTTTTTTCAAACACAGAAGGTCTTGTTTACCCAAACCCTGCGAATGAAAGCTTAACGATTGAGCTCCCGACACTGGAGGGACGTATTGTCATTACTGACCTTGAAGGCCGCACAATAATGAATTTTAACCTTGTAGCTGAGACGAGCACAACCCTTGACGTTAGCTCTTGGTCTGAGGGGATGTATCTCATAACATTTGTAGGTGCAGATTCAGAAATTGTTACGCGACGAATCACAATAACTCACTAACCAAATGAAGCGTAGATGATAGGGTTTGCTACTATACTTGCGCTATTTGGACTTATAACTAGAGGGGTTTGGGCTATGTACTTTAGTGCAAGGCGCAAGCCCCTTTCTTCAATTCCGATAAAAAACATACAAAAGATAAACTTCAGTATTGTTGTGTGTATGCACAATGAGGCTCAGCATGTTGATTCACTCATTCATTCTCTTTTAAACCAAACCCCTTCCCCTCCGGAAATACTGATCATCAACGATGGTAGCACTGATGAAACCTCGGAAAAACTAAATGCCTTTCTAGATAAAAACGATTCAATTAGGGTGATTCATCTAAAGAGTGGAGGAATTGGGAAAAAGAGGCCGCTTGCTACAGGCATTAAAGAAGCAAAGCACAATATCATTTTGTGTACTGATGCAGATTGTATTCCACAAAGCAATGATTGGGCGGCCTTAATGGTTGAAAACTTAGGAGATAAATACCAACTTAAACTTGGCGTAAGCTTGCCGTTTAAAGGCAGTGGGTTTTTAGGGAAATTACAAAGTTTTGAAGCTGAGAGAATCGCTCTAAACTATATCGGAATGGCGGAATCTGGCTATCCCTATATGGGTGTGGGTCGCAACCTTGCATTTTTAAAATCTAGCTGGGAAAGTGTGGGTGGATTTGACAGTCACCTACACATTGCCTCGGGTGATGATGATTTATTTGTTCAGGACATGGTGGAAAGTGGAGCAAGCGTGGGGACTGTTGTAAGGAAGGAGGGGCAGAGTAATTCTGTTTGGCCTAACACATGGAGAAAGTGGATGAACCAAATGAAGCGGCACTTATCCGCAAGCACAAACTACAGGAAATCAACTCTTGTCTTGTTAAGCTTACCAGTGATCTCCGACTTAATGATCTATATAGGGGTCGTTCTTGAGTTTATGCACAGTAATGCTTGGATAGCAATTGGTATACTGGGGTTAAATGCAATGTTTAGAGGTCTTATCTTTCGAACATTCCTGCTTAGAGCTGGTCGTCCCGGTAGAAATGCGTTCATGCTTTTGTTTGAACCTTTCATGGGGTTAATTAGGCAAGTTCTTTCATTGCAGGTTCTGATTTCGAAACCTAAACAATGGAAATAAACCCAAATCTCTCCGAGAAAGCAAAGCATGAATATGCGCTTATTCTAAGAGCTACTAAAGATAGCGACCAGAAAGCATATGCTGAGTTAATGGAGAAGTATAGGGATTCTATTTTTCATCTATGTCGCAAGATGGTTTTCAATGATGATGACGCTGACGATTTGACTATTGAAACGTTCGGGAAAGCTTTTCAGAGACTTAAGCAATACACCCCTGCGTTTGCTTTCTCTACATGGCTGTTTAAAATTGCATCCAATCACTGTATTGATTTTATTCGTAAGAAGAGGATAAACGCACTGTCACATGACAGAGGTATAGCAACCGAAGAAGGAGATAATATTCAATTTACTGTGAAGGACGAGGCGCCAGACCCTATTGAAACTCTTGAAAAGAAACAAAGAGTTGAAAAGATGAGATTAGTTGTTTCAGAACTTAAACCCCGCTATCGAAGACTTGTAGAACTGAGGTATTTTGAGGAATATAGCTACGATGAAATAGCGCTTGAACTAGACTTACCACTTGGCACTGTAAAAGCACAACTTTATCGTGCACGAGATATACTTACCAGCGTAATGGAAGGTTCAAAAAAACATCTATAAAGAGATAATATGACAGAAATTGTTTTAGGATACTTCCCTAATCTTAGTGAGACTCAACGAAAACAATTTAAAATCCTTGCGCGTAGTTTTCCGGAATGGAACAATAAAATAAATTTAGTGTCCAGAAAAGACATGGACGAATTTCAAGAGCGACATGTTCTTCACAGCCTTGCAATTTACAAAGCAATGAAATTTGCTCCTGGCTCAAGAATTTTAGATGTCGGAACTGGAGGTGGTTTGCCTGGGATTCCATTAGCCATACTGATGCCAGAGGTAAACTTTGTTTTATGTGATAGTATCGGAAAGAAAATAAAAGTAGTTCATGCGTTGGTGAAGGAGCTGGATTTGAAGAACGTCGAAGCTGTTCACTCAAGAACTGCTGATATCCCTGGGAAATTTGATTTTGTTGTAAGCCGTGCAGTGGCAAGACTTTCAAAGTTTATTCCTTGGGTGGAAAATAAAATTCATACAAGAAGTCTTAACCCTTGGCCCAACGGGATTCTTTATTTAAAAGGAGGTGATCTTCAAGCTGAGTTAGATGAAGTCTCAAGGACTTCTGAAATCATTCCAATTTCTCAATACTTCAACGAAGAGTTTTTCGAAACCAAAGCGGTTGTTTACGTGACCCTTTAAGCTCTTAATAATGATCAGAAAGTTGATCAATTATTTATTCTGGCGTTTGGCGGACGATTTTCTTGAAATTTTAAATATACAAGGATTTTCTAAGTTATTGACCCAAAAATCAATAGCAACAAGCACGGGTTCAAGTTCTTGAGAAGCATGCGTTAAGGAATACTCAACTCTTGGGGGAGTTTCTTTAAAGGATTCTCTTTTAATTAATCCATCATTTTCCATTTGCTTGAGGTGATCAGTTAAGACCTTTCTTGAAACACCATCAATTCTGGTTGCCAATTGACCAAATCTAAGTTTTCTATTTCTTAAATTGTAGATAATCGCAAGTTTCCATTTACCTCCTAATTTATGGGTAAATGCACTTGCTGAACATAGTTTACTCATCTTTTTCATATTAGTCACCTTTACATAACCACTATTTCCATGGTTACCAAAAGGTAACAGTTACATATAGAAACTATTATTAGTTACCTTGTGAAGGTAAAACAAAAACATTAATAAATAATTAAATATGAATACTTCAACAGTAACGAAATGCCAATGTGGCAAAACAAAAGATCCAAATGGAAATTGTGATAGATCACATGCCAACAAATATAAATCCTTAAAAAACGTCGCACTAAGTATTGTCGTCATATTCCTTGGTTTGACCTTTCAAAATTTTACGTCTTTAAAAAAGAATGTTGTCGATGTAAAAACCAGCAGTATCCAATGGAAGGCTAACAAAGTGGTGGGTTCACATGAGGGTGAAATCTTACTTAAATCTGGAGAACTTATTTATGATGATGGAAATTTAGTGGGAGGAAGCTTTATCATAGACATGAATAGCTTAATCTGTACGGACTTATCTGGAGAATACAAAGGGAAATTAGAAGGTCATTTAAAATCTGAAGATTTTTTCAGTGTTGAAACCTATGCAACTGCAGGTCTCGTCATCACAAATGTGCAGAAAGTCAATTCAAAGAAACATACAATCACTGCTGACTTAACGATAAAAGGCATTACAAAATCGATTACGTTTGAATCCAATGCCGAGGAAAATAAGTTTGCGGCACGTATTCGAATAGATCGAACTCAGTTCGATGTTAAATATGGTTCAGGGAGTTTCTTTGACGGACTTGGAGACAATATGATCTATGATGAATTTGAATTGATTGTCAGTTTGTTGATATAGCCAAGTTCAATAGTTTGTAAAAGAAGAAAAGACCCACCTCTGGGTCTTTTCTATACCTGCAAGAAAATTGAAACCAACATAGTCATTGACCATGTTACTTGTTAGACGTAACAGTTTCCAAGGGGTTGCCTTTTTTTGATAAAAATAATTTTATTTTTCGATGTCGCTATTAAACCTATAGCCTACGCCCCTTACAGAGTGAAAATAAAGCGGTGATTTGGGGTTGGGCTCAAAATATTTCCTAAAAGAAAGAAGATAGTTATCAATAGTACGCGTGTTAGGATAAATAGAATACCCCCAAATAGTTTCTAAAATCTCTTCTCTGCTGACCACTTCTCCATTTTTAGAAGTTAAAAGTCGAAGTAGCATTATTTCTCTTTTAGAGATTTTCTTTATCTGACCATCATGAGTTACGATTGAATACTGATCAAACCTGATCTCACCTTTCCCAATTTTTAAAACATCTAAATCGAGAGCAACTCCTACAGCACCGTAATCTGATGATCGTTTAGATTGTTCGATTAATCTTGCCAACCTTAGAAGCAGTTCATCAACACTAAACGGTTTGCCCAGATAATCATCAGCTCCTAAAAGAAGTCCTTCAAGTCTTTCTGGACCAGAATTCTTCGCTGTTAGAAAAAGAATGGGCATTTTATGCCCCTCTACTCTGATGATAGAACACACTTGAAACCCATCCATTACAGGAAGCATCACATCTAAAATTACCGCATCAATTCGCTGATTTCTAACTACTTCAAGCGCATCGATACCATCATCAACGGCCACAACATGGTAGCCTTCAGCTTTTAGATTCATAACTAACATCTTTTGAAGAGATGAATCATCTTCAACAACAAGTACTCTGTTAGCTTTTTCAGACATTTGCTAATTAGATTTGCGTAATCTTTAAGAAATACAAATTTACAAGGATAACATCAATGAATAACGAACAAAATTTCAATAAAGACTTCGGCAAAGGAACGATAGCCGATGTTCTGAGTATAGAAATAACTTCTGTTGAAGAGGGAGTCGTGAAAGGTAAGATGCCTGTTGATTCAAGAACTCACCAACCATATGGCATGCTCCATGGTGGAGCAAGCGTCGTTCTCGCTGAAACCCTTGGTTCTATAGGTTCTCATTTTTTAGTTGAAAAACAAGGGAAAGCTGCTGTCGGGTTAGAGGTAAATGCAAATCACCTAAAAAGTATACGATCAGGTTGGGTTTTTGGTGAAGCTCGGATAGTTAAAAAAGGGGGGAGAGTACATGTTTGGTCTATAGAGTTGAAGGATGAGGAGGGAGAATTAATCTGCACTTCAAGGCTCACCGTAATGATTGTCACTTTATGATTTTTGCTCGTGTATGGTGGAGCCCCCCAGGAAGTGATGAAGTGTATACTATTAAGCCTACCCAAGGTGGAACTTCTTGCTTCAGGTTTACTCCTTTTAGCAGCTCTGACAAATACCCTTCGATAGAAATAAAAGGGCATGTCATTTCTGCTGAAGCTCCAATACCTGGTACGATTACGGTCACGAAACCTTTTGATAATTTCTCTACAGACAAAGCTTCTCATTTGAATTGCGTAACAAAAGCGATTTCTCAAATTTCTGATGGTACTTTAGAAAAAGTTGTGGTAGCAAGAATCAAATCAATCATTTCAGACGCTACTCCTGAGGTCACATTTAAGTTGAAATGCGAGAAACACCCGGATGCATTTGTTTATTTGATTGATCATCCAAGTTGTGGGGTTTGGTGTGGAGCTTCACCTGAATTACTTGTCGCATCAAGTGACAACAGAGTGGAAACAGTTTCGCTAGCAGGAACGCGAATAATTGTAAATGGTACTTCTACCAATGATTGGACGAACAAAGAAAGACATGAGCAATCTCAAGTTACAGACTATATTAAATCAGTTTTAGAAGACTACGGAGCATCTGAGATGAGCATAGAACCTCGTGCAGATCGACGATACGGAAATCTTCTTCACCTTGAGACCCGATTTAGATGCTCCATCAAAGGAGATGTAAAAAAACTAGCCAGCACCCTTCACCCCACACCAGCTGTTGGAGGAAGGCCATTAAAAATCGCCTGTGATTTTATCGAATCAAATGAACAGTTTTCTAGGGCTTATTACTCAGGCTACTTGGGGATTGAAACAGCTTCGGGGAGTGCTTACTATGTCAACTTACGAGCTGCCCAATGGATGGTGGGAGGAATTCAAATTTATGCTGGAGGTGGCATCGTTGAAGGGTCAATTCCACAAGACGAGTGGATGGAAACTGAGGCAAAGATTAAAGCAATAGAAGCTACCTTCGCTTAATGCCTTTAAGACAAGAAAGTTCTTCAACTGATCACCTATGCGCTTCGGCCTTAGTCGCCACCTTGTCAAAAAAAGGACTCACTGATGTCGTCATCAGTCCTGGATCTAGAAATGCTCCGCTCACGATTGCTTTTACAGAAGATTCTTCTATAAAAACTCACATCGTAATCGATGAGAGGGCGGCCGCTCATGTGGCTCTCGGGCTAGCTTTGGAAACAGGAAATCCTGCTGCAGTAATTTGCACTTCAGGTACTGCAGCTATAAATCACGGGGCAGCCATAGCCGAAGCTTTCCATCAAAAATCGCCGTTAATAAGCATCACTGCAGACAGACCTTTGAGTAGTTTAAATAAAGGCCACGGTCAATCAATAGACCAAACAGAACTGTTTACAAAATTTACTTTAGAAGATTATAGCTTTAACGGAAGTGCTTCTGCTGTCAACGAAATTCGATTGGTTTCCTCAAAAGCAAGTGATATCTACGACAGGGCTTTAAAGGGCGGACCCGTTCATATCAATGTTCATTTAGAAGAGCCATTGTACGGTAAAGCAGATGCGCTTGAACTAGAGATTCCTTCTATTCAATCTAGCGAGCGAGTTCGTGGTTTTAATTTTCAAGAATTACCTGAAATATTTCAAGCTCACACTAACCGTGCTTTAGTCATCGCTGGCCCCAGAATATTAGCTGATTGGACGGACCAAAATTTTGAATCTATTGCTGGAATTTCTGAGATTTTTTCTGGAATTAAGGGGCAATCGTTCATTGCTTCCGGAGATACATTCATCGCTGGAGAAATGTGGAAGAAGGACTCTCAACTTGCCCCAAACTCAATCATCACGATAGGCAATCCCACTCTGAGTAAATCTCTAAGAAAATGGGTCACTGGGCTAAATATCCCACATATACATGTCGGTGATTCTAAGGGCACTGGCCATGATTCTTTCAATACTCTTGAGAAATCAATTGATGCAGAACCTCTGGGGTGGCTAACCGAGTTTTCAAAAAATATCCAACAAGATAAAAACTACCTAGAAGCTTGGAAGGTAGAAAAGTCACGCCTTCAAAATATCCAGGACGATTTTTCAAGCACAACAAGTTGGAGCGACTTAGCAGCTTACAAAACAATCTTTCAGTCATTTCAAAACTCACATAAATCCACATTGCATTTCGCAAACAGTACGTCTGCTAGGTATGCGCTACTATTTGATTTTAAGGACAACATTCGTTTCCATGCAAATAGAGGAGTAGCAGGTATTGACGGTTGCACTTCCACTGCAGTAGGTCATGCACTCTCTACAAGTGAGAGAGTAACACTTGTAACTGGAGATGTTGCTTTTTTATACGACATAAATGGGCTTGCAACCGTTCAGGAATTGCCGGAAAACTTACGAATAATCGTAATAAATAACAGCGGTGGCGGGATTTTTAGATGGCTTGAAGGACCTGCTCAAGTGGGTTATCTAGAATCTCATTTTGAGACAAAACCTAAAACAAGCATAAAAGCTGCAGCTAGCTTCTGTGGCGTTGATTACTTTTGTGGTGTGGATTCTGAAAGTACTCAACAAGGCTTTATCGATTTAGAGAAAAACAATGGAACAGCCATACTCGAAATCGCAACTAATCCTGAGTTAAGTTCTAAAATTTACAAAGAGTTGTTAATGGCGTTAAAAGGTTAAACAAAGAGATTTAATAATTATATGAGCAGTTACAATTGGACTTCTATCAAAGAATATGAAGATATTCGCTTTGAATTCTTAGGGGGTATCGCAAAGATTACGATTTGCCGACCTAAGGTGTTAAACGCATTCCGACCTGAGACGAATAATGAGATGATCGATGCTATGGACATAGCGCGTGAAAGAGCTGATGTTGGAGTGGTAGTCTTAACTGGTGAGGGTGATGTTGCTTTTTGCAGCGGCGGAGACCAAAACGTAAAAGGTGTCGGTGGCTACATCTCCAAAGACGGAGTCCCTAGACTGAACGTCCTCGATTTACAAAAACGTATCAGATCCCTGCCTAAACCTGTCATCGCTATGGTAAATGGCTACGCAATTGGAGGTGGACATGTTCTTCACGTTGTCTGTGATTTAACAATCGCTGCGGACCATGCGAAATTTGGTCAAACCGGACCAAAAGTGGGGAGCTTCGATGCTGGGTTTGGTTCTAGCTACTTAGCTGATATGGTAGGGCAAAAGAAGGCAAGGGAAATATGGTTCCTTTGTGAACAATACACCGCAGCCGAGGCAGAGAAAATGGGCATGGTAAATAAGGTCGTGACTCTCGCGGATTTAGAAAAAACGACTGTCGAGTGGTGTCGTACGATTATGAAGCGTTCTCCTCTTGCTATTCGTATGATTAAGCGAGGGCTTAACGCAGAGCTTGACGGTCAACGTGGTTTAATGGACTTTGCCGGTGACGCGACCCTGATGTACTATCTCATGGAAGAGGCACAAGAAGGTAAAAATGCCTTTTTAGAAAAGCGCGATCCTAATTTCCAGCAATTCCCTAAATTCCCTTAACCTTCCCTAAAGGAAAACAATATGGCATCACTTAAAGCTTGGGTAAAAGCTGGAAGACCTAGGACTCTTCCTCTTGCGATTACGTGTGTGCTTATAGGAGCAGCAATCTCACTTTCTCCTTCTGACTTCTCACTCGACAAACTTCCTGACGTTAAGTTTTACACTGTGTTAGGCCTAACTCTTCTTACGGTAATTTATCTACAAGTTCTTGCAAATTTCGCTAACGATTATGGCGATTTCAAAAAAGGTACGGATGGACCAGATAGATCAGACCGTGCCATGGCTTCTGGGGAAATAACTGAAAAAGAAATGAAGAGGGCGCTTGTTGCCACTTCAATAAAAGCTTTTATTTTTGGGAGTACTACTGTGTGTTTTGCCTTAGATTTTGACCTGACTAAGTCAGCCATCACACTCGTCTTTATCACCCTCGGATGTAGCTCCATATATGCTGCAATACGATATACTATGGGAAGTGGGGCTTATGGTTATAAAGGCCTGGGAGATGTTGTCGTATTCATATTTTTTGGGTACATAGGCGTTTTAGGTGTTGCCTATCTCCTATCCGGAGGGTTGAATTTATACTGGCTTTTACCAGCCACCTTTTCAGGTCTTATGTCTGTTGCAGTTCTAAACCTTAACAATTTACGCGATCACGAAAACGATGCTAAATCTGGCAAGAATACAATCGTAGTAAAATTGGGGTTTAAAAACGCCAAACTTTATCACGCTGCATTAATCTTGGTGAGTTGGGCCGCAATGCTGCCTTTTTTATACGGAATGAACGATCTACCTATATGGAAGGGTGGTATATGGTATGTCTTAATCGCTCTTATTCAACTCAAGCACTTGGTTTTTGTGATGAAGACTACGAAGCCAGAACGATTAGATCCAGAACTTAAGAAAGTCGCTCTAACAGCTTTTGTAGTCGCTCTTTTTATGTTCTTAACCGTTACAGCATAACGATGGCAACCATTGAATTCACATCACACCCGTTAGAATTCAAAAAGCCTGCGCGCACTTCTCGCGATACATTAAAAAGTAAACC
Organism: Flavobacteriales bacterium UBA974; assembly: GCA_002292405.1. Lineage (GTDB taxonomy): Bacteria > Bacteroidota > Bacteroidia > Flavobacteriales_D > Sanyastnellaceae > UBA974. The sequence goes on from DBBW01000004.1 coordinate 74,827, forward strand.
AAGCTTTTTTTTATCAATAGAAGATGACGGAGGTCGAAAAGGAACAGGAGAGTGCAGTTTAATTCCTGGCCTTAGCCTAGCGTCTGAAAAAGATGCAAGAGAAGCTTTAGAGCAACTGACGAAACTAAATACGTTACATCCAGAATCCATCCCTCATTCTTTACCTGCCGTAAAATTTGCAGTGGAAACCGCTTTAATAGATTTCAATCGTGAAGGCAAACCTAATTGGATAGAAGGCATCCCCGTGAATGGTTTGGTTTGGATGGATGATGCGGAAGGGATGTTGAAGCAAGTGGACGTCTTAATTGAGAATGGATATAAAACCATAAAAATCAAAGTAGGCACCCTACCCTTCTATGAAGAATTAGAGCTACTCGAAGAAATTAGGCGCCGATGTCCCTCCAGTGACTTCACTTTAAGACTTGATGCAAACGGAGCCTTCAGCAAGCAATCGCCCGATGGACTCACAGCGCTTGAAAAACTGCAAATCCTTTACAACGCTGGGCTAGACCTGCACAGTATAGAGCAACCCATTTCACCAGGTTTGATAGAAGAAATGGCGGAGCTTTGTGCCTCCTCACCTGTTCCTATAGCTCTTGATGAAGAATTGATACAAGTCCGTTCTGAATCAGAGAAAAGAGCTCTGCTTGAGAAAATACGACCTGCATATTTAGTTTTAAAACCTAGCCTTTTAGGTGGTTTCAAATCCTCGGAATCTTGGATCACCCTCGCTGAAAGTCTTTCAATTGGTTGGTGGACTACCTCCGCTTTAGAATCGAACATAGGGCTGGCAGAGATCGCTGCGTGGACATCTGAATTGTTAAAATCTAGGCCAAATTTAAAAAGCATGGCTCAAGGGTTGGGCACAGGAAGTCTCTACAAAAACAACATTGCATCTACTTTGATTATTTCTGATGGGAAACTCTTCTCCAGTCTCCTAAATTCAGAATTAAAATGGACACAAGAAATCTCAAAAGCGATTGAAAATTGGTTTGCACATCCCAAGGCTCCCCTTTCATTCAAGACCTCCGGATCAAGTGGTCCACCTCGTGAAATAACTCACTCTCGGGATGCAGTAACAGCCAGTGCAAAAGAGACTTTAGAGTACTTCAACTTAAAACCAGGAGACAGAGTGGTACTTTCTTTACCTGTACATTTTATCGCTGGACATATGATGTTAGTGAGAGCAATAGTTGGAAGGTTAGCCTTGGAAATTGTCGAGCCTACGACAAAACCTGATTTTAAATCACCCGCTGATTTCATTGCCTTAACCCCAAACCAATGCTACTCTCTACTACCTGATTTCCCTCCAGTTAAAAAGGTGCTTTTAGGAGGAGGCGTTGTTTCCATAGATCTAATTGAAAGATTACCTGAGGGGATTGAGTTTTATGAGGGATTCGGAATGACGGAGACAATCACTCATATTGCCATTAGAAAACTTCAACGTGAAAGTCCTAAAAGTCCATTTGAGGCTATGCCGGGAGTGCGCTTGAGTATTTCGAAAGACAGAGAACTTATTATTGATGCACCTTCGAGAGGGGTGACCGGTTTAGTTACAGATGACATTGTTGAACTGATAGATTCAACGAGATTTGTTTGGCTTGGGCGTAAAAGTTCAATCATTAATTCAGGTGGAATTAAAGTGATGCCTGAAATTGTAGAGCAGAAAATTCGAGAGGTTGTTAAACCACTTGGCTGCGAGTATATGATAAAAGGTATACCCGATGAATCTTTTGGAGAGAAAGTAACCCTGCTTTTAGATACTCAGGAACTTACTGAGAAAATCGAACATGAACTTTTATTGGAGATTTCGCGACTGGAAAATTTATCAGCATATCACGCGCCTAGAAAAATTGTGTACGGAAAGGTTATAAGATCTAATCGAGGTAAACTTAAAAGAAACGAAACATGAAACCAGTCATTGTTTTTGCTACCGCAAATGAAAATAAAACTGCTGAGGTTCGAGAATTATTGAAAGATCTTTACGAAGTGAAGTCATTAATCGATATTGGATGCACCGAAGACATCCCTGAAACCACAAACACTTTGGAAGGTAACGCTAAGCAAAAGGCAGACTATGTAAAAGAAAAATACGGATATGATTGTTTTGCTGATGACACAGGTTTAGAAGTTGAAGCACTAGATGGCGCCCCCGGAGTTTTCACAGCTCGCTATGGCGGACATGAGAAAGACGCGCAGCAGAATATGAATTACTTGATGAATGAGCTTGAAAAAGTTGGAGCTTTAGACCCCTCTGAACGAGGTGCTCGATTTAGAACTACCATCCACCTCATTATAAATGGTAAGGAAGTTGGGTTAGAGGGGATTTGTAAAGGGCATATAGCTCCGCTGCAGTCAGGTACAGCTGGATTTGGATATGATCCTGTCTTTATCCCAAATGGAGAAGATAGAACCTTTTCTGAAATGAGTGCAGAAGAAAAGAACTCTATGAGTCATAGGGGTAGTGCAATACGTTCGATGTTAGAATATTTAGGAGTGTAAAAGTGCTGATTAACCAGGTTTAGCCCATATTTGCAAAATGAATTATCTTGAATTCGAAGAGCCAATTAAAACCCTGCGTGAGCAGTTAATTCAGGCGAAAGATATTGAGTCAAAAAACGAGCTTGATATGACCACTACTATTGTGGAACTTGAAGATAAAATTGTTGAGGTAACTAAGGAAATTTACGGTAAACTTACTGCTTGGCAGCGTGTACTTGTAAGTCGCCATCCCGACAGGCCTTATGCTCTGGATTACATGATCGCCATTACTGACGGCGAGTTTATGGAACTTCACGGGGATAGAAACGTAAAGGACGACAAGGCTATGGTTGGGGGACTTGGGGAAATTAACGGCAGACCTATTATGCTTATAGGCCAACAAAAAGGCATCAACACAAAAATGCGTCAATACCGCAACTTCGGCATGGCGAACCCTGAAGGATACAGAAAAGCTCTTAGACTAATGAAATTAGCTGAGAAATTCAACATCCCAGTTGTGACTTTAATCGACACTCCTGGAGCTTACCCTGGATTAGAAGCTGAGGAGAGAGGCCAGGGAGAAGCTATTGCAAGAAATCTAATGGAAATGACTCAGTTGAGAGTCCCTATTATCTGTATCATCATAGGCGAAGGTGCTTCCGGAGGTGCTTTAGGGATAGGGATTGGTGACAGGGTGATGATGCTTGAAAACACTTGGTATAGTGTTATTTCACCTGAATCTTGTTCTTCAATCCTTTGGAAATCTTGGGATCACAAAAAAGAAGCTGCAGAAGCTTTAAAACTTACTGGAGAAGATATGCTTGGCAACAAACTGATCGACGGTATTATCCCCGAACCTCTTGGTGGTGCTCATAATAATCGAGAAGAAATGTATGCTACTCTGAAAAATGAAATCACTGATTATTTAAAAAAGTTAATGCCAATGGATGCTGATAAACGCATCGATTCTCGAATACGCAAGTTTTCTAACATGGGAGTGGTGACTAGTTAACATTTACAGTTCAAAAACACGCACCTTTTACCCTAATTTCGCCCTATATATTTTTAGATTCATGAATCAAATTATTCGAATGCTACGTACTCAAGCGTCTTTTGTAGCTGTTGCTACAGTGATTTTCCTCGCCGGCTGTGCTGGACTAGGATCAATGGAGAAGGCCATTGAAACACTCAATTTAAATGTAAATCCAGGAACCTTAATCCTTCGTGGCGATATCGTCGAAGTAGAGATTACAGGAAACTTCCCAGCGAAATACTTTGCTAAGAAAGTAAGGCTAGAAGCTACACCTGTCCTTGTTTGGGATGGTGGAGAAGCTGCATTTGCTACTGAAGGCTTCCAAGGTGAAGATGCAGCAGGAAACTACACTGTAGTTCCTTTCGAAGCTGGAAAAGCTTTCACTTACAATGCGAGCATTTCTTATGATGCTGCTATGGAAGATGCATGTCACTTAGAACTTCGCTTGCGCGGACTCAAGGGAGATAAGGTTGTCGACTTTGAGCCATACATTATTTGCAAAGGTGTGATCACAACACCCCATCTCGTTCAGCCAGATGACAAGTTCGCAATTACTCCAGACCGCTTCCAGCGCACTATGTCTTATACATTAGGCAATGATCTAAACTACGATTACAACAGTTCTAAAGTAACTCGCACTGAGTTGCGTGCAGAAGGTTGGGGAGCCATGAAAGAACTCTTCGCTTTAGCAGCTTCTGCTGACAGTGTTAATCTTTCAGGAACCACTATCGAGGCTTATGCTTCTCCAGAAGGAGAGATTACTCTTAATGAAGACCTAGCTAATGATCGTGCAGAGTCTGCACATAAAGCCCTAAAGAGCGAGTTAAAGAGTAAGAAGATTGAAACTGCTGAAGGTTTTTACACGCTCATGGCGAAAGGAGAAGATTGGGATGGTTTCAAACGCCTCATGGTTGCTTCTAATATTGAAGACAAAAATCTCATTCTTCGCGTACTGGAGATGTACTCTGACAAGAGTAAGCGAGAACAAGAAATTCGCAACATAGCAAAAACTTATTCTGAGATTGAAGACAAAATCCTTCCTTCACTACGTCGCTCTTCTATTGCCATGAACTACACTGTCGAAGGCTACACAGATGAAGAGTTAACTGCACTTGCGATGACTTCGCCTGCTACTCTTACAGTTGAGGAGTTATTATTTTCAGCTACTTTGTTTCCCGATATTTCTGATAAATTAGCTGTGTACACAGCTTGCTCTGGTGCTTACAGCAATGATCACCGTGGTTACAACAACGCTGGTGTTTGTCTAATGGAAATGGGACGAAGTAATCAAGCTGATGAAGCATTCAATGCTGCTCGCTCACTTTCACCTAACAACGCTGCAGTTCTCAACAACGTTGGAGCTATCGCTCGCCAAAAAGGTAAGACAGAAGAAGCTGCTGCTTTATTTGCAAAAGCTGGTTCTGGAGCTGAGGTAAACTATAACAAAGGTTTAGTTGCTATTACACAAGGAAACTACGGATCAGCTATTTCTAACATGAGCGGTTCTGCTTCAGCAAACCTAGCTCTAGCTAAACTATTGAATGGAGATGCTAACGGTGCTAAGACTACACTTATGAATGCAGGGGATGACTCCGCAATATCGAGCTACCTACTCGCTATTTGCTGTGCTCGTTTAGACGATGCTGCAGGAGTTAAAGCAAACGTTAATGCTGCTCTTACTAAAGATGGCACCCTCCGAGGGAAAGCTCAAACAGATCTTGAGTTCGCTAATTTCCGTACTGAGTTAGGACTGTAAAGCATTCGAGCATACGCTCGTAAAAAATATAGACAAGAAAATTGAAATTAGGATCTAGCTTCGGCTAGGTCCTTTTTTTGATCAATGAAATCCATTTTCGACACCAATCACAGTCGCATCCCCTGGCTCGCATGCCAAAGAACGATACCTGCACATACACTTACGTTCATGCTATTCTTCACTCCGAGTTGTGGGATTTCAAGAAGGATATTGGCTGAGTCACAGGTGGAGGATTTAACCCCACGGACTTCGTTTCCAAAAACAAGGGCCCATTTCTCTCCTTTTTTAGGTTTCCATTGTTCGAGAGATATGCTTCTAGAATCCTGCTCGATGACTGCTATTTTATATCCTTCTGAACGTAAAACAGAAATCGCCTTATCTGCAGATGTGTGTCCACGCCACGGAATGTGATCGCTCGCTCCTAAGGCCGTTTTGAGTATATCGCGATGGGGTGGATGGCAAGTAATCCCACACAATTCAACTCCAGAAATACAGAAAGCATCGCCCGTTCGAAAAAAGGAACCTACATTATTTCCACTTCTAATGTCCTCAAGAACGAAAACAACTGGAAGAAGGTCCTCGTTTGTGTAATCTTCCGGTTTCACTTTGAGATGTATTAGTAAATCAAGATTTAATCGTTGAAGTGAAGCGTGAAAGGAAGACGGGTTTGGTAGATATCATCTGACTCTAACATTCGCTTAACTGAAAGTATTTCGAGGAGAGTAGAATTGTCTTCTCCAAGTAACCCTAGAGCATCTAAACTAGATCTTACTCCAGTTAAATCTTCAATAAACACTTCAAACGGATCACGTACCTCTGGTAGATAAATATGCTCCGCATCTGGAGAACCTATAAGGTCTTTAGTGTAATTGAGAGCCGTTTCCAAATTTCCTATTTCATCAACAAGTCCGTTTTCTAATGCATCGTTTCCAGACCAAACCCTTCCTCTTGCCACCTCTTCAACTTGCTCAGCACTCATCCCCCTTCCTTCAGCTACTTTAGACGAAAAACCATAATAGATATCTGAAATAATTTCATTGTAGGCCTCTATTTCAAACTCAGACATAGCAAAAACACCGTCGGGTTTTCCCGCATGGCTATGAGTTGCAATCTCATCGAATGATATACCTAAATGTTTTTCGTACATCCCTCCTACATTTGGAATAACTCCAAACACACCAATAGATCCAGTTATCGTAGTTGGATTGGCAAAAATTCTATCGGCAGCACAGCTTATATAGTATCCCCCAGATGCTGCAAGATCACCCATGCTGACAATTAGCTTCTTTCCTGCTTCTTTCAGTAAAACAGTTTCTCTCCAAATAACATCACTTGCAAGGGCGCTGCCTCCAGGAGAATTAACCCTTAGAATCACTGCTTTCACATCAGGTGCCAAGCGAGCAGAACGAATAGCAGCTGCTGTGGTTGCAGAACCTATCGTAGTAGCATCACCATCTCCTGACTCAATAGCACCTACAGCATATACAATAGCTATTTCACCCCCTAAAGGATCCTCTTCTTGATCTGAATCGTCGTTGTCACTATCATCAGTAAGCGTCACGATTAAATCTGTAAAAGCTTCTTCTGACATATCCATTCCAAACAGACGCTCTGACAATGTGTATTCTCCAAATGATATTGTTTCAAGTTCTAAACTATCTAAACGACTTTCTAAAAGATCATCTAACTCATCCTCGTAGAGAGTTGCATCTATTAAACCTTGTTCTACTGCATCATTCGGTAGGCGTACAGAAATATTTTCTGCTACTGCGTCAAGTTGAGAAACAGGCATGTTTCTACTTATCGCAATATCTGAGCTTATTGTTTCCCAAAACTCTCCCAAAAGAGCTTCTAGTTGTTCTTTATTAGCGTCGCTGAAATTTTTACGAAGTAAAGGCTCTACAGCAGATTTATATTTGTTGTTTGGGCCTCGAAGCACAGTAACGTCAACACCTAATTTATCAAGCAATCCAGGGTAAAACATAGATTGAGCACGAAGTCCTAAAAGAGTCATTCCTCCAGCTGGATGAAGATAGACTTCGTCTGCAACAGAATTAAGGTAATATCCTCCTTGACTCATTGACTCACTCCATGCTACTACCCACTTTCCAGATTCACGAAATTCATCAATCCCATCTCTAATATCTTCAAGGGTTGACGGAGATGCCGCTACCCCAGAAATATTTAAATAAAGTCCCTTGATATTATCATCAGAGGCAGCTCGGGTAAGACCGTCAAGGATTTGATCTAAACCAATTTGAGGATCAGGAGCAAGACTGGCAAAATTAAATGCAAAGGGCTCATCTCCCCCTCTCTCAACGATGTTCGCATCGAGATTCATCACAATAACGTTAGCATCGCCAGAGTAAACTTCTGCTTCTGCTTCTTCTAGTTCAGAGATAGCACCGAAAATTCCTCCTAAGAGAACACCCACAAATATAAAGATGAGTATAGTCCCTGCGATAAGCATCCCGATGATTGAGCCTATGGTAGAGCTCGCGATATTTTTAATAAAATTCATTCTGCAATAATACGAATGTAAATTGCCTGATATTGGTAAAAAATGCTTTTTAGAACAATTTATATTAGTGTGGGATCGAATTTAGGCGAGCGCGAAACCCTTTTAAAGGAAGGCATCGCTCATCTAGAAAAAGAATTGGTGGAGTTAAAAGCAATTAAATCCATAACCGAATCTCCTATTTATGAAACCCAAGCATGGGGAATGCCAGAAGGAACCCCTGCCTTTTTAAATCTTGTCATCGCCATAGAAACAGATGTAACGTTGGAGAACTTACTTCCTTTGTTGCTCGAAGTAGAAAGTGCTTGTGGAAGGGAACGTAATTTAACAAAATACGAAGCAGATCATTCTGATTCATATGCAAACAGAACCCTCGATATGGATATACTACTAGACGGAGAAGTTCTCTTGAAAACTAACCATCTAATTGTTCCTCATCCCAAACTAACTCAACGTAGATTTGTATTACAACCCTTGGCAGATCTTGACTCAAAGATAATAATCCCGGGGGAAAATTGTACTGTAGAAGAAGCTTTAAAAGCTTGTCCTATTAAACCAGAAGTGCTATTAAAGTAAAAAGAATGGGGCCATATGCTTACATAGCGATTGAGGGAAATATCGGAGCTGGGAAAACCACTTTCAGTAAAATGATGGCGGAGAGGACTGGTAGCAAAGTGATTCATGAAAGATTTGCGGAAAATCCGTTTTTAGAGCGTTTTTACGAGAACCCCGAGAGTCATGCTTTTTCTGTAGAACTTGCTTTCGTAGCCGATAGATTTAAGCAACTCGGTGAGGCTCTAGGAAGTCGGAACCTCTTCCGTCAAAACGTTATCTCTGATTATAATTTCGCAAAATCTCTCATCTTTGCGAAGGCGAATCTCCCTAAGAATGAATTCTCACTCTTCCGCACTATGTTTGGCCTTATGGAAGACCAAATTCCATCACCGGAAGTTATTGCAGTTCTCAATCCAGGGTTAGAAAAGGTAAAAGAACAGATCAAGGAACGAGGCCGGAAATATGAGCAGGATCTTCCGAAAGGATATCTAGAAAAAATCGAGAATGGCTATAAAACCTACTACAAATATCATCGCGGTTCAAGGGTTCTTTTAATCGATACCTCAGAGCTCGATTTCGTAGAAAATCTAGACGATTACGAGAAACTATTTAACTGCATCATCAACCCACGTAAGCCTGGAGTGTATGAGATAAAGCCTTGAGTGAAAAATAACATCCAAATCACATGCGTAGAAAAGATTTTATCAAATTAAGTACCCTCTTTGGTGGAGGATTATTTTCTGGCGCTTCGTATGCTGGCAATAGGAAAAAGCGTATTTCTGATCTCCACCCTAGCGAAGCTTTTGCGAATGCTGGAATTCAAGGAAGTATGTTCGATTATGCAGATGCTCCTATAGAAAAAGTAAGAGTAGCAATTGTAGGGCTGGGAAATCGTGGCAGCACATTGGTGGAGATGTTGAGCTGGTTGGTAAGGCATAATCACGCAGAAATAGTTGCTATTTGTGATGTACAACCTGAGTTTTTAGATAGAGCAGAAGAAAGCATAGCAAAATTCCAGAGTTCTGCTCCGAGGCGAGTAGATGGAAGCTCCGATGAAAACGCATGGCAAAACATGTGCAATACTGAAGAGGCTGACTTGCTTCTCGTGACATCACCATGGAGGTGGCATGCTCCTATGGCAATTTATGCGATGGAAAAAGGTTTGCACGTAGCTACCGAAGTTCCCATAGCATATACAGTACATGAAAATTTAGAAATTCTAAAGACCGCAGAAAGGACCCAGAGGCATTGCATTATGCTAGAAAATTGCTGTTACAATGAGGAAGAACTTTTTGTATTGAATATGGTAAAAGAGGGCGCTTTTGGAGACCTAACTCACGCTGAATGTGCGTACATACACGATCTGAGACAGCTGCTTATTGATGAGAAATACTACCACAACCGTTGGCGTCTGCAACACCATCTTGAGAGAGATGGAAACCTATACACCACGCATGGTCTAGGTCCTGTTTGCATGTATATGGATATTTTAAGAGGCGACAATTTGAGCCACTTAATTTCCATGAGTTCGAACGAAGCTTCCCTATCAAAAGCCCTTAGAGAATCTGAAGATCCTTCTTTAAATGCCCTAGCTAATCAAGTTAAATGTGGTGACGTAAATACTACCCTCATCAAGACTGAACAGGGAAGAAGTATTATGCTACAATTCGATGTTCATACTGGACGACCATATAATAGATTGAATAAACTCTGTGGATCGGAAGCTACCCACTATGGTTACCCTTCACGGCTGTATAAAGACCATGGACCCACTTGGAATTGGCACAGGTGGGAAGATGAAGAGGGGTATAAAGGATATAAAGAAAAATTCTCGCATCCTATGCGGAGCAAGCTCCAATCTCAGATTTTAGAAAACGAACAAGGCCACGGAGGAATGGATTTTGTGATGATGTATAGACTTATTAGATCTCTCAACAAAGGTGTTTCACTTGACTTAAATGTTTACGACGGAGTGCTGTGGTCTTTAGTCGGAGCATTAAGCGAAAAGAGCGTAGCATTTGGAAACAAAAAAGTGAATATCCCAGACATTACAAACGGAGCTTGGAAAACGCCAAGGGTGCATCCGGTCTTTAGAGAGTTTTAAAAGAGTTGTCCTGAGGTAAAATCACCCAATTAGTTCAGCCATCTTCGAGCCGATGTGTGCTGGGCTGTCCACAACGTGGATTCCACACTCACTCATGACACGCTTCTTCGCTTCGGCAGTCTCGTCTTCGCCGCTAACGATCGCTCCGGCATGACCCATGGTACGTCCTTTAGGAGCGGTAACTCCTGCGATGAAACCTACTACTGGCTTCGTGCCGTGCTCTTTGATCCAGCGAGCAGCGTTGACTTCTAGGTCACCTCCTATCTCGCCTATCATCACAATACCCTTCGTCTCGTCGTCCGCCATAAGTAGCTTGACAGCGTCGAGGGTCGTGGTGCCTATGATAGGATCGCCGCCTATGCCAATCGCTGTTGTTTGACCTAAACCTGCCTTAGTACACTGATCCACAGCTTCATAAGTGAGGGTTCCGGACTTCGACACGATGCCCACTTTGCCTGGCTCGAATATAAACCCAGGCATAATACCGACCTTAGCTTCTCCAGCAGTCATCACCCCAGGGCAGTTAGGGCCTATGAGTGTGCAATCGCGCTGATCGATGTACTGCTTCAC
>DBBW01000024.1:0-73435 GCA_002292405.1 Flavobacteriales bacterium UBA974
TGCAAGGGCCATAAAGTAGTAAGTGCGGTAGTTTACCAGCTTATTGTCACCTTGTGCAAAAACATCTGTAGTCACTCTAAAACTGTGAGAAACTCCTTCATTTTGTCCGTTTGCCATAAGATTCGGTACAGAAACCCCCATCACGGCATCAAAGGTGTAATTCACAACATGATCAACTTCGTTAGAGAGGTCACATTGAAAAATAAGCCTAGCTTTTGCCACGTCAGATAAGTCTGAAGGCGAAACTGCACCATCTGCGAGTTGGTAGATTTGATATCCCTCGAAAACATAGGATCTATTCAGATCTGAAAGCAGAGAGCCATCCTCTAATTCTTTCGGAATCGATGGATCTATCGCTGTATATTCTTCGTGGAAGTTGTTTGAGATTGCATTCTCATTTGTAAGGTATAAAATCAACTCATTCTCCAATTCTTGGATACTAACATCAGGCGCATCAGGTCCGCTCACAATTTCAAAGCAGTTGTCGAAAAGCGACTGTGCCTTATCATCGGCAAGACGAAGGAGTTTTACACTTTCGAATGGTTCACCCCCACCTGCACGCGCATACAACATCCCAACGGTGATGTTGTTGTAATCACCGGGCTCAAGTGTGAATGGTCCTGCAGATTGAAGGAATAGCCTATCTCCAGCTGGGTTTCCTGTTTCGTACTCTGACCACTCTTCAACATCTATACCTCCTGTTCCCCAATTGTACGGATCGGTGTCACTTGGAAACATATAATCTGCAGAAATATTTAATTGGGCTCCCGTAGAAGCACTAATCCCATCACCTCCGTAAGCCATTCGTTGGCCATTTTTCCAAAAACCCCTCATATAGTTATAGTAATGAGTCGAAGTTGTAGGCTGTCCATTGTTTCCATAATTCCAGTTATAGTATAAAAATTTACGCATCCCATAGCGCTCATTATCAACTACTCCATCACCGTAGCCGATACCAATTCCTTCGTAAGGGATCCCTAATGAATCTATGGCATCTGTAAATACATCCGTTAATGGATTATCTACTCCATCGGCATCTTGATATGGCCCCTCGAAAAAGTCTACCCCCATGGCTGGAGGATTTAAACCATATCCGATTGAATAACCTGTTGCCTCATCGAATTGATCTCCATTGTATGAGTATCCAAGTCCTCTTTCCACATCGCATCCCACATAGTCATCAACGTGTCCACCTAAATCTGAATCAACCCACTGAGCAAAATATGTTTCAGTAAGTGTTTGTGTACCTTGGTTGATGAGTACATAGTTGTAGAAGGTCATGTTATTTACCTCATCATTCGTTGAGAATACGAAAGCTTGCGCGCGGATTTCCATACCGATAGGTTCACCTTGTGACTCAGAGTGAACATTCCCCTTATCGTTAAAAATCCAGTAGTAGGTTTGGTCTCCATAAAGAGGAACTACATCTTCACGGCGACGCTGAGAACAGTCAATTTGTTGGAGAAAATCATACCACGGATAATCGCCATTTCCTGGATCATAGATTCCATTTTCATTGTAGTCCAAGAATGGACTTAAGTAAAAGTCTTGACCAAGCGCAGGATTTCCGTGAGCTGGGTATTCATAGAAATATGGAGGAATTACATAGCCTTCAGGGAAATCGGTTTCGAGAGTACCTTCAGCATCCGCATCGAAATATTGGCGATGCCGCATTGCATCTGCTCTGTAGGTGATCGTAAAATGGTCGTACTGTTGGCAGGTTGACTCTGACACCTCTGCTTCTCCAGTATTTGTGAGTGGTCCTGGCCAAAAATCATTTCCGGAATTTCTGTATTTAACCGCAGCTAGTTTAAGCTGTTGATCTGGAGAAATACCTCCGAGCCAAAGGGCTCCACCATAAACAACAGAAACTCCTTCATCCTTAGGCACGTAATGAGCCCCTTTATCAATCGCTCTATCGTACCAAAGAGTCCCTCCATTTTCTATTAATGCCCTTACATTATTCCATTCCAAATCCCTGAGTGCTGTTGCTGGGGCACAGGCCTCCGCTTTCGCTTGGGCTCTGTCTATATCCGGGTTAACAGGAATAGGGAGACCCTTTTGCATTTTTATCGTAGGAGTAGATTGAGAACTTTGGGCCAAAGGTTTTGTTACAAACGAAAAGACGAGAAAAATAGTAAGAAAATGTAGGATGTAAAAAGTTCGCATTTTGTTGTTCTTCAGCTTGTGAATATACAACTTTGTTTGCACAAGATTCAACTTACTTAAACAATAGGAATTAGTTGTGTTGGATCAGTGTATATAATCCAACCTTTTACTTCTGATTTTTCGATATCTTCAAGTAAACTAACATACTCACGAACTTGTTTCTCATGTGACACCCCCCCTGATTGTGTCGTTTTATAGTCTATAACATGCCATACATCATCGATCATAACGATCCGATCAGGTCTTAAAATTTTCCCTGATTTATCCACAAAATCAACCTCTACCTCTACGTGAATTCCCGGCTGAAAAAACATCTTAGCAGACTCTAAATCCATCACCCCTTGAACCCGTTCAATAATTTTATATCTGTCCTTTTCTGAAAATCTCAAACTTGACTCGAGGGAGTATTTTACATTTTTCCAATTGTCTAGGTTAACTATTTTTTCTAATATCTCATGAACATGATAACCTAGCTGCAATGCATCTAATCCGTCGGGGATGACCTCCTCTCCTTCACTTGGTGGAACCGTCACAAGATGATTAACAGTCTCCCCTGTGGATAGACTGCTGAGTTTAATGTGATTTATCTCATCAACTTTATCCTCGCTAACAAGAGCTTGTCCAGGATCGCTTTCTGTTAACTTTCCACAAACGACGCCCCCTCCTTTAACACCTTCTAAAGACTTCACAATCAACTCACCAACGGACTTGACTTTACTTCTATCAAAATCCTCCTTTTCCAATTCTATAATAATATCTAACCTTTCAACAGGCCTTGTAAAGGCGACATACGCAACATTTACCGAATCTAGAATCACTCGATTAACTTCTTCAACTCTTTGGTCTTCTACAGCAGTATTTATCATATCATAGTTCTCAAGCATAGCGGCATTTAAAGGCATATTCGTTTCCTCATTAAGTTCAACGGGGATTACACCTCTAAATTTCGTGTAGTCTTTTACAGTTAAGAGAACCATCGTCACCTTAAAGGCAAGTCCCTTGGCCTTATGAACAGTCATAATATTGACAGCATCCGAAGTAGAGGTGGTTATCACACTCCTTTCTTTCCCTTTCGCATCCCAAAGTCTTAAAAATCCGTGAAGGCCACTCTCTTCAGAACCAGAAACTTCTCTCGCTAGCTCTAAAATACCTTCTGTATAGGCTGGGAATTTGGTTGTAATACTCATCTGCTTACACACATGCCCTAAAAATGCCACTAAAGGTTCCGACGATTTTTCAATTGCCTTTAAATTAGGGAAAAGCTCATGCAACATACCGTGGGTATCTAAATTGCCAATTGACGTTTTGTGCCCATTCACTGTGCTAGATTCTACTTTCTTTATGGTCACATATTTTTCTAAAAAATATGCCTCATCCACAGCTTTCTGTGGGTTGTCCTTTTCATGATTCGATAGAGCAGCCACACACTGTAAAATAGTCGTACCTAACCTATTGTCTTTAGGCCTCAAAAGCCACCTTACCAATGCAACGACTGCCAATGGCCCTGGATGTCTTCCCAAATGCAAAGACTCCTCGGTCATCGGTTTAAATTCTGTTTTCAGAAGTTCTTGAGCAATCATAGCACCTTCACGATTCGTCCTGACAAGAATAGTAATATCTCCTGGCTTAAAGCCTTGACCTACATAATCCCTTAGCCTTCTTATAATAACCTCTATATGCTTATTTCTCCTCTCTTTAACTGTAGCTTCAATTACCAACTCCAAATTTACAGCTCCAGGAAACTCCTTTATTGGGTTTTGTTGTTGCTCATCATACACCTTCTTTAATGTATCGGGCAAATGTTTAGATAATTCATGAAACAAGCTGTTATTCCAATTCACAATTTCAAAACCCGACCTGTAATTATCCCTTAAATCTTTTTCATGATGAAAATAGTGATTAGATAAAGACGTTTGAGCATCTTCTAACGCTATTCCTAAATCATCACCTTGTAAATTCGGGAGATCCATGAGTTGTTTATAATCTCCATTTCTCCATCTATAAATAGCCTGCTTACTATCTCCTACCACAAGTGTTTTATGATCTGAGCCCACAGCGTGATCGTAAAGAACAACAAGGTTGTGCCACTGTGTAATTGAAGTGTCTTGAAACTCGTCCATAAATATGTGGGCATATCTATTGCCAAGTCTTTCATAGATAAATGGGGCGGGATTGTTACGCACAATTTGAGCAATCATATTGTGCATCGAATCAAAAGTCCGAATGTTGTTTTCTGTTTGGACTTTTAAAATTTCTTTATGAAGCTCTGAAAGGGTCCCCATTAAATCTAAGCGCTTCCCCAATTTTTTTGCCAAAAGATACCTTTTGCCATTGTCCGTCTCAGGCAGCATCTCTATGGCAGCTAGAAAAACCGGCATTAAATACCCCCCTAATTCTTGTGCCTTCAACACCAAATCATTCGGAGAATTTTTCCTAATCATCGACTCAGGATTAGTTAGATGCTCACGAATTGTCACTTTCAACTCTTTGATTCTACCAGAGCTAAAGCTTCTTAGATTTTTAGGGACTCTACCTGCTGAGAAATCTGAATCTTCCATACATAGCTCATCTATTTTAACGAGAGCAGCTATTGATTTTTCTTTCAATAAATTCTCTGCAAGGGAGGTGGTTTTTTTTAACTCTCTTGAAATTTCTTTAAACTTCTCAGGAGAAATATCTTTGAAAGAATCTACTACCTTTCTCATGTTTTCTTTAACAGCAGCAATCCCTAATTCATTGAGAGGCCTTCTCACCCGGTAATCCTTATCTTCTTCAATCTGTAGATTAGCGAAGCCCTCTAAAAGCCCAGTTATGGCCTCATTCCCTTTGACTCCTACCCTTTCTAGAAGGCTAGTCACCGCATCATCAATGACTTGGTCTGAATTTAACTCTATCCTAAAATCCTGTTCTAGGGCCAAATCTCGAGCGAAAGTTCTCACCAAACGATTGACAAAACTATCGATCGTCATAACAGAAATATCACTATATCTGTGAAGCATCTCTCTTTGCAGAGACTTTGCTCTTGCGATCAGCACTTCCTCGCTGAGTTCTAAATTCTTTTTAAGTTCAGATAACTTATCTCCCCCTCCGTCGGCGAGATGCTTTAGATCTTCTAAAATCCTTTCCTTCATTTCCGCCGCTGCCTTATTCGTGAAGGTGAGAGCAAGTATTTTGCCAAAGGCCCTTTTGTCGCCATCATATAAAGCACATTCTAAATACCTTAAAACAAGACGATAGGTTTTTCCAGATCCGGCTGAAGCCCTAACTACTTCAAACCTCTTAGATGATGCTTCCATTTTCAGTCCTATAAATTACAACTTTTTTTGAGATAAATAACATTAAATGATGCAACTATTTTTAATATTTGTAGTTATATGAATATGCAAGCATTTACAAACAGAGTAATCGTAACATTAACTTTTCTCGCCGTACTTCTTACTTTAGGATGTAGAGAAAATAATGAAAGTGGAACAATTAACCTCAACACGACCCTTTCTTGGCACGGCGTAGAATTATCTATCGGAGATACTGTTTATGATTCCATGAATCGACCTGTAAGGCCCGAAAAATTGTATTGTTACGTCAGCAATATTTCATTGCGAAATGACGAAGGAGAATGGGTCAACTCATCTTCAATATCCAGATTAGACTTTATCCCATTTTCCGCAAATGCAACTGGTGAGTTTATTTCAAAAAAATTACGTTGTTCTGATATGTTTAACGCAATTAAGTTTAATGTCGGGGTTCCTTCAGAATTAAATCAAGGTGTTGATCCCACATCCTACCCTAATAGCCACCCTTTAAGCGTCTCAGGTTCGGCTGGAATGCGCTGGGACATGAACAACAGTTACTTTTTTGTAAAATTTGAAGGTAAATTGGCTGAGGAAGAAGGCGGATTAATCGAGATTCCTTTTGCCTTACATCCTGCAACAGATCCTCTTAACAGAACTGTCGTAATAGAAACGAATGCGTTTTCTTTTCACGCAAATGATGACTTAGAATTCCAATTTGATTTAGATCTTGGACTCGCGCTTGAAGGTAGTGCGGGAGATATCGATCTAAGTCAAGTGGGGCATTCTATGGGTGAGGTGCCTAAAGCAATCATGTTTATGGACAATCTGACAACATCATGGACTTTAGCAGAATAAAACGATGAATTCAAATAGACTGTCTCGAATCACAGTCAGTGGATTTTTGATTTTCATAGCCGTTTCTTCTGGATGTGATTGTGGAAACAACCCCGCTTGGGAACCCACGTCATATACGATCGAGATTCCAGCTTTTTTCCCTCCGATGGATATCCCTGCAGACAATGCAATGACAGAAGAAGGGATTAAATTAGGGAGATTGCTGTTTTGGGAAAAATCCCTGTCGCTAGATCACTCTATATCTTGTGGTAGTTGTCATGCTCCTACCTCTAATTTTTCTGACCCCAACCAATTTAGCTCAGGTGTTAATGGCACTTTAGGTAGTCGAAATGCAAGTGTAATTATTAACCTAGGTTGGTCGTCGTCATTCTTTTGGGATGGAAGAGCGATGACCTTAGAAGATCAAATCCGCGATCCTGTCGAGCACCCCCTTGAAATGAATGTTGCTTGGGACGTTGTTGTGGATAGGTTGATGAATGATGATTTTAGTGAGCTTGACTATCCACAAATGTTTTTTGACGCTTTTGGCACAGAAATAATTACCGAAGATTTAACAGTAAAAGCTATAGCTCAATTTATAAGGACAATGATTAGTGCGAATAGCAAGTTTGACAAATGGAGGCGTGGTGAAACAGATTTAAGTGATATAGAATACCTCGGATATCAACTGTTCCTCAAAGAAGGTGGAGATCCCGAGATAAATCCAGGTGGAGAATTCGGAGCTGATTGTTTTCACTGCCATGGAGAAGCGGGCCTTCAATTTTCAGATTACCTTTTTCACAACAATGGTTTAGACCCATCATTTGAGAATGACCCTGGAAGGGTCAACGTAACTGGTTTTGTCTTAGATTCTGGGCTTTTCAAAACCCCAACGCTCAGAAATGTCGCTTTAAGCGCACCATATATGCATGATGGAAGGTTTAATTCTCTCGAAGAGGTTGTAAACCACTATAATAGCGGTGGTGTTAGCTCATCAACAATTGACACCTTTATGAAATACACAACTGGTGGATTAGAACTGGCGCCTCAACAAAAAGAAGCTCTTATCGCATTTTTGAATGCGCTTACAGACACTACCTTTATACAAAACCCCGATTTCAGCAATCCGCACTAAACTGTTCTAACCTCCATTTTGTTTTTATAAAACGTAACCTAAAGTCCGTTAGACTCTTAATAAAGGTCATGTATAGTTATTAAACATTTCGTCACTCGACCCTAATTATGTTGTTAACGTTTACGCTAACACTTGCGTACAATATTAGATCTGACTTTTCAGGATTTACCAATCGAGATTTGATTCACTTCAGGTTCTAGTTGGATATTGTATTTTTCCTTCACAGATTGCATGATGTCTTCTGCTAAAGCCCAAAGCTCCTTTCCTGTAGCTCCTCCATTATTCACTAGCACCAGAGCTTGGTGCTCGTGCACTCCGTGAGTTCCCCTATCGTGACCTCTCCAGCCAGAAGTGTCGATAAGCCAGCCAGCCGCTAACTTCACCACCTCTCCATCTATAGGATAATTAGGTATTTCAGGGTATACTGCTTTAAGCTTGTTAAAATCTTCTTTTTTTACAATTGGGTTTTTAAAGAAAGAACCTGCATTTCCTATAACATCAGGGTTAGGTAACTTAGAGTTTCTTATCTTAATTACAGCTTTCGCAACATCAAGATGAGTTAGATCTATCTTATTGATTTCGGAAATCTCATCCTCAATTGCCCCATAGCTAGTTCTAAGAGGAGATTCGCGATCAAGATTATATGCAACTCTAACTATTATCCACTCTCCCTTTAACTCACTTTTAAAAACAGACTCTCTATAACCAAGTTTACATTCCTTGAGATTAAATCGCTTTAGCTGACCCGTTTTAATTTCTATCGCCTCTAACCATGAGAAGACATCTTTAAGCTCAACTCCATAAGCTCCAATGTTCTGCATGGGGCTAGCTCCAACACAACCAGGGATTAAAGCTAAGTTTTCAAGGCCACCCCAACCATTGGCTAAAGACTTTAATACGAATTCATGCCAATCCTCTCCGGCCTCTACCACAACTTCAAGCC
This sequence comes from Flavobacteriales bacterium UBA974, assembly GCA_002292405.1. GTDB lineage: Bacteria > Bacteroidota > Bacteroidia > Flavobacteriales_D > Sanyastnellaceae > UBA974. The sequence continues at coordinate 8,375 of DBBW01000024.1, forward strand.
TTCTTCCATCATCGCTTGATACATCTACTCCTTTGCTGTTCATCTTAATTACTAAACCTTCAAAGTCATTGTGAAAAAGCATATTGCTTCCTCCACCAAGTATTAAAATTTCTAAATTATTGTTTTGGGCATATCGCAGGGCTTCCCTGATATCATCGTCTTTCTCAACTTCAACATAGTGACTCGCAAAAGCAGGTACATGAAAAGTTAAGGAAGAAGTTAAATCTACTTGAGTTTCTACTTTCAATCAATTGATCTTATTCTTGGTTTAAACCAAAGGTGTGCCACTCCAAGAATGCATGGAGTCTTAAACATTAATGAAAAAATCTGTTAGAGTTGGGTAAATATTGTCATTTTTCCAATCTAAATGATGGCTAAAGCTACAATACAAATGATAAAAATAATACCTTTGCGTCGTGACATTAGAAAAAACAAATCTTAAAATAAAAGAGCGGGCACTCGCTTTAATGGAGTCCCAGAGTTGGAAAGATGCACTCGAAAAATGGGAGGTTTGGTTTCGTGAAACTCCAAACGCTAATGCTGACGCTAATGCTTTGCACGATAGAGCTATCTGCAAATTCCACCTATCTGATACTGTTTCAGCGATAAAGGATCTTGACTCCGCCGCTGAATTACAGCCAGAATATGGATACCGATTCTCTTCACGTGCCTGGATGAAGCAAGCGAATGGAGACACCGATGGTGCGATATCTGATTATAAAATCGCAATCGAGCTTGAACCAGATGATGTCGTGAACCAAAATAACCTCGGTATTCTAGAAGAGTCAAAAGGGTATAAAAGTCAAGCGAATAAGCGGTTTAAAATTGCTGATGGTGCAAGTAAAATGACCGTAGATAAAACGGAAGACCATGACACAAAAACAATTCTTAGCGAAATGAAAAGTGTTTATAAGAGTAAAGAATCTCTGAAAAATTGGTTAAAATTCATTCTAAATGGGTTTACCTTAAAGGACTGAATGAACACTTTAACAGTGACTCAAAAACATTTACCTACTCTTAGCAAAACTTCTTTTTTAGAAGAACTTGCACTTACTGTTCTCAACAATAAAAACATGGGAGCATGTGCTGTTGTTCTGCCAAGCTTTAGGAGTGTAACTTCCTTCAAAAGGGTGTTTACTAGGAAAGCTACGAAAGCTTGTCGCATGCCACAAGTGATGACATTAGGAGCTTTTATGGAAGGTAATGGTGAGTTTCAAATTGCTGACAACCTTGAGATTTTAGCGAGGTTGTATCAAGTGCAGCTTAACTATACCAAAGAGAAAAAAGACTTTGGCTTGTTTTTAAATTGGGGTTCGGTAGCTCTCGCAGACTTCCATCAGATTGACCATCACATGAAAGATGCAAATCAGGTGTTTAAAAACCTAAGGGACATTAAGGAAATTGAGGAGTGGAGTTTTGACACTTCTAAGAAACTTACTGAAGACCAAATCTCTTTTATGAATCAGTGGGATAGACTTCCGCACTTCTACAAAGATCTCCATGAAAGGCTGAAGCAAGATGGAATGACGACAAAAGCGATGCTGAGTTGGGATGTAGCTAAAAAAGGAAATGTTCAAAAATACAAGACTGTTTATGCCGCTGGACTTGCAGCTATCACACCAAGCGAAAAACTGTATCTAACAAAATGGCATGAAGCGGGAAAGCTCATTTATCTTCCAGATGCAGATGTTTCCTATGTTCATGAGGGTCAAATAGAAGCGGGATATTTTATTAGAGAGCTTGGTGAATTTTCATACAATATTCCTGATAAAATCTCTCAATCACCTCCAGACGTTGAGATAATAGGATGTAGTTCTGTTATGAGTTCTTGTCAGCTTATACGACAAATTGTACTTGAGCTCAATGAAGATGAGAAAAATAAAACTGTCATTGTATTGCCCGATGCTGGAACCCTACCGGTTTTATTACAAGCACTTCCTAACAATGAAGTCGGCTATAATGTAACAATGGGGCTTAGCATTCGTGAAACTCCTATCTCACCTTTCTTAATTCTCATTGACAGAATGACTGCAAGGTCAGACAAAGGGTGGAGATTTGAAGAGCTCGTGTCCCTCGCGAGCCAGCAGGTTGTTTTAGAATATACTGAAAAGACGACTTCTTTTAAATCTGATTCTACAAATTCGTTACACGAATTGGCCAAAATGAATTCAGGATGGGTAGCTATGACAACCATTGAGGAAGTTTCTGATGGAGCTTTTTACTCGCTTTTACAAGACCTTCAACCATTAAAAGCTCAGGGAGCGAAAGAATTTCTTAGAGGATTAGATGATTTTTCTAGAAAAATCGAAGAAAATCTACAGAAAAGTAAAAATCCTTGGATTAAAGCAGGTTGGACAAGTGTTAGAAAAGTGGTAAGTATCATGCTTCGCCTACAATCCGATCTCAATCCGTGTAATAGTGCGAGCGATGTACGGGCTTTAATGCATAAACTACTTGGAGGTGAGAAGATCAATCTGATAGGTGAACCTGCTAGAGGTTTACAAATTATGGGGCTTACAGAAACTCGAGCCTTGGACTATGATAGAGTAATCATCATGGATTGTAACGAGGGAATACTTCCTAAGCATGAAATTATTGACAGCTATCTGCCTGCAGATTTAAAGTATTCTATCAATATGCCAGGTAGGCATGAACGAGAAGCCGCTTACGCCTACAGCGTTTATCGACTTTTAAATCGCTCCACTAAAGTCCAACTTTTATATCGGACTTGCGGAAAGGGTTCTGAAGAAATGAGCCGATATCTTCAACAATTTATTCATTCTTATAAACCAATAAAAGACAAGTTTACGAAATCAATTTTCAGTATGCCCAGCCCTAAAGCTCGGCCAGAAATACCTGTAATTACGCTTACTGAAAAAATGAGAGAACGAATTGAGGTTTGGGCCAAAGAGGGGATATCCCCCTCGGCATTAAACAAACTCCTCTCATGCGAAAGAAACTTTATTTACCGGTATTTATTGAGACTTTTAGAACCAAATGAATTGGAGGAACGTTTAGAGAGTAGCACTTTGGGGTCAATTGTGCACCACGTATTTGAACACGGATTAAACAAAGCTCTCATGCAAACTTTGCAACCTCATCATATCAAATCCATTCTTAAAAATTTAGATACCTTTTTAGACAATGCTGTTGATCATTGCTATAAACATGGGGTTTCAGATAGTGGTGAAAATCTATTGTTAATCCGTTCTGCAAAGTCAACGATTAAGAAGATTTTAAACCAAGAGCTTTTAGAATTGAATACAGGAAAAACAGATCCAATTACAATTACCGGATTAGAGGATTCTTTCGAAGCTACATATTCATTGGTTGACGGTGGGGAAGTTAAATTTTTCGGATACGCTGACAGATTAGAGGATGTCGCAGGAGTAACCAGAGTTGTAGATTACAAAACAGGAATTACTACCCAAACTGATTTGAATTTAAAAGTAGATTGGGATATTGAGGGAGGAAAACTCGACAAAGGGAACGCTTCAAAAGCCCTTCAACTTCTTGTTTATTGCGCAATACTTCTCAATGATGAATCTCTCAGTGAGATTAAAGCTTCCATACGATCAGGTAGAAATGCCCGTTCAGGATTACTTGACTTAAAAATAGGTAAACGCACAGAAATAAATCGTGAGGATATCGATATGTTGATAGATTGGATATCAAATAGATTGTCTAACTTTAAGGAAGATGGTAGAGAAATTTCTCACAACGAAGATTCTCACTATTGTGAATATTGTGTTGTCCTTGACCCGCCTATAATTTCTTATTAATCTATTTAATTTGAAACCTATAACAAAAAATAAAAAAGTGTTAATCATCACCTATTACTGGCCTCCATCGGGAGGAGCTGGGGTTCAGCGATGGTTAAAATTCTCTAAATATCTACCTGAATTTGGGTGGGATCCTGTTGTTTTCACTCCTGAGAACCCAGATGTCCCCGTGGAGGATATAACTTTATTAGGAGAAGTCTCATCTTCAGTCCAAGTTCTTAAGACTCCTATTTTTGAACCTTCAAGAGTAGTCTCTTTGTTTGGTAGAAAAATGTCCACAACAAGGATGGGGGCTTCAAACAAATCTAGAAATCAAACTTCAATTATTAAGGGTTTCATCAGTTGGGTCAGAGGGAATCTCTTTATTCCTGACGCTAGAGTAACGTGGGTTAAACCTGCTGTGAAGTATGTAAACAAGTGGATTCGTGAAAACCACATCGATGCAATAATTACTACTGGACCACCACACAGCATGCATCTTATAGGATTGGGTGTGAAAAAAACATACCCGGAACTAAAATGGATTTCCGATTTTAGAGATCCTTGGTCGGATATGGACTACTTGGATGACTTTAAGATGGGTAATCGAGCTAAAAGAAAGCTCATTGAAATGGAAAAAAAGGTTGTGGAGTATTCTGACAAAATTACAATCACCTCTCCTTCTATTGTAAAAACACTCTTAGGTGACGGCAACAAAGAAAAGGCCGTTTTAATACAAAATGGTTGGGATAGTGTTGATTTTGAAGAAGTGAAAGCGCCTGCGAATCAATCTACAGTTTTTAAAATTGGACATTTCGGTTCGCTTTACGGTTCGCGAAATGTACCTGGTTTATGGCGTGCCGTAAAAAAATGGAATCTAATAGAACGTCTTAAAATAGAAGTCTACCTGGTAGGATCAGTAGGCGAGGAGATAAAGTTGGAATTAAAAGATCATCCACACGTAAAGTTTATCCCCTCACTTTCTCACAAACAATCTGTAATTGAAATGGTTGGCTGCGATGCACTCCTTTTAGTCCAAAACGACACCGATGCTTCGAGAAAATGTACTCCTGGGAAAGTGTTCGAATACATCGCTTGTGAAAGACCTATTCTTAGTATTTGCAATAGTCCCAGCGACCTTGCGACGCAACTGAAAAATTGGGGATTGCCATTTTGCGATCACGAAGACGAAGATGCCGCATATGAAATGCTGAAAAAAATAACGAAAAATGATGCCCCTCTCACAGTAGACCCATCACCATATGAGAGAAAGGCTTTAACGAAGAAACTGGTAGATGAGTTGGAACTTCTAACGAATCACAGTTAGACCCATTCTGCTGGTAAACACCTAGTCAACTACCCTTAGCCAGTCTTGAGTTCTATAAACAAACCAAATGTATCCTCGAACTTTCAGCACGTCTAATTCCCCCTCTTCTAACCACATTTCGCAATCGTAAATAGAACCTTTCTTAGGATCGCAAATTGTTCCATCTCCCCATTCCTGAGTTTCGCCCTCAGATAAAACCATGTTTCTTACTATTTCCATACCTAGGGCAGGCTGATCTTTCCTGTCGTCGTCACACTTATCACAATGTGGGTTTTGGTCTTCGTCTGGAAGGCGAAATAATTCTATTACCGTACCGAAAAACTGACCGTCTCGTTCGACAATTTCAACAACGCTTTTAATGCGACCCGTTTCGTCGTCGATGGTTTTCCAACGACCATCAATTGATGTTTGGGAAAAAGAAGTGAAAGATATTAGGAAGAAACATCCTAAGAGGTAAAAATGTTTTGATTGAATCATAAAGCTAATTACGTCCTTTTAAAACATTATTGCAAGTTGCTTCTGGCTTCATTTCGCGCTTTATGAACACTCACGTTAAATTCAAACCCCAAGAGAAGGATTGAGCTATTTGCATTTACCCACACAAGTAGCAGTAAAAACGTTCCTAAAGAACCATAAAGCCTATTATAACTATCTAAATAAGTAATAAAAGCTCCTAACCCTACTGACAACAAAACAATTAAGATTGTAGTCATCGTAGCCCCAGGAGTGATAGTCCGCCATCTATCACGATCAGGATTGCCGAAGTGGTACAAGATCGAGACTGAGAAATACACGAGAATGAGGGACATCGTCCACCTTGCAATATTAAGCCAGGGTAGAAGTTCGCCAGGGAGCAAACCTTTATTTGAAAGCCATGTCAACCCTTGGCCACTAAATCCTATAAGGAATACTGCAACTCCAAGCATTACAACTAGGATAACTAAAAGGAAAAGTGAAATAAAATAATACAACATCGGATTTCCCTTTTTTTCCAATAAATAACTTGCATTAAACCCTGTTAAAATGGCATTCACACTATTCGACGCATAAAAGGCAGTAAGTACAAATCCTATCGATAAAATCGAAATGTGACTTTTTTCAAGAAGATCATTTACTGTTAACTCAAATAAAGACACCGTCTCTCCTGGGAAGAATAAAAGCAGTGCATCCATCACATCATTTGTTTCAAGAGGCGTATGAGGTAAGATACTCAAAAGCAAAATTATAGCTGGAAAAAAAGCCAATAGAATCCTATAAGAAATAGAGGCCGCTCTGATAGATACTGATCCGTTTATCAACCCAAGACCAAAAAATCTCAACACATCATAGAGGTTCATACCTTCAACTCCCCAAGGACTAATAGACCTTAAAAAAAACTTTGTTCGCTTTACTATCGAGTTAGACTCAATCCATTTGGGGATATTATTTGACATGCGGGGTGCTCTTCAAACTTAAATCTAAGCTTTTTACCGAGTGAGTCATATATCCCATACTCACAAAATCCACACCCGTTTCTCCATAATCTCTAACATTAGTAGGTGTAATTCCTCCAGATGCTTCAAGAGAAACCAGGTGGCTATATCTCTCTACTGCCTTGCTGACCTTGTTAGGATTGAAATTATCGAGTAAAATTCTCTCAATGGGTATTCCTAATTTTACTGAAGCTGAGATCGCATCCTCAATTTCCGTGAAAGATCTCGATTCGATCACTAAGGGCAATTCTTGTAAAGCAGGAAATCTGTCTTTTAAATATTGTGCGACTTTTTCAATAGCACTTGCCATACTACCGGCATAATCCACATGATTGTCCTTTAATAGGATCATGTCATATAACCCCATTCTGTGATTTACACCTCCTCCCATCACGACAGCTTGTTTCTCAAATGCTCTCAGCCCTGGGGTAGTCTTCCTTGTATCTAAAACCCTTGTAGGAGTTCCTTCTAACAACTTAACTACTTCTGATGTTCTTGTTGCTATTCCGCTCATACGTTGCATAAAATTTAAAGCCAAACGCTCTCCTGTTAAAATATCCCTTGCCAACCCATCTAACTCTATCACTACATCTCCAAACTTTACTGAACTACCGTCGTTGATTTGAGCTGTAAAATGTATTTCTGGGTTTACCTGATAGAAGACTTCTCTTGCCACTTCCACTCCAGCTACTACACCACTTTCTTTAGCTAAAATGTATCCTTTTTGGGCTAAATCAGCTGGTACACTTGACTCAGATGTAACATCACCTGAACCTAAATCTTCATTTAGAGCAAGAGAAATAAAATTCTTCATATCAACATTAAGCATAGTGCGAATATACTACCCTCAAAACCGTAACTTCACACTGTGCAAATTTCAATAATAGCAACGGGAAAAACAAATGCGGTTTGGATTAAAACTGGAATTGAAGAGTACGCAAAACGTATGAATCGCTATGGACGATTTGCCATTGTCGAAACGCCCAACTTGAAAAGTAAATTTGCAAAAGCCGATTCTAAACGTGTGATGAAAGAAGAGGCCATACTGCAAGCTAAAGCCCTAGAAGGAGTAGATTACCTTGTTTTATTAGATGAACACGGAAAAGAATACACATCTATAGGCCTTTCTAATCAGATACAAAAACTTCAGGTAAGAGGACTGAAACATGTTGCCTTCCTTATTGGAGGCCCTTACGGATTCGATCCATCGATTAAATCAAGAGCTAATGAACTTTGGGCTTTGGGGACGTTGACTTTTCCGCATCAACTAATTCGGATTTTTGCCGTAGAACAAATCTACCGCGCCCACACTATTCTAAAAGGCGAGCCCTATCATCATCCATAAAAATTCAAGCATAAAAAAAAGCCAACCGAAGTTGACTTTTTAAATGGTCTTTTCACGAAGATATTCCCCGAGCTGTTCTTGAACTCTTACTGAGCTAATATCGTAACATGGTTATTGAGAACTTCTACTGTTCCACCATTTACGTCAAAGGTCATTTCTTCGTCATCAGTTTTTAAAGTAATCTCACCTTTTCGCAAAGTCGTTACTAAAGGCGCGTGATGACTCAAAATTCCCAGACTTCCATCTGAACCAGGAAGACCTATATATGTAGCTTCTCCTTCGTAAAGTTGTTTGTCAGGTGTAAGAATGTTTACTGTCATACTGCTTTTGCTTCTGCGAGCATTTTCTCTCCGTCAGCTATAACCTCTTCGATAGTTCCCTTAAGGTTAAATGCTGCCTCTGGATACTTATCTAATTCACCACTAAGAATCATATTGAACCCTTTGATTGTGTCTTCTATAGGTACGAGAACACCCTCGATTCCGGTAAACTGAGTCGCTACGTGGAAAGGTTGAGATAAGAAACGACTAATACGACGTGCTCTATTTACAGCTTGCTTGTCTTCTTCTGATAGCTCATCCATTCCAAGAATAGCAATGATATCTTGAAGCTCTTTGTAGCGCTGTAGGATTTCTTTCACATCCTCAGCACATTTGTAATGCTCCTCTCCTATAATTTCAGGATTCAAAATCCTAGATGTAGAGTCAAGTGGATCTACCGCTGGGTAAATTCCGAGACTCGCAATCTTACGAGAAAGTACCGTCGTAGCATCAAGGTGAGCAAAAGTAGTCGCGGGCGCTGGATCAGTAAGGTCATCTGCAGGTACATAAACGGCCTGCACAGACGTAATAGAACCACGCTTTGTAGATGTGATACGCTCTTGCATAACCCCCATCTCAGTAGCAAGTGTTGGTTGGTAACCTACAGCTGAAGGCATACGTCCAAGAAGAGCTGATACCTCAGATCCAGCCTGAGTGAAACGGAAGATGTTATCGATAAAGAATAGGATATCACGTCCTCCAGTCTCCTCATCTCCATCACGGAAATACTCAGCAACAGTTAGTCCTGAAAGAGCCACACGAGCACGAGCTCCAGGAGGCTCATTCATTTGGCCAAACACAAGAGTAGCCTGTGAATTAACCAACTCTGACTTATCAACCTTGCTAAGATCCCATCCTCCAGCTTCCATGCTTTCAACGAAAGCATCACCATACTTGATAACTCCAGATTCAATCATCTCACGAAGAAGATCGTTGCCCTCACGAGTACGTTCACCTACTCCAGCAAATACTGATATACCCTCGTATCCTTTAGCAATGTTATTAATGAGCTCCATGATAAGTACAGTCTTACCTACTCCAGCTCCACCAAATAGTCCGATTTTACCACCTTTTGAATATGGCTCAATCAAATCGATAACTTTAATTCCTGTAAAAAGCACTTCAGATGATGTCGAAAGATCTTCGAATCTAGGTGCTGATTGATGAATGTTACGACCATTTTCTTTGCTCACATCACCAATTCCATCGATCGCATCACCCACAACGTTAAAGAGTCGGCCTTTAATTTCGTCACCTGTTGGCATTTGAATGCCTGTTCCAGTAGCGGACACATTCATTCCGCGACTTAATCCTTCAGTCGCATCCATAGAAATAGCACGAACAGTATGTTCACCAACGTGTTTCTGTGTTTCTAAAATGATTTTTGAATCCCCTGCATCAATTACTAGGGCATCTAAAATGTCCGGTAATTCAACTCCTTCTGGAAAACGAACATCTACTACAGGACCAATAACCTGTGATACAACCCCTTGTTTTGTTGACATGTTAATCGCGTTTAAGCTTGTATAATCGAGTGCAAAAGTACAACACCATTTATGAAATTAACACTCTATTTGACCATAACTTAACACTCTTGAAAGTTCACCTAAAAATAGAGAGTTTTTACTCGAAAAAACCAGTCGTTTTAACCATCGGCACTTTCGATGGTGTTCATGCTGGACACCGTGCCGTAATTGATGTCCTTAAAGCTAAAGCCAATAAAATAAATGGCGAAACAGCTCTGCTAACTTTTTCACCTCATCCAAGAGTTGTACTTCATCCTGATAACCACAATTTAAGATTGCTCAACACAAGGAAAGAAAAAGAAGCTCTTCTTGAAAATGCTGGACTCGATCATTTAATTGTAGTGCACTTCGATATTGCATTATCTCGTCTGACTCCATTAGATTATGTTCGTAAATTATTAGCTGAAGGGATTAAACCCACTGAGATCGTCATCGGAGATGATCACAGGTTTGGTAGAAATCGAGAAGGTTCGTTCAATAGCCTGAAAGAAATGGGGCTGATGTTTCATTTCAATGTCACAGCTTTAAACGCTGAAAGAATTCGTGAAATTCGAGTTAGTAGCACCAAAGCAAGAGAGGCAGTTATCAAAGGACAGATCGAACATGCAAATGATCTGTTATCTCACCCTTTCCCATTATCTGGCACTGTAGTAGAAGGTGATAAATTAGGCCAAACAATAGACTTCCCCACTGCGAACCTTAAGCTTTCTGACCCACTTAAAATCGTCCCAATGGATGGTGTATATGTTGTTTGGGCTAGAATAAATGAAGGTAAATGGATGAAGGGAATGATGAATATCGGGTGCAGACCATCTGTTATAAAAACCGCCGCTGGAGAAACGACCATTGAAGTTCACTTCATCGGATACGCAGGCAATTGCTACGGACAGGTTGTTGAAGTTCGTTTCGTCAAAAGACTGAGAGACGAAATGAACTTCAACGGACTGACCGAATTGAAAGCAGCACTTCGCAGAGATCGAGATGAAACCTTAGAAATATTACAATTTGAAGCTCCACCTGTATTATGATTTACGATAGATTACTCGGAATACTATTTGTAATAATGTTGAATTTCATTTCCCCATACACTAAAGCTCAAACAGAATTCAAATCTATAGAGTCAGCTCTCGAAGCTCATCATGCTGGTGAAATAGTTAAGGTTTTAAATCTAAAAAAGCAGAAACTTAAAATGATCCCGGAAGGCATTCAAGGTTTCACAGAGTTAATCGAACTTAGACTCGATAAAAACCAAATTGAAATTCTACCTGATTGGTTGAGTGAATTGAATCATCTTGAAATCCTTTCAGCTGAAAGAAATCAACTAACAGAATTCCCAAGTGTCATTCTAGATTTGGAAAATTTGAAGGAATTATATCTTGGGGACAACTTCATTACTGCAATACCCATAGATATTGATCTGTTAAAAAATTTAGAGTGGCTCGGGCTTTGGTCGAACTTGCTGCGGAGGTTCCCTAGTTCTCTCAGTGATATGCCTAAGCTTACAACATTGGATATTCTCTATAACGATATGACTTTTTCAGAACAAACCTGGCTGCTCGAACTTCTACCTCACATCAATGTTGAGATGTCCGAACCATGTCATTGCACTTTCGATGATGAATAATAACAAGTTCAGAATAGTCATTACTGGAGTAGAAAATTCAGGGAAGTCAACCTTAATTAAACCACTTGCAGAAAAATTTAATTGGCCCTTTATCCTTGAGTTGTGTCGGGAAAATGAAGCTGTGCTGAATGGCACTGAAACGTTTGAAACATTAAAAGAGCTTCATCAATTAGAGGAAAATAAATTTGAGGAAATTGTAAATTCTACATCTGCAAACGGTGTCTTCTGTGATACTGCTGGACTCGTTCTCGACCTGTGGGCTGAGTCAGTTTTTGGGAAACGTGTCACTACTAAATCTTCTTCAAGAAAAATCGATCTATACTTACTGTGTGAAACCATTGAAAAATGGGAGGACGACCCTATAAGACTTATCCCAAACCATCAAGAACGAGTTGAAAAAAACAATGAATTTAGAGCTCGGTTAGAATTTGAAAAAGTGCCTTATATCAATATTCCTGTGATGCCTTTAGAAGAAAGGGTTGAATTCGCCGAACGAAAAATCAAGGAGATCCTAGATGTTTAAAAACAAAGCACGGTTAATTGAGGTCGCCGCTGTAACTTTTTCTGTGGCCTACACTTGGATGTATTTAAAGGGTTATCTCCCATGGGCGTTTATCCCAGCTGCTCTGGGAGCTGGATTATTTGCTTACATCTGTTGGAATAAGAAAATATATGCCGAAAGCGCTCTCCAAGCTTTCTATATAGGACTGGCGGGGTTAGGCATCATAGGTTATGGCAATGATTTTCAGATTTCAGGATTGTTTCATCTCATTTTACTATCGGGTGCTGCTATAGGAACTGTGGTGCTTGGCGTCATACTTAAAAAAACTACAGATGCAATGTTGCCATTCTTAGATGCCTTTACTACGGTATTCAGTTTAGCTGCAACGTGGCTTATGATAAACATGATTCACGAGAATTGGTTGTACTGGATTGTGATTGATACCGTATCTATATATCTATACGCAAAAAGAGGACTCAAGCTTAGCTCGGTCCTCTTCTTACTATATCTTTTATTAGCTCTGGATGGCTATTTCGAAGCGATTTCTATTTTCTAATATTTCCTCCTTTTAAATAATAACTATCGAATAATAAACTTCACTGGTATCGTGTATTGAACGCTTACGCTTTTTCCTCGCTGTTGACCGGGATCAAAGCGTGGAAGTGTTTCCACGACTCTCTTCGCTTCTTTATCTAAACGTGGATCAACTTCACGTAATACTTTCACGTCCTTCACATACCCGTCTCTTCCAACAACAAAGTAGACAAATACTGTCCCTTGAATACCAGCATCCTTAGCGATATGAGGGTACTTCGTGTTTTTCGAAACATACCTAATAATCTCCATTTGAGTACACTGATGACGTTCATCGCCTCGCATGTTTTTACAAGCAGGTAGTGCAGGCATATTCTCAACGATCATAAATGGAGTGTCATCATCAACATCATCATCATCATCTATGATTTCAATATCTGTATCATCGTCCAGCTCGATATCTTCAATCTCTAATTCAATTTCGATCTCCTCTTCGTCATCGACAATCTCAATCACAGTTGTTTGCTGTGGTGGTGGTGGTGGTGGTGGTGGTGTCACCACGTTAACAGGAATCTCTTCATCTTCTAAAAGGTCAGCTTCAAAATTAATAGCTTGTCTTACTAAAACCTCATAGTTCGTCCATGAGATGGCAATTAAGATAAATGCCAGAGAAGCAATAAATCCAAGTGCACGCCAAGTTGAACGCTTATTTTCTAGGTCTGCTTTAGGTGTCTTCCTGCTAATCATGATTGTGATATTCTACGGTTCGAAATTACGGAATCAGAGGGGATTACTCCAGGGAAAACTCCATACACTACTCGAAAAATTACAAATCCCAATAATACTCCTGCGCAATCTGCAACTATATCAAGCAGTTCAGCCGATCTTCCCATTCTTAATTCTTGTTGCATAAACTCAAGTATTGTGCCGAAAATAGTACACACAACTAGTATTAAAGTCATTAATCGATAGTTTGTATCTATCAAGACACGAAGTTTAGAAAGGGTTATTGAAGTTGAAAGAGCTAAAATGGCAAAAGAAAGAATATGAACAAGCTTGTCAATTTTGTATGTCTCCCACCAAGAAGATCCCCCAACATCATTCCCAGGCAAGAGCAATAAACAAGTTAGACTTATTAAAATAAAAAGTAAAGGTGTAATCATTCTTAATATTCCACTGTTGTTCACTTTGCGCTTTCTTTTTGGCTTCTTGTTATTGGGGATCTGGCTCAATAGAAAATTACTTTCCTATTGCGTTTTTATAAGCTTCAGCATCCATGAGAGATTCTAAATCTGAAACATTTGACATCTTGAGCTTAATAACCCAACCATCTCCGAAAGGATCTGAATTGATCAGTGCAGGATCGTCATTCAGAGCTTCATTAAATTCAATCACTTTGCCCGCCAAAGGCAGAAACAAGTCACTCACTGTTTTCACGGCTTCGATTGTGCCAAACACCTCTTCAGCTTCCAACTCCTCCCCTTCAGTTTCTACCTCAACAAATACAATATCCCCGAGTTCTCCTTGTGCAAAATCTGTAATACCTACTGTGGCGATGTCACCATCTATCTTCACCCATTCGTGATCGGCTGTATACCGTAAATCTGAAGGAACATTCATTGTAATAAATTTTGCACAAAAGTATGCTATTGTGTAAGATTAAATCGAATTGCAACACCCGAATTAATATTCGAAGTATTAAAGGAAGTGGAAATCTTCGCCTTTGTTATTTGCTGGTCATAAAAAGCTCTCAAAGTTATCTTATCGCTAATCTCTAGATCACCTGAAAGTTTAATAGAAACAAGCGTTTGACCTGCAGTAACTTGATTTTGGCGTTCAACCATTTTACGAATAACAGTACTGTTATCACGAATATTAATATCACATCTAATTAAGAAATCAGTCTCCTTAAACATCTTAATTGGCAACTTGCCGTAGGTTTTCATAAACGGATTGCGCACATCTGCAAATTTGTATCCTACACCTATAACTATCCCTTTACTCTTTGTCTCTGTAATTTGATAATTGGCAAGACCAAAACTTATATTTCTATCACGTGTTAACTCAACTTTTACCTGTGGCTCATTATCAGAAGCTGTCTTAATGGTCATATCAAGACCTATAAGTGGAGACAATTGTTCCGATATACTTACGGTATTAAATTGTCTTTGAGAGATCCAATTTGAGTAATCTCCATTGTCCTCAATTGTCGGCAAACCGTTTTCATCTTCTTCGTACTGAAGATTTGTTGTGTATGACGTACTCATTGTTGAACGATATGAGTGTGAAAGATTAAATCTTTTGAAGGTCTTTTTCAGAGATGGTATTTTACTAAGTCCGTCATACGTAATTCTCCAGTTTGGAGCCACTGGAGCTTTAAAGACATCTAAAGGAACCGTACTTGGATCAATTCCTAAATACGCGCTCATGAAAGCCGGTATTGCTACATCTTGTGAAGTGGGACCCCAACCTTGGTAATAACCTGTTGGGTTAGGTTCATCTAGATTAAAAGTTTCCTCATTCAATCGAGAAGATATGATCAATCTACTCAGAAGTAAGTCGTCCCAAATCTCAGAGTTGTACTCCTCATCATCATTCATAAATGTCGTGGGCCAAGACATGACTGTAGCAGTAAAATTACCAGTTTCGTTAGGCGATTCATAAATCCAATCGTCTATATCCTCATCATATCTGAAGAAACTTTGGTGATTCCGTGAAGTACTTCTATTGGCCGTAAGCTCAATCTTAAAGTGCTTGATGGGCTCTAAATTTACTCTCACATTAAAGTTCTCTGTGAAGGATTCTGTGTATTGTTGATTGAGATAAGGCGCTTGAACTAACCAACCATTTGCAGCCGCGTCCATGGCGAAATCCGAATTCTTATCACCAAAAACATCTGTGTTTTGATGACCTATCAGGAAGAGCAATCCCGGAGATTCTAAATTTTCATCAAACCCTCCATATCTACTGGTTTCTGCAAATCCCGGCAGCATAATACCCTCGTTGCGAGAAAACGTTCCGCTTATACTTTGCAATCCCATTGCAAATCTTAGGATATGCTCTATCGGATTAATCTCGATCTTGTCCTTTTCTTCCTCGTCTTCTATTTCACCAAAACCATCTCTACTTTGGTTGCTTACATTCCTTGAGCTCGGTCTTTTCGGACGCTTGTTGTTGATCTCTTTTAGGAAAGGGACTCTATTGTATAGTTTGAGTAAATTGGCCTGACCATTGAGACTTAAATTTCTTGAATTTTGAATCGTAGCTCCAAGCGTGTCTTGAGCAAAAGGGGCTCTATCCCAACGAAATGAACTTTGATACCTGACGTCGCCAGTTACAAAATCCATCAGTGGTATTTTGTCAAATGGGAGCTTGTACGACCCGTTAACGTTGTGATTGTATGTCGTGACATCACCTGCGCTTCTAAGGTTTAATTTTACAGTGTCAAGGTATAGATTATATCCTTCTGGATCTTCCTCTTGAGTTGGAATTACTCCTGCGGGTTCACCAATAAGGGCAGAAGCCTGACCTGTATAGTCGAATTTAAGGGCTTGGGTTAAATCGTACTTCATGGAGTAGTTTCTATTCCAATTCCAAGATTTGAGAACTTGCGTTTGGATTAAAAGATTCGTCTGAACACCTAATAAATCTTCAGTGTTATTCCTCACGCGACTGGTCTGATAAACCCTCTCCATCTGAGTGTTCATGGAAACCTGTTTAGGTAGAAGGTAAAAATTAAAATCCTTGAGAAATTTAAATATTTCAGTTTCTCGAATAAACTTGATGTTTGAAAATGGCTTGTGCTGCTTAGGTCTATTCTGCCAATTGTAAGCCAGCCCTCCTCTGTGCTCTACATTTAATTGAAACTCTGTGTTAATATCTCGTCTGTAAACCTCATTGAAGCTGTAGTTTCCTGTGAAATTGCTGATTTTTAAGAAAGAAAGAGGACCTGAAGAGCTCGAACCACCCCGACCACCTGGCCCACCAGAAGCGCCACCCCTACCACCCATAGATCCACCAAGAGCTCCCATGCTATCTCCACTTTTAGATTTGGTATCATTGGATCTTGAATTCCTATCACGACTTCCACTACTGCCTCCCCCGGAATTAAATTGTGGACTAATCTTAATGCTGGAGAAATTAATACTTCTCAGACGGTCTACCTCCTGTGTCTTATTTAACCGTTCAGGGCTTAGTTCTAAATCTTCAAGTTCAATATCCGGAGAAAGGGGATCGAATTGTGGTGTGCTTACTTGTTCTGAATACCCCATATACATCGGTAGAGAAATACCTAATTTTTGGGGAAGTAACTTACCTATCTGTATCGTTCCATTTGCATCTATGCCTCGGATTGTTTCTCGTGATCTTTCTTGGACTCTTTGTTCTAAACCTCCCCAACCTGGAGTAGACATATTTGCCGCAACGCTCACATTACCTAAATCTGCTAACGTTGCATTAACCCTCGCAACAGCAGCCCATCCTCCTTCTTCATTAAAATCAGATAACCTCAACTCATTAGCCCAAACAACAGCGCATTTATTCAAACCGTCATCGGAATATGGGAAAACATTGGAATCCTTATCTGGATTTCTAATTCCGATCATGACAGTAACCACGTTCGCTAAATTCGGATTTCCCTTCACCGACATCCTTGCAACACCATCGTATTCGGTATATTCTTGGAATATAGGTTGACCAACCGGCCTATTTATCTTCAGGCTCTGAAGTTTCTGTAGTTCTATATCCATGTTGTTGGCCATAGGCCAAATCATATCCTCATCCACAGTATACCAAGGTGTTACCGAAAGGGGTATTTCATACTCGTAATAGTTGTTGTCAAAATCCGAACCTAATCTTACAAATGCCGTAATATCTCCATCGTTTAAAGTTGTCCCATCAGGGCCAGGTTCAGCGTGAAAATACATCCGCATACGCTTATACATTCTCATATCATAATTGATATTTCTGTAAGCAGCCCTAGCATCTCCGTCAATAAGGTTACAAACCTCCATCGCTAAAGATTGCTCGTTAAGTCTTCTCTGGTTCGTTGTTGCTACGTCAATCTCTCTAATAATTCCCGGAGGAGTTACATATGCAACCGGCTCACGATTTCCATTTTCCTCGACGTTTACCGCAGAAATATTAAAACTTGTAGAAGAAGGATCTGTTGGTTCTATCTCTTGCTCTCCAGCTAAAGACCCATCATATTTTCTCCATTCTCCTCTCACAAGTTCCATTCTGGCAAAACGAAGAGTTACAGGCTGGCTCCAACCTTTCATAAATACCCTCATAAACCTGATCGAACGGAAATCTGAAATACTACCTATCTGTTTTTGATATTCACGAACAGGAATTTTAAACTGGTACCATTTAATCGGTTTCTGCTCATTCGATGAGGCGCTCTGTGAAAGTGTTTCGAAAACATCTGTTATGTAGTTGTTGCCCACGTTCGCCTCACCAAGGTCAGATGGCCTTAAAGAAATCTTGTATTGATAGTAGCTCTCAATAGTACTAAGCGTGATATCCTCGTTGATGTCCTCACTATTTGGCATCGTCGTAGAAGTGATAGGATAGCCATCAGGAGACTCCGTATTTGAGTTACCTTCATACAAGCTGAAATATTTGTATCTCTGAATAATATCCTCCTCTAAAGCTTGAGAAGTTGGGGTTCTGAAGTACCTGAAGTCATCGCCAGAAGGATCATTTTCAATCGCAGCATACGCTTCGGGACTTAACACTCCAGAGCCTTCTAGATCTCCTAACCAATCAGAAAAATGCTCTCTTTCAGTAGCAGAGTTCATTCCGTCTAACCCAACGTCTTGCAAAGCGTAGTTGCCTGAAGCATTGTCAAATGCATTTACAACATTAAATGTTGATGGATCTGGATAAATCGCCCAAGAACTTGTGTCTGTGGGTAAGTCTGGACTCGTCGCAGATGGAAGTCCATTCTCAAATTCTAGCTGACTATCATTGAGGATGTCCTCACTAACATTACCTAGGTTGAAGTATATATCACCTCCCGTTGAGTTTTCAGAATCATCATTAAAAGGATCCATCACCCAAAACTGAATGTATTCAATATTTGCACTCTCAAAATCTGTAGTAGTAAGCGCTCTTTGAATCCCTCCCCAACGAGATGAAGGCTCAACTAAGTCTCCGTTTTCACTAAAACCCGCAGAATATCCCGAGGTTCCATCAGCTGTTTCATAATTATAAGGGCCTCTTTCAGAAGGCCAAAAACTCAAATCAAAAGTCGGAATATTTCTAGGTGTTCCAGGCTGATAATCTCTGTTGGGAAAAATCTCCTGCTCTAAGATTTGGCGCATATTGTGATCTTGCCTTACCTCGTCTGACACCTGCCCATCTTGAAGCCCGTTGCCAGAATAAAAGATCGGATCGATTGTATACCAAGACATGGCAGCTCTGTTATAGCCGTATAAAAGAGTGTCTTCAAATGCCGCTTCTGGGAATAGATCATTTTGGTGTTTGGGCGTCGAAGCTAAAAACCACCTCGAAACAGATCTAATGTCGATCGTCGATTGAGATCCTTCAAAATCATCTATGTAAGCATTACCCTCCTCACCTATCGCTCTACTGTGACCTGGGATTAAGTATGCTCCCTCAGCACTTATATCTAATGTTGAAGTCGCTGTAGTTTCATAGAATGGAAGTTTATCTACGAGCTCGGTAAGAAATCGACTTTCAGTTTGCCACGTAAAGTCCGTTCCTAAAATGGTGTTGTTGACAGGCTCATCTCCGATATTCACTTTTTGAGTGAGTGGTCTCTCTCGCATATTTAAGAATGTAGCGCCAAAAGTGAAATCATCACTTGCGATGTAATCAAACCTTGTACCCAAAAGAGTTTTTGTCTGTATGTTAAAAAGCGAGTTGCTTTCGAGGGAAACGCGGATTGTTTGGCCTGATTCAAGAAGACCGTCATTGATAATCCTAACTCTTCCTAAGTTGTAATCAACGGTATAATCCCTATTCTCCACAAGGCGAACACCACCCGCAGTTACCGTTACTGACCCCTCCGGAACGTTAAGCGCATTCAGAGCAATTTCAGAACTGCTCTGAGATTGAAATGTACCCTTAATGTGATATCTGTTGAGGGTTGGGATTTGCTGAGCCGCAGTTTTTGTAGAATCGTAAAGAGGGTCGAAAACCAATGTTTGAATGAGTGATTCAGCGAGGTTAGGGTCGCTAACTCTATCTAAAATCACCTCTCTGAGGTTGTCGCCAAAAGGCTCAATAGACGGGAAGAATATGCGCCCATTTTGAGAATTAATCGTACCGCCATTCGTCGCAGCATTGTCTATGTAATCAAATACGCCGTCGGGATTAGGCATTGTATTGATATCCATTCTGTCAAGGCCCAATAACTGAAGCAGGAGGGTTCCGTCTAACGGATCTCTCGGAATATAATTAAGATCTACTCCAGTAGATGGATCGTTGTACCATACATCTAATCTGAATTCCTCTTGACTTACTCCGAATGCCCTCATAGAATACACATTCTTCATCATACACTCCCAGAGTGGTGAAGGGTCGCCATTATTTAGGTCTAATTGAGTAATACTCGATTTGAGCATTTTTAATACAAGGGCTCCCATGGCTTCATTTTCACCAGACCCTGTAGTGTATCCATCCTGAGCTAGAGTACCAACTTGATAAGTGTTTCCTTCTAAGGTGTATTCATATGCAACAGCCAACACCTCAGCATTATTAAGTGATTGCCTTAGGGAAATAAAGCCAAGTCTAGAGTTGTATGAATATTCTGACGGCATAAGCTTCCTCGCATTTCCAACTCTTTCGTAGTGAACACCCTGCTCAAAGCCCATATTCATCGCAACTATGGCGGCGTTCGCTCCTGAGAAACCCATTACCTCATTGTTACTTATAAGATCTTCGAAAATATCGTTGTTTTCGTTATTTGAAGCACGGTTAGATGTGGGGTTTGTCCCTGCTCCATCGATAAGTTGAGAAATAGGTAAATTAGAGGACATATAATCAGGGTGTTCACCTAAATCGGTGACTGCAATGATATTTCTAACGTCCATCGTATTGGCCTGAGTATTTACAACCCAAACCTCGATTCTATTAATATTCGCCCCTGAACTTGGCACAGGTAAGGATTTCATCGCATCGTCATATCGATTGCGGAAATACTGAGAAAGAAAATAATGTCGGTTTGCCTCGTAGTCATCAGCCCGGATATCGAAATCTTGTGTTTGGGCACCACCCTCCACCTCTATCTCCTGCCGCTCACCCTTTTGCTGAGAAAGAATCGTAGAGTTATATAGGCGACCCCATTGCGTTTCTAGCTTTAAACCAAAAAGACTCTGAGATCCCGTAATCAGCGTTCCTTGAAGCGGTAAGGAGATGTTTCCGGCCTCGATGTTTTTAAGAATATCATCTTCTTCACCTTGGAAACCAATATTCATTTGATTCTCAAAATCAAACAAAGATTCTGTATTGTACTGGGTGCCTAGTTCAATTTTATCTCCAATTTTACCTGAAATATTCAACTGTATTCTTTGATCAAAGTCAAACGTAGTGACCCTCCTTTGCTGTTCTGGAATCCTTGGGTTTTCAGTGTTAGAACTATTTAAACCAAAAGTAATCTCAGCAGTTCCCTGAGGAATGATTTCTATCTCATTTGTTCCGAAAAGCATTTCGAAAAGCTCGCTATCTATTTCAAGTTTAGGAGCGAATCCCCTAGTCGCATCATCGTCATCTTCTTGCAATTGATCCCAAAACTCCGATAAATTACCAGACATATCATAATCTAAGAACTCGTCCAAAGTGAAAAGGGAACCAGGTCGAAATTCAAGCGTATCACCTATGGTTTGTTCTACTATATATTGACCTGAAACAGGATCGTACACAACACCATACTGGAAATTTTCAGGCCAGTCAAGTGAGATGCCACCGGGGAATTCTACGGGATTGTATGCGTCTTCACCACCATGAGGAAAAGGAAGGTCGATTTCTGTTGTATCTAGCTCTTTATCAGATGTTTGAGCGTAGGTAGAAATGCTGCAAACAAATGCCGCAACCACACACAAAATTGATATGCCCTTTATTTTCACGAGTTCAGTCCTGTGCTCAGTCTTGTTCAAAGCTTCTGTAACGCCTGTTTAATCAAAGCTTCCAACGAATAATCGTTATCTGCTTTATCTAAAATCTGCTCTAGGGTTTTCTCAACACGAGACTGATCAAACCCTAAAGTAGTCAGTGCCATTAACGCTTCATTCTTCAAGGTATTGTGCTGAAAAGATATTTCTGACTTCGCTCCGCCACCACCGGTTGAGACACCAACTTTATCTCTCAGGTCAATTATTATTCTTTGGGCTGTTTTAGCGCCAATACCCTTCACTTTTTTCATCGCATCTACATCACCTGAAGCGATCACTTCAGAAGCAGTAGCAGAATCCATAGCTGACAATATTAAACGAGCTGTGTTTGCACCGACTCCACTAACACTAATTAAAAGAAGAAACATGCTTCGTTCCTCTTTAGTAGCAAATCCATATAATGTTTGAGAATCTTCTCTAACTACCATATGAATATTTAGAAAAAGGGTCTCATCGTCAGGTAGAGCTTCAAAAGTGGTGAGGCTGATAGAGACTAAATATCCTACACCTCCACACTCAATGACAATGTGGGTAGGATGCTTTTCAATAAGCCTTCCATTTAAATGATGTATCATGATTGCGACTTATTATGAGCGTCTACCACAGCGAGTCTCACCATATCTACAATTTCCTTTGCAGAGGATCCCATTTGAAGAATATGTACTGACTTCTTCATCCCTAAGAGGACAGGTCCCTGAGCTTCAACACCTCCCATTTCTTTAAGAAGTTTATACGAGATATTTCCCGCAGAAAGATTGGGGAAAATAAGAATGTTTACTTTTCGTTGGTTAAGTACCGAGAACGAGAAGCTCTCTGCAAGCATCTCCTGATTTATTGCAAAATTTGCCTGAATTTCACCATCCACAATTAAGTCTGGGTGATCTCTATGTAATATCGCTGTTGCATTTGACATCTTTTCAGCATCATCACTTTTAGATGACCCGAAATTAGAATAGCTGAGTAGAGCAATACGAGGCACAATTCTAAGTCTCTTTACCGCCTCAGCCATGAGCAATGTAATATCAACAATCTCCTCAGCTGTAGGGTTCACGTTAACTGTAGTATCTGCAAAGAACATCGGTCCTTGATGGGTCTGCATGATATACATGCCTGCAACTTTAGAGACACCTTCTGCCTTTCCAATGACCTGCAGAGCTGGCCTAATCACACGGGGATAATTTCTTGTAAGCCCTGAAACAAGAGCATCAGCCTCACCCGTTTTCACTAACATGGCTCCAAAGTAATTTCGCCTGCGCATAGCACGTTCAGCCTCTAATAGAGTTAATCCATGACGCTTTCTTTTTTCATGCAATATCTCCCCAAATACTTTTCTCTTTTCAGCATGATCTTGATCACGAGGATCAAATATTGTTGCTGACGCTAGTGCTAAGTTATTCTCTTCTATTCGTGAAGTAATAATATGCTTACGACCTATTAAAATAGGGTGGGCAATACCCTCTTCAACTGCCTGTTCAGCAGCTTTCAGCACTTTATAATGTTCCGCTTCCGCAAACACAACTCGTTTGGGATTTTTTGAAGCCCTCTCGCTAAGTGACATCGAAAAATTCGACGCCTGACCTAGCCTATTTAACAGCATTGTATCATAGGCATCCCAATCCTCAATAGACTCACGTGCTATTCCAGAATCCATTGCGGCTTTTGCAACAGCAGGGGCAATAGCGGTAATCAATCGTGGATCAAGTGGCTTAGGAATAATTAAGTTACGCCCGAAAAACAGTGACTGTTCATCGTAAGCCTCGCTCACCTCATCCGGCACAGTCTCTTTGGCAAGGTTCGCAATGGCTTGTACAGCCGCTAGCTTCATAGCATCGTTAATCCCTGTAGCTCTAACATCTAGTGCTCCTCGGAAAATAAATGGAAAACCTAAAACGTTATTTACTTGATTCGGATAATCGCTACGTCCAGTAGCCATAATGATATCTTCTCTTGCTTCAATCGCTTCTTTGTATGGAATCTCCGGATCTGGATTTGCCAGTGCAAACACAATGGGGTCAGACCCCATCTCCTTAATCATACCACCTGTAACAAGCCCCCCTTTACTAAGCCCTAAAAATACATCTGCACCTTTCATTGCATCAGCTAGAGACTCGTAAGATTTTTCAGTCGCGAATCTCTGCTTACGCTCACCTAGTCCTTCTCTTCCTGAATGAACATGACCTATTGAGTCGAAAACGGCAATATTTTCGAGGGTAAGACCTAACTGAATATACAGATCAAGGCAAGACATCGCTGCAGCTCCAGCTCCACTAACTACAACTCTAACATCCTCTATTCTTTTCTCAGTTAGCTCTAATGCATTCAAAAGCGCAGCAGAAGAAATAATGGCAGTACCATGCTGATCATCGTGCATTACTGGAATATCTAACTCCTCTTTCAATCGACGTTCAATCTCAAAGGCCTCAGGTGCCTTAATATCCTCAAGATTAATCCCTCCAAAAGTAGGAGCGATTGCCTTCACCGTTGAAATAAAATGTTCTACATCAGTAACATCTAGCTCAATATCGAAAACATCAATATCTGCAAACACTTTAAAAAGCACTGCTTTTCCTTCCATAACTGGTTTACTCGCCTCAGGACCTATATCTCCAAGTCCTAAAACTGCAGTTCCGTTACTAATTACTGCCACAAGATTTCCTTTAGCCGTGTACTTGTATACGTCCTCCTTTTTCTCTGCAATAGCAATACATGGTTCGGCTACTCCTGGGCTATAGGCGAGCGATAAATCTCTCTGAGAGCTGAACGGCTTAGTAGGATTTACCTCAATCTTCCCCTTCCTACCCCTCGAATGATAATCGAGAGATTCTTGTTTATTCGGTGCGTGCATCTTGAGTAACTACTTCTCTTACTTCTCTTATCAAACTTCTCTTATCTAACGACCACAAATCTCTCTGTGCGAACAGCAATTCCATTAATTTCAAGTGTGCAAAAGCAAAGCCCTTGTGTCAATTTCTCTGAATGTATTGCAACCTTTCCACTTAGAACAAGACCGCTCTCGCGCATTATCTCCTTCCCCGCTAAGCCCCTAAAAACAAGATCACATACGTCGCCTGTGCGAATATGATAATCTAGCCATCCTGTTCCTTCTATAGGATTAGGGTACACTGTCCCTATTGATGAAATATCGAGGTTACCGGGCTCATTTTCAATCGCTGATGTTGCAGTGACCACATATGTGATTTGATGACATGAACCGGCGTCAATATCGCCAACTGGGTGAAAACAATATTCAAATGTTGTTGTACCTAAAACATTGTGAGGATAGTAATACGCAATGAATGTTGTATCAGTAGCTCCAGATTGAAGGTTAACAAGGAGAGATGCATTTGATGAGGAGGCGTCTGTGCCATAGTTATAACACAGAGGTCCCCAACAAAATTTTTCATAAGCTCCCTCAACAGGATTCTCTGGCAATGATTGAACGTAAGGGTAGTTATATGGAGATACTGTATCTATGAAACTTCGAGTGCACATTAGAATCTGTTCTGAATCTAATTCGTTCAGAACATCCCAATGCACAGAAATTTCACCCGAATGTAATTCATTAAGTGTATCTAGTGCAGCAAAAATCGTGTCTGAAGGAGCGATGATTGTGGGTTGGGCTGCAATGGCTCCGACAAGTAAAAATGTCGAGGCCAGAATAATCGATTTGAGTTTGGTATAAAACATGAGTACGAAGGTAATACATTCCGTTTATCGAGAAAGCCGTTTCTTTGTCGCACCTATTAGAAATTTTAAACGATGAATTTTAACTACTATAAAACCTCTAGCCCAGTGAAAAGCATCTTGCTAGCTGGGGTTTTTGTTTCATTAATGACTGTTGATACATATGCACAGTCTATCCCTTCTGTTAAACTCAAAGATCTCACTGGATTAATCATTGATACTGGAACGATAGAAAACGATGGCAATCCTATTGTTATTTGCTTCTGGGCTACATGGTGTAGCCCTTGTAAAAGAGAGCTAAATACCTATATGGATTATTACGGGGATTGGCAAGATGAAACTGGGGTTAAAATAGTGGCCGTAAGCATCGATGATAGCCGCTCTACAAATAGAGTATCACCGTATATCATGAGTTCCGGATGGGAGTTTGAAATACTACTGGATCCTGCGGGAGATTTTAAACGTGCTATGCAGGTGATGAATGTTCCACATACATTCTTGTATAATGGTAACGGGGAGTTGGTTTGGTCACATAACAACTACGCCGAAGGAGACGAAGAAGAATTGTATGAAGAACTACTTAAGTTAGTCGACTAAGCATGAAGCATTTTATCGCATTTTTTACTTTGGGAATGCTACTTAATGGTATTGTAGATGCTCAAGAAACAAGCACAGGTGTTGTCTCTGGAAATATGTCTGTTCTCTTTCAGTCATACCAGGAGGATTCTATTATAGGGGCGGTCGTTCCTCCCTCAAAATCAGGGTTTAATGCTTATTCCAATATTATTTACACTCAAGGGAATTTCTCTTCCGGATTCCGTTACGAATCCTATCTGAATAGCGTTCTAGGTTTTCCAGGTCGATTTAAAGGTTCAGGCATTGGATATAGATATGCCAGGTGGAGTGATCCCGAAATTGGTGTAGATGTGACAGTAGGTAATTTCTACGAAACATTCGGAGCAGGCGTTCTTTTAAGATCATATGAAGAGAGGAATCTAGGGTTAGATAATGCGATGGATGGTGTGCGGCTTTTACTAAGTCCAATAGATGGCATCAATGTGAAAATGGTTTATGGAAAGCAGCGCTTAGATTTCGATAGTCGACTTATAAATAGTGATGGCATCGTTAGAGGTGTAGATGTCGAAGTAAGCTTAAACGACATCATACCCGCTCTAAAAGATTCTAAACTCAAAGTAATTCCCGGTTACTCATTTGTAAGTAGATTTCAAGATGGGGGTAACATTGTAAAGGACACACTTATTCTAGAACTTCCAGAAAATGTTGCGGGATGGGAGTATGGGACTACTGTACATTATGGAATGTGGAAAGGAGGGATAGGTCTTACAAAGAAAATTAATGACCCTTCAGCAGATAACGGATATATATATAAAGAAGGCGAGGCTCTAATGTATTACCTCACTGGAAATATCAAAGACTTAACATTCCTCTTTCAGAGATCAACAACAGATAATATGAGCTTTAGATCAGATAGAGATTTACTTCTTTTTGATGCTCCTATTAATAACATCCCAGCAATTACAAAACCTCATACTTATAATTTAGCCGCAACGCTATATCCATATGCAACAGTAATAAATGGAGAGTCTAGTTTCAGAGGAGAACTATACTACAGACTTAAGCGTGGATCTAAGCTAGGAGGTAAATACGGTACGAAAATGAACATTGTCTTTGCTACTTCATATAGCCTTGACACTACTCATTTAAGTGGAGTGGATGGTGTTGTTTATGGATACCAAAGAAATAGCTGGGGGCTTGGCGATTCATTAAATGTTCAAGACATAAGCTTTGAGATTGAAAGGAAGTTTTCTAAAACTTTCAAGGCTAAGGCAATGTATATGAATCTTATTTTCAATACTCTTGCAACTCCCGTAACTACTGATTACAAGGGTCTTGTAAATGCTAATATATATGTCCTTGAAACCCAAATACGAACTAACAAGCGTCAAAGCCTAAGAACTGAGTTCCAAGTGTTGACTACCGGAAAGTGGAGAGATGTTGAGGGAGAGCTTATTAAACAAGACAAAGGAGATTGGGCAACTGTTGTTGCTGAATACACCTGGAGCCCCCATTGGTTTGCAAACATTACTGACCAATACAATTTTGGGAACCCCGACGAAGCAAAACGGGTCCACTATCTGTTTGGATCTGCTGGATATGTTAACGGTTCTCACAGATTAAGTATAGGATACGGAAAGCGACGAGAGGGTATCTTTTGCGTTGGGGGTGTCTGTAGGGCAGTACCCGCATCTAATGGATTAGAGGTGACATTTACCTCTAGTTTTTAACTTAAAATAGTACATTAACAAGAGTTAAGGGTGTATAATTCACCAAATATTCTTTAAATTAGCACCTTCTGTTCGATAAAATATTGATTTACAACTAATTTAAACCTTAATAATATGAAGCACCTTTACTTGCTTTTCGCAGTACTTACTATCTCTACCACTGCTCTCGCGCAACTTCCAGATGGGAGTATCGCTCCTGATTTCACTGCCACTGATATCAACGGCAACGAGTGGAACTTATACGACCTTCTTGATCAAGGAAACACTGTTATACTAGACTTCTCTGCCACATGGTGCGGTCCTTGTTGGAGTTACGCACTTGGTGGTACTTTAGAAGATATGTACTCAACATTTGGTCCAGAAGGCACAGGAGACTTATATGTTTTCTACCTAGAATCTGATGATTCAACAACGGATGCAGACCTGAATGGAACTGGACCAGCAACAACAGGGGATTGGGTCTCAATTACAAATTTCCCAATTATCGATAACGCTTCAAATATTTTTGACAGCTACAGTAATACATACTACCCTACTATCTACACTGTTTGTCCTGATGGGACAGAGAACGCAACTACAGGTGAAATGGAATATTCACTGGTGGAGTCAGGTCAAACTACTTTTGAAGGGCACGTCGCTGCTGCATTTCAGAATTGCGCTAACTCAATTACTGGTGCTGCACCATTAATGACTTACAATGGTGAGACTTCTTCATGTGGAGGAGGCGAGTGGATGGCTTCAACAGCTGTTTCTAACCTTGGATCAGATGATGTCACTGAGATGGTATTTGCTGTTGAGCTGAATGGAGCTGCGCAAACTGACGTCACATGGTCAGGTGTACTTTCAAATGGTGGAAATGAAACGATAGATCTTGGTTCTTATAACGAAATCGGAACATTTGACTACAGCCTTGTTTCTGTAAACGGTGCGTCTTGGAATGCCGAAGGATCAGCGGCAATTGTTGGTTCAACTGAAGCAACGTCGTATGTTCAAGTTCGTATCACGACTGACAACTGGCCTGAGGAGACTGGTTGGACTATTGAGTCTGCGTCTGGAATGTACATTGATGGTATTGCAACTGGAGCACTAGCAGGTCAAGCTGATACTGAATTCACTTGGGATGTTGCTCTTAACCTTGACGAGTGTTACGTATTTACAATGATCGACACATACGGTGACGGACTTTATGCTTCTCAATGGGGTGACTTCGTTGACGGTGTAGCTTCAATCGTTTCTATGGACGGAATGGAAGAAGTAGGAATAGTGCTTGAATACGATGGTGCATCAGGATACGAGTGGGCTGAACTAGTAGCTGGAATGGAAGTGACTCAGGTAACTGGAATCACTGAAAATGATCTTACATCTAGCGTAAACGTCTTCCCCAATCCTTTCACTGATAACACAACACTTTCTTTCTCTGCTGCTGACGCAGGACAGGCTTCTGTCGTTGTTTACAACTTAGTTGGAAAGAAAGTTATTGAAATGAATCTTGGAAATATAGCTGCAGGAACGCAAACTATTGAGTTAGACTTCGCTTCTATGGAGGCTGGGATATACCTCGTAAGCCTAACTGCGGGTAACGAAACATCTACTCTACGAGTAACGAACGCACAATAAGGGCTTTCCTTATAGAACTCGTATAAACGATATTGAATCCGCGTTGTGTACTTTATGTACAGGCGCGGATTCTTTATTTATTTTAAAACATCAAGATTACTTTAGATAGATATGAAGCTTATTCGATTTTTATCCATAGTTGTAATAACTACATGTATTCTATTCCCTTCATGCGACATTATTGAGGAACCTATCATTCCTTTTACTGAAGGGTACAATGTCGAGCTGTATGGTAATCCTCCAGTTTTTCAATTGGCTACAACCACAGGTAAGAATGTATTGGTTGAAGACTTCACTGCCCATCAATGTGGTAACTGTCCTCCTGCTGCCGAAATTGCTGAAGAACTAGCGGTATCAAATCCAGATCGTGTTTTTCCACTTGCAATACACGCTGGAAACTTGGCTATAACAAATGAATCATACCCGCTTGATTGGACTAACGAAGATGGTGATTTATTTTGGTCTCAACTAGATTTCCAAGCAAATCCTCTTGGGAGAATTAACCGTAAAGGTGGAACCGGGAATTTTTACTCTCCTTCTGAGTGGTCTGCTGAAGTCGCTTCTGAACTAAATTCTGACTCTCCACTACAGCTTCAAATCAAAACTTTCTGGCACCCTTCAGCTGGGCACGGCCATCTTAACATCCATGTCAATGGTCAATTTACAAATGGTGCTCTAGATGGAGAATGTAAACTTGCTATACTTTTTACAGAGTCGCATCTCATCGGAGATCAATTGTATTATGGAAACGATCCCGAACATATAACTGATTACCAATTCGACCATATGCTTAGAGGTAGTGTGACTGGTGCTGAAGGCCTTGTTGTAATAGATGATGCTTCTCAGGGTGATGAATTTCAATCTGACTTTACTTTCAACTGGTATCCTGAATGGGTTTTCGAAAATTCTTCAATTTTAATAATAGCCAGTGATGAAAATGGAGAGGTTGTAAATTGCCTGTCTCACCATTTATCTGAATAATCATATTATGCGTCAGGGCCTTTTATTATTTGCTTTTTTACCTTACTTGCTTTCCGCGCAATCAAAGAGCTTCGAAGGTCAAGCCTTTCAGTTTAATGGAGGTCTTATCGGAGGTGGAACCGCTTCCCAAATTCATGGAGATGGAATAGGTGGGTTCAACAAAATAGGGCTTCACCTGGGCGCAACTATTGAAATTGGATGGTCTGAAAATAATAACATACAGATCGGAATCATATACAATCAGAAAGGGAGTAAAAAACCGCCAAACCCAACAGCTGGTGATTACGAAACCTGGAGATACCGATTTACATACATTGATATTCCTATAACAACTAGCTATTCATATGGAATATTCGACCTAATGATAGGATTACAACCATCCGTATTACTAGCGGCCGAAGAAGATTTCTATGGAGGTTGGCTTCCAACTGGCTTGCCAATAAAAGAATATGACTTGGGAGGTGTTTTGGGAATACGAACTGTATATGGGGATCATTCTCATGTTTTTGCTCGTGTTACCCAAAGCATTCTCGCTATTGCTCCTCGGCCAGAGACTCCAACAGGAACACCAAGATGGAATAATAGAATGTTGAACATGACTGTCGAAGTTGGAGTTACCTATATGATTTCCAAATTAGATCTGTAAGAAAGGTTGTAAATATCTTAGTTTCTAAGACTGATATTTTGTGAGTGTTCCAGTGGCACCTCAATTTTAACACCCCAAGACTTCCCGCTTACTATTCCAGATGCTGAGAAAGGAACTTCCTCTCCTTGTAAGAAATTTATGACATCTTTTTTTAAAATTTCTGCAATAGCTCCTTCTCTGGTAGCGACATGTAACCTTATTGTGGCAGTATCTCTTGCGCCAATATTTACTATTTTAGGTAAACTCACATACCCAGCGTCTACATCCCTAACTCTAAGTTTGATTTGCGTTTCGTTTAATTCTATTGGATATAAATTAGGGTTATAAATCTTCACGTCAAGGTTAGAGCGAAGTCCCTTGAGTCCAATCGCTACTTCTGAAAAATTGTCTACATTAATTACTTCAAGCTGCTTATAACATCCCGTCAAAGTCGAGATCGATACAATCGCTAAAAGCGGAAAGAAATAAAAATTACTTTTCATGTAGCTGAGCGAAATGAGTGTAGAAATGAGGAATGGTTTCTATTCCTTTAAAGTAATTAAAAACGCCATAATGCTCATTGGGAGAATGAATTGCATCAGAATCTAATCCGAAACCAAACAGCACCGTTTTCAGACCTAAGATGCGCTCAAAAGAAGCTACAATAGGAATTGAACCTCCTGAACGAACTGGAATGGGTTCTTTTCCGAATGTATGCTTCATCGCGAGGGCGGCGGCGTGATAAGCTGGGCTATCGGTAGGGGTAATTGCAGGTGCAGCTCCATGCATTTCCGTCACTTTCACTTTTACACTTGAAGGTGCTATTTTCTTGAAGTGCTTTGTGAAAAGCTTCGTGATCGTTTCGTGGTCTTGGTGTGGTACAAGGCGCATTGATATTTTTGCAGTTGCAATAGACGCGATAACAGTCTTCGCACCATCTCCTGTATATCCTCCCCATATACCATTTACGTCTAAAGTAGGTCTAATGCTCATTCTCTCATATGGAGTATAATCGGACTCCCCTTCATGCGCACCTATATCAATACTTGCTTTATGTGTTTCCTCAGAAAAAGGAGCCCTTGCCATAGCCGCTCTCTCATCAGAAGTGAGTTCTAAGACGTCGTCGTAGAATCCATCAACTGTGATTCTTTGGTCTTCGTCTTTTAACGAAGAAATCATCTCAGCAAGAATATTAATCGGGTTGGGAGCAGAACCTCCGTAAAGTCCGCTATGTAAATCGCGGTTAGGTCCAGTAACCTCAACCTCTACATATGATAATCCACGTAGACCTACTGTAATAGACGGTGTGTCGTTAGCGAAAATTCCGGTATCGCTAACAAGGACAACGTCTGCCGACAGCTTTTTTTTATTTGATTCGATAAAGTCGTCAAGATGAGAGCTTCCAACTTCCTCCTCACCTTCAATAATAAATTTAATGTTGCAAGGCACATCGCCTTTAGATACCATAGCCTCAAGGGCTTTGACATGCATAAACATTTGGCCTTTATCGTCACAAGATCCTCTGGCAAAAATCGCCCCTTCAGGATGCTTATCTGTAACTTTAATGATAGGCTCGAAAGCTGGATTGTCCCAAAGGTCGATAGGGTCAGGTGGTTGTACGTCATAGTGACCATAAACAAGCACTGTTGGAGCATCAACACTTGTTTGATATTCTCCAAAAACGATCGGATGTCCCGGTGTTTTAATAACCTCCACATTACTTGCTCCAGCTCTTTTTAGAGACGCTGCAACAGCTTCTGCACATTTCCTTACATCACCCTCAAAAGCAGGGTCTGCAGATATTGATGGGATTCTTAAAATATCGAATAATTCGTCAAGCATACGTTGACGATTTTCTGTTATAAAACCTTTAATGTCCATGCTCAAATGTACAAAGGGAGTACTCAGCTATCTTTGTAACGATTGGAAAAAGATTCTCAAAAAAATGAGCAAAAATTCACTGCCTGATTTTAACAATACCGAGTTGGCATTTCGTCACTTATCAGACAAAGATCTTAGTCGTGGTAAAATGCTTTTTCAATTGTTAAGTCGCCCATGGTTAGTAAAATTGGGAAGTGTCTTAGCTCGTATTGCACTTTTCGTTAAATTCCCAATAGGTTGGGCCGTAAGGCCTACAGTTTATGCTCAGTTTTGTGGAGGTGAAGATATTTCCGATTCTGAAGAAACAATAGAACTTCTTTATAGAAGTGGTGTACGTACTATTTTAGATTATAGCGCAGAAGGTGTCGACACAGAAAAAGAATTAGATAGTACTTGTTCTGAAATTTTAAAAACGGTAACTGCCGCTTCCAACGACCCGCGCCACGCTTTTGCTGTGTTTAAACCAAGTGGGCTTTCTCACAATGACCTTCTCGAGAAAGATCCTTCAAAGTTTACCTCTTTGGAAAAAGAGGCCTGGGAGAGAGTGGTTCGCCGAGTACGTTCAATTTGTGCTACCACATCTGAGGCAGGGGGAAGCGTTTTAATAGATGCTGAGGAAACATGGCTTCAGGATGCAATTGACAAATTGGCTGAAGACATGATGACTGACTTTAATCGCGAAAGAGCGGTCGTCTTCACCACAGCTCAACTCTACCGCCACGACCGACTCGCCTTTATAAAAGATCTCGCATCTCGAGCTGAAGAAGGTGACTATATCGTAGGTGTTAAACTGGTAAGAGGTGCGTATATGGAAAAGGAACGTGAACGGGCTGAAAAAAACTCATACCCCTCTCCTATACAAGTTGACAAAGCCGCAACGGACTCTGATTTTGATTTGGCTGTAGAATTCTGCCTAGATAATCTCGATAGAGTAAACCTATTTTGTGGTTCACATAATGAGAAAAGCAACATAAAGCTATGTGAGATGATGAAAGAACGAGGCCTTTCTTCAGACGACAACCGCATCACATTCTCTCAACTCCTAGGTATGAGTGATCCCATTACTTTTAATCTGGCTGCACACGGTTATAATGTTGCGAAATACGTCCCCTACGGTCCCATCCGCGAGGCAATGCCTTATCTGATTCGTCGTGCAAAAGAGAATACTTCCGTAGCAGGACAAACTTCCCGCGAGCTAACTCTTATCCGCTCCGAAATAGAGAGGCGTAAGCGTTAATAACTACAAATGGCGTCAATAACACTCATACTAGGTTTTGTATTTATCGGAATCACTATGAAAGTAATTGCGACTTCCATTATGGACTTCATTAAGTATAGAGACCCTCGACTTAAAGGAGAGACGTATTTGTGGATGCTTCCCGTATACGCAGTCGTTCCGTATATCTATCTGTTCGTGACAAGTACGTTTAAAGATTCCGGGTGGATTGTTAAGGGATTCATATACATGATTGCTTTCTACCTTTTAGAACTCATGGCAGGGTTAATTATAAAAGCGCTCGTGGGAGTTTCACCTTGGAATTACAAGGATTATAGATTTCACTTTAAAGAGGTAATCTGTTTAGAGTATGCCCCTGTTTGGTTTATCTATGGAGTAGTAGGCGAAAGGTACTATGAATTTTTAACCGCGATTTAATTCTTAAATCAAGGAAGGGTCAGATTATATATTTACTGATACTCCAATCCTTAACGCTCTAGGCATATTAGGTCGCAGTCCATATGGACGTCGAGCTACAGCATATGTTCTATCCAACAGGTTTGTTACACCTAAGTTTACATTGAGGTGGTTAGACACTTCGTACCTAATACCCGTGTCAAATATTAATGATTCGTCCGTTGATTCTGACGAGAGAATTACGCCTTGACCAGCCAGAGTTCTCATTGCTGAAGTATAGCGTCCACTAATGTCAATTGCAAATTTTTCGTGCTCTAAAGAAGTAACCAATGAGAGTTGATGTGGAGCAAGATAAGGGAGAGCATCCCCAACCTCTACATTGCCCCAAGCTCCGAAATCGCTATCGAATGCATTCGTAAATGTTGCGTCGGTGTAGGTATAAGCAATACGGACAGGCATCGAGATATGATCGAAAGGTCCATCGGTGAAAGGATCCACCGCCAATTCGAATTCTAAACCGTTTGCCATGGCAGACCCTCCATTAAATAAATCTCCAGACCCTGTTCCACCTGATGCATTTAAATCTACTCCAAGAAGATTGGAGTAGTTGTTTGAGAAAATGACCATCTGCGCTGATACATTACGGTGAGAAAATCTAACCCCTAACTCTGAATTAATAGAGAGCTCAGGTTCTGTTTCTGGCTTAGATCCCGGAGGAATAAAACCTCTGTGTACACCTGTGAAAACGTCGAGCGCACTTGAGATTTGGTAATTAAGGCCAACTCCTGGAAGGAGTACAGAAACGCTATTTACACGGTAATCTCCATCTCCGAGGCGCTCTAGATCAGACGAACCGTAGTCGTAGCGCTCGAAGGATATGTTTTCGTGACGCAGACCAGGAGTCAAGGTGAAGTCTCCGAAATGTAACGTAGCTCTAAGATAGTTCGCGAGCGCGGTAGCGGATTCAACCCTGTTTCCTGCTGTTCCATGGATACCTGGTGTAACAAGCTCCATGGTTCCGTTGTCCATAGCGTAGCGGTCACGCCATTGGAACCTGTCAACCAAGTCCCGGTGAAGGCGAGAACCGAATATAATTCTGTTTTTAACTTCCGCTTTTCCGAAAGTATAAATCAGACGAGATTGAATGCCCTGTGCGAAGTAATTTCTATTGTTTGCTTTAACATCAAGACCAGCTAAACCTATCGTAGATGAGCCTGTGAGATATGAATAACCTTCGGAGAAATCATCTGGTGAATTTAGAATTTCTCCAAGGTCCATTGTCATTCCAGTAGAATCCACAGCTCGATCAAGCTTGTACCAATTTCTATGAAATGTAGTTCTGTAGAGATCTGTTTTAATCTCGAGTCTTTTAGATGGAGCAGCCGTGTGGGTGAGAACTGCTTGGCTTTGGTTGGTGTTCATCACGTCCTGTACGCTAGCTGCATAACGGCGGTTGGGCGTGATCGTGAAATCTTCTTCTGACAGACCCAAATATGTTTCGTAAGACGTTTCAGTAACGTCCGCTAACTTTAACTGCAGAGATTGTTTTACTGAAGCTGAAACTGGCGATGACCATTTGAACTTTGCCAAGCGGTCTGATTTAATGAATCCAAGAGGGTCCTCGTTGTCAAGAGTTTTAAATCCATCTGACCCAATTTCTAAAAATTCGATGAGGTAGCCGAAAGTTCCTTTGCTAGAAGTAACAGAATTCCCTACATACATATGTACATAACGGTTTTTAAACGATCCATGAGACATTGAAAACGAAGCTGTTTCAACATCTGGGATTTGTGTGGAGATAAGGTTGATTGCGCCGGATGCTGTTTGTGGACCGAAGGCTATTTGGCTTGAACCCTTAAGAATTTCAACTGAAGACATGCGGGCGATCGAAGGAAAATAGTACGCAGAAGAAGCCGTGTATGGAGCAGGTGCGATGAGGACCCCATCTTCCATAATCGTGATTCGAGAAGAGCGCTCAGTTCCAGAACCACGAAGACCGATGTTGGGCCTGAGACCAAACCCATCCTCCTCAGTAATGTTCACTCCAGCTACCGTTCTTAAAGTGCGGAGAGGATCTGTATATGAAAAACGTTTAAGTTCTTTTGTCGTGATTAAATGCAGTGAACCCGGAACTTCGTCCAGACCTGAAGCACCAGAAGCAAGACCTACAGCAGATACTGTAGCCTCGGGAATTCCATGCCACATGGATACCATTTGAAAGGTGGAGTCTTGAGCAAAAAATGAGGGGCAAGCTAAGCAAAATAAAGCCGCAGAAATAAATTTAATTCGACGTGTTTTCATGGTGCAAATATTCCATCTTAACGTTAGTATCACAATACCATAAAGACGGTATTTAGACTTAGTCTAAATAAAAATATCTAGCTACTCGATGTCTACAATCGTCTGACTTGATAGTCCGAAGCACCCAAATCCACTACTTATGTTAGAATACATAAGTGTCGGTTCTGCGAAAAAATCAAACCCTCCTGACAAATAATCTCCAGCACTTTCATAGAATTTTGCTAGCTCTGGACTAAGAGCCTTGACTCGCATTCTGAGAGCCACCGATTCCACCCCCTTTTCATCCTCAGTTGACTTTGAAAAGAATGTTAAGTCTTCCAGTCCATTTGACCAACCACTAGCATTCATGTCAGATACAATCAATCCACCCGTAATAGGCTCTTGTGTAATTCTTTGATCATTTTGATTCCTAAGCCAAACTTGATTCCATCCCAAAGTATCTAATGTAAAGGCATCAATGTAAAGCGCATCAACATAAATTAGATATGAATCGTCTACATCAGAATGGTTTACCAAATCAAGAGTATACACGTCTTGTATAACCTCCCCATACCAAGGAGAATTTGTTGTGTCCCCTCTATACTCATATGTTAATGACACTTCCGGAATGGGTGGCATCATGTTCGAAGCTGTCACTGGATCAAAACCTGGTGCATCAACGTTTAACGTCATCATACCGTCGAAATGTCCAAAAGTATCGTCGAGGGTTAGTTTGTAAGCGAAATCCACAAAGTCATCCTCTCCAAGAGTATACACAATATCCTCTTCACCTAGACTAAGAGAAATGACTGCCCCATCCACAGGCAGAGGTCCTGCCGCATCTAAAACAGAGGCGGTACTTGTTACTTGCGCCACGATTTGGTTGTCCGTATCTCCAGCAATTACTGTAACGGCAAGGCGAGGGGTGTGCTCTGGGAATTCGATTTCGTGAACGACTCCATCTGCGAATCGATCACAGCTGACAAAACCTATGGCAGCGGTTAAAGCTATTGAAAATATGAAATTATTTTTCATTTTACGGAGTGTTTATCTAGCAATTAAAAGGAGAAGCGCCATGCTATAGATGGGATAATCGGGAAAATTCCGTACTCTCTTATCACAGGGTTGCCATTGTCATCTTCGTCAGTTTGGGCAAAGAATGGGTTAAGATTGTTGTACGCGTTATATACACTGAATATTAAATGTCTTGTACCGTTTTCTCGAATTTTAGTTCGGGTTAACGAAAGGTCCAGCCTGTGATATGGACTCATTCTAAAAGCGTTTTTCTCAGAAGGAACCTCAGCCGAAAATGTATAGATCTCCTCTCCTGTACCATCTGGAACATAGGCGGAGAAGGAAGATTCACTTAATGTAAGGGCTCTTCCTGTACCATATAGCCAAACAGCAGATCCAGTCCATTTGTCAGTGAAATCATGGGTGACAACGAAACTCACATCATGACGTCTGTCATACGTAAATGGATACCAGTTTCCACTGTTGATGTCATCGAATTGGCGGTTAGACCAAGAAAGTGTATAGCCGATCCATCCCGTTGTACGGCCATATTTTTTTTGGACTAAAAGCTCTGTACCGTAGGCATTGCCTATACCTTGCGTCACTTGATCTTCCCAGTCCGTGTCCAGACTAAAGAGGAAACTAGCTCCCTCTTTGTAACTCAGCAATCCTTCCATTCCCTTATAATATCCTTCAAGTGACACCTCGATGTCACCGAAGGTTTTTGAAACTCCCATCGCCACCTGCCAGCTTTGTTGAGGGCGGATACGAGCAGTAGAAGGAACCCAAAGGTCTGTGGGGAGACCCAGTCCTTCATTCGTGAGTAGGTTTACATATTGTGCCATTCGTGCGAAAGATGCCTTAAAAGCATAACCTCCAGGAAGGCGATAGTTGAGGGCAGCTCTCGGCTGAATAGAGTTATAAGAAGTGTCTTGCACCATTAGAATAGAAGCGTGAACACCCAAGTTGAGCTTTAAACGCTCGCTTAACTCAAACTCATCCTCAACATATAAAAATGCCTCATCCGACTTGATGTCTGCTGGTCCTAAAAGAGTATCTAAAGCTGGAGTATCTCCAAAATCAAGTTCAAGAGATGTCGCTCCAGGGCTGAAAGTGTGATTTGTCCAGTTGGCTCCAAATTTTATATAATGCCTCGCATTGGGAGCAAAGTCAAAATCTATTCGACCTGAAAAATCTTCAATTCCAGAGTTGTAAAGCGCAGCCATACTAAGAGTATCTTCAAACTGTTCCGTAATTTCAATCCCTGTGTTGAAATTATAAAGTGATCGAGTTAGGGTGGTATTGGAGAAAAGTCTGGGGGACCATTCTCGATTCCATCTTAAAGCTTGAATCTCATTTTTCCAATCTAACCCGAAGTCTAAAGTTGAACTGTTGATCCCGTAATTTTCCGCTGAAGCAATACCGAAATCATCTTCACCTTTGAACGCACTTAAATAGAGGCGGTCTTTTGGACCTATTCGCCAGTTGAGTTTTCCGTTCAGATCATAAAAATAATATCTCGGATCAGTCGTAACATCAGGATTGTTGCGATTTGCTTGAGCAATAATTGGATTAATTAAGAGGTCTAAGTATGTTCTTCTGGCGCTAAGCATAAAAGATGCCTTGTCTTCTACTATGGGTCCTTCAACTGTAAGCTTAGAAGCAATAATTGAAACTGTAGCATCGGCGTGGTATTCCTTCATATGGCCGTCCTTCATGTAGATCTCTAAAATAGAACTGAGACGGCCACCGAATCGTGCGGGGAATCCACCCTTGGTGATACTCATATTCTTTACCGCATCAGCATTGAATACTGAGAAAAACCCGAAAAGATGATTTACACTGTAAAGTGGGACACCATCTAGGAGCATGAGGTTTTGATCTGGTGATCCGCCGCGCACGTATAAACCACTGGTCCCCTCCCCTCCTGATTGTACTCCTGGCAAGAGTTGAAGAACCTTGAGTAGGTCCACTTCTCCGCCTATGGCCGGGAGTCTTTTTACTTGGTCGATGGGAATCTCCATTTTCGACATTTGAACCTGCTCCTCTATTTTATTAAGCGACTCAGCTGACACAACGGCTTCTTTCAGTTTTGTTCCTGCAATTAGGTTGATATCCATCTTGATATTCATGCTCAAGTCTATCTCGAATCGCTGTGGCGTATATCCTATATAAGTTACAATAATATTGTGTTTCCCTTCAGGCAGAGTAAGTGAGTAGAATCCATAAATATTAGCCGCAACCCCCTGCTTTGTGTCTTCACACCAAACAGTCGCCCCTAGAAGCTGCTCTCCGCTGACAGCATCTTGAACGTGACCTGAAAGAGTTTGGGCAAAAGAATTGACCGAAAACAACAATTGGACGGTAAGAAATAAAAAAAACAAGCGCTTATACATACCTTTGAAAAGTGAAAAAATCATTCCTGCAAGTTACTCCATTCGTGCAAATAATCTTGTTTGCAATTCTTAGATTTTCCGTAATTAACAATTCTACATTATCAGCCCAAACTGCGCCAGAAACGATCAATGCCATCCGCATAGCCGAAGTGGAACAACCCATTCAGACTCTATCAGCATCGCATGACGTAAACAACAACGACCTACTAATCGTTGGGCACGATGGTGTAGTGCATTACTGGGAACCTATTTCTGGCGTACGCGAAACGCCATTTTTAGATTTGGGAATGAATGGGATGAATATATTAGACTTCGGTGAGAATCCGGAACAAGGGCTTAATGGCATGACCCTCGACCCAGGTTTTGAAGAAAATGGACTGGTGTATGTGATTTACAACGGTTACCGTCCAGACGGTACAGGTGAGATTATCGACGAGCGAATTCTGTGTTTCGGAACTGTGGAAGATCACAGTATTGTGGACACCTCAGTTTGGTATGAAGTTTTAGAGTTGGTTCAGCCGGATCAAGGTCACAATGGTGGCCAAATACTTTTTGGCCCAGACAACTTCCTCTATATCTCTACTGGAGATGGCGGATCCACAGGTACAGGTGTTTCAGGTGGCGGGTCTAATGGCGATGACCACGGTACCATAGGAAATGCTCAAAGCCTAGAGTCTTTGTTAGGTAAGATTCTACGAATCGAACCCCATGGACTAGAGCCATATACCATACCCAAGAGCAATCCGTTTGTGGGAGTGGCAGATGTGCGTGAGGAGATTTGGGCTTACGGATTGAGAAATCCCTGGAGATTTTGCTTCGATAGTGAAAATGGCGACATGTACATTGGGGACGTAGGTGAGGTGGATTGGGAAGAAATACATTACGAGGCCGCAGAGAGTGAGGGAGGACTTAACTACGGATGGCGCCTGATGGAAGGCCCTGATTGCTATGAGCCCCTGGTAGATTGTGATCCTGATAATGAAACTGAGCAGCCAATCTTTGCTTTTCCACACGAGAATGGTCTCTGCAGTGTCATCGGCGGGGTTGTGTATAGAGGTGAAAACATCCCTTCCTTAGAGGGGTATTATATCTTTTCAGATTATTGTGGATTTGGCGACACACAATTCTTCACTCTAAAAGAAAATGAGAATGGTGAGTGGATAAGCCAAGCGCTTATTATAGATGTTGATGGTGGATTTATACCTTGGACAGAATCTAAGTCCGCCTTCGGAGAAGACAATAAAGGTGAAATTTATCTATGTACTCGATTCTTCGTCTACAAACTCTTGTTCGACCCATTATTTCTACCTGTTCAACCTGGAGGCACAGAAGTGCGCTTCTCACCTAACCCTTCGGGATCTAATTCACTCGTTAAAATTGAACTCGA
The DNA here is from genome assembly GCA_002292405.1 of Flavobacteriales bacterium UBA974. GTDB lineage: Bacteria > Bacteroidota > Bacteroidia > Flavobacteriales_D > Sanyastnellaceae > UBA974. The sequence goes on from DBBW01000024.1 coordinate 49,727, forward strand.
AGGTGCTGGAGAAATCTCAAGATTGAGAGTTTTCGATTCAGCTGGTAGGCTAATGCGAGATATGTACCCAACTGAGTCTGGAGATAACACCACATTTTACACAAATGATTTTCCTACTGGAGTTTATAGTGTCCACATCGATATTGTGGGACTTGATGACATTCTCTTTGGGAAACTTGTCGTCTTCGGAGAGTGAACAATCGTTAAGGACAGGGGCAGTTTTCTACGTCTCTCAGAACAACACTCGTGACAACACTAGCTGTATCTGTAATAAGGTAAGTAGCGAATTTAACTACTCCGCTTCCTTCTATAAAGTATCGGCGTGGTTTTTCTCTCGGTCCGCTTTTACCAAAGTTTACATCTCCCAATCTCGCTAGATCCGCTAGATCACTCACGGTAAGATTACCACATTTAAGAACACATTGCGCTCCTGTATCTGCCATAATTCCAGCCATCGCTATCTCCTTACTAATTCTGTTTGTGGGTAGCCAATCCATACACGCGCGTTCTGAAAACATTACCCAAGTAAGACCTATACCTACCATTACACCGATAAGGTACTTAGAAAGACGATTTAAAAAATTCATTCGGCAAAACTACATTAAACTCCCTGTCTCTAACCTTAACTTCGTTATATGATTGCAGCGAGTGATTTAAAATTTTCCTATTCCGGAACAACTTCATTAGAGTTTCCAGATTTCAAGTGTCAAAGCGGCAATAAGCTACTACTTATTGGAAATTCTGGTACCGGAAAAACAACTCTTCTTCATTTATTATGCGGACTGCTTAGGCCTGATTCAGGATCTATGCAAGTTGCCGGTTTAGACATCAATACATTAAGTGACAGAGAGCTCGATAAGTTTAGGGGGCGTGAACTCGGAATTGTATTCCAACAATCGTACTTCGTTCAAAGCTTAACCGTTGCAGAAAATCTAGCACTCCCAACGATGCTCACGGGGTCTAACATTACTGCCGAAGAGTTAAAAGTTCGGACCCATGAATTACTCGACAGTCTAGGTGTAGAACATAAATTCGACAGTTACCCTAAATATTTAAGTGTGGGTGAACAACAACGAGCATCAATAGCTAGAGCTCTAGTTCACAAACCATCTGTCGTTTTTGCAGATGAGCCGACATCAGCACTGGACGATAAAAGCACAGAATCTGTCATTCGATTGCTCGAAGAAGAAACTGAAAAAGTCGGTGCAAGCTTAATTATCGTCACCCACGATTCAAGGCTCAAAACCAGATATAAAGACCGAGTTGAACTTCAACCGCTAAAAACCGCCTAATGAGACTATCCTATATAGCAAGGCGAAACCTAGCCGCAAAACCTCTTCAGACTGCATTAAGTGCTATTCTACTTGCTTTTGGAGTGGGGATGGTGAGCCTTATGATGCTCGCTGAAAAGCAGATGACGGAGCAGTTCGAAAGAAATATTAAGGATATAGATCTCGTACTCGGAGCTAAAGGAAGCCCACTTCAGCTCATTCTAGCTAATGTTTATCACATCGATGCGCCCACTGGAAACATCTCGCTTGCAGAAGCGGAGAAGGTGATGCGTAATCCATACATAGAATCAGGGATTCCGCTCGCATATGGTGACAATTACATGAGTTACCGAATCGTTGGAACAAACGAGTCTTACCCCAACCACTATGGAGCGAAGATGGATGAAGGTTTGTTTTGGTCTGACACATTCGAAGTAACGATAGGCGCTACAGTGGCGGCAAAAACCGGTTTGGAAGTTGGGAGCACTTTTTTCAGCGCCCACGGATTAACAGACGGTACAGACGTCCATGATGATAAGGCCTTCACTGTTGTTGGGATACTCGAAAAAAGCAATTCCGTAATTGACCAACTGTTACTTACAAGTATAGAGAGTATCTGGGGTGTTCACTCTGAACAAGACGATGAACTACTGTCCTCTGAAGAGCTTTACGCATCGAGAGAGATCACAGCCGTACTCTTAAAGAAACGTAACCCCATGGCAATCCTCACTCTACCTAATCTACTTAGAGAGACCAGTATGCAGGTTGCCCTGCCAGCAATAGAAATTAATAGATTAAACCAACAGTTTGGAATTGGTGCTGCGACCCTCAGAGCTATCGCACTTCTGATTATGGCGCTCAGCTTTGCGAGTATATTCATCTCTGTTTTTGACAATATGCAAGCTCGCAGGTATGAACTAGCCCTCATGCGAACCATGGGAGGCACACCTGGAACCCTTTACAAACTCCTGCTTTTAGAAGGCGGACTTCTGAGCCTTGGCGGAACTATTCTTGGATTGCTTATCAGTCGAATAGGTCTATTTACACTTGCCTCAGCCGTTGAAAATAAATTTCAATACGATCTGGGAAACCTAGGCCTTCTCACATCTGAAATTTACCTCGCATTAGGAGCTACCTTTGTAGGGCTCATCGCAGCAGCTCTTCCCGCATTCAAAACGCTGCGTTTAGATATTTCTAAAACTCTCTCAAGCGAATGATGAATCTTAAAAAACCCAGTACCACTATCCTTCATTCAAGTTGGATTGTGTCTGCAATGGCCCTTTTCGCTGTTGTTTCTCTCGACTGGAGTAGCATGTGTCATCCGTCCCCTGAAGGTGTAGCTATTAAAAACCAAATCCGTAATGTTCAAACAGCAAAATCCTTATCAACTTCAAATACTATAGCATCAACTTCTATCGGATTGGAGAGCTATACTGAGCTCACTTGGAAAGACTTGACAGATGTTGAATTTCAAGATGTGTATGTAGATGAATTGGATGCCTACTATTGGAAACCCATATTTGGCCCTCTTGTAAAAGATTTAGAAGGAGGTAAATTCTATATCACAGGCTATGTTATTCCAGTTGATATTGACGAAGACTTCTATGTTCTTAGTAGATACCCATTTGCTAATTGCTTTTTCTGTGGTGGAGCCGGCCCAGAAACCGTGATCGATTTACAATTCGAAGGGCACTCTCCCCGAGAATATGCTACCGATGAAAGGTTGTCATTTGCAGGAGAGCTAAAGCTCAATGCGGATGATGTGTACCAGATGAATTACATCTTAGTTGGGGCTCATGAGCACACTCCCTGATACACGTCAGTCCCTTTTGTGATAACTTTTGATTATTTTATATATGCATTGCACACTATTTTTGGAACTTGTTCGTTGGAATAAGGAAACAAATAGACCTATCAAATGCAATGCTAGAATTTTGTAAATCGGTACTCTCTAAAGTCAGTTTTGATCGCGCTTTATTCGCAAAAGAATTGAAGAAAAGTGTTCGTTGGCAAAAAAAATCAGAAATCCAAAACTTAAAAGATTGGTGCCTCAACCGTTATGGCGAGGTGTATGGAGATGTAATTCTCTCCACATTTTCAAACCAAGCCCTCATTGCATGAGGGCTTTTTTCTTGCCTAATAAACTTCAAGTAAATCTATTTCGAAAATGAGAGTCGCAATAATTGGAGGAGGCGCAGCCGGTTTCTTTTCTGCATTGTCTGTTAAAGAACACCACCCAAATTCAAAAGTGACAATTTTTGAGAAATCTAATAAACTGCTCTCAAAAGTAAAAGTTTCTGGTGGAGGTCGGTGCAATGTCACCCACGCGTGTTTCAGTCCCAGCAAACTATCCAAGTCGTATCCTCGTGGAGGGAAACACCTTAAAAAAGCATTTTCCGTATTCCAAACTAAAGACACAATTGAGTGGTTTTCTCGGAGAGGAGTCGAGTTAAAAGCAGAGGAAGATGGCAGGATGTTCCCCACTACGGACAACTCTCAAACAATCATTGATTGTTTCCTAAAAGAAGCATCCCAGAAGAATATAAAAATTCTAGAACAGTCGCCAATTAGAAAAATAGTTCCAGAAAAAGAAGGTTATACATTACACTTAGAGGGCACATCGGAGCATTTTAACAAAGTTATTATCGCAACGGGAGGGAGTCCTAAAATGAACGAATTTTACTGGCTACAACAACTCGGACACTCCATTTCGCCTCCCCTTCCTTCGCTCTTCACTTTTAACATTCCAAGCGATCAAGTAAAGATTCTAATGGGCTTGGTCGTCGAAAATGCAACCGTACGTATTCAGGGAACAAAGCTTTCACATTCCGGGCCAGTATTAATAACTCATTGGGGAATGAGTGGACCCGCTATTTTAAAACTCTCAGCGTGGGGAGCTCGCGAGCTTGCAGAAAACAACTACAACTTTAACATTCAAATAAACTGGTTGTCTATTAAAAGCGACGAAGATGCTAACGAAATTATAGACAATGAGTTGCCTCATATGAGAAAGAAAAAAATAATGAATGCCTGTCCTTTCGAGCTTCCTAATCGGATGTGGAAATTTTTACTAGAAAAAGTTGGGATAAATCCTGATTCTGTTTGGCTTGAACTTTCAAAAAAAAATCGCAACAAATTACTCAACATCTTACTCAACGATATTTACGAGGTCAAAGGGAAAACGACTTTTAAAGAAGAATTCGTCACATGCGGCGGTATAAAACTCTCAGATATCAGTTTCACATCAATGGAAAGTCGCGTCTGTAAAAATCTCTATTTCGCTGGTGAAGTCCTAGATATAGATGGAATAACAGGCGGCTTTAATTTCCAAGGGGCATGGACTACAGGATACATCGCAGGTAAACTTCAATCGTAATTGGTTTTTATTTTCATCAATACATCTTCCTGGGTTCAACTCGACACAGATCTACCTATTCAAACAGACTCCCAGACCTGGCACTTGGTGTCCGCCCTAGATGTTCAAAAGCTGCCTTGGTCGCTTGTCTCCCTCTTGGAGTTCTCATGAGCAAACCTTCCTGGATCAAAAATGGTTCGTACACCTCCTCAAGCGTTCCTGAATTCTCACTAATTGCAGTAGCAAGTGTAGTCATCCCTACAGGGCCTCCAGCAAATTTATCGATAAGAGCTGTCAAAATTCTGTTGTCCATCTCATCAAGACCCCTTTTGTCAACCTGTAAAGCATCAAGAGCATATTCAGTCACAGAAGATGTAATCGAACCATCACCTTTAATCTGTGCAAAATCTCTTACCCGTCTCAAAAGCGCGTTAGCAATCCTAGGCGTTCCCCTACTCCTTGAGGCAATCTCATAAGCTGCTGCAGCTTCATGTTTAATCTGTAGTATCCCCGCCGATCTTTCTACAATATCTGTGAGCGTCTTTGAATCATAATATTGAAGTCTTAGATTTATCCCAAACCTTGCTCTAAGGGGTGATGTTAGAAGACCTGACCTTGTCGTTGCCCCGATAAGCGTAAATGGATTAATATCAATCTGAACAGTTCGAGCGTTGGGCCCTGTATCAATAACAAGATCAATTCTATAGTCTTCCATAGCGCTATATAGATATTCTTCTACAATAGAGCTAAGCCTGTGAATTTCATCAATAAATAAAATGTCGTTTTCTTCAAGGCTTGTGAGTAAACCTGCAAGATCACCTGGCTTATCCAATACAGGGCCCGATGTGGTCCTGATATTCACACCCATCTCGTTTGCAATAATGTATGCTAAGGTCGTCTTCCCAAGGCCAGGAGGTCCGTGAAGTAGTACATGATCTAGTGCTTCATCTCTCTGTTTTGCAGCAGCAACGAATATCTGGAGATTGTCCATAGCAGCCCTCTGACCAGTAAAATCTTCAAAATGTGCCGGTCTTAATACTTGCTCAAATTCACTGTCTGTATTCTGAGAAGAATTGTCTCTCATATCAAAATCTTCATTGGGCTCCATGAGTGCAAGGTAATCTAAAAGCAAAAAACCCTTCGAAAAATTCCGAAGGGTTCTTACTATTTTATCTAATATAACGTCTAATGACCTACTTCACTCTCTTTAAGTGGTGTAGTCTGAAGAACGAAATCTTCTTCATGAGCAGGATTACTATAGTCATAAGCCCAACGGTGAACCTCTGGCAATGCACCAGGCCAGTTACCGTGAATATGCTCAACCGGTGTTGTCCACTCAAGCGTATTCGATTTCCAAGGATTCTGCTCTGCCTTCTGTCCACGGAAGATGCTGTAAAAGAAGTTGAATAAGAAAATTAATTGTGACAATGATCCGATAATCGCAAATACAGAAATAATAGGTTGTAAATCTGCTGTTTCACTCAAGAAGTCGAAATGCGAAGCATCATAGTATCTACGAGGAGCTCCTGCAAGTCCTACAAAATGCATTGGAAAGAATACGCCATAGCCACAAGTAATTGTAAGCCAGAAGTGAGCGAATCCAAGCTTTGTGTTCATCATCGTACCAAACAACTTAGAGAACCAATGATAAACTCCGGCAAACATTCCAAATATTGCAGATAGTCCCATCACAATATGAAAGTGACCAACGACAAAATATGTATCATGAAGTGTTACATCAAGAGCTGAGTCAGCAAGAATAATTCCTGTTAGACCACCTGTCACAAATGTACTTACGAGTCCTATACTGAAAAGCATCGCGGGGGTAAAACGAAGATTTCCTTTCCAAAGAGTTGTAATGTAGTTAAAGGCTTTAACCGCTGAAGGAATAGCGATCAAAAGAGTCGTAAATACGAATACAGATCCTAAGAATGGATTCATTCCTGTGACGAACATATGGTGAGCCCAAACTATAAATGAAAGAAATCCAATTGCCATCAAAGAACCAACCATGGCCTTATATCCGAAAATAGGCTTGCGTGAGTTCGTCGCGATTACCTCAGAGCTTATCCCAAGGGCTGGAATAAGAACGATGTAAACTTCAGGGTGACCTAGGAACCAGAATAAGTGTTGAAATAAAATGGGTGAACCCCCAGTTGCATCAAGTGCCTCACCTCCAATAAATATGTCGCTTAAGTAAAATGCCGTTCCCATCATTCTGTCCATCATAAGAAGTACAACAGCCGATACAAGAACCGGGAATGAAAGTACACCTAGAATGGCAGTGATGAAGAAAGCCCAAATAGTAAGAGGTAAACGAGTCATACTCATCCCCTTTGTTCTAAGGTTGATGATCGTTACGATATAATTCAAAGAACCAAGTAGTGAAGACACAACAAACAACGTCATAGACAATAGCCAAAGAGTCATCCCCATACCTGAACCAGGCATAGCTTGAGGCAAAGCACTTAAAGGTGGATATATCGTCCAACCAGCTGAAGCTGCACCACCCTCAACAAAGAGAGAGAACAGCATCATAACACTAGATGCAGCAAAGAACCAATAACTAAGCATATTTAAGAAACCCGATGCCATATCTCTCGCTCCAATCTGGAGTGGAATGAGAAGATTTGAAAAAGTTCCAGACAACCCGGCTGTCAAAACAAAGAAGACCATAATGGTTCCGTGAATGGTGGTTAATGCGAGATATGCATTTCTATCTAAAACTCCATTCGGAGCCCACTTACCCATAAATGTTTCAAGGATTGCAAAACTTTCTCCAGGCCATCCAAGTTGAAGACGAAAAAGGACAGACATCATTACCCCTGCGATACCCATAAATACAGCAGTGATGAGAAACTGCTTAGAGATCATCTTGTGATCGTGAGTGAAGACGTACTTCGAAACGAAGCTTTCTTTGTGATTGGTATTTCCCATAATCAGTTCTGTTCAGCGGTATAAACTTTTTGCTCAGCAAGCCAAGCATCATATTTCTCCTGTGATTCTACAACAATATCCATCGCCATATTAAAATGCGCAGATCCACAGATTTTATTGCATAGTAGAATGTAGTTAAAATCTGGATTGTCGAGAATCGTTCGCATACTGTCCGTTGTAATTGTTGGTGTGATTTTAAACCGAGTAGGTAGGCCTGGTACTGTGTTCATTTGTGCCCTAAAGTGAGGCATGAAAGCAGAGTGGATAACATCACGTGATCTGAAAATAAATTCTATTTCACGACCAATAGGCAAGTGAAATTCACCTTTTACGATTCTGTCATCTTTACCGACTTCCCAACTACTGCGTCCATCACTAAAGTCATATGGTTGCAGTTCTAAAATACGCTGTAAATGACGTTCTAAACGGTAGATTTTATCTTCCTTAGCTTCATAAGCAGCTTGGGTCATCACAAGCGCTTCTCCAGAAGAAAGAACTGTCTCGATATCATGAAGTCTGCTTTCTAAAAGTGCTGTGTGTTCTGAGGATGGTTCATGCGAATGTGACACGTCATGCCCATGTCCACCTCCACCATGAAGTGTTGCTTCAATTTCCGCTTTTTCAGTTAATAGATGCGCTTTTTCAATATCTAGGGTAGCCTGGAGTTTGTCAATTTTGTCCGTGAGTTTACCATTTGCAAGCATCACACCTTGCTCTGTAATAATTCCGAGAGGATTTGAAGGGGTAATCAAATTAAAATCTGTAGCACCAAATTGACCGTCATCACCAGAATACCGAGCTGTCCAATCGAATTGCTTAGAATAAAGCTCTACTCTAATTGCTTCATCAGATGCAGGTCCAGTCATTTCAGTCCAAGTTTTAAGACCGAAAATGATAATCACAGCCAACACGATTGATGGAACTACTGTCCAAATGAGCTCTAACTTACTATCGTGAAGTAAGAAGAGAGCCTTCCTGTTTTTATTGTAACGGTACTTGTAAGGAAAAATGAATAGAAGAGTATTAACAACGAAAAACACGAAAATGATGATCGCAAGGTTGAAGTTCATCAGAGTATCAACCGATTCCCCATGAGCAGAAGCCGAGGGTGGTAGATAATCCCCGTAGCGGACAAATTGCCATATGGTAGTCGCGTAGAACACAATCATAAATACAATCCAAAGGGCACCATTCATACGGGTATCCGCTTCAGATATTTCCTCTTCACGATGGCCTCGCAAACGTGCAGAAAGTTGATATATTTTAGCCAGTTGTGCTAGCGCTATTACGCCTACAACGATGACTAAAAGAATGAGAAGTTTCATACGTCAGTTTTCTTTATAGGGTTAGTAATGTAAGTCTTTAGACTCCTGAAGCATTGGGTGATTTTTCGCAATCAGAGGGGCTTTAGACAATGTCGTCAGCGTTCTGTTGATGAATAACCCAAGGAAGCCGAGGAACAAGCCTATTTCAAATAGCCCGAATACATTGTGATTAAACATTGTACCAGGGATAACGAGTAAATAGACGTCTGTAAAGTGTCCTATAAAAATGAGAAATGCAACAGGCAATAAGAAAGCCGGATTACGTTTGGTATCTCTAGAAATAAGCACTAGAAAAGGAACTACAAAATTGATGAGGAACATCGTTACAAACGGGACCTTGTAGTTCGTGAAGATTCTACTTACGTAGTAAGTGACCTCCTCAGGTATATTAGAATACCAGATGAGCATGAACTGACTAAAGAACAGGTAGCTCCACAGCATTGAAATTGCAAACATCCACTTTCCCAAGTCATGCATGTGACTCTCTGTAATTTCCTCGAAATACCCCTTTGACTTTAACCAAAGTATCGTTACGTGAGTGAAGATAATCATTCCAACCCACATCCCAGAAAACAAATACCATCCATAAAGTGTACTGAACCAGTGAGGGTCAAGCGACATTAACCAATCCCAAGAAAGTGTAGAAGAGAAATAAGCAAAGAAAACCATAAACAGCGCACTGCGACGTAAGACTTTAAAGTGTATCTCTGTACCTCCGATTTCATCTTCTTGAAGTGACCACTTGCGGAATAACTTCGCAAACACAAGGAAGGTAAATAAGTAGATCAACGTTCTAAGCCAAAAGAACCAAGTGGAAAAATAAGCGCCTTTTGCAGCAATTATAGAATCGTAGTTGGGATTCTTGACAGCCCCCGCAACTTCCTTATCAAAATAAGTCGATACACCACCTTCTACAGTCATAAACTCATGATAAAGTGTAGTATCCATCCAATGATACAAGTGATGTATGTGAAACTGTCCCGCCAGTAGAACAATGAAAATCACCGCTGCGCCGTAGGGTAAAAACCCCAACATGGCCTCGAAGAAGCGCTTAATCACAACGGACCAGGCACTCTCAGTGATGTATTGTAGCGCATAAAAGAATAGCGCTGCCAACGATAGTGAAAAGTAGAAAAATCCATTTACAAGTAGATTCGCCCACCACCTTTGATGGTGATCTGAATGGTCTGTTAGATATCCTCCAACAAGAGCTACAAGACCCAAAGCCATGAAGACTTGAGTAATCAGCTTAGCACGTCCTTCAAATTTGAATTCCATGATCAGTCGTTATTTTCGGTTTCAGTTACTATAGCCACACCTTTTGAATCAAATGTTGGCATTTGTCCTCCTTTCTGAAGAACTTGAACATATTGTACAATCTGCCAAAGCCCCTTTTGGGAAATTTGAGAAGCATGAGAACCCATAAGTCCTTTGCCATACATTAAGGTATGATAGATATTGCCCTCGGGTAAGTCTTTAAGCTTATTAGAAAAATCAGGAATACCCATAATGTGACCATTTCTTGAAATCGCTCCATCTCCTTTCCCTTCTAACCCATGACAATGCGTACACATCAGCTCAAAGTTTGCAGCACCAGCCTCAATATTAGAAGCCGTTGTTGGTAAAGGTGACTTTAACTCTGCACCTGCCAACTCATATCCTTCAAGTGTGTTTGCATAAGCATAAGGAAGGCCAAACTCCTTTCCTTCTCCTTTAAACGCAATAGAACCCGCAACAGGCTTGCGCGCACTCATGGTATGTCTTTGCTCCGAAGCGACTTCTTCCGTTACGTAATATGGATCCTCTCCATAATCAACATAGGCCTCAACTGCTGGTGATCGATACATGTCAGGCATGTATTCAACACCAGGACTATTGGGATCAGTAGTGCAAGATGTAACCATAGCTACTGCTATCATTAATGTTGCTGTGTAAAGTGTAATCTTATGTCTCATGATTACTTACTTTCTTTAATGCTGAGCTCAAAAAGCGCAGTGTTTTTAATCGCAGTCTCTAACTCCTCTGCACTCAGACTATTTGAATCTGTTGTAATCTCCATTACAAACATATTATCTGTCGTTCTTGGATCGGGATTCGTAGCAGGCATTCCTGGAAGTGTCCCGTTGCGAAGAAGGTAAGTGATAACCATACCGTGGGCTGCACATAGAACTGAGAATTCAAACGTAACAGGGATGAAAGCAGGAAGGTTCTCTAGAAGAGAGAAGCTAGGCTTACCTCCAATATTCATAGGCCAATCAGATATCATCGTGTACCACATAAAGGATACAGCAATCGTTAATCCAGTCATAGCATACATAAAGGATGTAATTGCGAGACGTGTTCTCTTAATCCCGATTACTGGGTCAATACCGTGTATCGGGAATGGAGAAAAGACTTCATTCACATGAATGCCCTTTCCTACAAGTTCACGAGCAGCTACTAAAAGCTTTTCGTCGTCGTCGTACATGACGTGGAATACCTTTTTCATGATGGTATTATTTTACTTGTTTGTTTCTATATGACTCACCGCTTGACTTCAAAATTGTTTTCAGCTCGTTCAAAGCAAGTACAGGGAAGAATCTTGTAAATGCTAAGAATAGCGTAAGGAAAATCCCGAGAGTTCCAAGGAAAATCCCGACATCTGTCGCAGTTGGGATAAACTCACCCCAAGAAGAAGGGAGATAATCTCTATGAAGAGATGTTACGATAATAACATAACGCTCGAACCACATACCAATGTTTACAACAATTGAGAGAATAAAAGTTGCAATAAACGATCTGCGAATTTTCTTGATCCAGAAAAGCTGTGGACTAATAACGTTGCATGTCATCATCGTCCAGTAGGCAATGCTGTATGGCCCAGAAAAACGGTTGATGAATGCATAACTTTCATACTCTACGCCTGAGTACCAAGAAATGAAGAGCTCCGTTAGATAAGCTACACCAACAATAGATCCAGTAACAATGATTACAATATTCATGTACTCAACGTGCTTGATATGAATGTAGCTCTCGAGTTTGTATGCTTTACGCATCACAAGCAAGAGAGTCTGTACCATCGCAAATCCTGAGAATACCGCTCCAGACACGAAGTATGGGGGGAATATTGTCGTATGCCATCCTGGTATAACAGATGTAGCAAAGTCCATCGATACAATCGAGTGAACTGAAAATACAAGTGGTGTGGCAATACCCGCTAGGACAAGGCTAAGTTCTTCGAATCGATTCCAGTGCTTGGCTCTTCCACTCCAACCAAAACTTAGTATGCCGTAAATCTTCTTCGGTAACGGCTTGACCATTCTATCGCGAATTGTCGCAAAGTCTGGTATTAGACCTACATACCAAAATACGAGAGATACTGAGAAGTAAGTTGAGATCGCGAAAACATCCCAAAGAAGTGGGCTGTTGAAGTTCACCCATAGTGAACCAAACTGGTTTGGTAGAGGGAAAACGTAGTAAGCTAACCAAATTCTTCCCATGTGAATCCCTGGGAAGACCGCAGCCATAATAACAGCGAAGATTGTCATTGCCTCAGCGGAACGGTTAATCGCCATACGCCACTTCTGACGGAACAATAAGAGAACTGCTGAAATTAGTGTTCCAGCGTGTCCGATACCTACCCACCATACGAAATTGGTGATATCCCAAGCCCAACCAACGGTTTTATTCAGCCCCCACACTCCGACACCAGTTCCTAGGAGGTATAAAATCGACACTATGCCGTAAATGGCAATAATGGACGAAATTGTAATCATTATTTTCCATCCGAGAGGAGCAGGTCCCATGATAGGTCCTACAACATCATCGGTAATATCCTTATACGTTTTGTGACCTAGGATAAGTGGTTCGCGAATTGCTGATTCTCTTTGCATAGTCGTTAGATCAAGAGTTTCTTACCTTAGTCATGTAGTAGACGTTCGGCTTAACACCGATTTCTTCAAGAGCATGATAAGCACGATTGTTTTCCGAAATAGTTCTTACTTCTGAACCATTGTCGTTTAAGTCTCCGAAGTTAATAGCGTTAGATGGGCAAGACTCTGCACATGCTGTTTTAATCTGTCCATCAAGGATAGGAGTTCCTGATTTTTTAGCATCGAGCTTACCAGACTGAATACGCTGCACACACATAGAGCATTTTTCCATTACTCCACGAGCACGAACAGTCACATCAGGATTTAAAATGAGTCGAGCTAATGAGTCATGAGCCGGATTAACGTGTTCGAACTTTTTATATCCTTTATAATTAAACCAATTAAATCGACGAACCTTGTAAGGACAGTTGTTCGCACAGTAACGTGTACCGATACAACGGTTGTAGGTCATTTGGTTTAAACCCTCATTGCTATGAGTCGTAGCAGCAACAGGGCAAACCGTCTCACAAGGAGCGTGGTTACAGTGTTGACACATCATCGGCATATGGACTGTTTGAGGGTTCTCTGAAGGATCCTCCATACGGCCGTAGCTGTCAATTACCCCCACACCTTCCTCCTCTCCTTTTTCAAGAGAGAAATCAGAAGCGTAGTATCGATCGATACGTATCCAATGCATATCACGGTGCCTTAACACTTCGTCCTTTCCAACAACACTTACGTTGTTTTCTATGTTACAAGCTGTGACACACGCACTACAACCCGTACAAGTTGTAAGGTCAATCGTCATCCCCCAACGGTGTCCCACTTCCTCTACAGGGTGGCTGTGCCAAAGGTCGAATGCGCTGGTCGTCTTTTTATCACGAGCATCTATCACACCATCATGGTTCGTATCCTCGTGAACGTTAAGCCTGTGAGCTTTGTTCCAAGAAGCTTCACCCTTTTCTTTTCCAGCTTCAGCTAAATATGAATCGAAAGAAGTTTCTTTTACAACGGACTCACGTCCCATATAGGTATTGTGAATCTGAGTACAAGCAAGTGGATATTCTGCACCAGTAGTTTCTATGCTGACATCGTAGTTGGCATATATCGTATGGCCTTCAGAAGTTGAAGTTAGCGGATACGCATTTGCGCCGATCGGCATGGGTAGTCCAGAAGCTTGCGTAAGGTGTTCACCTTTTTCGCCTGTTTGGAATGCAGCTTGCCCGATGTTTTCTCCGTTAGATCCACGACCGTATCCGAGAGCGATACCTATCGTACCTGGCTTTTGGCCTGGCTGCATAAACGCAGGAAGCTCAACAGACTTACCATTTACTGTAACTTTTACAACAGATCCCAAATCCTCTTGCGCTATGTATGTATTGAGTCCCATACTGTCCATGTCAGACTTAGACATCGTAACGTAGTTATCCCAGGTCACCTTAGTTACCGGATCCGGCGTCTCTTGGAGGATTGGATTGGCAGCGTGGTTACCTGAACCGGCTGTTGCCTTTACGTACGTAACTAGCTCAAATGAACCTCCTTTTACTGATGCAACTTTGCGCTCAGCCTGAGAAGTGTTAATGGCTGCTGTGTATTCTGGAGATTCTGGCAAATCATTGCCCGTCATCGTTCCATCGTGAATAGCGCTGTTCCAATCTGAATCAGAGTACATGGCGTCAGATGTGTACGAAGCGTTGTACTGACGACGTAAGAAAGTGTACCAATCGCTATTTTCAGAAGATGACCAGTTGAGGAATGATTCCTGAGCTGCCCGTGTGTTGAATATAGGCTCAATGGTAGGTTGGACTAAATCGATGCGTCCTGAGCTTAAGCTAAGATCGTTCCAGCTCTCTAAGTAGTGGTGATCAGGAGCTACGAATGTTGAACGTATTGCTGTTTCATCAGCAACTCCATTCATACAAACTGAAGTCTTGACTTTAGCTAGACCAGTGTTAAATGCATCTGCATTAGGTAGGTCATATGAAGGGTTACATCCGTAAGTGATCAGGGTTGAAATCTTTCCGGAATTCATATCCTTCACTAGATTGGAAACTGAAGCATCATCTCCACGGTACGCCATAGATGGACGCTCTAGATCTAATGTAGAACCATAGTTTCCAAGTTGCTGATTGATCGCTGCAACAATGGTTTGAGTTGCAAGGTCATTCGAACCTGCAACTACAAGTGACTTGCCTTTCGATGAATTTAATGACTTCGCTGCTGCATTAATACTTTTAATGACGCCTGCATCTAAATTAGAAACTGTTGCTCCTTTGAGAGCTGCAAGTAATCCAGCGGCAACCTTGCCCTCTTCGGAGGGTTTAATCATCGTACGAATATCAGCGTTTGTTCCTGTCATAGTCATTGCTGACTCAAACTGAAAATGCTTAGACTGTTTTCCACGTTCTGGGCCTCTT
The DNA here is from genome assembly GCA_002292405.1 of Flavobacteriales bacterium UBA974. GTDB lineage: Bacteria > Bacteroidota > Bacteroidia > Flavobacteriales_D > Sanyastnellaceae > UBA974. The sequence continues at coordinate 64,883 of DBBW01000024.1, forward strand.
AATACAGCGTAATCCGGTGCGTAGAGTGTTGAAGACAACCAGGAATTAAGGAAGTCAGCAGCGATACTTACGATGACTTCTGCTTTCGAAAAGTGATACGAAGGAACAGCATTCACACCAAATGCATTGGCTTGAGCTACGCGAAGTGCTGAGTAAGAAATAGCATCATATTGAACGTGCTCGGCTCCTAACGTTTCTATAGCTTTTAAAGTAGAAGGGCTTACGATAGTATTTGAAAGAACAACTGTTCTACCAGTGCCTGAAACCGCCGCAGTCATCGCGTTATCTATATCGTCCCAAGTTGTTGAAATTCCATTCTGAGTAGGGCCATCTAGTCTAGCTTTATCGTAAAGGCTCATCACAGAACCTATGACACGAGAATTGACCTTTCCAGCTCCAATTCCTTTAGAGGTGTTACCCTTAATGAAAATCGGTCTGCCCTCACGCGTCTTTACTAGAACATTTGAGTAATCCATTCCATCGTAATAAGTCGAAGCGTAGTAATTGGCTACACCTGGAGTTATTTCTGCTGGTTTATTTGTATAAGGAATAGACTTAATTACAGGAGTCTCACAAGCAGCAAGAGTGGCAGCAGTAAGAGAGAAGCCCATAAACTTTAAAAAGTCACGACGACCAGTAGTTGTGCTACTGTGGCGCTCGTCTGCTAAAAATTGGTCAACAGGAATCTGTTCTTGGAATTCCTTGGCCTGGATTTCCTTGAACGCTTCCGTGCCGTCTAATTCGTCCAATCCGGACCAGTATTTTTTATTGTTAGCCATGTGGCGTCAGAATCAGTTGTTAATAGTGACACTTAGAGCATTCCCAGCCTCCAAGTTCTCTTACAGTAATTTTTTCGTCTTCTATGTAGCGGCGTAGCTCCTCATTTCCTCTTTCAGAATTCATAAGTCGATCATGCATCTCTTCATAGTATCCACTTGAAGCCAAATCAATCTCAGCTTTATTGTGACATTCAAGACACCATCCCATGGTTAAGGTAGGTTTAGAAAGTTGGATAATCCCAGGGTAAGCATCAATTAAAGTGTTAATCTCTTCAACTGGAGCAATTCTTCCTACGCTATATGTCGATACGTCTCCGTGACAATTTTGACATTGGAGTCCGCCAACTGTGACATGCTGTTGGTGACTGAAGAAAACGTGGTCAGGAAGATTGTGAACTTTGTTCCATTTAATTGGCTCACCGTTATAGCTGTCTTGAGGAAGAACTTTTCCATTATTACCGTCTCCATCTAAATAAGTACCCGTACTAGAGTCAAACCCTATCGCCGCGTATATTTTTTCAATCTCCTCTGTTCCTGTACGAGATCCTTTCTTAATAGCTTTGTGACAATTCATACAAACATTCGCACTTGGAATACCAGCGTGCTTAGAGTCGTAAGCACTGTTGTGACAATACTTACAATCAATTTCATTCTCACAAACGTGAATGCTGTGGTTAAATGCAATCGGCTGATCGGGACTATAATCCGTGTATAAACCGATATCCATAAGCGCTGAATAACCCACTACAACTCCATACAAAACAAAGAAAACCCCTATTAGAGAGACCATGACGAGGTTGTTCCAAGCCCAACCACCTAATCTGGCAAGATATCCCGTATCCGGCAACAAGTCCTCACCAGCTTTTTCTGCAATCACGTCGGTAAGCGACCGCTTCACTCCAGCAGCGCTCAATGCAATAACTGTAAATAAAACCAGGAGAATTAGGAACCACATTGCGTTACTCGAATCTGATTCTTCAGGAGTAGCGTCATCAATTGTCGGACAGTTGTTACTAGAAGCGGTATCTCCGCCTCCATTAACTGGTGGGGAAGTAACATAGGCGAGGATATCTGAAATCTCTGCTTCAGAAACCGCTTGTCCAGTCATCCATCCATATGTTCCTACGTAACGCTCGACTATACTTTTGATGTATTTATCGCCCGTCTCTGCTGCTTCTTGTGGAGATTGTATCCACTTTACAAGCATCTCATCTCCAGAAGGCCAACGATCTTTGATACCTGCTAGACCTGGCCCCACAAGTATCTCGTCAGTGATTTTATGACATGCTGCACAATTTGCGTTAAAAAGTGATTGACCATTTGCGGGGTCTCCACCCTCCCAAATACTTTGGGCCGCAAGTCCAAAGACTTGAAATACTAAGATGGTACATATAGCGCGTGCTACATGCTGAAGTCGGTTTATACGATTATTCATCGGTTTTTTTATATCAATCGAGTACACTCAATTCACGCGCGAAATTACAATGAATTTTATGCTTATCGTACACTATGTCACAACAATGTCACAACGCGCTCTAATTTAGAACCTTTCCAAACAATAATACTCAATTTAGTTCGCTTTAAATGAGTAGTTATAGGTAGTTTTGTCTTGAAGAAAAAAAACAACCAATATGTTACTTCGTATAAATAAAATTGCAATCATTTGCTTCTGCTTTCTTAACGCAAGCGCAATTTCAGCTCAAAGTGACAACTCGTGGTGGAAGAGCATTTTCCGAACTAACTGTGAAACAACACAAAACGAATCCATTAACATCAACAACGAGGATTCTATTCTCAATAACACTTTAATCATCGAGATTGAACGAGATTCTTCCGCATTCAAAAAAACATTACCCGCACTTCCTATAAAGGATGGCAATGGAAGTGTTATAATTTACATGGATTCTGCACTCACAGAGATTGATTTGAAAGCGTTCTCTAAGACACATTCGTTAAAAGGATATAGAGTCCAAATTCATTTCGGAAATTTAGAATCCGCCAGAGCAGTTCGAGCTAAATGCAGGAAACGATTGGTTGGAAGAAGTGTCTACTTAGAGTCTATTGCACCTAACTACAGCGTTGTAGTGGGTGATTTTAGGAACAGATGGGAGGCAGAGTCGGCACTACTAAGATTGAAAAAAATTTACCCAAGTGCCTTAATCATACCAACAGACATAGAGCTGCCTAAGCTTTAACTCTCTAAGGTCTGCTTGATCTCGACTTCTTCGTACGCTTCAATTACATCTCCAACTTTGATGTCGTTGAATTTATCAATGTTTAAACCACATTCATATCCTTTCACTACTTCTTTCGCGTCGTCTTTGAATCGTTTTAGAGATCCAAGGAGTCCGGTATAAACGACGATTCCTTCACGAAGAACCCTCACCCTGCTAGAGCGAAGTATTTTACCTTCATTGACAATACATCCAGCAATCGTTCCGAGTTTAGAAATCTTGAATGTCTCTCTAATTTCAGCACTACCAACAATATTTTCTTGAATTTTAGCGGATAATAACCCCTCCATTGCATCACGCATTTCTTCAATGGCTTTATATATGACAGAGTAGAGTTTAATCTGAACCTCTTCTTCCTCAGCTAACTTACGCGCTGTTGCCGATGGGCGAACTTGGAATCCGATAATGTAAGCTGAAGAAGCAGATGCTAGAAGGATATCTGATTCTGTTATTTGGCCAACCGCCTTATGGATAATTTTCACCTGAACTTTCTCAGTAGAGAGTTTTTCTAACGAGTCACTCAAGGCTTCGATGGATCCATCCACATCACCCTTTACGATAAGGTTAAGCTCCTTGAATTCACCCACAGCAATACGACGGCCAAGCTCCTCCAGAGTGACTGATTTCTGAGTACGGACCCCTTGCTCGCGCTGGAGCTGTTGGCGCTTTGTTGCGATAGTTCGAGCTTCTAGGCTCTGCTCAAACACGTTGAAGTTGTCTCCAGCACTAGGTGCGCCATCGAAACCCAATACAGAAATAGGGGAAGAAGGACCCGCTTCGTCCACACGATTTCCGCGCTCATCGAACATGGCTCTTATTTTTCCTGAGAATTGTCCCGCTAGAATTGGATCACCAACCCTCAGTGTCCCTGACTCTACGAGAAGGTTCGTCACATAACCACGACCCTTATCAAGTGTTGATTCAACAACCGTTCCAATGGCACGCTTGTTAGGATTGCCTTTAAGATCTAGCATTTCTGCTTCTAGAAGAACTTTTTCTAACAATTCTTCTATGTTGGTTCCTTGTTTCGCTGAAATTTCTTGGCATTGGTATTTCCCACCCCATTCCTCAACAAGAATATTCATCTCGCTCAGTTCTTTTTTAATTCTATCGGGGTTCGCCTCCTCTCTATCCATCTTATTAAGAGCAAAAATCATTGGAATTTCTGCTGCTTGAGCATGGTGGATTGCTTCTTTTGTTTGGGGCATCACCGCATCGTCAGATGCAATTACAATAATTGCAAGGTCTGTAACTTGGGCTCCGCGAGCACGCATAGCGGTAAATGCTTCGTGACCAGGTGTGTCTAAGAAAGTGATTTGTTCGCCACTCTCAACTAAAACGGAATAAGCTCCAATGTGCTGAGTGATACCTCCGGCTTCACCAGCAATAACATTTGCTTTTCGAATATAGTCGAGAAGAGATGTCTTACCGTGATCAACGTGACCCATGACCGTAATAATCGGTGGACGAGAAACCATATCATCTTCATGATCCGCCTCAACTTCTATTGCATCCTCTAAGTCTGAGCTAACAAATTCAACTTCAAACCCGAAATCTTCAGCAATCATCTTGATTGTTTCCGAATCAAGTCTTTGGTTAATCGAAACCATGATACCAAGCATCATGCACGCAGAGATAACATCATTCACAGACTTATCCATCATAGTAGCTAATTCAGCGACAGTAACGAATTCGGTAAGTTTAAGAATCGTCTCCTCTAACTGTTGACGTACGATTTCATCATCTGAGCGGTCTCTAATATCTTTACGCTTGGCTCTACGCATCTTAGAAGACTTCGATTTCTTACCGCCTGATAAACGCGCAAGTGTATCTCTAATCTCTTTCTTAATATCGTCTTGAGTAACCTCCTTTTTAGGTCCTTTTGCTGCAGCTCCTCTTGTACGTTGACCTCTTGCCGGCCCACGTGGACCTGGGGCTCTAGCTGGTCGAGTAGCTCCGCGTGATGGTGCTGGGGCGTTCGCCTGTTTTTTAACGTCTATCTTTTTTACTCTAACACGTTTTCGTTTCCCGTCGTTTTTCGACTTCTTCTTCTCAACAGGGAGATCAATCTTTCCAACCACTTTAGGGCCACTCAGCTTCTCAATCTTAGTTTTTACAACTAAATCATCCGAAGTGTTCTCTGTATTTTCGTCATTTGTAGAAGGATCTTCAATAGTAGGAAGGGCAGATTTTACAACGATTGTTTTTGCTTTTGCTCGCGCAACTGCAGCAAGGGCTTTTTTCTCTTCTGCTTCTTTTGCTTGAGCTGCAAAATCAACCTTGCCCACTACTTTAATTCCTTTTGAAACAGAAGCTTTTGCTTTGATCACATTTTTATCTGCTTCTGCTTTTTTAGATGCAGCTTTAGCAGCTAATGCTATAGCAGCTTCTGCCTCTGCTTCAGCTCTATTCGCTGCAGCTGCAGCTTCAGCATCTGCCGCTGCTTTTGCTTGCGCTACTTGAGCTTCTTTTTCAGCCACAGCTTTGATAGAGGCCTCTTTTTCAACCTCACCATTTGATCTCCTTACTTCTGGCTGAACATCGCTTTTTCTGAAAATACTCAGATCAATAGCCTCGGGCTCAGGTTCAGGAGACTTTAAGACAGGTTTACGAACACTTGAAAGATTGATGCTTTCGCGTTCAATCTTATTGACCGAAGAGCGTTGAGCTGCTTCTTTATCGTCCTTATCTCCTTGAAAATTTCCACGCACTATGGCGTAAACATCCGGGTCGAGCTTCGTGTTGGGTTTTGCATCAACGGAGATCCCTTTAGATTCAAGGAAATCCACAATGGTGCCTATACCCAAATTGAATTCGCGAGCTGCTTTACTTAATCGAACTGGTTTATTTACGTCGGCCATGGGCTTTGTTATCGTTGGGAAAGTTAGGTTAGGATAAATTACAGGAGAGTGTCTCGAGAAATAAACAGCTAACAACTTAGCGGTTCACTTGACGATTATATAATAATTATGAGAGTTCCTTCCTTAATATCCTGATCACTTCTTTTACAGTCTCAGCTTCCAAATCAGTTCTTGAAATCAGACCTTCTTCATCTAAATCAAGCACGGAACGTGCTGTGTCACAACCGATTTTAATAAACTCTTTAAGAATCCACTCATCGATTTCATCGCTGAACTCCATTAACTCTACATCTTCCTCTGACTCATCATCCTCACGGAACACATCAATTTCGTAACCTGTTAATAAACCGGCTAATTTGATGTTGTTTCCACCTTTACCTATGGCAAGTGAAACTTGGTCAGACTTCAGATAAACTTCTGCACGGGCAGATTCTCCTTTAAGGGTAATCGAAGAAACTTTAGCTGGAGAAAGTGAACGAGCCATCAGGAGCTCTTCGTTCTCTGTCCAGTTAATCACATCGATGTTCTCGTTGCGAAGTTCACGAACGATACTGTGAATTCTAGATCCTTTCATCCCTACACAAGCTCCAACTGGATCCACTCTATCGTCATAAGACTCGACAGCTACTTTAGCGCGCTCACCAGGAGATCTAACAATCTTCTTAATCGTAATAAGTCCATCGTAAATTTCAGGGACTTCTTGTTCGAAGAGACGTTCTAAGAATTCAGGTGCAGTACGAGATAGAATAATTCTCGGGGTATTGTTTCTTAACTCAACAGCTGCAACAACAGCACGAACTGAATCACCCTTCTTGAAGAAATCTCCGGGAATTTGATGTTCACGTGGCATAACAACTTCGTTGTCATCGTCGTCTACGAGGAGTATTTCACGCTTCCAGATTTGGTATACCTCTGCATTAATCACCTCTCCTATGCGCACCTTATATTTCTGGTAAATCGCATCCTTTTCAATCTCCATAATTCTACCAACAAGGTTCTGACGCAGAGATAAAACCGAGCGACGTCCGAAAGACTCCAGCTTGATTTCCTCAGAAACATCCTCACCCACTTCAAAGTCATCCTCAATTTTTAAGGCATCGCTTAGAGCTATCTGTTCGTTCTCATCTTCAACAGTTCCATTCTTCACAATTTCACGGTTGCGCCAAATCTCGATGTCTCCCTTTTCTGGATTAATGATCAAGTCGAAGTTCTCATCTGAGCCGTACTTCTTAATAATCATATTTCTGAAAACGTCTTCGAGGATGGCCATCATGGTCTCCTTGTCGAAGTTTTTGAATTCTTTGAATTCGCGAAACGAATCTATCAAGTTCAATTGCATAGCACCTTTATTTAAAAGAAATTATTACTTTAGTCCATTCTATCTCTCCAGCTTGAAACTGGTGCTCCTCATCCACCCACTCTTTAGCCTTACGGCCTTCAATACGTTTTTTTTCTCGGGTCTTTAAAACCAAACTCTTCAATTCTCCTTCTTCCTCTTCCACGCTCACAAGCTCCCCTTGCATCTTCTTCCCTTCGATGGGGTTGACCGCAATTTGCTTCCCTATAATCTTAAGGTATTGGCGCAACACCTTTATAGGTTGGTCCAATCCGGGCGACCCGACATCTAAAGAGAAGTCTTCTTCTTCGCGGTCGAAAGATCCTTCTATATGACGACTTAGCTCCACACAATCGGTGATAGAGGTGCTATCGTCATTTTCTAGGGCAATTTTAATCACATTTCCGCTCGCAACTTTAACATCTACAAGAAAAGCTGAAGTCCCCTCAAGGAACTCCTCAGCTAAAATTTGTATTTTCTTTGCGTTTATCACGGCGATTGTTATTTATTCTGTGGGTAAAAGTTTAGAGCATAAAAATGGGGCTGCTGCCCCTCAACTTTCTCTCCTCTCACTATAAATCCGCCGCAAAAGTACGAAATCTTTCTATAAATACGTTGGATTTATTGCCATATCTTTATTTCATGAATTTTAAGCTTGTTGTATCTTTTATTTTATGCTCAGTGTTTTTAGGGAGATTCGCAGCCCAAGAGAATAGACCGGTAAGCACTTGGAAGGACTACTTCCCTTATTCAGAAGTACTTGAAGTAATTACAGGAAGCGATCTTCAGGGTGATGTTGTCGCCTATGGGCGCACAGAATTTGCTGTTTTTCAGGTGCACTCTAAGACCAATTTCGTGACGCGCTACAGCCAAGTTCAGGGACTTTCCCAATCAAATCCTACCGCCATAGGTTTATACGAACCCAGTGAAACACTCTTAATCGGGTATTCAAACGGAAATTTAGACCTGGTTACTTCTGCCGGCACGTTCAATATGCCCGACATCCTCAACAGCAACTTAATTGGAGACAAAGGCATACGGGGAATCTTTGTCATCGAAGACTTCGCTTATCTGGCATGCGCCTTCGGAGTTGTCGTGATCGATCTCGATAAATTTGAGGTGAAAGACACTTGGTACATTACCGGTTCTAGCGACCTACGAGAAGTTTTAGATGTTGACTTGAACGGTGAAAAATGGATCGTCTGTACTGACGCCGGTGTATTCGAAGCTCCCATTTCTCACCCCTTCCTTTCCAGCTCTGAAGCTTGGACCCGATGGGAAGACTTGCCTGAGTCGGCGGACTCTTTTGTCTCTGAGCTGGTTTTCTTCGGCGACCGCACCCT
>DBBW01000024.1:73530-92029 GCA_002292405.1 Flavobacteriales bacterium UBA974
GTTGTTGTGGCATCGTCCAAATTGATTCTAATGAAAACCTTATTCCCCCCAACAACGCTTTGGGAAGTTGGATGCAAATCCGAGATGTGGCGTATGATAAATCGGGTGAAATTTGGATCGCCAGTAGAATCGGTGGCCTACTCCGTCATGTCTATGACATCACTGAAGGTTCATTAGAAAACGGCATCTTCGCTCCCAAGGGGCCCCCTATAGCTGATGTGCGTAAGATAGATTGTTGGAACGCTAACCTTTGGTTTGCCACAGGAGGAGTCGATGCAGCTTGGGATGGGAATTACAACTCCGCAGGCATACACGGCCTCGTGGATGGGAATTGGGTAAGTGTGGAAGACGGCGAGGGAGAAAACGATATCCCCGGAATTCGAGACTACATCGCTGTGAGCATAGACCCCACAAATCCCAATCACGTGATGTTAGGCTCTTATGAAGAAGGTTTAATAGAAGTGTTAGATGGCGAAATGGTGGGGCTTTACAACTCCTCTAACAGTACTATTTCTGAAGGGAATTTCGGAGGAAGCCTGAGAACGGGCGTTTCTGGAGTCGACTTCGATAAAAATGGCAATCTCTGGTTTTCTAACTCCTTTAGCGATACCCCTCTTCAAGTGCGACTTGCGAACGGTACCTTCATCCCTATGGATCTCGGCGGCGCAATAGGACCGACAGACAATGTCGCTGACGTCATGGTCACCCGAGACGGTTATGTTTGGGTCATCCTCCCCCGGGGTGGTGGCCTTCTTGTTTTCGATCCCAACGGTACTCCTGAAATAACTACCGACGACGATTGGCGCTTCCTCTCCACAGACCTCGAGGAGGGCAATCTACCTTCTAATTGGGTGTACTCTTTAGAAGAAGACCTCGATGGAGAAATTTGGATAGGCACGGGTTCCGGTCCCGCAATTTTTTATCGATCAGCCTCCCTCTTTGAAAACGACAGCGAGACCACGGCTTCTCAAATCCTCATTAAGCAAGACGGAAATTACCAATATCTGCTCGCTACGGAAACAGTTACCGCCACTATAATCGATGGGGGAAATCGCAAATGGCTGGGCACTTCTGGATCTGGCGTGTACGTCCTCAGTAATGACGGCCTCACCATCGAGCATCAATTCTCCACTGAAAACAGCCCCCTCCCCTCCAACAACATCCTCGACATCGCTATCAACCAAGCGAACGGCGAGGTCTTTATCGCCACTTCTCGAGGAACCATCTCCTATCTGGGCGAAGCTACCAACTGGGACTCTGAGATGTCCAACATCTTCGTTTTCCCTAACCCCGTTGAGGCAGGTTATGAAGGAGTGATCACAGTTGATGGATTAGATTTCGAAACTACAGTCCACGTTACGGACGCTTCTGGGCGGCTAGTCGCTAAAGTCGAATCCATGGGAGGACGAGCTGTTTGGGATGGAAGATTTGATTCTGGCTTGCTGGCGCCGTATGGAGTGTACCTAATCTTTGCAGTCGATCGAGATGGGAAGACATCTGGGACGACTAAGCTGGCTATTACGAGATGAGTCGTGGGAATGAAGTTGAGGTGACCCATGTATCGAAAAAAGCTGAGGTGACTTTGAAATCTGAAAAATCACATTTGCACCTTCTTGGGATTCAATCTACTATTGCTTGGGAAAACCCTGAAGCTAATAGGTTGGATTTCGAAAAGCAGATTAGGGAAGGTGTTAAGAAATTTCCCGAAACTGACTTAATAGTACTTCCCGAAGTTTTTACAACTGGTTTCACGATGAACCATTCCAAGATCGATTCATGGGAATCCCGAGATACTCTCAATTGGATGACTCGACTCTCCTCAGAATTAAAAGTCGGACTTACAGGAAGTGTAACATTCAGGCTTAAAGACGGCACAGCTCGAAACAGAAGTCTCTTCGTTCGCCCTGATGGGTCATTTGAGTTTTACGATAAAAAACACCTGTTCTCTTTAGGTTCTAAAGATCAATTTTTCGAAAAAGGACTGGTGAAAAAGATCGTAGAATTCCGAGGTTGGAAAATTCTGCTACAAATCTGCTATGACCTCAGGTTTCCATGCTCTTCTCGAAACACACTTGAAGACAGATATGACATCGCACTCTATGTCGCAAATTGGCATCAAGCTCGCATCAAGCATTGGCTAACCCTTCTCCAAGCCCGCGCAATTGAAAACCAGTGTTACGTGATGGGAGTCAACAGAACGGGTGCTGATGCAAATAGTATAATTTACCCGGGAGAAAGCTTTGCTGTTGATTTTTATGGAGGGATTCGCGACCAAGCCACACAAGACGATGTTGTACAACTTGTATGTGACAGAAATGCTTTAGAAGATTTTAAAACCAAGTTTCCAGTACTGGAGGATGAGGACACATCAGACTAGTCAAATCTGGATTTAAATACGAAAGAGATAATTCCTCTAGGTTGATATTTTTAAAGACTACAGTCTGTAGTCTTCAAAAATAAATCTATAACTTATTAAAAACTAGGTAATTAACTTTTTTATTTAAAGAAAATAACGTATATTTATATATAATAGTTCGTTATATTTTTATTCTGAAATCGTTAAATGATTAAAAAAAATACGCTATATACATGTTAAATATTTTTAATAACGTACGTTAAATGCACGTTAATTTTTACAAAAAGCCTCAAATACAAGTCAATAATTCTCATTCAAAAATAGGAAATGGGACCTTATTTCTGGAATATTTAAGTGAATTTATTGCAAATTCTGCTACAAAAAGAGTCAAAGGATATGGGACTGTGGGTTTGGCATACAATACTATTAGAACCTATAAATCACTTTATAGGATCACTCAAGAATATGAACTTGAGAAATCTCAGATATTATATCTCAGTTCAATTAATAAAAATACCGCTGAATCTTTCACTCGATTTCTGAAAATAGAGAAACAATACAGTGATAATTATTGCGGTCAATTGCTTAAATTATTGAAGATTATTTTAAGGGATGCAGAGAAAAGTGGGTTTGCTATTCACCCCTATTCAAATTATATAGAATCCTTCAAACAGAAAAGTTCAGATCGGATCATTCATTTTTTGAATCCAGAAGAAATAAAGATTCTAAAAGGGTTAGAAAGAATCCGAAGTGATTTAGAAGATAGCTATAAATGGTTTCTTATTGGTCTCTCTATTGGGCAAAGGGTGTCTGATTTGTTAAGTCTCAAACCCAGTAATATTCGAAAAGCTACTAATGGACTTTACATTGATATCATGCAACAGAAAACAAAGAAAGCCATTACCATTGGCGTGGCAGATCCGCTGGTGATATCTCTATTAGAAAATAAATTTCCAAAAGCTCTTTCTCAAGTGGCTTTTAACAAGCAAATTAAACTGATTTGTAAAATTGCAGAAATTAGCGAAGTTGTTCGTGGTTTCAAAAACAATCCTAAAACCAGAAGAAAGGAAATCGTTGAAGCGCCTAAATATGAATTTGTAACCTCACATATTATGAGAAGGTCTTTTGCGTCTAATTATTATGGAAAAATTGAAACTCCACTTCTGATGAACATAACCGGACACACCAAAGAGAGTACGTTTCTAACTTACATTGGTACGCATCAGAACAAAGATGCATTGGCTGATTTGTTTATGGAAAAAGCGGGGGTTATTTGGTAGGGTCACGGTCTTTATCAAAGAGATCTTGATTATCAATTTCCTTAAGTTTGTCCAGGGTAAACTGATCTCTTACTGATTTAGTTTTCGGGAAAATATAATTGGATAGCGTAACAAATAATTTGACACGCTCCGTTTTTGTTAAACTTTTTTGATTTACCAAGAGCTCATCTAGAATTTCTTCATACAACAGCTCCATCTTTTGTTTAATCGTAGACTCCTCTTTTTTTGCTGGACCTCTTTTAGATTTCTTTCCTGCATTACGAGCTGTTTTTGGATCAAAAGGCATGTATCGTAAAATTTAAAAGTGAATTCAAATTTAACTAAAATAATTTACGTTTTTAATAACCAGCTACTGGACTGTATTTTATCTCCCAAACCATCAATCAAAGAGATTCCCATTTGATCACATATTAATTTCTCAGGAATGGTGTTATTATTTTGATCACCACCATTTGCAAAACACTGATGTTATTTGTAATGCTCCCAATTCTTCGACCGAGAATGTGTTAAAGTTAGTTTGATTTTGCTGGTAAGTCAAGTTGCCTATTTGAGTTCATTATATTGTTTATCTGGTGTTTCGTATTTCTACGGTTGATGAGGTCTCTCGTAGTTGTAGAGCTGAAAGTATTCAGAGAGTCCTTCGCCGAATGCCGTAAAGGGGTCTGTCGTAAATCACTTTATCGATAATCTCCATCTGATCAAAGTTTATTGCAGACTAGAATACAGGCTTATAATACAGCCTCGATCGACTAATACTAAGAAGCTCGTATTGCATGCTGTTACTAATAGATTCCATTTGTGTATCAACCATCATCTGTCTTAAGCTAATGGTCAACTCTCGCCAAGATCTTTTTACAAAGTCGAACTGGACCTGCAGGCATACAATCTTCTTATAGAGCTTGTCTTCAACCTTCTCACTCTCTTTAGAAGATGTCTTGAAAGAGCCGTAGGGTGGATCTAAAAACGTGTAGTTAATTGCTAGATAGTCTCACTCTCGGTAAGAGAGGCAAGGACAACTTGAGTTTTAAATTTTAAAATGAATTTTCTTCAGTTTCTTTTCATTGTCATAGAGTAAATCTAAGTCAGAATTTCAACTTAGCTCTCTGTCAGAATTATCGGGAGGACGTCACTCTTTTATTTTAAATAAGTCAAAATTAGCTTTTATATTTTCTAGTCGTGAACTCCCAAAAACAATATAATCTAATTTGAGTTTCTTTATGTAATTTATTGAAGAAGGAATATTAGCAGCACCGCTTGAAAAAACACTCATTCCCATCAACTTATACTTGGGCCTCATTTCTATAAAAGACTCAACAGCGTCTAGAGAAGGAAAAACATTAAATCCTTCCTTATTTATATTAAAACAAACAACCAAATCTTTTAACCAATTTGCATCTTGTTCATTTTTTAAAAGTTTATCAAACATAATTGGGTTTAATGTTATAATCCCTGGTTTATAACCCATTTTGCTTACCGATTTAATGTACTCAATTAAAATATCACCACGTCCCATACCCATTAACAAGTCAGTAATTATATTCTGCATATAAATATAGCTTCCTTTTTTTAAATTTTTAGGTACTTCTAGATTTAATGCAAGAGGGGTTATACTCTTTAAGTTTTGTGTTGCTACTAGTTTAATTCCTCCAATGAGGTTTTTAATAAAAGAAGTGTTTTTGATAATATGCCCAAATAAACTCATCATTCCTCTTTCATTTACCATGCTAGCATACTTATGTGGATAAGGGATGCTATAATGAATTTCTTTACTACTATCAAACTTAGTTGTAGTAATAAGTTCATAGCCCTTGTCGTTGGAATTTATCATGAAACCATCCATGCCCACGGATAATGAATTTCTTATAAATATTTCTATCTTTTTTGTTGTATCAAATTTTAACTTCGTTTGTACACCTTTTTCAAGATCAAAATGATTTACTCCAAAAAATTGATTATCTCCCAGTATTATCTTCATTATTTACGATTTTGTCAATTAAAATATTAACTTTTAAAGCATCATTTACATCTGCCATTATTTTCCGATCTCCAAGTAAATCTAACATTTGAGCTGTAAAATCAACACCTCTAAGGTAAAAAGGAACCGTTTTGGCTAAGTCTGTTACTGCAATTTTTTCTATAAATTTTCCATTAATATTATATTTATTTATTTGCTGTTGGTCTATAGAGTATTTGAAACCATCCTTCATTTCTATTTCTAAACCAAAAATAGGTTTTCTAATATCTTTCTTAACCCAATTAAAATACAGTGAAACAAAAATATCACTTTTTGTTTTTAATGTTGCTTCAACAACATCATCAATATCAGAAACTATAGATTCTTTTTTGGAACTTAGAACCTGAATTTGATCATTGCCAACAATGTATAGGATTAAATCAATAACATGAGATCCCATTTCATTTAAAACACCTGAAAATTCGCCATTTCGCCAACCTGTAGGCTTTTTCTCAATCGTGTTGCTAATATATTGCCCATGAATAGATTTAATATCTTGAGAATTAATATTAGATTTAACCCATTGAATACAAGGATTAAAACGAAGTACATAACCTATGTTAATATTACTGGATTCGGAAATATTCTCCAGCTTAATATTTGTATAACCTCCAAAAGGTTTCTCAACAAATATTTGTTTATCACCTCTTCTTACACTTTTTTCAAGAAGTTGAAGATGTATAGAAGGAGGTGTTGTAATTAAAGTAATGTCAAAGGAATCTTTTAAAGTTGAATCATCAGCATAAAATTTTGCTTTAATATTTTTCTTTAGAATCGACCTTAGTATTTTGTTGGGTTCAATCACTGAAAAATTATGGTCCGGGTTTAAACCATTTAGTATAGAAAAATGAGTTAAACCCATTCTTCCAAAACCGTAAATTAAAATTTTCATGTTATATTTATATTTGTAATTAATTAAGGCTTTAAGTTATATTTAATATTAATGAGGATTCCACTAATGAGTATAATTTATAACATATTATTATAACCTAAAAAAGTAATTTCTTTGATTTGGAAACTTACATTTTACTAGTAAAAATTAAAGGTATTTTTTCTTATTAATTCCTAATTCTTTTATTTTATTATCAATAAATTCAAATGCTTTAGCACCTTTTTTAAATAAGATAATATTATTTTTTGGATACTGTTTCTTCATTAAATTTTCTATGTCCTCTATTTTAGGATTAGAGCTGTATTTCATTATACCAGTATTAATCAGGTGCTTATCTACAGACAATAAATCACCCTGATAAACAGATAAAGTAGGGACACCTAAAAACGCTAATTCTCTTGTCATGGAACCACCAGCGCCAATAAACACAAAACATTCTTTTAAAATATCTTCTAGCTTCATTGGTTTCAGAGAAACCTGCACACCTTTAAATTTATTTGTTTTAAAATGTTCAATTTGTTCAACACTGCGTGGAAGGATTACTACATCATATTTCATGTTCAATTTCTGGATAATTGGATCCATAAAATCGCTATTACCTTTATAATATTCAGCAGACCAAGGCTCGAGTCTTATGAATATTTTTGTGTGAACTTTTTCATGGTTTTTTTGTTGTTGTATACCCTCAATTTGTGAAAGATAAATCCCTTCTTTTATGCCAGTATAAAACTCAACATTGTATTTATCTAACCATTTTAACTGTTTTGCCTTTGCCGATAGGAATTCTGGCAACATATTAAGCGTCGCAAATTTGAAAGCTAAATAATTACCTTTTGCATGTTCATTATCATTTAAATAAATTGATGGTATATTTAATAGTTTACAAACAATTGGTGAATAAAACGAGCTATGTGATATACCTATTTCTGGTTTATTCTTTTTGAGAAATGTGTATAATGATAGCACTCGCATAGGGAAATAAAATAATTTTCTAATTTTATTCTTTCCTGCATGACTACCAATTTCATGATATTCCCAAACGTTTTGGTTAATTAATTCAATAGTATTAGCTAGGTTTCTAGCTGTAATAGTTACCTCGTGGCCTTCCTCTTTCCATTTTTTTATAAATGGCTTAAAGAAATTAATATGAGGAGAATTAGTTAGATCAATCCAAATTTTCATGATTCTAATAAGTTAGCTTAATTATATAATTCTCATTATGGACACTTATGTTTTTCATTATCAAAAATGAGTTCAATTTATCGTTAAAAAAACCAGTTGTATTTAAACTTGTAACAACAAATTGTCCTTGAAATTATTAGCAAAACAAAAGTCATATCTTTCAACAAAGATAGACTTTTAATTGTGCTTTTTTTATAAAAAAAGACTCATATATTTAAACAAATAATGTCAAATATTTTTTTTAATTCACACTCTCTGTAATTCAAAAAAGTTTTAATTATTTTTATCCAATACGTTAATATATAATTTAATAATTCTTTTTGCTATTGTTTTAGAATCTAAGCCTAATTCTAAAATTCTATCTCTTCCCATAGTTTTATGGTAATTTTCAGAAAAATGAAGAGCCTGCTTAATTTTTTCAGAAACTTCTTCTATATTAAAACTTGTTACAAAATGACCTAGTTCATTGCCAAAAAGCCAAGCGATATCACCAACATTTGTTGCAACCACAGGACAGTTACAAGCCATAGCCTCTTTCACCAAATTTGGGGAACCCTCCATAAAAGATGGTACTACCAGAACATCTACTGAATTTAAATATTCCACTACCTCATTATGTGGTATAGGGTATGGTGCTAAAATTTGAATGTCATTTGACCCTATCAACCTTACAGCATCCTCAACCAATTTATAATTTTTCCTTGGATCCAATTTGTCACCAAGAAACAAAATTTGTTTTTGATGAGATTTTGAGTGTTCTTTAATAACCCTGGTTTTGACACTCTGTAAAAAAGATTGAAGAAGAATTCCGTTTGGAATTATTTTTGATCTATTTTTTAAGTATACATAAGTTTGAATATGTTCCGATTTACAAATAATATTTTTTACGAATGGTTGAATTAGATAGGTAAGGATGATTAAATATTGGCTTCCAAACTTAATTTTATTCTCGCCAATATATTCACCGTAAGCATCAGTTCCCATTAAAGACAAGACTATAGGTTTTCCTGATAAAGCAAGCACAGCGGTTAATCCCGATAAAGTATAATGCGCATGAATAATATCAATTGGATTCTTTCTAAGAAATCTTCTCAATTGAAAAACCCCATTTAAATAACCCTTCAACCCCTTACCTCTTATTGGAAAGTAAATAATTTCTACTCCCTCATTGACCAATGATTCTCCTTGTGCTTTAATAAATGGTGCTATATCAAAATTTTTAGAATTCCCGCCTGCAATAAATAAAACTCTCATTTAAATATAATTAAAAAGATATCACTATAATACGTATAACTTAAGTTTAGCTAAGATGGCGTTTATATACCGTGATTGTTTTATTATCCGAAGAAATAAAACCTAAAAATATAAAAAAACTTGACAAAGCTGTTATTATATAATATTGACCTGAAATTGAAAAGAGCACAAATGATAATAAAATTGGTAATAGAGGAAAAATATAGTCTCTTTTAGAAGCTGACTTATATACTTTTTTTAAAATTGAAAATAGCACTATTAAATATAATAAAAAGCCAAACACACCAGAGCCATGCAAAATGGCTCCAGCATCTGTATGGAGTTGGCTTTGATTGTTAAGTTGAAAAATAGACTCTTTTTCAAAATATTCTTTTGAGTTAAAAAGCTGATTTCCTAATAAAAAATTAGGAAATCCATGATAAGCTAAATCTTTGTAAATAGTAAAAAACTCCATATATCTTCCTTCATCCACTAACTCATTTCTTGACCTTTTCTCAATTATTTCATCAAAAATATTATTTTTTACTGTAAAAAAATTAGAATAAAATATAAAGAATAATCCAATAAAAATAAAATATAAAATATTCTTTTTGTAAATGAAAAATAAACTGGAAATGGAAAATAAAACACTCAAAATCGCTGTTCTTCTAAATATAAAAATTATAGAAATAATTGCACAAGCAATAATTATAAGTTTGAAAACACGATGTAATTTAGAGTTTTTTTTCTGTGTTTTAAAAAAGTAAATCAACATAATAATTGTATATGCTAAAAAGTAAGTTATTTGAATATTAAACCCCCCCAGATAAAAGAAACCATCTATATACGGACTTTCCCCAATTTGGAAATATTGAAATACTAAAAACAATATTGTTACATAAATAACAATATAATTAAGAGTCTTTACTAAAATACGCTCTGAAGTAAAATTAATAGATTCATTAAGTTTTAATGTGATGGGGTAAAAAATAAAGGGTATAAATAATTTTGCAATTCCCTCAATACTTACGATAAAATTTGAACTATTAACTAAACCGATAATTAAAAAATAAACTATTGTGATAATAATCAATAAAAAAGTTTTATCTTTTACTATCTTACTAAAAACTGATATAATTAACAAAAGCAGTGTAAAGAGGCGTATATAACCCGGATTAATTATAAAATCTTCACTTAATAAGATAATACTATCTGTAACTATGTTTATTACAAAAACAGCTGGAATTAGAAATTTCAAATTCCTAAGTCCCAAGAAAGTACTAATTCCGATGATTAATAAATAAATAGTTTGTATCATAGAACCTCAGCAGTAATTTTATGAAAAATAGTTAGCTACCATTTTATAAAGAAAATTTTCAGAACCAATAGCAACCTAAAGTTGGCTTAAAAATTCTCCAACCATCTTTTTATTTAATAAAGCCCCATCTTTCATTTTGTTTACCATAATTGGAGATGCAATACATTCTTCAAATGTTTTAATTAAAAATTCAATTTCAAGAGTCTGAAAATCTAAACAAAATTCTGATCTGTTTATTTGCTCATAAAACCTTCTTGTTTTTTTATGTTTCGGAATAGAAAGAACTGGTATTAGATAAGAATACCCTAGAATACCTACATGCAACTTAGAGGTAATTATTGCATCTAACATTTGCAAATCATTCAATAATTTTTTAGGATTTTCGTAATTTACTGTAGGTAAGCTAATTTTCTCGAATTTTAAGCGTTCATAAAGAGATCCAGAATTCAATTTCTTTGTTTGATTTGGCTCATCTTCAACTAAAACAACTTCATAGTTTTGTATTAAATATTTAATAAAAGCTATAAACTCATCCATTTTACCAAATTTTGAAAGCTCATTACCCGAAAAATGAACTCCAATTCTACGTTTATCCCTTAAACCCCTTTTTTCCTGTTTACTTTCAATCGAAAGGGCAACATCTCTTGTTGTATTTATTGTCTCAATTGGGATCCCCCAATCCACCAAATAATCCTTAGATACTTGGTCACGCACAGCTATAAATTGTGCTTTTTTAAATAGTTTAATAATTGTTTTTCTCATTAAAGAATTATTAATAGGCCCAACACCTACTCCTACAATCATAAATGGAATGTTTTTCTTATATAATTTCTTATTCCAAAACAAATGCCTTTTGTAATTTCTGAGATACCAGTATTGCCTTTTTAAAAATGACCCATTTGGTTCTCCAAAATACCCGCCGGGACCAAAAATTAGTGCTGTTGTATTTTTTAAAGAAGGATCTTTAATATAATTTTCATTAAAGACAATTTGATTAGCTTCTTTAGATGAATTAACAAAAGGAAGATTGATTTCTGCATTTGGTCTAAATTCTTTCACCCAATTATTAATTATTGAAATTATTAAAGTGTCTCCAAAATTCAAGCCGAAATAGGAGCCATGAATTGCAATTGTTTCTTTTTTATTCATCAAGTTCATTTTTATAAATGTAAGGTAATTTTCGGAGCATCCAGTCTATTTTTTCTAATATAATTTTTCTAAAAAGGTATAAAAGCAATGAGTTTAAAACAATTAATGCTATAATATTTATTGCTAATTTTAAAATGTTATTATCAAAAAGATTTAATGATTTTATATAAAAAAATAAGAGAAAATTAAAAGCAGCTATTAAAATTGGTGTTATGTGTAGATATAAAAAGGAAAGTAATGAAAGTTCTAAATAATTTAAAACCATACTTGTCACCAATAAATAATAAATGAAAATAGAAAACCCAACTCCTGCAGCAACACCTTTAAGACCATAGTTACTTCCTAAGTATCCTAAACCCAAAATCAAGCTTGCATATATAAACTGATAAACAGCTTTTCGATTTAGATTTCCAAAAGCATTTATCAATGGATCTACAAGTTTATATGCCAAACGAAAATAAAATGATAGGGCAAGTATTTGTAAAGCAGGAACCAATTCTAACCATTGATTTCCTAAAATTACAGAAACAATTTCCTCAGCAAAGAAATATAAAAAACAGGTAATTGGTCCAGAAATCATAGCTACTGAGAAAACTAAAGTTTGATAGATGACAGATATCTTGGGTCTATCATTTTGAATAATGGAAAAAGATGAAAACAAGACCTTGCTAATGGCTTGTCCAAAAAGATTTATAGGGAATGTGAAAATTTGATACGCTCTAGTATATAACCCTAAAGAAGTCGAACCTAAAGTCTTAGCAATCACAAAATTATCTCCTTGAAGGGCTATGTTAGCAAATATTTTATTTATTGAAAAAGATGATCCGTAACCCAATAACTCTTTAATATGGAAAATAGAAAATTTAAAATCAAACTTAATCCTGGAAAAGTATGTAAAAAGTAATGTTTCTAGTAGGAAGTTAATTGCGGTCCCTATTATAAGTCCCCAATAACTAAAACCTAAGAAAGCAAATAGAATCCCAAAGAAAGTATAACCTACCCCATAGGAGAATAATCTTATAAGTGTTATAGTTTTAAATTCCAATCTTTTAATTAGTAAAGATTCCGAAATTGCTGTTAAGGACTTCAATAAGAACAAAAAACTTAAAACTTTTAAAACACTGTTAAGTTCAGGAATTCCAAAGTAACGTGAAATCGTAGGGGATAAAAGGTAAATAATAATGGTAGTGATTAATCCCATTCCTATTGAAAAAATAACTGAGGAATCAATATGTTCTTTAGTGATATTTTGATAATGTATTAACGCAGGACCAACACCTATTTCCGTGAAAATTAAAGATAAATTTATTACTATTAAAGCTGCACCTACTATACCAAAGTCATTAGGTGTTAATAAACGACTTAACACTACTAATACTAGAAGATTAAAAATTGACGTCAAAAAAGTGCCAAATAAGGTCCAATTAAGTCCACTAAAAGTTTGTTGAAATAAAGTTTTTGGCATTTATTTTATATCTATCAATGTTAATTATACCATATTGTAAAGATTTATTTATTTTTTATTCCACAAAAATCTAAAACAACTTTATTTTCAGTAAATGATAGGTTTTCAAACTCTTTATGAGCAACCAAAAACACTATAATATCAGCTTTCTCGATAGCTGTTTGATAATCAGTTAATTTATAAACTGAATGGCTAATAATATTGGGTTCTACTATATAGTGTTCCTCATTATTAGAGTTTTGCATAACTTTTTGAGCTATATATTTAGCTGGTGATTCTCTTAAATCATCAATATTTGGTTTAAAAGCTAAACCCATTAAAGCTGTTTTTGGTTTTCGACTGTGTTGTATTTCAAATTTAAGTTTTTCATTTTGTATTTTTTCAGCACACCAAAATGATTTGTAATTATTTACTTCTCTTGCAGTCCCAATAATTTTTGATTCCATTGGGTAATCTGAAACAATAAAATAAGGGTCCACTGCGATACAGTGACCTCCAACCCCACAACCTGGTTGCAGTATATTTACTCTAGGATGTTTATTTGCTAGATTAATTAATTCCCACACATCAATGTCTGCCTTATCGCATATGAAAGAAAGTTCATTAGCAAAAGCTATTTGAACGTCTCTTGAAGAGTTTTCTACTAATTTACACATCTCAGCAGTACGGGCATTCGTTCCATGCAACTCACCTTTCACATACTTACTATAAAATGAGATTGCTTTTTGAGTAGAAGCCTCATCGACACCACCGATAACACGATCATTATCAACGAGTTCATGCATTACATTTCCTGGCAATACTCTTTCAGGACAATATGCGATGTGAATACCTCCTTCAAGTTCAGGTCTTAATCCAAATATTAGTTTTTGCATTTTTTCAGTAGTCCCAATTGGTGAGGTAGATTCTATAATATATAAATCCCCTTTCTTTAATAATGGTATAACTGCCTTGGTTGCGGCTTCTACAAATGAAATATCTGGTTCGTGATTTCCTTTAAAAGGTGTAGGAACTACTATTAAATATACTTCTGCTGAACTTGGTTTTGTAGATGCTTTAAAAAAACCATCAGACACTGCTTTGGAAACAATTTTGTCTAAGTCGGGCTCAACAATATGTATCTTCCCTTGATTTATTGTATCAACAACTTTCTGATTAATATCAACACCTAAGACAAGTGTACCACGAGAGGCTATGAGTGCCGAAGTTGGTAATCCTATGTATCCTAAACCTATGGTAACTACTTCTGGATTCATTATTTTATTTTATTTATAAACTCTACAATTCTTTTTGATGCCAATCCGTCTCCATATGGATTATGAAGCTTTGACATTTTTAGAAAATTATCTTCATTGTTTAGTAAGTCCAATGCTTTAGAAATAATCAAACCTTCATTGGTTCCTACCAACAAAACTGTCCCTGCTTCAACTGCCTCTGGCCTTTCTGTTGTATCTCTCATAACTAACACAGGTTTTCCTAAACTTGGCGCTTCTTCTTGAACACCTCCACTGTCAGTTATAATAATTTTAGACCGATTCATGAGCCAAATAAAATCTTGGTAAGCTAAAGGATCAATTAATAATACATTGTTAATACCCGATAAGATTCTATTTACAGGCTCTTGTACCTTTGGGTTCAGATGAACTGGATAAATAATCAAACGATTTGTATCGTCTTCTGCAATTTCTTTTAAAGCTTTACATATACTTTCAAAACCAGCTCCATGATTCTCTCTTCTGTGTCCTGTAACCAAAACAACTTCCTGATCTCCTATTTTTTTTGAGAGCTCTTGAATCAATTGACTCGGGTTTTCATTAACTATTTCAATAGATTTTAACAATGCATCAATTACAGTATTTCCTGTAACTAAAATTGAATCTTCAGTAATATTCTCTTTTAATAAATTATTTTTCGACGTTTCTGTTGGAGCAAAATGATAATCACAAATCCTTCCAGTAATTTGACGATTGATTTCTTCGGGAAAAGGGGATAACTTATTATTTGTTCTAAGGCCCGCCTCTACGTGACAAACTTTAGCACCAGAATAAAAACTAGCTATAGAACCTGCCATAGTTGTCGTAGTGTCTCCATGAACAAAAACATAGTTTGGAGTAAACGCTTCTAATATAGGCTTTAGAGACTCAATAATAGTAGCAGTTAATCCATATAGGTTTTGGCCTGGCTTCATTAAGTCTAGATCATAATCTGGCTTGATTTCAAAAAAATCTAATACCTGATCTAACATTTCTCTGTGTTGCGCTGTAACACATACCTTAGTGTCAAATTTTTCTGGGTATTTTTTAAACTCTTTAACCAGGGGGGCCATCTTAATAGCCTCAGGTCTTGTACCAAAAATTAATAGTATTTTCTTTCTCATTAATTATTTTTATTATAATTCAAGAACCAATTCATGAAGTTTTCAATACCAGACTTAATATCGGTAGTTGGAGAATATCTATAATCTTTGATTAATTCATCTATATCCGCAAATGTTCTAGGAACATCTCCTTGTTGCATTGGATACATTTCTTTAATTGCCTCCTTGCCGATTGCTTGTTCAATAGTTGTGATGAAATCTTGTAAACTTTCGGTTTTATTGTTTCCAATATTATATATTTTATAATGTTCTCTTGAGTCAATGTTTTTTTCAATGATTTTAGTAACACCATTTACAATGTCATCAATGTAGGTGAAATCACGCTCCATTTCACCATTATTAAATACTTTAATAGGTCTATTATTAGAGATCGCTTCAGCAAATAGGTAATAAGCCATATCCGGTCTTCCCCAGGGGCCATAGACTGTAAAAAACCGTAATCCCGTGGTTTTAAAACCATATAAATGTCCATAAGTATGGGCCATTAATTCATTGCTCTTTTTTGTAGCAGCGTATAAACTAATTGGGTGATCTACATTGTCTGTAGTTTCAAAAGGAACTTTTTCATTCTCTCCATATACACTAGAACTACTAGCATACACCAAATGTTTTACTTTATGATTTCGACATCCTTCAAGAATGTTTAAAAACCCTGAGATATTACTATCAATATACGCTTTTGGGTTTTCTATAGAATATCGTACACCCGCCTGAGCTGCCAGGTTACAAACTATTTCAAATTGTTCTTGCTTAAATAGATTATCAATACTTTCATTATCAACTAGATCTATTCTAGAAAATCTTAAAGAATTGAATATAGCACTTTGAACTTGATTTTTAAAGAGTTTTGATTCAGCTTGGTTAAACCCTAATTCGTTTAATCGATCAAATTTTAGTTTAGGATCATAATAGTCGTTGATGTTGTCAATACCATAAACTTCATGACCTTGATTCGCTAATTTTAAACAAGTGTGAAATCCAATAAATCCAGCTGCGCCAGTAACTAATATTTTCATTTATTATTTTCCTATTTGATGATATTCAAATCCTTTTTTATCGAGGCTAAATGTATTATACTGATTACGACCATCAAAAATAACCGGAGTTTTCAATTGCGTTTTAATCTCATCAAAATCAGGCGAACGAAATTCTTTCCATTCCGTTAGTAAAACGAGTGCGTCTGAGTCTTTTAAAACATCATATTTAGAAGCTACATAACTTATGTTTTGAACTCCTTTTAAATAATGCTCTTTTGCTTCATCAATCGCCTTTGGGTCGTATGCTTGTATTTTAGCACCTCTACTTACTAATTCCTTTATCACATAAATCGCTGGTGCTTCTCGCATGTCATCGGTTCCTGGCTTAAAAGCCAAACCCCAAACCCCAAAAGTAAACCCAGTTAGGTCTTCTCCAAAACGGGTTATAATTTTCTGCGCGATTACTAATTTCTGTGCATCATTTACCTCTTCAACTGCGGTGATCAATTGCGCAGTGTAGCCATTTTCCTTCGCTATTTTTGTAAGAGCTTTTACATCTTTTGGAAAACAAGAACCTCCATAGCCTGCTCCAGGATATATAAAACTGTATCCTATACGCTGATCTGAACCGATTCCAATTCGAACTTGATTGGCATCTGCCCCTACCTTTTCACAGATATTGGCAATTTCATTCATAAAAGATATTTTGGTAGCCAGCATTGCGTTAGCTGCATACTTTGTCATTTCAGCAGAACGAATGTCCATCGTGATAAAACGGTCATGTGATTTAAAAAAAGGACTATATAATTCCTTCATTTTTTTAAAGGCAAACTCAGATTCTGCTCCAATAACTACCCGATCTGGCTTCATAAAATCATCAATAGCAGCTCCCTCTTTTAAAAACTCAGGATTCGAAACCACATCAAACTGTAAATCAGAATTCCGTATATCTAGTTCTTTTTGAATGGTCGCCTTTACTTTATCTGCAGTTCCAATAGGTACTGTAGATTTATCGACCACGATCAATCTTTTTTGCAACGATTGGCCTATAGATTTAGCAACAGCTAAAACATATTGTAGATCAGCAGAGCCGTCATCTCCCATGGGAGTTCCAACAGCTATAAATGCTATTTCCGAATTTTGTAAAGCTTTGTCTAGCTCTGTTGTAAAAAATAAATTTTCGTTTTTTAAATTTTTTAAAACCATGGCCTCTAAACCAGGTTCAAAAATAGGAATGATCCCTTGATTTAGTTTTTCAATCTTGACAGGGTCTATATCTACACAAGTAACCCTATTTCCCATCTCTGCAAAACAAGTTCCTGAGACTAGCCCAACATATCCAGATCCTATAACTGTTATATTCATTTCTTATTTACTTTCTGCTTGTTTCACTTGGTTTCTAAGCCCACTTGAAGATAATCTGTGATCTCTTGAATTTTAATAGATCTCAATTCCCTTTTCTTCGCAATAATCTCTTCCTGTATAATTCTTTTTCCGTCGACTACCACCGCTAGTCTTTTTTTATTATTATTTTTCTTAAAACTACAAATTACAGTCTTGTTTCTAAAGATTATTATTCAGCTTCAAAATATCTTGTCCTGCTTTTAATAACACAGCCTCCTTTTTCATTAAAGAAACATCACCTTTCATCATATCTTTTACTAAAGAAGCCAAATCGTGTTCAGGAACCCAACCTAATTTATTCTTCGCCTTTGAAGGATCTCCAATCAACAAATCAACCTCTGTGGGACGGGAATAAGACGGATCAACAGACAACACTTCTTTACCTATTTCTAATTGAAAATTTTTATAATTACATGCTGTAACAAAAGCTTTCTCATCTACTCCCTCTCCTTTAAATTCTAATTCTATTCCAACTTCTGCAAAAGCCAAGCGTACAAAGTCACGCACTGTAGTAGTTACCCCTGTGGCAATTACCCAATCTTCCGGTTGGTCCGCTTGCAAAATCATCCACATCATTCTAACATAGTCTTTTGCATGGCCCCAATCACGTTTAGCATCTAAATTTCCTAAATAGAACTTCTCTTGCAGACCAAATGCTATCTTTGATACTGCACGGGTGATTTTTCTTGTTACAAAAGTCTCCCCTCTTCTTGGTGATTCATGATTGAATAAAATACCATTACACGCAAACATATTATAAGCTTCACGATAATTTTTAGTAATCCAAAAACCATATATTTTCGCAACTCCATAAGGAGAGCGAGGATAAAACGGAGAGGATTCGTCATAAAA
>DBBW01000024.1:92181-92670 GCA_002292405.1 Flavobacteriales bacterium UBA974
GTCAAATTCATTGCATCAGATAAATCTCCGTAATGCAATTTTAATCTTTGATCTGGGTGATGTGGGTCTTGGTACAAATGATCGATTCTATCAGTATTAAATAGTGATGATCTTCTTTTAACACCATGTACCATATATCCTTTTTCTAACAATAACTCCGCTAAATAAGAACCATCTTGTCCTGTAATTCCAGTGATTAATGCTACTTTTATTTTTGTACTTCTTTTAATCAACTGATTATATTTTTCTCGACTTCAACCGGTAGTCCGTTTTTTATTTCTGTGACTTTAAAATCAACTTGCTAAAAACCAATTGTTTAATAACTCTTCTCTATTATACAACATGTTTTGCTTTGTACTCCAATCAATAACCTTAAAACCTGCATGCTCGCAAATTGCCTGTCCTGCAGCTGTATCCCACTCCATAGTGGGTGCAAAACGGGGGTAGCAATTAGCATTACCTTCCGCTACCATACATAGTTTTAAAGAA
>DBBW01000013.1:0-16235 GCA_002292405.1 Flavobacteriales bacterium UBA974
TACAACCGTTGGGGCACGGTTGTATTCGAGCACATTGATTTTGGGCATTCCGCTGGATGGGATCCGGGAGTTGATGGAGCTCCAGAAGGGGTGTATTACTACGTACTCGAAATTCCTTGTAATGAAGGAGACCAAATCGTAACAGAGCAAGGAGACGAAATTACTGAGTTCGACTGCGATGGTATGGTACCATTTACAGGTACGATACACCTATTCCGCTAGGACGGGCTCCGTCACAGGTGTCCATTCCTCAAGAGGGAATACCTCTGCAATCTTTTGATAGACTACTGAAGGGATGATGTATCCTACTTTAACTGCGTTCATATGTCCGGAAGCTTTGTCATACGCATCTCGTACATCGGCTGCTGATACGAGGATATATTGATTGGCCTCTTTTTCAACACCTTTGCTTTCGTCAACGGTAGTGAGCGATATCTTCACTCTAAACCACTTGTCGCACTCAGCAAAACGGATAACTTCGATCACTGTGGTCTTCGTGATTTGGGTTATTTCAAAAGGTCTAATGCCTTCAGCCTCAAGAATTTCAACCATTCGAGTCTCTGCCTCGGTATATGTGTAAGCATCTAAAACAAACTGCTCTGTTTTCTTCGTTTCATTGCCCTCTGAATCGGGCTTCATATAACCAACCTTACAATTAAACCAATGCTTTTTCATACAGTAAAATTAGGGGGCTTATTCACAAATTGATTTTTGAGAATTCCCACAATCTTTCCACAATTTTACCAAATCACTTCACTATCTTTCTTCTTGTGAAACGTGAAGATAATTATAGGCACAAAGGCCTACGTAAACAGCTCGTGAAAGAGCTCCGCTCGCAAAAGATTTGTAGTGAGAAAATCCTTGCTGCCATTGCGAAGGTGCCTCGCCACTTCTTCTTAGACTCCACATTCGAACAATTTGCATATACGAATAAGGCATTTCCTATACCAGCAGGCCAAACAATTTCTCAACCTCAAACCGTAGCTCAACAATCTGAACTCCTGAATTGCTCACCCGGAGATAAAGTCCTCGAAATTGGTACCGGTTCTGGATATCAATGTGCAGTTCTGTGTGAGCTTGGTATGAAAGTATATTCTATTGAACGTCAAAAGGAACTCCACAACATGGCTGTGTCACTCCTTGCAGAAATGGGCTACGAACCCACACTCTATTACGGTGACGGGTATAAGGGAAAAGAAGTGTTCGCTCCTTACAAAGGGATTATCGTTACATGCGGCGCCCCAGAAGCTCCGAGCTCCCTTCTAGGCCAATTAACAATAGGGGGACGACTTGTTATCCCCGTCGGAGATTCTGGCGACGGGAAGAAGCAGCGAATGCTTACCTACGATCGTATCTCAGAAACTGAATTCACAAAACAAGATCACGGCTCTGCCGCATTCGTCCCCATGCTCGTGTCTAAGTCACGAGGATAATACACGAATAGAATTGGGCTCAGGCCCTTAAAGTATGCTTTCAATGTCTCCTCTTCCTTCTCTTATCACCTCCGGAATGCCACTCGTGCAATCTATTACCGTCGAGGCGTAGAGCTCACCGAATCCACCTTGGATAACAGCATCGACATGATGCCCGTGTTTCTCCTCGATGAGTTCAGGGTCGGTCGTGTATTCTAAAATTTGGTCTTCATCATGAACAGAAGAAACCACGAGAGGCATCCCTATTTCTTCTAGAATTGCTTGAGCCACTTTGTTATCGGGTATACGAATACCTATCGTCTTTTTCGAACTACGAAACATCTTAGGAATATTTCCGCTTGCTTGAAGAATAAATGTGAAAGGACCTGGTAGGGCTCGCTTCATAAGTTTAAATACCTCGTTAGCGACTGGGCTAGTGTAATGACTTAAATCGCTGAGATCTTTACATAGGATAGAGAAATGCGCTTTATTAGATCGAATTCCTCGAATTCGAGCGATACGGTCAAATCCTTTGCGATTGCCAAGCATACTCGCGAAACTGTAAACGGTATCTGTAGGCATAACAATCACCCCACCATTTTGAAGGATTTTGATCACTTCCCTAACTTTTCGGGGGTCAGGGTTGTCGGGGTGAATTGATAAGAGCAAGTTGTTTAGCTATTTGTCTTTGCGTGGTCCGCAAGAAATTGAGCTAGGCCAGCATCAGTTAGTGGGTGCTTGAGCAATCCGAGAATGGCGCTTAAAGGCCCGGTCATAACGTCAGCTCCAATTTGGGCACAGTTAACAATGTGCATCGTGTGACGAACGCTTGCTGCCAAAATTTGTGTAGAAAACTCGTAGTTGTCGTAGATCTCACGGATTGATTCGATTAAATCCAAACCATCGGTAGAAATATCATCTAATCGGCCTATGAATGGACTCACGTATGTAGCTCCAGCTTTAGCTGCAAGAAGAGCTTGTCCAGAAGAGAAAACGAGCGTACAGTTTGTGCGAATGCCCTTTGAAGTGAAGTAAGAAATAGCACGAATACCATCTTTAATCATAGGGATTTTAACAACGATATTATCGTGGAGTGCAGCGAGAACTTCTCCCTCTTTAATCATTCCTTCGTAATCGGTAGCGATAACTTCCGCGGAAACATCTCCGTCAACAATTTCACAAATTGCTTTGTAATGTGCGATTACATTGTCGTGACCACTGATACCTTCTTTCGCCATGAGTGAAGGATTGGTGGTAACTCCATCAAGGATTCCGAAGTTTTGAGCTTCACGAATTTGGTCTAAGTTAGCTGTGTCGATGAAAAATTTCATTGAATGAAAAATTGAATTGTTAGAAGGATTGATTTAGGTGCAAAATTAGCCATCTTGTGGTCATGTTAAGCGAGAAAGATAAGATAGATATTCGTGAGCGAATTGAATCGAAGATGGCGGAAGTCTCTGAGCGCATCCAAGAGTATAAGGAATTAACAAAACCCACACCTCCATCTGTAGCTATAGGTAGAGTTAGCAGGATGGATGCGATTAATAACAGGAGTATAAACGAGGCGGCATTAAGACAGTTGGAAGTAAAGTTGAAAGGGTTAGAGTCAGCAATTTATAGGTTGAATGATGATAAGTTTGGTAGATGTCTAGGTTGTGGCGATATGATTCCAATCGGCAGGATAATTCTTGTTCCTGGAGCAACTAAATGCGTGAGTTGCAGTTAACTTTGCCTTGTGAAAATTAATATCGTATATTTTATTGGTATTTTATTATTAAGTCTATTCTCTGTTTTAATAACAGGTTGTGGCCTTTGGGATAACGAAATGGTTGAGCCACATACGATTATAGTACCGTCCTTTCATTTCTCAACAGATGAAGATGAAGGAACAGACTCAAATAATATTGCTGAGATATGGGTTTATTCTGAGACGGATGTTTTAGGTGTTTTCCCCCTTCCTGCAACAATCCCAGTCTTACAAGAAAATGGAGAAGATGTGGTGCATATAACACTTCTTCCTGGAGTGAGAGTAAATGGTATTTCTTCAACTCGGAAGCCTTACCCATTTTATGAAGTTTTAGAATTGGATTTTAATTATGTGCCGGGAGGAGTTGATACGGTTGAATTTAATTCTCATTATGCCACAGGAGTAGAGATTATTTTATCTGAAAATTTTGAGTCTGCGAATAGATTTCAGGCCAGTTCTACAAGTACTGCTGAAGTTGTTAGAACTTTTGATCCAGCTTGGGTTTTCGAAGGAGCGGTAAGTGGTTTAATAATGTTATCTGAGGACGCGTCACATGTTACCTCAACTACTCAAGAGCAGCTTTATGATTTAACAGGCGATGTTGCTACATTCTTAGAGTTTAATTACAGATGTGATAACTCATTTGCTGTGGGGCTGGAAGCAATTGGAGGGATTACCCCCGAGCGAACGCCTATTATTGTTCTTAACCCTACTGGGGAAGAATGGAATAAAATGTATTTAGATTTGGGTCCTTTTTTACGTTCTACACCAACGGCTTATGGCTATGAGGTGACCCTTGATGCAATTTTAGATATGGGGAAAGAAAGTGGGTATGTAGTTGTTGATAATTTTAAAATAGTCCATTATTAATGAAGCAGGGGCAAAGGGTGAATAAGTTACTGCCATGGATCTACATAGCTTCTGATATTGTTGCTGCGGGAATTGCATGGACGGGTCTGTTTATTCATAGAAAGGTTGATATTGAACGGGTTTGGTCTATGAATTCAGACACCTGGATATTTGATGAAAATTACTA
Organism: Flavobacteriales bacterium UBA974; assembly: GCA_002292405.1. GTDB lineage: Bacteria > Bacteroidota > Bacteroidia > Flavobacteriales_D > Sanyastnellaceae > UBA974. The sequence continues at coordinate 4,196 of DBBW01000013.1, forward strand.
CTTAGGTATTTTATTTGTGCCTATTTTCTGGATGTGTTTATATGCTGTTTTAGGGATGTATGCTGACCCTATAAGAAGGCATAAAGCATTAGAAATAGCCCAAACCTCTAGAGCTACTGCTGTAGGCTCGCTAGCACTTTTTTTCGTTTTGTTGTTAGACGATGTAGTGGTTGATTATAATCATTATTACTCGTCTTTAGGAGTTCTTGTAGCGTTGCACTTCAGCTTGACGTCTGTAGGACGTTGGTTAATCGTTTCAAGAACTTTAAAACTCATAAGAAATGGTTCTTGGGCATTTAGAACTTTATTAGTGGGTGGAGCAGAGACGGCAGTTCAGTTGGCTGCAGATTTGAAAGACGAAGCTTTGAGTTCTGGATTTAATCTACTTGGATTTATTCAGGTAAATAATGCGGAGCCCGCGATGGCTCTTACACTTAATAGGCTTGGAGGAATAGACGATATTGATGATATCTTGAAGAAGTACGATATCGAAGAGGTTATCGTGGCTGTTGAACCGGCAGACAGAGAAAGAACGGTTAAACTTATTGTTAATTTAGAAGGCAAGGGGGTGTCGATTAAAGTAGTACCTGGACTTTATGATTTGTTAAGTGGAAATGTGAAAACGGGAGCAGTTTATGGTACACCGTTAATTCATGTTGATAGATTAGTTATGCCACATTGGCAAATCGTTATTAAAAGGGCAATTGACATATTTGCTTCGATTTGTGCTTTAATACTGTTATTTCCTTTAATGGTATTTCTTGCAATTTCTGTCATGCGATCCTCTAAGGGTGGTGTGTTTTATACCCAACAAAGAATAGGAAGATTTGGGCTGCCTTTTAAAATCATTAAGTTCAGAACTATGGTTATTGATGCTGAGAGTGGAGGTACTCCTCAGCTTAGTTCAGGTTCAGATCCGCGGGTTACTTCTTCAGGTATTTGGATGCGTAAAATGAGGTTTGATGAACTTCCGCAGTTTTATAATGTTATCGTAGGAGAAATGTCATTGGTAGGACCTCGACCGGAACGTCAATACTATATCGATAAAATCAAAGAAAAAGCCCCTCATTTTTCTCATCTTCAAAAGGTAAGGCCAGGGATAACATCTTGGGGTCAGGTGAAATACGGCTATGCAGAGAACCTTTCTGAAATGCTGCAAAGGCTACGTTTTGACATAATGTACATAGAGAATATGTCTTTGGCTTTAGATTTTAAAATTTTAGCTTATACAGTGATCACTGTTTTGAAAGGTAAGGGCAAGTAATAGATTTAGTGAAACGATTTGATTTATCACTCGTTTTTTTACATAATTTTCCCGACCTTCGTTTTATCACTACTTACTTTAAAAACTGGACTCATCATTCTGGTCACAGCATTCTTTTTTCTATGCTGTGGTTGTTTATGGTGTTGTTACTTTCCCTTGATACTCTTCAAGCCCAAACCGATCATTCTCGATTGGTTGGGTCTAGAGAGGGTAAGTTGATCGTGAACTATTGGAGTTCTGCAACTGATCCAGAAGTTGAAGAGTTAAAAAGTCTTATGGTTGATGCTATTGAGATATACTTGAATGGAGCTGTTGATGTCGTTGATGGTGATGTGACATGGAAAGCTAGCCTAAGAGTCATAAAAAAGGACATCAATACAATCGTTCGCGATATGATGGTTTTGGGCAAGTTTAAAGAAAGAGTCTCTTTTGATGGGTTTTCTGATGAAGTAGATGTATTGCTGTCCGATGTCCAGGAATTAGACTCGAGAGATGTAACTCGATACATGAACTCCTCAGATATTCCCTTCGAAAAGCGTTTTTACTTTTTAGTTCAATCTCGGATTCAGGAAGTAATACTTCAAGCAGGGATTGAGTTGGGGAGCTATGTAAACCATGGACTCCTTGCATTGGTGGGTGTGACTGAAGAAGCAATTAGCACAAATGAAATAGAAGATTGGCAGAATTTTGATCCCAATTCACCATTAAAACCTATTGAAATAGATTTTTCATTAGAAACAATGAGCCTAGTTAATTCAGCTGACAACAGTGTGCTGCCTTCTATAGGTATTGCCACAGAATCTTCATTTGAATCAAGCTTATTAAACAGGGTAATCATGCTTCTCGAAGAAAATTCACGAAGGATACAAAATCTTGAGGATAGACATGGGGATCATCTGTCAAATGGTGTGTCAGAAAACGGGAATCTTCCAGCAATAAAAAACATCCCTGATAAGTTCGATATCAGATTTTATAATGGGAGCTACGATTTATCAATAAACGCTCAGCTATACCTAAATGAGGTAGTCGGATTGTTGTTTAGATATCCTCAAGTCAGGGCGTTGTGTACTGGACATTCGGGTGTTTTAGAAGAAAGCGAGGATAATTTGGACTTGTCTAAAGCAAGAGCGAAAGCAGTGCGTGACTTCATCTTAGAGAGTGGAATAACATCTGAAAGGGTTATTATGAATTTCTTCGGAGAAGAACAATCTGAAAATAATGGTTCGAAGGATAGAAGAGTAATTATCACTTTCTTTGCAGACTGATAAGTGAACACATGAAGATTATTTGTATTGGCAGGAATTATTCAGATCACGCTCGTGAATTAAAAAATGAGGTGCCTTCTGACCCTTTGTTTTTTCTAAAGCCAGAGAGCTCAGTCCTTCATAAGCGTCACGCATTTTACATTCCTGAATGGACTTCAGATGTTCATTATGAAGTCGAGCTGGTGGTGAAGATATTAAAGAGGGGAAAGGCAGTTTTAGAGAAATTTGCGCCAAGATATTATTGTGAAGTAGGATTAGGTATAGACTTTACTGCAAGAGATGTACAAACACAATTAAAGCAAGCTGGACACCCTTGGGAAAAGGCAAAGGCTTTTGATGGGTCAGCAGTAATTTCGGAGAAGTTTATTCCATTAAATGAGCTTGGAAAAGATATTCAGGACTTGAGTTTCTCACTACTTATTAACAACGACGAAGTTCAGCTGGGGCACACTGCAGATATGATTTTTTCTGTCGATAAGCTTATAGTGTATCTGTCTAATTATATGACTCTTAAGACAGGTGACTTAATATTTACCGGTACACCTGCCGGAGTGGGAAGTGTCGCTCCTGGAGATAAAATAACAGGATTTTTAGAGGGTATTCAGATGCTATCCGTTAATGTTAAATAAGGCATAATAGATTAATTTACAATTTTATGCTGTACACTTGCTTATGCATTTGATATTAATTGGATTTATGGGGAGTGGGAAGTCTACATTAGCTAGGCGTATTTCTGATCATACGGGGAGACCTTGGATTGATATGGATACTCGTTTAGAGGAAATATTTGGGTGCTCAATAAGTGATTACATAGCAGATTTTGGAATGGAGTCATTTCGAGTTGAAGAAGCAGACTTATTGCGTTCAGTGATGGAAGAACCAGAATCTGTTATTGCAACAGGAGGAGGTACACCGTGTGCAGATGGTGCTATGAAGTTGATGAGAAGCCATGGAGTTGTAGTTCATCTGTCAGTTCCTGTGCCTGAATTAGCTAACCGCTTAAAAGAGAACTTATCTACTAGACCTATTCTTGCAGATGTGTCGCCTGATGATCTTGAAAGAGTAATAGGAAGACAACTACTTGTAAGATCTTCTTGTTATTCTGGAGCTCATGAAAAGTGGGATAACATTCAGTGGGATGATGATCAGTTAACCAATAAGTTGAATTCAATCGGTTGGCGCTTGAGAGAAGCGCTTTAATTCATGATCGAACTACGAATCAAGTGTCTAAGTAAACAGCGTCTTTCATAGATTTACCTGATTTACTAAGATTAACGGTAATATTCTCCTTAAGATGTGTTGATAGTGTAAGACCGTAATAATCAGCGCGAATAGGAAAAGATCTATGAATCCTGTCAACTAAGACGGTTGTGTAGACTCCTTTAGGTTCGGATTCTAAAATATGTTTAACAGCATAAATTAATGTCTTCCCTGAGTATAAAACGTCATCAATTACGATGACCACTTTATCTTTCAAATCAGCTTTTGAAAAACTGCAAATCATGTCGGATTTTAATGGCGCTGCTTTATTTAGCTTAATTTTTTCAAAGCGAACTTTGAGTTTACTTATAGTTTTTACGATATCGTGTAATCTAGATGCCATCTCCAGACCTTGACCTTCAATACCAACTAAAATCAATTCTTTTTCATTGTGATGTGCCTCGATAAATTCACGAGCTATTCTCTGTAATTTTCTTTGAATTTGGTCTGAATCCAGAATTTTATTCTTTTTCATGAACGTAGTTTTATTGAATCAGCGGATAAAGTAATCACTGATTTCTCATGTTAATTATAGGCACAGACCCAGGAATACGCTCAAATAAAGCAATTGACTCTACATGTGCTGTGTGCGGGAATTGGTCTACTAATTTAATAGAAATAAGTTGATATCCATTCTCTTCAAGGGTAGCCATATCCCTCGCTTGTGTGGCGGGATTACAAGAAACGTATACAATTCTATCAGCAAGTAGTCTTATTACTTTGCGCAATGATTTAGGTGAAATACCTGCTCTAGGTGGATCCATTACAAGAGTCCGTATTTTGCCCTTATACTCAGGGTATTCTAGTAAAAACTTTCCTACATCAGCGGCATGGAAGGTGATGTTATCAGCTCCATTATTTGCAGCGCTAATACGAGCGTCTTCGATCGCAGATTCAACGATATCCACACCTATTATTTCTCCTTTGTGATGTTTTGCAAGAAGTTGAGAAATAGTTCCTGTTCCACAAAACAGGTCTAAGACGATATCATCCTTATCCCCCAGATCTTGTTTAATGGCAAGGTTTATAACCTCGGAATATAACCTCTCAGCACATTGAGGGTTTGTTTGGAAAAAACTACTCAAGCTTATGTCGAATTTAAGACCGTGAAGCACTTCTGTTATTCTATCCACGCCATAAATAAGCTTACTCAATCCCTCTCTAGCCTCTACTCTTTCACCGATATTGTCATTAATAGTATGAAGAATTCCAGCAACTCGACTTCCCCATAGGCTTAAGATAAAGTCAACAAATTCAGATTCTATAAAGAATTCTTCACCTCCTGAGGTTGTAACCATGTTTATGAGCAGTGTATCATTTGCAATACTTCTTCTTATGACAAGAAACCGGAAAAATCCTTTTCTTTTAGGCGGATGCCAAGCTGGTAGTCCAGTCTTTTCACACCATAGTCGGACCTTATAAATATCGTCCTCAATTTGTTTATCGAATAGCCCCGAGTCACGATCTAGATTCTCAACAGCCCACCACGTACCTCTATGTTTAAACCCTAGCCCAAAATCATCTATTTTTTCATCTGTTTCCAGATCATGCCTAATTTCAGAAAAGCTATACTCCATCTTATTTCTGTAGTGTTGGCAGGTTGGAGATCCAACAATTCCAGAGTATTTATTCCTTACGTCTTTTACACCACCAATGCGTTCAAATAAATCAAGGGCGGTCTCTTCCTTGTATTTATGTTGAATTTCTATGGGAAACTTTGAATATGGAGCTCCCGGAATATTTTGGTATTCAGTTTCCACCTCATCTGGAGATGATTCTATCACATGACGTAATCTACATTCGGCATATCGGTTTTTACATTTAACGACCTGAGCACTAACCTTCTGACCGGGGTAGGTGTTTTGCACGAAAAGCGTAAAATCTCCTTTTTCTGTAGGAATCCTTGCGACACCTTTCCCTCCGAACGCCGCTGACACGATGACCACCTCTAAAATCTCGCCGAGCTTAAACATTTTTTGCTTTGCCATATCAACAAAGGTAATAGCAGGTACATTTGTAAGATGCACACTTTTGCTTCCTCTTTCCGAGATATTTTCACAACCATTCTCCTTGGTTTTTTTTCGTCACTCCTTTTATCACAATCAGTAGAGGAGTTCTCAGTATCAACTTTCAACATTAGATACGATAATCCCACGGACCCTCTATTGTGGAGTGAAAGGGGAGAGGATGTAGCTAAAGCGATAGCCTATTATGATATAGTAGGGTTACAAGAGGTTCTACCTAACCAACTTCATGATATAATGGATGTTTTGCCATGGATGTCTAACTACTCAGTAAATAGGGATGGTAGTGGTAATGGAGAAGCGTGTCCGATACTCTGGCAAACCAAATCTTTTGACTTACTTCATTCGGAAACAAGATGGTTGTCTGAATTTTGGCGTGACACAGCTTCTGTTGGATGGGATGCTGTAATGCCGAGAATAGCTTCTATAGTTTCTCTTCATCACAAAGAATCGGGTAAGATAATAAGAGTCATTAATTCTCATTGGTCTCATATAGGTGATAAAGCACGAAGGGCTTCCGCAGCACTTATTCGAGGTTGGGCATTGGGTAATGAAGCTGATATAGTCATTGTTTTAGGAGACTTTAATGCAGAGCCTGATTCCGAAGAAATAAAATATTTACTCAACTCGGGATTAGATGATACATATGAAGTTGCTGAGACAAGATGTAAAAAGAAGTTTGGCACCTTTACTGGATTTGATCCCGCGGGCTATGCAGGTCCTAGAATAGATTATATCTTAGTTGATGGAGCAGACGTGAATTGGGTGTGCGCAGATGAGCATATTAACAATGGTTTTTACATTTCTGATCACCTGCCAGTTCACTCTTTTATTTCTCTAAAGACGCCATAACTTCGTTTTAGATGAAAGTAGTAGAGCAATTTAAAACAATGGGCACCTGGCCTGTCTTTCTGACGGCTATTTCTACAATATTAGGGGCTATTTTATTTTTGAGGTTTGGTTATTCAATTGCCCATATTGGATTATTCCAAACCTTACTCATCATTCTTCTAGGCCATTTGGTGACTGTTCCAGCAGCTCTTGCAGTTGCTGAAATTGCGACAAACCAAAAGGTAGAGGGGGGTGGAGCCTATTTTATGATTTCAAGATCATTTGGGTTGAATATTGGTGGTGCAATAGGGATAACGCTATTCTTGAGTCAGTCTATTGCTGTCGCATTTTATATCATCGCATTTACCGTTTCAAGTCGATCAATTATTTCATGGGTTGATCTCAATTATGGAATCTTAATTGAACCTCTTTGGATCAACCTCACGATGATGGGGCTACTTACCCTTTTGATGCTCACTAAGGGAGCTAATGTGGGAGTAAAGGCATTGTATTTTGTAGTAGCAGCTCTGTTCACAGCTTTATTATTTTTCTTCTTAGGGACAGGTCCGGGAAATCCAGTATTAGATCCTACTGCTACCATTCCTGAATTCATTACAGTTGCTGAAACAGGTGAAGTCATTCAGAGATTTACATTCTTTGAAGTTTTTACCTTCATCTTTCCAGCATTCACAGGGATCGCAGCTGGATTAGGACTTAGCGGTGATTTGAAAGACCCTAGAAGAAGTATTCCTCTAGGAACTATTTACGCGACGATAGTGGGTATTGTTGTTTACGTAGCCGTTGCTATAAAACTTTGGTACTCGTCCCCTTTAGAAAGCTTGGCTACCGATGAATTGTTTATGGAACAGATAAGTATTTGGCCTCCCATGATTGCCATAGGACTTGCTGCTGCTGCTATAAGTTCTGCTTTAGGTTCTGTAATGATTGCGCCAAGAACACTACAAGCTTTAGCTGTCGATGGAGTTTTCCCAGACAAAATGTCTGAGTGGTTAAGCGTTGGGAAAGGAGAAAGGCAAGAGCCCGTTAGAGCTTCTATTGCTACCTGTATTATAGGATTTGCCTTTGTTGCCATTGGAGATATTAATGCTGTAGCTGAGATTATATCCATGTTCTTTATGGTTACCTATGGTGCTATTTGCCTCGTTTCCTTTTTAGAACAAATGGCTGCTGATCCGAGTTATAGGCCAACTTTTAAATCTCATTGGTCTATTAGTTTAGTGGGGGCAGTACTATGTTTTGTATTGATGTTTGGTATGAATACACCATATGCAATAGTAAGTATTGTTGTTATGATCTTAATCCATGCTTGGATTTCAAGAAAAGGTGGTGGAACTGAAGGGGGAATGGTTAGATTATTTAAGGGTATCATATTCCAGATTACCCGTTCTCTTCAACTTGCTTTGCAGATGAACGACGATGATGATTTAAAATCTACAACAGGGTGGAGGCCTTTTGTTTTATCTATAAGTCCTGATAGTTTTAAAAGGAGAGAGGGTTTTGATATGACAAGGTGGATTGCACATAAATATGGGTTTGGCACCTATATGCATTATATCCAGGGGTTTTTAAATGAAGAAACAAGTAAGGAAGCTCAAAATGCTCATAAAAAATTGGTTGAATGGTCGAGGGGTGGGGGTAGTAGGGTTCAATTAGATACAATTATTTCGCCATCATACACTTCGGCAATTGCTCAATGTGTCCAACTTCCTGGTTTAAGTGGTAAAGGAAGTAATTTATTTTTGATGGAATACGATCCTGGAAATTTCGAGAATAGAGACCAACTGTTGAGTAATTTAAATATTCTCAAAGCGGTAGACTTAGACCTCTTACTTCTTAGAAGCAGTGGGAGATCCTTCGGAAACATGCACGATATACACCTTTGGATTACCCCTGACGATAAATCAAATGCAAGTTTAATGATACTGTTGTCTTATATACTTCAAGGTCACCCAGATTGGAGCAAGTCTAGTATTTCAGTTTTCTTTATTTGTGACGGAGCAGATGATCAGCATGCCACACATCTGCAAGCTCAAATTGTTGAGGGACGCATTCCTATCTCCGAACAGAATATCGAAATAGTCAAGCTAAATAGTCAAAATGAAAAAGTAAGCCACATACTCAATCGTTCTGGAGGCGCTGATCTTGTAGTTCTAGGCTTCGACTTTGACTCCAGTAAGGCTGAAGATTTTGAGATGTATAATGGATTAGGTGATATGATGTTTGTTTATGCTTCTCAACCTAAGCTAATTCAGTAATTTAACAACTTATTTTTCACATGTCTAAACTGAATATTTTAATATTAAACGGACCTAATCTAAATATGCTTGGAGTTAGGGAGCCAGGAATCTATGGAGATAACAGTTTGTCGAATCTAATAACAGCTTTAAAGACTAAATTTTCTAACGTTGTAATTTCTGATCATCAATCTAATGACGAAGGAGAACTCATATCCCTTATTCAAGATTTCGGAATGCGATACGACGGAATCGTATTTAACCCTGGCGGATTTTCACATACTTCTGTGGCTATTCGCGATGCGGTTTCTTCAGTTTCAGCTAGAGTTATTGAAGTTCACATATCGAATATTCACGCAAGAGAGGAGTTCAGGCGTATTACCATTGTTGGTGGAGCTTGTGAAGCCGTGATTTCTGGATTTGGAGTCAGAGGCTATGAGATTGCGGTAGAGCATTTAATCAAGCTTTAGTATACTTTGTGCGCGGGTGTCTACACTTTGTCACCGTACTTCTTTAGGGCTTTATTTATCACTTTTGCAAGTTGCGATGAGTCGTGATGTTCTAATTGCTTACCGAAAACGTGCGTTTTGCCATCGTAAGTAAAGTACAATGTATCACCACCTAAAATCCAGTAGCTGTTATCTAATTGTTGTAAAAATGAAAATGTATCACGTTTCTCATATTTGACTTCACCCATTTTAGAAATTAAAAAAGCTCTCTCTCGTCCTTTCTTGCCAAATGCATTCTTCATCGTGACGCGCCCTTGGCTTATGACGATGACTTCTTTACCTATTCTCCTCCATGCTACGACTTTAGCGATTCGTATCCAGAAAAAGCCCCAGAAAATTAGACTACCTAAATAAAAGAGTCTTTCATCTCCGCCAAAAGTAAACGCCCCATATCCCAGTAAACATCCGAGGCCTGTCCATCCGCCTAACCACATTTCAAGTGAAATCTGTTGGGCTTTTGTGATGGTTGATTCGATAACTACAGTTGTGGCATCCTTGTGCTCAGCAATTGAAATCCTCTTACCGATCGATTTAATTCCTCCCATTTAGTACTTGAATATATAATGCCAAATATTTTGGTAAAACCAGTTCAGATCGGAATGTGTCAGAGTGTTTTTTGGCTCCCATTTTGAAACGATTGAGGCTTTCTGGACTTTCTAAAATCTGAATCGCATCTTCTGCCATTCCTTGAACATCACCCACATTTCGTAAAAATCCAGACACACCCTTTTTATTTAATTCAGGTATGCCACCTGCATTTGAAGATATAACAGGCACACCCGAAGCCATCGCTTCGAGAGCAGCTAACCCAAAGCTTTCAGCATTCGAGGGTAGTAAAAATAAATCGCTCACCTTGAGTGTCTCTATGGGATTTGTCACCTTGCCTAAGAAGGTGACTTTAGATTCTATACCTAATTCTCTACATCGCAACTCTGCTGCGCACCTTTCAGGCCCATCACCCACAAGCAAAAGTCTTGCGTCGATTTCCTCCAATACTAAAGCGTAAATCTCGACTACATCAATGATCCTTTTAACTGGCCTGAAATTTGAAACATGTGTAATAATAGGCTGTCCTTTTGGAGCAATCTGCTTTCTGAACTCTTCATTAGGAGATACATCGTAATTCGAAGGACAAATAAAATTTGGGATCACATCCATTTCCCTATTGACTCCGAAAAGTTTGTAGGTGTCTTTTTTTAAATCTTCAGAAACGGCGGTTACAGCATCGCTTTTATTTATGCAAAAGGATATCACAGGCTCGAATGCAGGTGATTTCCCTAAGAGTGTTATGTCAGTTCCGTGAAGCGTTGTGATTAATGGTAATTCAGCACCGTCTTCAGCTATGATTTTCTTTGCCATAAGCCCAGCACTGGCGTGTGGAATCGCGTAATGCACATGGAGTATGTCCAGTTTGTGATCCCTTGCCACCTCGACGATTTTGCTCGTTAAAACGAGTTCGTATGGTGGGTAGTCAAAAAGCGGGTAGTCGGAGATGATAACTTCGTGATAGAAAACGTTTGGCCTAACACCACCAAGACGGACGGGGGTATTGTAGGTTATAAAGTGGACTTCATGTCCCATTTCCGCAAGCCATTTCCCTAATTCAGTGGCTACTACACCGCTTCCTCCTAAAGTAGGATAGCAAACCATTCCTATTTTCATCTTAAAGGTGTGTTTAGCTGTTCCATAATAACCCTTTGAATTTCAGTCCTAACATCCATCGTTATGAGTTTTGTATTTTCAGAGTCAGGATATGTTCTGTTGCTGAGGAAAACATAAACGAGTTCGTACTGAGGATCAACCCACAACAATGTCCCCGTAAAACCTGAATGACCGAAGCTCGACTTACTCGCTAAGTTACACGTTGGGCCATGATCATATTCTAATGCTGGCTTGTCAAATCCTATACCTCTGCGGTTATCACCTTTTGGGAATGCTCTCTGAGTCCAGTTTTTAATAGTATTTTCTTTTAAATCGAAAAAATGTATGCCCAAAGAAGATCCACCATTTAAAAGCATTTGGCCTAGCCTCGCTAAATCATGAGCATCGCTAAATACCCCAGCATGACCACACACTCCACCAAACAAAGCCGCCCCAGGATCATGAACATACCCTTGAATAGTACCCTTTCTGAAAATTGTATCTACTTCAGTTGGAGCAATTTCATTCAGGTTGATTCCAGAAATATTTAATGGATGATACCCCATACTGAATAATCCCATAGGATTGTAAAACTTAGCCGCTGATAGAGAATCAATTGCATTGTCAGTTCCATAGGTGTTATTCAGCATTTTATGGATTAAATAATAGCCGAGGTCGCTATATCTATATTCGCCAGATGGCTTTAATTCAGATGAAATTATTCTTTTGTATATCGTGTCTATAAACTCTTCACATATATAGAGTTCAGGAGTTATGGAAATATTTTTATCACATAAAGGTCTACTACTAAGTAGGTTTAAAGAGTCGCTTAGTGTTTCTAAATAAAATGGAATCCATGGATATAGTCCCGCTTGATGCGAAAGAATTTCTCTGTAGGTCCTTGAGCCTATCTCTGTTGTGTCCAGAGTCGTTAGTTTTTTTAAAATTGGCTCGTCGACATCGAACATGTTCGCTTCTTCTTCTGCCATTA
>DBBW01000013.1:16285-61763 GCA_002292405.1 Flavobacteriales bacterium UBA974
GTCCCGTAAACTCCATCGTGCATAACGCGTCCCTGATGAGCTACGACAACTCTACACCCTGGGAAAGCGCCAGCTTCAAGGGCCTCATTAATGATAGAATCAATTTGCGCATGAGCTCCCCAATTTCCATTGCAAGCTCCATTATCCCAACCTAATCGTTCACCGATCTTCATATCTAAGCCCAATCCGTCCCCTTCTTGAAAATCCAATCCAATGGGCGTTACAGGTAGCCTTCCATTTGCTGAGCCCACACCTGTAATAGTGTTGACTGCTGCTTCTTGGGTTCTGTCATCATCTTGATAGGCTAAGAGTAATACGTCAGTCAGCCCCTTTATCTCCCCCCAATTGTCATTGAGTACATATGGATTGGCAAATATATTTACGGCCCATTTGGTGAAGTTAAGCGAGTCAGATTTAGATTTAGATATTCTAGAGTGGCACTCTTTTACTGCCGAATCTAATATTCCGTATTTACGCGATGGTAGATTGCTTGTTTCAAGAAAGTTTACAATAACGAGATCTGCTTTATCACAAGCGTACCCAATTTCATTTGAAGCCCAACTAGCCCCGTCTTTTCCGACCACAAACGAATCAATTTCATATGACCGTCCCAAGGTCTTTTTCAGGTGTTCAACGAATGGTTTTCCTGATGATGATTTGTTTGCAACATTGATCACCGTAATGTGTCCTTGAGGTAGAAGCCAAGGAATAACCGCGCCCTTGTTTTCCAGCAAGGTCATAGATGATTCCAATATTTTTCTATGAATTCCTTCTGCATTTAAAGGCTCCCAGTTTTCTCCATAGTGAGGTATTTCCTCTTCAGCTTTAGACCAAACCTTCACTTGCAATACTCTTCGACATTTCGCTGTAATCAAAGTCGAATCAATCTCCCCATTTTCGACAGCACTTTTTATTTCTTCAATCACCTTTACAGGGTCCCCAGGGAAGAGCAGTATGTCGTTGCCCGCGATAAGAGCATCACGTCCTCGAGGGCGATCTCCCGCAAAATCTACAAAACCCTTCATCGAAAGAGCATCGGTAAACGCCAGTCCCTCAAACCCTAGTACTTGACGAAGTAGGGTGTCAACAATTGCGGGGGAGAGGGTAGAGGGTTGTGAGTCTGCGCTGTCTAGGGCAGGAACATCTAAATGAGCAATCATCATGGCGCCGACACCTCCATTTATCAATTTGTGAAATGGAGCTAATTCTACAGAATCCAGTCTTGAACGGTCGCCAGAAATGATAGGGAGTGTTTTATGTGAATCCGAATCCGAGTCCCCATGTCCAGGAAAATGTTTTGCTGTAGCGAGAACGTATTCATCTTGTAAGCCCAGAGCATATGCCAAACCCAATTCACCCACTAACGCCACATTTTCACTAAAGCTACGACTTCCAATTACTGGATTTAGTGGGTTAGAATTCACATCTACTACAGGTGCGAAATTTACTTGAATCCCCGTGCTCCTGAGAGACTCGCCTACAATGCGACCGAATTGCCGTACAAGTTCTGGATCTCTCGTTGCACCTAGAGTGAGTGCTCTGGGGAAGCTTCTCGTAGAATCTAATCTCATGCCCGAACCCCATTCAGCATCAGATGCTACCATTAATGGAATTTCTGAACGTTCTTGCAGTCGTCGAATTCTAATTCTTTGGTTTTCAGGCCCCCCTTGCATGCATATAACACCCCCTAATCCTAAATCCTGCATCCAATTCTCTGCTTCATCCCAATCAGATCTATCCGCATAAGAGTATATGGGGACCATTAAAAGTTGAGCTATTTGCTCCTCGATTGATAGAGTCGATAGTATGCTGTCAATATATTCATGCTCCACATTTAAAAATGCCGGCTTAATAATCTGCTCAGAAACTTGTTCAATAGTGACTGATTGTTGAGCACAGCTAACATAGGTAAATGAACACGCAATGACTGTGAGGAAATCTCGGAATAGTTTTTTAGGCGTCATACCTCTTCCATTCTCTTTTTTGCTACGTTTAACATGAAGACGTATTGTTCTTCCATGGTTAGATTACTATTGTCAATAACCACTGCGTCTTCAGCTTGTTTTAGAGGCGCCACAGCTCTTTCGGAATCTATACGGTCTCTGCTAAGGACATTCTCTAACACCTCATCATAGGTCACTTTTTTACCAAGCTCTTTAAGCTCTCTCAATCTTCTCCAAGCTCTAACTTCTGGGTCAGCTGTCATGAAAAATTTTAATTCAGCTTTTGGCAGAACGATCGTTCCAATATCTCTTCCGTCCATAACAACTCCAGATCCTTCAGCTAATCTTCGCTGAATAGCTACAAGTTTAGTTCTTACTGCAGGAATCTTTGCTACTAAACTAACATTGTTCGCGACTTCCATCGATCGTATTTCTTTTTCGATATTTACACCACTTAAATGCATTTCTGAACATTCAGTACTTGGGTTATAACGAAAACTTAGATACATCCTTTCTATGGCATGCTCAAACTCAGAAATATCAATCACTTTGTTTTTTATAAGCCTTTCCTTCATTGCATAGAGGGTAGCTCCTCTATACATAGCTCCAGTGTCAATGTAAACATAGTTAAATTCCTTAGCTATAGCTTTCGCCATTGTACTCTTCCCTGCAGAAGAGTGTCCGTCAATTGCTATGGTAATACGATGTTTTGCCATGGTTCGAAGATAATCACCCAACTTTAATCATTGACCTAAATTAGTCAGGAAGTGCAATTGCGATTGAAAGATGTGTAGATGATCCAGCAAAATGATATGTGTTTCTTGCTAAACCTATATCCGTTTCTCTGATTCTTAGATGTACACCCATAGAAAACCCATTTGTCCCCTTTCTTCCCATAGATGCCATTTCTATACGTCTTCTATGGTCGTAACCAAACTGAGCAGCTAACCCACTTCCGAGGTTTATTTCAACTCCTGCTGTGATATGTCTCATAAATTGATCACCAAATTCCCAAGTGGTATTTTGTATCGTCTCACCTGTTAAAGGGTCAATACCATCCTCATAAAATCCGTCTGGTGCAAGTTCCCAAGTCTCCATATTTTGGGCTTTTAGATACAATTGAAATGGTGCATTTTCGAATCCTTTTGTGAAGCCTATCTGAAAATTTATAGGCATAGCTCCTACGGGTTGACTGCCAGTTCCAGCGAATTGTCTTCCAAACCCTGAAAGTAAGACGCCAGCAGCAAAATTCCTATCCGGCCAACGTCCTATAACAGCCGCGTCAATTCCTAAAATCCCAGCATTTTCTAAAGCTAAGTTCCTAAATCCTCCCCACCCTGTTATTCCTATAGACCAAACAGAATCTAATTCCCATTTAATTCCAGATTGCAACACATAATCTCCACCGGAAAAATCACCTGTAGGCAAACCAGAAACATCATAGCCAGAGAATTTACCAAACGACGCAAACCTCGCTCCAACATGGATTGTGTGTTTGTCTCCAGTTTTAATGACTGCATCTAGAGCACCAAGTTGTATTGCTGCATAATAGTTTAAATAAGAGGTGTGGATGATACCTACAGCACTGCTATCAACTGAAATTGGATTGTATGAAGATGCATGACCATCAGGCTTTAAATCGGCAACCACTTTGCCACCTAAAGCAGCACTTCTCGCATCGATCGCTAAGTCTAATGGCATAGAGCCAGAGACTGTGTTTTGTGCATTTGCAACGAGTAGAATTCCGGTGAATACAAAAGTTAAAGCAAGCTTGATTAGAGATGAAAGCGATAGGGTAGTGGGCATAAATGAGCAGCTATGAATTTGTTTGTTTAACATCTAAGTCTAAAGGTGAATCAACTTTAGTTGATAGCAAAGCACGTCTAACGACTTCGTTCATTTTGTTTGCATAGGTGAACTTCATCCCCCTGACATAACGATCGTCTATTTCCTCTATGTCTTGACGATTTCTTTCGCAAAGGATAATTTCTTTAATACCAGCACGTTTTGCTGCTAATATTTTCTCCTTCACTCCACCAACTGGTAGTACTTGTCCTCTAAGTGTAATCTCACCGCTCATCGCAAGGTACTTCCTCACCTTTCTTTGAGAGAACGCAGAAGCAAGTGCTGTAAGCATTGTGATTCCCGCGCTAGGCCCATCTTTTTTAATAGCGCCTTGCGGAACGTGTACATGGACATTCCACTTCTCAAATATCTGAGGGTCTATACCTAAATCTAAAGCATGTGCTTTGAGATATTCATGTGAGATGATTGCACTCTCTTTCATGACTTCTCCTAAATTCCCCGTGAGAGTAAGTTTCCCTTTACCAGGTGTGAGAGAAGTTTCAATAAATAAGATATCTCCTCCTGTAGGCGTCCAAGCTAATCCTGTCACGACTCCTGCGACATCATTGTTTGAATATTTATCTCGCTCTCGAGGTCTGCCCAAGATGCCAGATAAATCATCTGATTTCACCTCTGGAGTATACGGCTCCTCCATGGCGATCTCCTTTGCTCTGTTTCTAACGATTTTAGCAACTCTCTTGTCAAGTCCTCTAACGCCCGATTCATTCGTGTAAAGCTCTACAACTTTTTCAAGGGTGGCTATAGGCACAGAGATTTCAGATTTCTTTAAACCCGTGTTATTTACTATTTTAGGTAATAGATGCCTCTTCGCAATTTGCACTTTTTCTTGAATAGTGTAGCCAGAGACTTCAATTATTTCCATTCTATCACGAAGCGCAGGATGAATAGTGGATAGGTCATTACATGTAGCAATAAACATAACTCTACTTAGGTCGTAATCTAAATCTAGGTAATTGTCATGGAAAGTACTGTTTTGTTCTGGGTCAAGTACTTCGAGTAGTGCAGATGAAGGGTCACCATGGTTGTCTCGAGTAAGCTTATCAATTTCATCTAAGATAAACAAGGGGTTAGAAGTTCCGGCTTTCTTAAGGTTTTGTAGAATCCTCCCAGGCATTGCGCCGATGTATGTTTTTCGATGACCTCTGATTTCAGCTTCATCTCTCATTCCACCAAGACTCATCCTGACATATTTACGCCCCAACGCTTCCGCTATACTTCTCCCCAGTGAAGTTTTACCAACTCCTGGTGGGCCGTATAAACAAAGTATTGGAGCTTTAAGATCTCCTTTTATTTTCAGAACGGCTAAGTGTTCCACTATTCGTTCTTTCACTTTATTAAGCCCATAGTGGTCGCTATCTAGAACTTTAATGGCATTTTTTAAATCAAAGTTGTCTTTAGAAACTTCATCCCAAGGAAGTTCAAGAAGTAAATCGATGTAATTTGACTGCATACTGTATTCAGCAGCTTGTGGATTCATCCGCTCTAGCTTTTGAATCTCTTTCTCAAACAGAGCTTCAGCTTCTTCGGGCCATTTTTTCTTTAGAGATTCAGCTTTCCTTTCCTCTATTTCCTCCTTTAAGGGATTCGCTCCTAACTCTTCCTGTATTTTCTTGATTTGTTGATTTAGAAAATATTCTTTTTGTTGTTGATTAAGGTCACTTTGGACTTTATTTTGAATGTCATTTTTAAGCTCTAAAAGCTGCTTCTCTTTGAGAAGCATTTCTAGTAACTTATTTGCTCGTTCTTCAAGACCTTCAACCTCTAAAAGTTCTTGCTTAGACTGCACTGTAGCATTCATGTTTGAGCCAATGAAGTTGACAAGGAAACTTAGTCGTTCGATGTTTTTTATTGCACCTGCAGCTTCTGAGGGAATGGTAGGGCTCATCTTGATAATCTCAATGGCTAGATCTTTTAAACTCTCAATCAGAGCTTCCCTTGATTTAGTGTCTTCCAAATCTTCCACCTGCCCGAATGCTTTTACACTTGCCTTAAGGTAAGGCTCTTCTTGAACGATGATATCCCAAGTAAACCTTCTTTGACCTTGTATAATAACAGTCTTAGTCCCATCAGGCATTCTCAGCATTTTAATAATGCGAGCAATAGTCCCAACTTTATTTAAATCAGATCCAGCTGGGATCTCGACTTCAGGATCAATTTGGCTTACAACACCTATGCTTAAGGACCCCTTATTTGCTTCTTTAATTACCTTTAGCGAGCTGTCGCGCCCGACGGTGATAGGAATCACTACGCCAGGGAAAAGCACCGTGTTTCTAAGAGATAATAACGGAAGAGAGTCTGGCACATCTTCTTCGTGCATCGCTTTTTCATCTTCTTCAGAAATTAACGGAATAAACTCGCTGTCTTGAGACTCAGTAAGTAAATTAAAGGGATCTTTTATATTAATCATTTAGTTTGTATAGACTATATGCTTTGCAATGGACGTGCCATTGTGTATTTGTGACATGGTGTCATACTCTGTCTGCGGATGTGTCATTAAACAGTTTTTCAATTGCGGCCTCTTCTTTAAAAGTCAATTCGATATTTCTCCGAGCCATTACTTTTTTAGCTGTACTTATTGCTTGCTCGATTCTGTATTCTTTCACTCCTTCAGAACCTCCCCATGTAAATGAGGGGATGTGTTTTTCTGGAGTTCCTTTGCCGAAAACATTGCAAAATGCTCCGACAACAGTTGCTGTATTGAAAGCGGTGTGTATAGCCGTTTTACTGTGGTCCCCCATTAATAACCCACAAAAAATGCGGCCTCCATGAATAAGTTTCCGTTCTTTAGCGCTATAGAGTTTAACCTCTCCGTACGTATTTTTTAAATTACTTGAAGTAGTCTCTGCTCCTAAATTACACCAAGATCCGATGACACTGTTTCCTACAAATCCACCGTGACCTTTGTTTGAATAATCATGCATGACGATGTTACTTACTTCACCTCCAACTTTACAGTGCTGTCCAATAGAAGTTGGGCCGTAAATATGACTCCCCATTTTTACTGTACTATTTTCTCCAAGGGCAAATGGCCCTCTAATACAAGATCCTTCCATAATCTCTGAATGGGGCCCTAGAATAACATCACCACTTTCTGTATTTATCGTACAACTCCTTATTTTCACTCCGGGTGATATATGAACTTTTTCTAAATCACCATGAAAAAACACACCATTCATAGCCCAAGATTCTCGCTCAGATTCATCTAAGCTTCTTGCGCCCCACACGAGCTTAAGTCGGTCAATATCAGTTCTAATTCCTTCGCCACATAACTCGAAATAATCAGCAGCAGAGGCCGTTAATATTGCAGATACATCACCACCAACTTCTTTGCTAACATCTCCTTCAATTTCGGCAAGTGTTTCACCATTTACAACCCATTTATCACCCGAAATCATTTGACAAACAAATTCTACAGAAGCTTTTGTAGGCATAAGTCTTGAATTGAGTCTAATGCAAGAGGTGTTTTTAATTTTATTTTCAGCAATTGCTTCGACCCATTGAGTTGACACAGATCTCACCCCAAAATGTAGTGTTGACGCACATTTTCCGAGGTTAATAGGATATAAATTAATGCATTTAGAATCTGAAAAAAATAGGATGTTTGTCATGTAGCAAACTTAGGGATATAAGTTGTTTGATAAAAAAGCTTACCTTTATTCAAATTACTATGATGAATCAAACGTTACTTTTATCGATTTCGCGTGTAGTTTATGCATTAAGTTTTCTATTGACTTTTTCTCCTGCAACTTTCATAGCTCAGATGAATATCTCTCAAGCTATGACCCCGACACAATACGTTAATAATGTACTTCTTGGAGAAGGAGTGACTGCGACCAATGTCACATTTTCTGGTTCTTTAGAACAAATAGGATATATGACCAATGGAGGTGATTTCGGAATTGAAAGTGGAGTGGTTTTAAGTAGTGATCAAGCTTCCAATCCTGCTGGCCCATGTAATGCAGGGTTTTGTGCGACTTGTCCAAATACAGTAAATGATGCCGACTTATTGACAGTAGCAAATTCAGTTCCACCTTTAATTGGACAAGCATTTTCTGTTAATTCTGTAAACGATGTTTGTATTCTTGAATTCGATTTTCAACCTTCCGGAGATTTTGTGTCGTTTAATTATATTTTCGGATCGGATGAGTACCTAGCTTGGGTGAATTCTCAATACAACGATATTTTTGCTTTTTTTCTTTCTGGCCCTGGAATAACAGGTCCTTTTGCTTCTCCCGCAGGATTCCCAGATGGAGCAGTTAACATCGCTCAAGTTCCCGATACTGATCCGCCTTTACCTATAACAATTAGTTCTATAAATGATGTTTTAAATGCAGAGTATTATATAGATAATCCCAATGCTGTTGATGCTCCATGCATTAATGGCTATACTGTTCCTTTCACAGCCTCTCATCCTGTAAGTTGCGGACTTACGTATCACATTAAACTTGCCATTGCGGATGGGTCTGATACTGCTCTAGAATCAATTGTAGTTCTTGAGGAAGGCAGTTTTGGATCCCCTATACCAACAGAGTATGAAGCTTCAGCAGCACCAGAATGTGATCCCGACCCTCTTGATGATGTTGTTATTTACTGTGCTTGGGAAGATTGCGGCATTTCGACAATTACAATCAGCCGTCCTTGTCTTGTTCCTTCTGTGTATCCGTTCGCCTTTGATATAAACGTAGATCCTCTCTCAGAAGCATCCTTTAATGAGGACATTGTAGGTTTGCCGGAAAGCGCCGTTATTCCCGTTGGTGAGTATGAGATAGCTTTATCCTTCACCGTCCCACAAGATTATATTGATGAGGTAACTGAGGAGTTAATATTAAATATTGTCAGTGGTACGACTGAAAGCTCTCTAAGCGTGTTCATATATGACACACCGCCGCTTGAAGCAGTAACTCCTGATATAGTAACTGTTTTATGTGATGAGTTTGAAACGGTGTGTGTCGACTTAATTCAAGACCCGCTTTTAGAATATCCTCCGGTAACATACAATTGGACCATAAACGGAATTGATTTTGGCTCAGAAGAATGTATAGAACATACATCTTTAACCACGCATCTTATGGAAATTTATATCCAAGATGCCTGTGACAGAGAAGTATATCTTCAAACACTTTTTGAAGTACCCTATGATCCATTAGAAATGTCCATGCCAAATGACACGCTTTTATGCAATGGTGCCAGTACAATTCTTGAATTAGATCTCGCTGGAGGCCAGCCTCCATACCAAATACTTTGGGAAAACTTCTTAGATGATGATCTCGCTCACACGATTTCACCTCCTGTTGGAACTACCTAC
Organism: Flavobacteriales bacterium UBA974; assembly: GCA_002292405.1. Lineage (GTDB taxonomy): Bacteria > Bacteroidota > Bacteroidia > Flavobacteriales_D > Sanyastnellaceae > UBA974. The sequence continues at coordinate 25,400 of DBBW01000013.1, forward strand.
GAGGTTACCGTTATTGATAACTGTGATTACATGATTACCGGTTCAACACGTGTTGATGTTGAAACAGTTGAAGCCACTATTATTCGCTATGATCAGGGAGATGATACATATGAATTTGATGTCCTGACATTTCCAGAAGAGCCCTTTCTAGGAGCATTTAATTTCTTGTGGGATTTCGGAGATGGAGAATTTGGGTATGAAAGAGAAGTAACACATGCATACGATGGATTAGATGAATATGATGCTGCGGTTACTGTTACAACTAACAATGGATGTTTTGATGTTGCAACTGTTCACCTGTATGGATCTGTTATTCTATATATCCCAACGGCTTTTACACCCAACAATGACGGTCTTAATGATGCTTTTGAAATTGTCGGAAGACAAATAGAATCTTTTGAATTGGTAATCTATAATAGATGGGGAGATATTGTCTATACTTCGACATCACTTGAAGATGCTTGGATGGGCAATACATATGACAGTGAGTATTTCGCTCCAGACGGCATGTACCAATGGGTTATTAGGGTTCAGGGATATGACGTTGATGCTGAAGAGTTAAGAGGTGTTGTTAACCTCCTTAGATAGGGAATTACCAATTAACTATAATATCTTAGTAATATTATTAAAAAAACGGTTCAACTTTACCTCAAGTTGCGTTCATTAGCAGAATCCAATAAAGCGGTGTAATAATAGACAAAACTAATGGCACGTAAAAAGAGAGCAAAAGAGCTACAACCTAATATTAAAGTTCGATTAGATAGAAGAACAGTTATCACGGTGAGAGATCGTAGTAAACTTGATTTTTGGAGAGAAAAATACCCTGCACTTGAGATTTTAGAAGAATCTTATGACAGGCCAGCGGAGGAACAGAAGACGCCTGTTAAGAAAACAGCTGTGAAGCCAGCTGTGAAATCTGCTGCAAAAACAGCTGTTAAGTCAACGAAAAAGACGACTAAACAGTCCGTTAAGAAGTAAGGGTAAACAAAATATTTATGTATATAAAAAAAGGTATAATCTATTGGTTACACCCTTTATTTATAGTTTATGATAAAGATAAGCTTATGCTAACTCACCATCTTTACTCCAAGGAGCAAATGAGCGTTGTTCTCTTCCTTTCTTCGTTAGTGTGTATCCATCTTTATTTTGAATAAGCCCATCTAGGTAAAGATTAGTTATTCTTTCCCCTATACGTGCTTGCCCTACATGTAAATTAGTATCTGCTTCAATGCTTTTCCAAAAGTTTCTCTCTAAAACGCTAAGTCTTATGTGGCTTTGGTTTTCAATTTTATGAGTTTGGATGATATCTAAGATCATGAAGTCATACTTATCCATTTGCATAGCAGGTAGAAATTAAGGGGTAAGGTGAAGTAAGCAAGTTAGCCTATAAATAAACCACTTTTATGAATTAGCAGAATCAGATATCAACGCTTTGTTAACTAAAATATTCCAATTGTTAATAACATGTTAATACCGCAACATTACAGTATGATACTTATTCTGTCCAGGTCCCTAAAAATGTTTTGCCAGAACTGAGATGTTGATCTAAAATATTTTGAAATTCTGATCGTGATATAGGTATTGCCCCGAGTGATTCAAGGTGTGGATTCATCATTTGGCAATCAATAGGCCCAAACCCCCACTTTCTCAATTTTTCTACTAAATTGAATAATCCGATTTTTGAAGCGTTCGTAGCCTTACTGAACATGCTTTCCCCAAAAAACATCCGCCCAATAGAGACGCCATATAAGCCTCCGACGAGTTCAGAACCTTTCCACACCTCAACTGAGTGAGCCACACCTAGCTTATGTAATTCTAAATATGAATGGATCATATTATCGCCTATCCAAGTTTCAGGTTGTGTCTTCTCACCCCTAAAGCTTTTAGAGCATTGTGTAATTACATCTTTGAAACAAGTGTCATAAGTGACATTGTATCTCATCCGATTAAGTTCATTTCTCATGCTCTTGTGCACCTTAAGACCATCAAGGGGTATGATTCCCCTTTCCTCAGGTGACCACCACATAATCATTTCGCCAGGATTAAACCACGGGAAGATACCGTTTTCATAAGCGGATAAAAGCCTTGCGGCACTTAAATCACCACCAACTGCCACAATTCCACTTTTGTCTGCTGAAGAAACAGGTGGGAACTCATTGCTATCATCTAGTAGTGTCACTTTCATTGAGTAAAGGTAGAACTGACCGACCTTGCGGTCGTGAATCTTAGTATAGAAAATTTAAAAATTTTTAAGTTAGCCGAATCCCTTGAAGCCGGAGAGGTAGCAGGTTTAAAATCTCAGCTGAAAGCTGCTCCGCCCTTTCGTGAGAGTTCTTTCACAAAAGAAAATTTGGCAAATTGTAGGAATGCGTCTGTATTAATCCTTTTATTTCCTGATAAAGAAGATGTAAACGAAATTGAGGGTGTCTTGATAGAAAGGTCAGAATATGATGGGGTACATTCAAAACAAATTGGTTTTCCTGGTGGTGAAAGAGATTCTGATGATGTCAATGATATTGAAACAGCTATTAGAGAATGCAAAGAAGAGTTAGGAGTTAAAGTTGAGTTAGAAAACATTTTAGGTCCGCTAACACCCTTATATATTCCTCAGAGTAATTTCCTAGTTAAACCTTATGTAGCTTGGCTTAGTGCTCGGCCTCTGTTTTCAATAGATCCTAAGGAAGTCAATTCATTGTTGATATTTCCAGTTTCAGATTTAGCAGAGGAAAGTAATTGGCGTAATTACACAGTTAATGGCGTGGGGGTTCCTGGGATAAAGTTTGGAAAACACCTAGTTTGGGGTGCAACAGCAATGATGTTGAGAGAATTCATTGATACATTTGCAAAATGAAAAATCTAGAATCTAAGGACAATAAAAAAGTATCTGAGGCTCTTGATAGAGCGGAGAAAAACGGTACCATTAAATGGGTTGAGCCATTGTTAGAAGCCTTTAGTTCTCGTGAGGAAGATGCATTGAAAGCTAGAATGCGCACACTTTTATCATCTATTAAACTAAGTGCAGCGGAAGATGTTTTCCTTGAGTTTTTACAAAAGGACAGCAAAGAGCATATGTATGCAGATGTTCTGTCATTTCTTTGGAGTTCAGGCTTTATTCCCTCCAACTCAATTGATTTAATTGTAAGATGCTCAACTTCTGGGGACTTTAGAGCAGCAATGGAAGGTCTCACAATTGTTGAGCAGTGTGATACTATTGAAAATGAACAGGCTTTGTTAGACTCAATTTTCAGTTTAAGATCCGCCTTAAACAACCAAGAAAAGTCGGATTGTCACAGTTTATATGAGCCCATGCTGAAGAAACTTGAGCATCTAGAACGCAATCAATAACCAGCGTCAAAAATATGTTTTTCTATCCTAACTAATGGGCCTGGGCAGCTTTGATAATGGCAAGCTAAACACGCTTGTACAATTTTATCTAGTCCTTCTTTAGAAGGGGCTTGGTTATAATCGGTGAGAATGTCTGCAAATACAGGGGATAATGATGTTACAACATCAGACATCATGGTTTCTACGGTAGGATTTTGATCTGAGATTAAAGGAAATTCAAAACTTAATTCAGGCCAAATCCCAGTTTTTTCATATTTACCTTCAATTTCAAAAAGTCTTGCATCCATTTCTCTCATTAGAATAGCCATCTCACTAGGAGAATTAGCGATGCTAACGACCTTAACTTTTTTATTAGAATCTTCCGATTCAGAAGAGCAGAACGACAAAAGTGTTAGTGTTACAATTGAAAGAATGATTTTAACGATTTTCATCATCATATACCTTCCATCATGACACCAGTAGCAGTAAACTGAAGACGGTACTCAGGCTCAGTAATTAATGCGATTTCCTCTTTGCTTTTACCAGCATCTTCAGCAAAGTGTCTCAATTCAGATACGGTTGTTGTGTCGTAGTACGCAACGCCTTCCATAACAGTTCGGTAGCCTTCTACACCTTCTGTTGGTACGAAAAACGAGTAATCTTTAAACTTTACAAAAACAGTATCTTCTCCAGAAACTACATCCATCCAACATCCTTTTTTCCCACATGTGGCAATAACATGACCTTCCATTTTTACACTCACATGATCTTCGTGGATGAGCTTTTCTCTTATAGTCGCTGCTTCAAGGATATCCTCAGTGTCAATGACAGCCCCATAATAGGTTTCTTCTGATCCACTTCCATTCCTAGACACGCCATCACTTGCACAGCTATTCAATGTGATGGATAAAACTGCTGAAATTAAAAATAAGTTAGATTGAGTGAGTTTCATATATTTTCGTTTTAGGGATTTCACTTTTTAGTAAAATTACTTGTTAATGAGTTTTCGTGAGGCTTGAAGGAGTGACAATAATGAAATCTGCAATACCCATTCGCTCTTGCTCTAATTCGTTTATAAATTCTTGCTCTGTAGCATCAATGGTCATGATTTTTAAATCGGGCTTCTCATTCAGTAAATACCATGCAATCCCTTCTTTATTTTGAGAATGAAAGGCACCGTTGTAATGAATAAAAACTCCATTAGAAGGTAGGTTTATCAAGATGTTATGCGCCATACAAGCGTCTTTAATCGCCTGTGATTTAGGGAGGTTGTCTCCTACATGACCCCCTGACATTTCAAGCATTTCGAGATAACACCCCAAATTTCCATCATATGCAATCGGAAGGGGCGGAAGATAGCTTTTTGCCTCATCTGATAAATAGTCTAAAGTGTCGAGACCATTATAATAGACAAATGATGCATATCTGCGGGGGACATTCGTCGCGATAAATTTGTGGTCATTGTCTTTTGCATAGTCAACAAGGGGTAGGTAGTCTGTTTTGAAGTTGGGCCAAACCCTAGTATTCCCTTCTAATTTACTCAAATTGATTACCCCGCTTAAATATTCATTTAGTGGCAATTGATCGTCAGTTTCAAACATCTCAGCTCCTAAAACCAAGTCTTGTCCTTCTATATCTAACTCCTCAGTGAGGATAAGCTGAAGCCAATGAATCATTGGATTGTCATGGAGTTCTCCGAAAAGGACCACATCCGCTTCAAGAGCAGCTTCAACAATGCGATTAAAGGATTCCATTTCCCCCTCAGAGTTGTAAATTATATAGGGCTGAGGGTTTGAAGCGACAATTGCTGCTTTTTTCGCTTCTGCTTTTTTAGAGTTTATTTGAGCAGAATTAAATAAAGGCGTTACACATAAAAAGCCAAATAAAATGAATGCGTTTTTAAACATAAAATTGATGGATTGAAGTAGTTTGACGATATTAAAATGAATATTTAAGTCTGAAGAACGCCAGGTCTAAATGGTTTCTCAGCAGGCGATTCACTAGCAACCTCTATTCCCATACTTACCCATTCCCTGGTTTTTTCAGGGTCGATGATGGCATCTACCCAAAGTCGAGAAGCGGCATATTCAGGTTTTGTTTGCTCATCGTAGCGCATTTTTATTTTGTTGAGCAGTTCCGATTGTTTTTCTTTATTTACAGGTTCTCCTGCTTTTTTCAACCTAGAAACTTCAATTTGTTGTAGAACCTTAGCCGCTTGTTCTCCTCCCATCACAGCGAGTTTAGCTGTGGGCCAAGCGATGATAAATCTGGGGTCGTAAGCTTTTCCGCACATCGCATAATTTCCAGCTCCATAGCTGTTTCCGATGATGACGGTAAACTTAGGTACGACGCTGTTCGCTACAGTATTTACAAGTTTTGCTCCATCTTTAATAATGCCTCCGTGCTCAGATCTTGACCCCACCATAAAGCCTGTTACGTCTTGTAGAAAAAGAAGAGGAATGTTTTTTTGATTGCAAGTCATCACAAATCTAGCTGCTTTATCCGCGCTGTCAGAATAAATCACACCACCAAACTGTAAGCCTTCTTTCTTTGATTTCACTGTCATCCTTTGATTGCAGACGATCCCCACGCTCCATCCATCAACTCTTGCGTACCCACAGATCAGGGTTTTCCCAAATGATTTTTTATACTCAGTAAACGACCTCTCATCAACCAATGCATCTATCAGGTCATGGGAAGGGTAGGGTTGCGTTCTTGACTCAGGCAATATGGAAGAAATAGAATAGCCTGAAGGCTTATGAGGTTTTGATCTGGAAAAGTTTGCGGCATTGGTTGTGGGGTTCCAATGCGAAGCCAGCTCTCGAATTGTTTTTAATGCGTCATCGTCATCCTTGCAAGGGTAGTCTATTACTCCGCTTATTTCGCAATGAGTTGTTGATCCACCAAGTGTTTCATTGTCTATATCCTCACCTATTGCAGCTCTAACTAAGTAGCTTCCAGCAAGGAAAATAGATCCTGTGCCTTCAACGATGAGAGATTCGTCACTCATGATAGGTAGATATGCTCCCCCAGCGACGCAAGAACCCATGACTGCAGCAATTTGCGGTATGCCAGCACTCGATAGTTTGGCGTTGTTTCTAAACATCCTCCCGAAATGTTCCTTATCTGGAAAAATTTCATCTTGGAGAGGAAGGAAAACCCCAGCGCTATCTACAAGATATACGATAGGTAGTCTGTTTTCTAAAGCTATTTCTTGAGCACGTAGATTCTTTTTAGCTGTAATCGGAAACCAAGCTCCAGCTTTTACTGTTGCATCATTTGCTACCGCGATACATTGTCTTCCATGTATTCTTCCCACCTCAACAACTACCCCCCCTGAAGGACACCCTCCGTATTCCTCGTACATCCCATCTCCAACTAAAGCACCTATTTCAAATCGTTCGCAGTTGTTGTCAAACAATTTAGCAAGCCTTTCTCTTGCTGATAATTTATCCTTAGCGTGTTCTTTTTCAATGCGTTTTATTCCTCCTCCTTTCTTGATTTGGTCTAGTTTTCTATCTAAACCAGCAACAAGTAGCCTCATGCGGTCTTCGTTTTTGTTGCGCTCTAAATCTGAATTTATTGACATGCTTCGAAGGTAATCAAGGAAGTCCCTTCAAGAGTACCTTTGTGGGAAAGACCTTCCTGAAAAATATTTGATCAATGCAATTAGTTGAAAAAAATTTCCTGTTTTATAAACTACTTAATTCTTCGTTTACAGGACTGTCAATTGGGATTCTTTTTAAAATATATGAGCCATTAGACCCTGAGATATATTCTATTGGAGGTATGGTATTAGCTGTAGCGATGATTGTAGTCGCAAAATTCTACGAGAAACTCTTGAATATCAAGAGCTTTTACAGGATATCTATGCTTGTTGAATCTGTGATGCTTCTTACAGTTCTAGCATTCTTAGTTTTACAATTCAGTCTTACGTCAGCCTTGTTGATTTACTGTGGATACCAACTAACCTTCATTTTTGGGGGATATTTAGTTAGAGCAGAAACTCTTGTGACCCATAGAAAGGAGTTGCTAAGTCAGATTGATGTCAATAAGCAGGTTGGATATTTAGTGGGTCTGGGGGCATCATTTTTGTTTTATAAGGTGCTAGATATGGGCTTAGAAATAGATGATCCTAAAGAGCAGATAACCATACTTCATTACTTTCTGATTGTGTTACAATCTATTATTCTTATGCTTGTAATAAGCAGTTTTAAAAAGGGATAGCATGAGGGGTTGTTAAGTACATTTGTGCTTTGTGAAAAGAAACCCCCCAATCAAACTCAAAAGATATGGCCGACGATAAGAAAGTGATATTTTCAATGGTGAAAGTGAATAAGGAAACACCTACCGGAAAACACATTTTAAAAGACGTTTATCTTTCGTTTTACTATGGAGCGAAAATTGGAATTATTGGAGTGAATGGTTCAGGTAAGTCAACTGTGATGAAGATTATAGCTGGGTTAGATGAGTCATATAGAGGTGATATAGTTTGGGCTCCAGGATACACAGTTGGGTATTTGCCTCAGGAACCGGATCTAGATGAATCGAAGACAGTCAGAGAGATTGTAGAGGAGGGAACGCAAGAGATTGTGGATACTCTCGCTGAGTTTGAGGAAATAAACGCAAAGTTTATGGATGAGGAGATTTTAAACTCTTCTGAGAAAATGGAGGCGTTAATCAATCGCCAGGCTGAAGTCCAAGACAGAATTGATGCCCTTGATGCTTGGGAATTAGATACGAAGTTGAGTATTGCGATGGATGCGCTGCGTTGTCCTCCAGACACACAAAAGATATCAGAGCTTTCTGGTGGTGAGCGCCGCCGTGTTGCTCTTTGTAGACTGCTTCTTAAGCAGCCAGACGTGCTGCTTCTGGACGAGCCTACGAACCACTTGGATGCGGAGTCTATAGACTGGCTTGAGCAACATTTAGAGCAGTATAAAGGAACGGTTCTTTGTGTTACCCACGATAGATATTTCCTAGACAATGTAGCTGGTTGGATTCTAGAGCTAGATAGGGGTGAGGGCATCCCTTATGAAGGGAATTACCAAAACTGGTTAGAGCAGAAAACCAAGCGCTTAGCCATAGAAGAAAAGCAAGAAAGTAAACGAAAAAGGGAATTAGATAAAGAGCTTGAGTGGATTAGAACGAGTCCCAAAGGCCGTCGTGCTAAAAATAAAGCGCGTATTTCAAACTACGAAATTATGCTTTCTGACGGATCTAAGGCAAAGAACACCCGCCTACAGATCCCAATCCCTAACGGACCGCGTCTCGGAAATAAAGTTCTTGAAGTGAAAAATCTTCAGAAATCATTTGGGGAGAAGCTTCTCATTGATGGTTTGACTTTCGAGCTGCCTCCAGCAGGAATTGTTGGGATTGTAGGTCCCAACGGTGCGGGTAAAACAACGTTGTTTAAGATGATTATGGGAGAGGAGACACCTGATAAGGGTGATCTTTCTTTAGGTGACACGGTTGAAATCGGTTATGTAGACCAAACTCACAAAGACATCGATCCCGAAGCTACTGTTTGGGAAGTCGTTTCAGGCAAGAATGAACATATCGAAATAGGGGGGGAATTAATCAACTCTCGTGCTTATGTAAGTCGTTTCAACTTCAATGGTCCTGACCAGCAAAAAAAGTGCAAAGTCCTTTCTGGTGGAGAAAGAAACCGACTTCATTTAGCTATGACACTTAAAACAGAAGCTAATGTATTGCTTTTAGACGAGCCGACTAACGACATAGATGTTAATACTTTAAGGGCTTTAGAAGAAGGAATACTCGCATTTGCTGGTTGTGCAGTTGTAATCTCTCATGATCGTTATTTTTTAGATCGTATTTGTACTCACATCCTTGCCTTTGAAGGAGACTCTAATGTCGTCTGGTTCGAAGGAGTTTATTCTGACTATGAAGAAAATAAGAAGAAAAGGCTTGGTGACAACGGCCCTAAAAGGATCAAATACCGTAAGCTTGTAAGGGGGTAAAATTCACCTTCATCATTCACATTCAGAAGGTGCGAGCGCTCGCGGGTGGTACTTAGTGACCTGCTCTTCTAAGTATCGCTTGTCTAGGTGTGTGTATATCTCTGTTGTAGTTATTTGCGCATGTCCAAGCATTTCTTGAACAGCTCTTAAATCAGCCCCAGCTTCAATAAGATGTGTCGCAAAACTGTGTCGAAAAGTGTGTGGGCTTACCTTCTTGTTAATTCCAGATGCTATTGCACTTCGTTTAATAAGTGTAAAGACCATTTGACGCGTTAATTCGACGCCTTTTTTGCCCATAAACAAAAAGTCTTCATATCCGTGCGATGGGGTGATGTCAGCCCTGTAATGAGAGAGGTAATCATCAATGGCGTCGCAAGCTTGGTTACCTATGGGGATTACTCTTTCTTTATTCCCTTTACCCACTACCCTAATTAATCCATCTATTAAATCCACCCTTGATATTTTCAAAGAAGTTAATTCACTGACTCTGAGTCCACAACTGTACAGCACCTCAAGCATTGCTTTATTTCTAACTCCTTCTTTTCGACTCATGTCTATTGATGAAATCAGCCGCTCAATTTCCTCCACAGTCAATACATCAGGAAGCTTTCTTTCCGGTCTCGGACCCTCTATTAATTCAATAGGATTAATATCCATGATCCCCTCTATTCTTAGGAATTTGCAAAAACTCCGAACACCACTCAGTTTTCGGGCTTGGCTATTTTTAGCCAAACCATTGTCAAATAAATAAGACAAATAGCCCTCAACATGTGTAATATTTATTAAGGCAGGGTTTGTAAGGCTTTCGTTTATCTCAATCAGTTTTGCAAACTGACGAATATCCCTCATGTAAGCTAAGATTGAATTTTCACTAAGCCCTCTTTCAAGAGCTAGATATTCTTCATATCCCTTTAGTGCTGATTTCCAATCGGTTTGAATAGTTTCCATTATTTTAGTTAGCCTTATATTGATGCTAATTTCGTTTCAGTTTGGGTTTGTTTTAAAGGTTTTAAAAAACATTACTGATAGATATAACTCTAAAATTTATGAAAAATTATTTAAGGCAAGGTAGGATGTTAATTCTAAACCTTAAAATTTCTGACAAATAAAATCCCGTGCGAACGTTTCAGCACGCTACCAACTTCACCAAATTATCACTTGATGTTTAGCACAAAGGCTATACTGACTTAAATTCATCACAAATAGAATCAAAAATTGAGGTGTATGAATTCATGTTTTTTTTGCTTTAATATTTTCTTTGTGTTTATGCTTGGGCTTTTTGCGATTTCTTTTACTATCTTTGCCGTCCAATTCTGAGAGATGAAAAAAGGAATCCACCCTGAAAATTACCGCACTGTCGTATTTAAAGACATGAGCAACGAGTTCGCTTTTTTAAGCCGCTCAACTGCTATGACTAAAGAGACTATTACCTGGGAAGATGGTAATGAGTATCCTTTAATAAAAGTAGAAGTAAGTTCAAAGTCTCACCCGTTTTATACTGGTAAGGCTCAGTTCGTTGACACTGCTGGACGTATTGATAAATTCCGTCAGAAGTATGAGAAGTTCAAAAAGTAGGTATTTCTTTTTATTTTTGGTATAGAAAAGCTCGCTTATGGTGGGCTTTTTCTATTTAAAGAAAGTGTGAACTAAAGAGTAAATCTAATTTGTGAGAGAGGTGTGGTCTACAATCTCTAAGCCATATCCAATCGTTCCAGTTTTCTTAGGGCTATCTGATAGAAGGTTGATTTTATGAATGCCCAGATCTCTAACAATTTGGGCACCTATACCATAATCTTTAGAGTCAAATGGGTGAAAAACTCCAGATTTCTTTTGTTTCTTATTGTATTCTGCGTAGGCTTTTAATTCTTCTGCAAACCCTCCTCCTTGGTGCAATTTATTGATAAAGACAATTGCGCCATATTCGAGATTTTCAATTTTAGACATTGCTGCCTGTAATTGTGGCCCTTTGCCTAGGTCAGATACCTGGAAGACATCTCCGATCATACTTGATGCATGCACTCTTATGGGAACTGCGTCGCCGGGTTCCCATTTTCCTTTTACTAAGGCAAGATGCTCAACGTCATTTGTCAATTGCCGATATGATATTGCAGTAAACGTTCCGTACTCTGTGTTGAGCTTTACTTCTACCGTTCTTTTTATGAGTGTCTCGTTTTCTAATCTGTAGGTTATAAGGTCAGCAATTGAGACGAGTTTCATATCGTGTTTAATGGCGAGCTTCTTTAACTCAGGAAGTCTGGCCATTGTTCCGTCTTCATTTAAGATTTCGACAATGACGCCTGCGGGTTCAAAACCAGCGAGTCTTGCAAAGTCAATGGCTGCTTCAGTGTGGCCATTTCTTCTCAATACACCTCCCTCTTTTGCTCGTAATGGAAAAATATGGCCAGGTTTTCCTAAGGAATTTGGATCAGTTTCTGGGTCTATTAGTGCGTGAATGGTTTTAGAACGGTCGCTTGCTGAAATCCCTGTTGTGCATCCGTTTCCTAATAGATCAACAGATACAGTGAAAGGTGTTTCGTAAGCGGCGTTGTTTGTTTTGACCATAAGCCCTAAGTCTAAAGCGTCGCATCTACTCTCAATGAGGGGCGCGCAAATAAGCCCTCGCCCATGAGTAGCCATAAAATTAATGATTTCAGGGGTTACGCTTCTAGATGCAGTAATAAAGTCGCCTTCATTTTCTCTATCCTCGTCATCTACCACTATAATCACGCCACCTGATCGAATTACTTCGATTGCTTCAGGAATAGAATCTAAAATTGCCATTTTACAAAAGTAACATTCTTAATTTTGTAAAATGATAAAACCTATAGTCGCTTTTGGAGATCCTGTGTTAAAAGCTGAGGCGGAAGAAATAAAGGAAGGGCGTTCTGGGCTTTCTAAGTTGATTGAAGACATGTGGGAGACCATGTATCATGCTGAGGGCGTGGGTCTTGCTTCCCCTCAAGTAGGTGAGTCTATCAGGATGTTTGTTATTGACGGCTCACCTTTCGCAGAAGGTGAAAATGGTGATAAAGGGTGTGAGGCATTTAAGCGGGTGATGATTAATCCAGTGATTTTTGATCAGTCAGTTGACGAGATAAGCATGGAAGAGGGGTGTTTATCAATTCCTGGAATAAGAGAAGCCGTAGTTAGGCCAAACGAAATATCAGTCGAGTACTACAATGAATCTTGGGAGTTGGTTGAAGAGCGGCTCATGGGTGTTGCAGCAAGGATTGTCCTGCATGAGTACGATCATCTTGACGGTATTATGATCACAGACCATATTACTGCTGTGAAGCGTAGATTGCTTCATGGGAAATTGAGAGATATTGGTTTGGGAAAAATTTCTGTAGATTACAAAATGAAATTGCCTAAAAAGAAAGTGAGATGATTGCAATACGATTCCTGGGTTTAATTACATTCATAATTCTATGTATTTCTTGCGCAACGAATGCAGAAGATAAAAATCTATCTTGTGCGGAAAGACAGGTGGTGATGAATTCAATGGAAGCAGGGTTGAATCTTGATTCAGAGTTTGACACTTTGAAAGTCACAAATCTCATTAGGACATACGCTGAGTTTTCAAATGCCTGCCCAAATGATTCTTTAACGCCCGAGTATCTTACAAGAAGGGCAGATTTGCTTCGGGGGATGGGAAAAATTCGCGAGGCCATCACGCAGCTTTTATCTGTTCATGACGGTTTCCCCAATTATGATAGAAATGTTATGTGCGCATTACTTGTGGGTTATCTTTATGAAAATGAATTGGGGGATGATGAAATGGCAGAAAAAATGTACAGAAATGTGATTGAACTCTATCCAGATTCAAGGGAAGCAGAGATTTCCCGCCAATCCATCAAGCATCTGGGGGTTTCTCCTGAAGATGTTGTTCGATCGTTTCAAGTCATTCAATAGTTTTAAATATATAGTATCATGAGTAAAAGATTTAGATCGGGTGTGTTGTTTGGTGATGAACTTCGCGAAGTGTTTGATGATGCAAAATCAAAGGGCTATGCTCTTCCAGCGGTTAATGTCATCGGATCTAGCTCAGTTAATGCTGTTATGGAAACAGCAAGAGACATGAATTCCCCGGTAATTATTCAGTTTTCCAATGGAGGTGCTGTTTTTAATGCAGGAAAAGGACTGGAGCTAGAAGGGCAAAAGGCTGCAATCCTCGGCTCCATTGCTGGTGCCCATCATATTAATACGTTAGCTGAGGCGTATGGCGTTCCAGTTATTTTACATACAGACCATTGCGCTCGCAAGCTACTCCCTTGGATTGATGGACTTATTTCTGCAAGTGAAAAGCACTTTGCTGAAACAGGAAAACCTTTATACAGCTCTCACATGATTGATCTAAGTGAAGAGCCCGTAGAAGAAAATGTAGCAACTTGTAAAGAGTATCTTGCTAGAATGGCTCCGATGGGGATGTACCTCGAGATTGAGCTTGGCGTAACAGGCGGAGAAGAAGACGGTGTTGACAATACAGATATTGACAGCTCACGACTTTACACTCAGCCAGAAGAGATTTCTTACGCCTTTGATGAGCTTTCAAAAGTAAGCGGACGATTTACTGTAGCTGCCGCTTTCGGAAATGTACACGGCGTATATCGTCCAGGAAACGTTGAGCTCCGTCCGGTAATCTTAAAAAACTGCCAGGAGTTTATTTCTAAAAAAAATCAATTGCTCCACAACCCCGTCGACTTTGTGTTCCACGGTGGTAGTGGATCCACTGTTGAGGAAATTCGTGAGGCGATAGGCTACGGAGTCATTAAAATGAACATAGACACCGATATGCAGTGGGCAACCCTTTGTGGTGTTCGTGATTATGTTACTGCAAAGTTGGATTACTTGCAAGAACAAATCGGAAATCCTGACGGCAACGATAAGCCCAACAAAAAATACTATGATCCTCGGGTTTGGCTTAGAGAAGGAGAGAAGACTTTTGTGAAAAGACTTTCTCAAGCATTTGAGGATTTAAATTGTATCAATAGAAATGAATAGACTATTTAAATAGGAGCAACCTAATTTATTAATTTACGTCTTAACTTTATAATACTACAATCAATTAACTGATTTTATCGACCAATCATATGAAACGTTATTTATTATTTGTCCTAGCAGCTTTGACTGCAGGATTAGCTCAAGCTAACTTAGTGGGTCTTGAAAGCGAGGTTTACGCAGAATCACCTTATGGAACTGTTTATCGTGTCTATGCGACATTTGATAGCCCAACAGACGAATTAGTTGCTGTTTACGCTCTCGAAACTTCTCCAATGGAGTTAAGTGTAACGACTTCTTTTTATCAAGATGCAGTTGGGGGTTCTTTAGGAAGTACAATAAACCCAGCGTTTTTCGGGGCATTTCCCTCTTTAGAATATGACAGCTGGTTTACAATTGGGTCATCAGACTCAAACGGTACCAGTGATATTCAACAGGTTGGAATGGATGATGCTTTTGCATCTTTTGAATCAGGCTCAGGTTTCACATTAGATACGTTTGTAGGAGGATCTATCTTTCTAATACCCGACGTTTCTGCAGATGCTGAAGCAGGTGCTGATGGACGTGTTCTTATTGGTCAGTTCACTACTGACGGTGTTGTAGATCTAACAGTTAACCTTCAGTGGGATGACGTAAATACGAACACAAGTAATAGCTTAGGCGTTTCTATCTCTTTCCCCTTTTTAGCTGTGTCTGGTTGTACCAACATATCTGCCGACAACTATGATCCATCTGCTACTGAAGACGATGGATCTTGTACGTTTGGAGGAGGTTTACTCTCTGGACTCTCTTATGAGGTAGTCGCTGTAGACCCCCTTGGAACAGGACAAAACACATATAGACTATATGCTGACTTCTCTTCTCCAGATGTTGAAGTGACTGCAGTTTATGGAACAGATACAACGCCATGGCAAATGGTGAGTGGTGCAGCAGACGGATTTTATAACGATGCTGTTGGATCTGATTTCGGAGGAGGCGTAAATCCAGCATTTTTCGCGGCATTTCCATCTTTAGAATATGACAGTTGGTTTACTATTGGAGCTGAGCCAGGAGACGATGATGGCTTGAATAATGCCTTCGATGCAGCTTTAACATCATTAGATGACTTTAACTCAGGAGGCGACTTCTTAGTCAACACCTTCATCGGAGGTTCTATCTTCGTTGTTCCTGGTGCAAACTCTCAAGGAGTCCCTGTTGCAGGTAAAGTATTGCTAGGTCAATTCACAACCTCAGGTGTTGTGGAAGCATTGGTAAACATTCAATTTCGTAACGCAGCTCAAGAGAGTATTTACGCTGAGGGAATGACTTTAACCTTCCCACAAGTGGGAGTTGGTTGTACTGACCCTACTGCTTGTAACTATGATCCATCAGCTGAATTAGACAATGGTTCTTGTTCTGTGGATGACGATTGTGGTGTTTGTGGCGGAGATAACTCATCANNTCATGTGGAGGTTGTACAGATGCTTCAGCTTGTAATTACGATGCCTCAGCTACGATAGACGATGGTTCATGTGCAGTGAATGACGAGTGTGGCGTATGTGGCGGAGGTGGTATTGCCGATGGAGATTGTGATTGTGCTGGAAACGTTCTAGACGAGTGTGGTGTATGTGGAGGAGGTGGAATCGCTGATGGTACTTGTGATTGTGCTGGAAACGTTCTTGATGACTGTGGCGTATGTGGTGGTGGCGGAATCGCTGACGGAGATTGCGATTGCGATGGTAGCCAGTTAGATGACTGTGGAGTTTGTGGTGGAGACAACTCCACTTGTGGAGGTTGTACAGACGCTTCAGCTTGTAACTACGATCCATCAGCAGTATTTGACGATGGTTCATGTGCACAGGATGATATGTGTGGAGTCTGTGGAGGAGATGGTTCTTCTTGCAGTGGATGTATGAATCCAGACGCTCAAAACTATGACCCTGCAGCGATGTACGATGATGGTTCATGTTCTTGGGGAGACGGTCTTAGTACTGGTCTTTCTTACGAGGTTGTTTCTTCTGATCCATTAGGAACAGGAGCGACTACTTACCGTCTGTTTGTGAATTTAACAGCAGACGCTGCTGAAGTAACAGCCATGTATGGAACAGATACAGCTCCATGGGAGATGGCTTCCTCTGCTTCAGATGGCTTCTACAATGATGCAGTTGGATCTGATTTCGGAGGAGGCGTAAATCCAGCATTTTTCGCGGCATTTCCATCTTTAGAATATGACAGTTGGTTTACTATTGGAGCTGAGCCAGGAGACGATGATGGCTTGAATAATGCCTTCGATGCAGCTTTATCATCACTAGACGACTTTAACTCAGGAGGCGACTTCGTAGTTAACACTTTCATCGGAGGTTCTATCTTCGTTGTTCCTGGTGCGAACTCTCAAGGAGTTCCTGTAGATGGCAGAGTTCTACTGGGTCAGTTTACTACCTCGGGTCAGGTTAACGCTCTTGTAAACGTTCAGATTCGTGACCAAGATGCAGTTTCTCACTACGCTGAGGGAATGACTTTAACTTTCCCTACTTGTACTGATATTGATGAATGTGGAGTATGTGGCGGCGATAACAGTTCTTGCTCTGGTTGTACAGACCCGAATGCAGACAACTATGATTCTGACGCGTTATTTGACGATGGTTCATGTATGATCATGGGTTGTACAAATCCAAACGCGGAAAACTATAACCCCGATGCAACAGACGATGATGGTTCATGTCTTGCTACTGGTTGTACTTATCCTAGCGCAGATAACTACGATGCGGGCAATACATCTGACGACGGTTCTTGTGTGTTCTCAGGTTGTACAGATTCATTAGCGTTTAACTACAATGTACATGCGAACAACGATGATGGTTCATGTGACTTTGAGCCCTGTACTGGCAATGGTGATTGTCCGTTTGATACCAACGGAGATGGTGAGATTGGTTCTGCCGACTTACTTGAATTCCTAATCGCTTACGGATCAATTTGTGAAAATTAACAGTAAGCTTTAAGAGATAAATTAGTTAAGAAAGCGCCAATCTTCGGATTGGCGCTTTTGTTTTGCCAAATAGATTATCTTGTAGGTTGATTTGGTCACAAAAATATTCAAAATGAAGCAGGAGAATAAGAAACTAGGGTTTTGGGAGATTTGGAATATGAGCTTTGGCTTTTTAGGGATCCAGTTTGGTTTCGCTCTTCAAGGAGGAAATATGTCACGCATATTTGAAACTTTAGGTGCAAGTGCTGAAGAAATTCCGATGTTGTGGATTGCGGCTCCATTGACGGGTTTAATAGTCCAACCTATCATTGGATATTTAAGTGACAGGACTTGGTCGCCAAGGTGGGGTAGAAGAAGACCCTATTTTTTGTTGGGTGCAATTTTAAGCTCAGTAGCATTGTTTTTTCTCCCATATAGTTCTGCATTGTGGATGGCCGCAGGTTTTTTATGGATTCTAGATGCTAGTATTAATATTAGTATGGAGCCATTCAGGTCGCTTGTCGCTGATAAGCTTCCTGAAAGCCAGAGGTCTTACGGTTTTGTAGTACAAACATTAATTATTGGAATCGGTACATGGATTGCATCAAACCTCCCATGGTTTGTGACTTTACTTGGAGCGAAAAATGAAGCTGCGCCAGGAGAGATCCCTGAAAGTGTGTTTTATGCTTTTGCCATAGGAGCTTTTGTATTTATCAGTTCAATACTCTTTACCGTATTTAAAACTTCAGAGGCACCACCAGAAGATATGGATGTATTTTTATCTTATAAGAAGAAGAATTCAGGTTTGTTATTTGGTGTAAAAGAAATATATGAGAACATATTGGGCATGCCTAAGGTTATGAAACAACTGGGTGTAGTACAATTTTTTAGTTGGTTTGCATTTTTTACGATGTGGTCATCAGCTACGCCAGCACTAACTGGATCGGTGTTTGGGGCTCCATATCCTGCTTCAGACGCAGTAAATTTTGATGTGCTAAATAGCGCATATAATGAGGCTGCAAATGCCGTTTCAAGCTCTATGGGTGTGTATGGATTGAGCTCGATGGCGTTCGCCTTAGTTCTAACATTCTACACTTCGAGGCTGCAAATCAATAGGAAAATAATTCACTCTTTATCATTGGCCGCAGGAGGGATAGGGTTTATTTGGATGCTTTTCCTTTCGCCAGAATCATCAAACAATTTGAAATGGTGTTTTGCTTTAATAGGTATTTCATGGGGAAGTATATTGTCAATGCCGTATGCTATTCTTTCGGATAAAATTCCCAAAGAGAAAATGGGAGTGTATATGGGTATTTTTAATATGTTTATTGTTTTCCCCCAAATAATTGCTGCTTTAGGCGGAATTAACTGGTTGACTTCTCAATTAGGAAATACCTTCTTAGGAATTCAACTCATTAATTCCATGGTACTGGCTGGGATATGCTTGTTGTTAGGTAGCATAATAACACTTTTTATCAAAGAGAAGAGTTTTTCATAAGTGTAGTTAATCCCTCTAAGAAGTATCTTTGTTCTTATGAAATCATCGGTAAAATTTCTAGTTGAATCAAGGCTGCCCACTAAGTTTGGGGGGTTTAGAATATTGGCTTTTGATAGTGGTGTAGAAGAAATGCCTCACTTGGCTCTTGTTTCGGACCTTTTTAAAAAAGATGGTGTAGATGCTGTATCTGTAAGAATACACAGTGAGTGTATGACAGGAGATGTTTTTCAATCTTCAAGATGTGATTGTGGAGAGCAACTGGCGTTTTCAATGGCTCTTTTACAAAAAAGTGGAGGTGTACTTATTTACTTAAGACAAGAGGGCAGAGGAATTGGTTTGGTAGAGAAACTGAAGGCATACAATTTACAGGACGCAGGACAGGATACATATGAAGCAAATGTGAACTTGGGACACCCTGAGGATGGAAGGACTTTCGAGCCTGCCATCGCAATCCTTAGGCACTTAGGGATTCACAAGATTAAAGTACTAACGAACAATCCAGACAAGGTAGGAGCATTCGATGAACTTGAGGATATAGATGTGTTGGAGCGTGTTTCGCTACAAGTGGGTTCTGACCCTGAAAATAGAGAATACCTTGAGGCGAAGAAAATAGTGAAAGGTCATTTCTTCAGTTAGACCTTTTTTTCGCTACGAAATTAGATGCATCCATTCCATGCAGACAATCGCAGCTATGGTGCCGACAGCATAGCCAAGGACAGCCAGAAGAACTCCAACAGGAGCAAGTGCCGTTGAGAAAGCGCTAGCAACAATTGGAGCTGATGCAGCACCACCAACATTGGCCTGAGATCCCACTGCGACAAAGAAGAATGGAGCTTTGATAATCCTCGCTACGACAATTAATACAGTGATGTGAACGAGCATCCAGATTAATCCGATGATGATAGCAGATGAATAGGTTGACCAATTTGAGATTAGCGCACCTACATCCATCTTCATTCCGATAGTAGCAATTAGGATGTATAGGAACAGTGATCCAACTTTACTGGCCCCAGCACCTTCATATTTATTCGCTTTCGTGAAGCTGAGAGCAACTCCCAATATTGTGGCGATAATTACGATCCAGAAAAACCCGCTTTCTAAAGAAGAAAGGTATTTTACGAAGCTAGAAGGATTCGAGGCAAGTATGCCTTGAAACCAATCGTGAATCCCAACGCTTGCAGTGTCAGCAACGATATGCGCAATGGCTACTGCTCCAAAAGCAATACCTATAATAACCATGAGGTCAGAGAAAGAAGGTATTCTTGCAATACTGGCGGAATATTTTTCTACTCTTTCTTTTAATGCATCAACGGCTGAGCTGTCAGCTTTGAGCCACTTGTCGATTTCTTTTGTTCTAAGAGCTCCGTATAAAAGGAAAGGCATCCATAGGTTTGCGACGAAAACATCTACGATCAGCATAATAGAAAATTGTTTGTCTAAGGTCCCTGAAATTTCTTTTAGCGCAGCTTGGTTGGCTCCTCCGCCTATCCAACTACCAGCCACTGTGGATAGTCCTCTCCACATCGCTCCTGGCGTATCACCTCCAAACACCTCGGGGGTGAATTGTCCCACAATGTAAAGAGCAATTGGACCGCCAATAACAATGCCGAACGTAGCCGCGAAAAACATGATTAGAGCTTTGGGCCCCAAGTTGTAAATCCCTTTTAAATCAATACTTAAGCACAAGAGAACTAAACTGGCAGGCAGTAAATATCTAGAAGCGACGAAGTATAAACTTGACGCTTCACCATCTACAATGCCTAATGAATTAAATGCAGCTGGTATGAAGTAGCACAGCAATAGACTGGGGACGAAAGTGAAAAATTTCTTGAATTTAGGAAGGCTAGCCGCATGAAATATTCCTGCAAGAGTTACAGCGAGTAGGCCAAATACAATAGCGTCATTGGTTAAAGGGAACATGGCGATAAATTCGTATGATTTTGAGGTCGTAATTTACAACAACAAAAAAATGGCGAGGAATATTCCCCGCCATTAGTTATTGTCTAGAAGTCAGCAAGTTGAGATTTGTTTACTCAACAGATTCCACTTCAATGAGTTCCACTTCAAATATTAAAGCTGCGAAAGGAGGGATCGGTCCGCCTGGATTAGGTCTTTCTCCGTAAGCAAGTTCTTGAGGAATGTAGAATGTCGTCTTCCCTCCAATGTTCATGAGCTGAAGTCCTTCAGTCCATCCTGGGATCACTCCATTAAGTGGGAATGAAATTGGTTCTCCACGCTTGTAGCTTGAATCGAACTCAGTCCCGTCGAGTAATGTTCCTTTATAGTGAACGGTTACTTTATCATTTTCATCTGGACTTTTACCAGTCCCTAAAGTATCGTGGTGATACTGTAGACCAGATTCCGTAACAGAGATGCCATCTTTCTTGGCATTTTCTGCTAGGAATTCTTCTCCTTCAGCCTTAGCCGCTGCAGACACTTTTTCTTTAACAGCCGACATTGCTTCACGGACTATTTTGTCAGCGTCAGCAGGGTCAAGAGTTGCATTGTCATTCATAACAGCGGAAAATCCACTAGCTAGTTGTTCGCTATTAATATCTAGCATCCCTTCGGATTTCATATTGGTTGCGAATAATACTCCAAGAGCATAAGAAACAGAATCCATTTCGGTACTGAGTTTTTGGGTTTGTGATGGTTGTGCTTGTGAGCAGCTAGGCATAGTTGAAACTAAAACGAGCATTGCTAAAGCGCCGCGAAGATAGTACGTGAATTTCATTTACAGTTATTATTTATTTATTAATGGTCGAGTAAAGATAAAGTTATTTGAATCCGAAAGGTCGCAATTAAAAGTGTATCGAAGGTTGTTAAAAAATTTCAATTTTTCCACGTTTTCGATTTTATTTTGAATGGCAAATCTAGCCATTTCTCCACGAGCTTGTTTGGCAAACGTGCTAACGGTTCTAAAACCATTCTCCCCCTCTTCTTTAAAAAGGCATGTAATGATCTCAGCATCAATGCCTGATTTGATGACAACCTTACTGTATTCGTCGCTGGCAAGGTTGAGAATGATTTTACTTTCTTGATCTTTCAATTTTTTAGAAAAAGCTTGACGATACACGCTAGACCAAAATGAATTCAGTGATTTGTGGCCTTGACTAACTTTAAAGGTTTGTCCCATTTCAAGTCGGTAAGGCATGATTAAATCACATGGTCTAAGCATCCCGTAGAGTCCACTTAGTACAATAAGGTTTTTTTGGGCATACTGGAGATCATCGTTACTTAATGAAGGTGCGTCTAGGAATTTAAAAGCCTCGCCTTTCATGGCAAAAGCACATGCCTTAGCTTTAGATTTAACCGCTGCACCTACCGAAGTGTGAGTGGTCCAGTTGGCGTGCCAATCTTCAACTTTTTCAGCTAAATTCTTGCTTAGTTTCATTGATTTCATTAAGTCGCTGGGCGTGTATGCTTTTAGAACAGTCATCAATTCGGCGGCCTCAGTCATGTGATGAGGTAAACTAGCTAGTTCATTGCATATTGTTGCGTTAAGGACTAATGTTTTTGCTGGAGAGAGTAATATTAGCATTGCGCGAAGGTATATTGCACACATGAAAAAATTGACACCTACTTTATTTATTGCTTTAGCAATGTTTTTTTCTTCTGGCGTTTTATCTGCTCAATGTGCTGATGGTGAATCCGCTGTTCAGATCGTTATTGATACTGATGCCTGGGGTTTTGAAGTGTACTGGGAGCTTGTACCGCTAGACCAAACATGCGGTTCTGCCTCTGTGCTTTTAAGCGGAGGAAATATGGATGTTGGGTGTGATGGAGATGGTGCTGGAGCCTCAGAAGGACAAGCATACGCTAGCAATCAAATTTTTCTATCTAACCTTGTTTGTGTCGCTTCGGGCTCGCAGGTGGATTTAATTCACGTTGATAGTTATGGTGATGGGGGATCAAATTTTACAGTTTTAATAAATGATATGCCTACCCAATATTTATACGGTGGAGGTTTTGGAGATGTATTTACGATTGATGTTGCTGCAATTGATTTAATCGATCATGATATGCCTTGTGATGCTGCAGAGGTTTTACCTGACGGAACACCAATTGAAATTTCTTCTGTGGGAGCTACGTCAAGTTATTCCGAAATAGCACCGACAACTTATGGTTGTAATACGCCAGGTGCTTGGTGCGAGACGGATGCGAGTGTCTCAGTTTGGGCTACATTCACGGCAGAAGCGGGTGTGAATTACAAAGTCAGCTCTTGCAACGACAGTACAAATTTCGACACTCAGATTGCAGTTTGGGTAGCGGATGACTGTGGCGATTGGTCAAGCTTTGTGTTAATGGGTGCGAATGACGATGCCAGTTGTGGAGTGGGAAATAATTTTTCTAGTACTTGTTACACATCATGCATGGAAGCTGGAACCCAAGTTCTTGTCCAAATTGATGGTTGGTATGGTTCAAATGGTATTGCACAATTAACGGTTGAGGCTTCCGAAGCAGAGCCTGTTCTTGGAGCATCAGTTCACAATATTAGTTGTGCTCTTGAGACGAAGTTTAATCCAGATGGATATATTAATATGTACACTTATTATGGTGGACTTGACTGGAATGCGACTTGGACGGGACCATTTGGATATACAGGCTCAGGTTTGAGTATTGATGGTCTTTTGCCTGGTGTTTACAATGTGGAGATGGTCTCAAACTGCACAGGTGAAATGTTAACGGGATCTTATACAATTGTGAATCCAGAACCTCTTGAGCTAGATGTTGTTGTGACTTCGTCTTGTGAAAATGGTTCAGGTGGTTCTTTAGACCTTCAAATTACGGGAGGAACTGGTGATATGGATATTGATTGGGATGGGCCAGAAAGTTTTGACTGGGACGATGAGGATATTTCAGCAGCTGAAACAGGCTGGTACAATGTTGAAGTGATAGATGGCAGTGGGTGTTCAGTTGACATGGACGTAGAAGTCCCTTTTGTGGGGATTACTCCTTTTAGTTTAGGTACAGATTTCGACATGTGTGCTGGAGATACCGAGTTTTTCTTCGGACCAGTTGGGAATTATAACTATCAGTGGCAAGATGGATCGACTGGGCAGTTTTACATTTTAAATACAGAAGATGAAATTGCAACAACAGCTGTTGTGGGCGTTTCAGTGACTAATGATTATGGTTGTGAGGCTACAGATGCGGTTGTTATTTCTATCATGAACTGTGCATTGTCTACTTCTGATATTGCTGTAGAGAATGAATGGAGTATTTCTCCCAATCCTATGTTGAACTCAGCAACTTTAAACCTTAGCAGTGTGAGTGAAAATAGTTTATGTCGTGTTAGAGATGGAAGTGGTAGAATTGTTAAGTCCTTTAAGGTTACAGATAAGATGCAACTCGATGTTTCAGAGATGAATTCAGGGATTTATTTAGTTGAGATATTGGGTGAGAGTGGTGCTTTGGTTTGGAATACAAGAGCGATTGTTCAGTAAGGAAATCAGATAAAATTATAGCATGAAAATAAGTTTTAAGATAATTCTGTTGTGGCTTTTTACGGGCCTAATATCGATTGATGCGGGTGCGAAAGAGGGAATGTGGATTCCAACTCTTCTTCAGGCACTGGAAGGGGATATGCAAGCAATGGGACTTCGTCTTTCTGCTGAAGATATATACACTGTGAACCACAGTAGCCTGAAGGACGCTGTAGTTCATTTCGGTGGAGGATGCACAGCTGAGATGGTTAGCTCAGAAGGATTACTTCTAACGAATCATCATTGCGGATATAGCCAAATACAGTATCACAGCTCTGTTGAAAATGATTTCCTAAAGAATGGGTTTTGGGCCATGTCTAGAGCGGAAGAATTGCCTAATCCAGGTCTTACTGCGACATTTATTGATCGAATTCAAGATGTTTCTGAAAGGGTAGCTTTAGCTCTTGATGGATTAGAAGGAGACGAGCTTGCTGCTGCTCGCAAAGCTCTTTATGCTGAGATCGTGGCTGAATACATTGACGGAACTGATTTAAGGGGTGGCGTTGTCGCCTTTGATTTCGGAAATCAACACTTCTTAATCACCAAACGCACTTATAACGATGTGAGACTTGTAGGCGCTCCGCCTTCTGCAGTTGGTAAATTCGGTGGGGATACGGACAATTGGCTTTGGCCTAGACACACTGGAGACTTCAGCGTTTTTAGAATCTACGCTTCTTCAGAAAACAATCCTGCGGATTATCATGAAAACAATGTGCCTTACAACCCCGCCCACCACTTTCCCGTTTCTTTAGATGGAGTTCACGAAGGAGACTTCACGATGGTTTTCGGTTTTCCCGGAAGAACGGAACAGTACCTGACTTCGGATGCCGTTACGCACGTTATAGATCGCCTCAATCCCATGCGCATTGCGATGCGTGATGCTAGTCTTAAGATCATAAACGCGGCCCGAGCATCTTCAGATGCTCTCAGAATTGCATACGCACCTAAGCAAAGTAGTATTTCTAACGCTTGGAAGAAGTGGGAAGGCCAAACAACCGGACTCGTCGAACTCAATGCAGTACAACAAAAGCTCGACCTGGAATCGGAATTTCAATCTCGAACCCTTGCTCTATCACGTTCTGTACCTGAGCTTTCTAATCCTAAGTTTTTAACAGTGATTGATAAGATTCAGGCAGCAAATGCAGATTATTTCTCTTATCTAGAAGCACGTGCTCTATTTATCGAACTGGTTTATTACGGCCCTGATATCCTACTTCACGCTTACGATTTCGCTGATCTCATTGATCATTGGGATAACTTGGAATCTTCAGGCAAGCTTGATGACGAAATAGCCTCGTTATTGGAGGCGAATTCTGAGTACGCTCGCAACTATGATGCTTCTGTAGATGAACGCCTACTGGGAGATCTTGTTTCTACCTACTTAGATCTTATCCCTTCGACTTTGATTCCCGAAAAAATGTTCGCTGACTTTAATTCAGCGAGTTCATCGAGCTCGTATGCGTCGAGCTTTTTCAAAAACTCTATTTTCGATAATCCAGATGACCTGGAAGCTCTTCTTTTAAAACCCAAGAAGAAAACATTTGCTAAGCTGAAAAATGATCCTGCTTATCTTTTAATATTGGAGCAGAGATCTCATTACTTCGAGAATATCTCGCCCGGATATCGTGCTGGATCTTCAGCGATACAATCTGCTACAGCGATTTATACTCGTGGGCTTCGAGAGCTTTTCCCTGATCGACTTTTCCCTATTGATGCAAATTCCACTCTTCGATTATCGTACGGGAAAGTGGAGGGGTCATCTCCGCATGACGGGATGACATACAACCCCACCACAACAGCTCGAGGGATACTCCAAAAATATAAGCCAGGTGATCCCGATTTCGATCTTCCATCAGACCTTGTCACCGCCCTTAATGACGGCGATTGGGGGTTGTATGGCGAAAACGACGATCTCGTTATCTGCTTCACAGGCAGCAATCACACCACTGGTGGAAACTCCGGAAGCCCAGTAATTAATGGCGATGGATATCTAGTGGGAATCAACTTCGATAGAAGTTGGGAAAGCACAATGAGCGATATCCTATTCGATGAAAACAGGTGCAGGAATATCATGGTAGATATCCGCTACGTGCTTTGGATTATCGATAAATACTCTGGGGCAGGGCATCTCGTAGAGGAGATGACAATTGTCGATTCAGAATAAATAAGTGCTACTTTATATTGCAGCAAGACTGTTATCTACGAAGCTATGAAGTAAATCGAAATAAGTACAATTGCAAAAATAAATAGAGCAATAGTTACCGGTCCTCCTATTTCGTCCTGTTGTGGTTCTTCGTGATTTGACATTGTGTTTTTTTTGCGAAGATACATATTCCATTTAAAAAGTTGTAATTTGCATGTTGAAACCTGTATTGTAACCTACAAAAGTTTACTATGAAGTATTTATCAGCTCTTTGGGCGTTGTCTTTCGCTATATTTTTATCGTTCAATATATCAGCCCAAACCTCCTGTGTAGATGGAGAAACAGAGGTGGTAATTGAAATAATTAGTGATGAATATCCCAATGAAATTAGTTGGGACATCTCACTAGGGGGTGAGTTGATCGCTTCAGGTGATGGAGGTGTTGGTGATACTTTATGCGTGTCTTCAGCAGCTGAGTTTCCCTGTTATTTGTTTGAAATACACGATTCTTTTGGAGATGGTATTTTCTCACCTGGTGGATATTGGCTATATCTTGATGGAGAAGAAATAGCTTCTGGCGGTGACTATGACTATGGAGATGTTGTTGCCTTCGACTGTGCTCCGGGCATGACTTGTAATGATGCAATAGATTTAGGAATGCCTTCTGAAGAAGGAGATGTGATTGCACAAGAAGGAAGTGATTTTTGGTACACATTTACACCTGACGCTAATGGAATGTATGATTTCAGTAGTTGTGAAACGGGTTGTGACACAAAACTATATGTTTATGAATATTGTAACATGAGTAGTTTCGACAACAGCAATATTGGCACAATTTATTATGACGATAACCAAGGAGGTTGTGAAGAAGAAGCTTCTCAAACAATGCTCCTAGAAGGTGGAGTAACATACTGGATACGATGGTATTCAGTGGATGGTTGTGATGGAGACTGGAGCTGGTTACACACTTTTGTGGGTCCACCTGTTGGATGTACCGACGAGGAAGCATGTAACTATAACCCCTCAGCCGAGATTGACAGTGGTGATTGTATTTATCAAGGCGATCCAGCGTGTAATGGTCCAGATCTGATGGTCGTTACTTCTGCGATAGAAAACAGTCTTCAAACAGATATCATGGAGGTTAGTGATTCTGATTGTTATGTTGAAGAAGGTTGTTTGAATGGTTTTGGTACGCGTGAACTTGTCAGATTTACAACTCACATTAAGAACATTGGGGATTTAGATTATTATATAGGTTCACCTGATGCTTTAAATGATCAGTTTGAATTTGGAGATTGTCACAATCATTGGCACCACAAAGGATATGCTAAGTATGATTTATACGAATTGGATGGTTCATATATTCCTATTGGATTCAAGAATGGATTCTGCGTAATGGATCTTGAGTGTGGAGATGGAGGGACGGGTCAATATGGTTGCAGTAACATGGGGATTTCAGCTCTTTGTGGTGATATTTATGGCAGCAGTCTGTCTTGTCAATGGATTGACGTAACCGATGTCGCAGATGGTACTTATTACCTCATTGTTAGAGCTAATTGGGATTTTATACCGGATGCTCTTGGGCGTGAGGAAACAGATTACACAAACAATTTTTCTGCAGTTTGTATCAACTTAGATAGAAGTATGGACGAGTTGGTTGTAAGTCTTTTTGACGATTGTGAGACTTTTAACGATTGTGAAGGAACGCTATTTGGCCAAGCTACAGAAGATTGTAATGGAGATTGTAACGGGGAAGCACTTGTTGGAGACTTAGATTTCAACGGAGCACAAGAATACTCCGATGCGGTTTCTTATGTAGAGAGGATCCTCGGAAATGACATTGATGCTCTTCCTTGTACAGATATCGACCAAGATGATCACATCACAGTTACAGACGCAGCGTTAATGTCCCGTTGCCAATACTGGAACGAAGCTCACGAGCATCCAGACAGCTCAGGATTCCACGATAAGTGTAGCTTTCCAGTCAATGAAATCATCAATGTTTTCGACACAACTCATTTTAAAATTGGTGATATTAACTGGGATCAAGGTTTCTTAGATGTTCATGTCCTGAACCCGAATAACAGAATAGTAGGTTATCAACTCGAGTTCTCAGGAATTGAAATTTCTCAAGCAATTTCGCTTGCAGACGTAGTGAATTATCCGATTACGCCATCGTTCGTTCCTGGTGGCTCAGAAGTGATTGGACTAAGCTATGAAGGAGAAAGCATGTTGAAGTTTTATGAGTGGACGCCATTTTTACGTCTATACTGGATGAATGTAGAAGAAGATGTTTGTTTACTTCACTGTGAAGACGTAGTAAACGGATTTTACCAAAATACACTTATTGATATTATAGATGGATGTGTAGGTGCTGTTGAACTTGAGAACATGGATCAAGGTGTTGTGAGTATTATGCCTAACCCGATGAATTCTTCAGCAACCCTTTCATTCTCAAATCCTATGAGAGATGAGCTACACCTTCAAATTGTTGACGCTCTAGGTAGAGTCGTTCGAGAAGAAAATGTAAGAGGGACTCAACATGAAATTATTAAAGGAGAACTTCCTTCAGGTGCTTATTTCTTTAAGCTTTCAGGACAACGTATAGCTCCTATGTCAGGGAGATTTGATATTCAGTAGCATCAGGTGGTTAAACAATAGTTAGAATAGAATAAGATCTCAATGAGAAATTTGCTATTAATTTTAGGTTTGTTTTTTACGATTCATCTTGTAGAAGGTCAGGTTGTAATAAATGAATTTTCATGTTCTAACTACACTCTTGGTGTGGGAGGGGACAATGAAGATTTCATCGAATTCTACAATCCGGGTGTTGCTCCTTTTGATATTGGAGGTTATTTTTTAAGTGATAACCCTGCCAATCCTGATAAATTTGAAATTCCAGCTGGGACTTTTGTTCCCGCGGGTGGGTATCTCCTTGTGATGTGCTCTGGAGAAGGTGAACTTCTGCCTAATCTGTATATTGGAGGGAATCTGAATACGAATTTTAAAATCAATCAATGTCAGGGTGAATCCATTGTATTCAGTGATCCATCAGAATCGATTTTAGAACAATATGATTTCGTGACCAACATTGGCACCACACAAGCTGATCACAGTTGGGCGCGAAGCACCGATGGAGCATCAGATTGGGAAATTTGTGTGGTCCCATCTCCAGAGGTCGCGAATGGCACCGACCCCTTTGATATGTACACGGGATATGCTCCAACACCAACCTTTGACGTGGAGTCTGGCTACCATGTTGGTGCCCTTACTGTCTCGCTTTCCACTCCAGCTGGCTATGACATTTACTATACCCTGGACGGTTACACTCCCAATGAGGGAAGTACATTGTACACTGGCCCCATTGGTTTGACTGAAACAACAGTTGTTAGAGCAGTTGCATTTGATCCAAATGACGATGTTCCTCCGAGCAAAGCCCCGAGTTATATTGCAACCAACACTTATTTTTTGGGCGCAGATGCCCACACGATCCCGGTGGTTTCCGTCAGCGGTAATGGTCAAGAGGATGGCGCATGGGGAGGGGGGGCAGGAGAAGCTGCGCATGTTGAGTTTTTTCATTCTGATGGCACCTTTTGGGTGGAGGCAACAGGGGACAGTAACGAGCACGGGAACGACAGCAATGCATATGGTCAAAGAGGCTTTGACTGCATCATTCGAGATCAAATGGGCTACAACCACGCGTTTGAAGCCGAGATGTTTCATGAAAAAAACAGAGATGAATTTCAGAGGTTAATATTTAAGGCAGCAGCTAATGATAATTACCCTTTCGAACCAGGAGCTCACATTAGAGATGCATATGTTCATACACTTAGTCATCAGGCAGGACTTAAATTAGACGAGCGCACTTCAGAAAGCTGTATCGTTTATCTCAATGGTCAGTATTGGGGCGTTTATGAATATCGTGAGAAGGTTGATGATATAGATTTTACAACTGAATACTATGACCAGCCTAGACATTTCGTTGACTTCTTAAAAACATGGGGTGGAACTTGGGAGGAATATGGCTCTGGAAATGATTGGTACACTCTGGTAAACTTTGTTACAAGCCAGGATATGACAGATGCGGCTAATTACGATTACGTCACCACCCAACTTCACCCACTGAGCTTGATAGACTATTTCGTACTTAATAGTTATGTTGTGGCTATGGATTGGCTCAATTGGAATACAGCTTGGTGGAGAGGAAGGCACCCAGATGGAGGTGCTAAGAGATGGAGATATGCGCTTTGGGATATGGACGCGACATTTGGACATTACGTGAATTATACAGGAATCCCTGATACAGGAGCTACTGCAGATCCATGTAACCCTGAGCAGATGGGAGATGTTGGAGGGCAGGGACATATTCCTGTTCTCAATGCTTTGCTTGATAACGAAACATTTTACGCGACATATGTTAACCGTTGGGCAGATTTAGGGAACACCTATTTCACTTGTGATTATATGCAAGCTGTTCTTGACAGTATGGTTCAGGTGATCGAACCTGAAATGCCAAGACAATGCGATAGATGGGGAGGAAATGTAGGTGGTTGGCAAAATGAGCTTCAAGAGCTCAGAGAATTTATTGATGATCGTTGTGAATCAGAACTGCTTTCAGGTATGGAAGACTGCTACGATGTCACACCCGCAACACTTACCCTTGAAATTGTAGGTCAAGGTGATGTTCAAATAAATACTGTAGATATTACACCTTTAGAAAGTCCATTTAGTGGTTTTTATTTCGAGGAGCTTCCAGTTAATCTTACTGCTGAAGAAAATTATGGAGTTCAGTTTTTGTACTGGGAAATAACATCTGGTTCCGCGACTTTAGCGGATCCATCAAATTTAGAGTGGGAAGTTAATCTCGAGGGCGATATTACCATCGTAGCTCACTTCGGAATCCCTGTGCCGCCAGAAGATATCACCTTCAATGTTGATCCTGCAGGAGCAGGGTCAATTGTCTTAGACGGGGTGCTAATTACGGATTACCCATCAACACAAACTCTAACAGTGAGCGGTCATTCAATGCAAGCTGTACCGTTAAATCAATGGTGGGAGTTTTCTCATTGGACTTCATCCAATGATGTGAATACGATCGACCCAGATATGAATTTATCTGATGCAACTCTTCAAGTAGTCCAGCCCGGAATGGTAACGGCAACTTTTATTTACATTGAGCATACTGAATTAGAAGTTGAGGTGAGACCCGAAGGTTCAGGGGCCGTTACAGTTGTAAATACAGCTTACGTAGATGATTATTGGACTTCTGGATTAGTAACAGATGGCCCACTTATTTTCAAAGCTTCCCCTGCAGATCAGTGGGAATTTGATAGATGGGAAGTCTTAGTTACCGACCCCTCCCCAAGCGATAGGAGTCCCAGTATGGCTCTCAATTTGGAAGGAGTCCCTTACGAAAATGTAGTAGCATACTTTAAGGAGGTAGAATTTAGACTTTTTATACCTAACGCATTCACTCCTGATAATGATGGTGTAAACGATAGTTTTCTTCCTTTAGGCCAAGGGTTCACTTCCGAACAGTATCGTTTTACAGTGCTTAACCGTTGGGGAGAAGTTGTGTTTGAAACAACGAATCCAGAGACGCCTTGGATAGGTGAAAACAACTTAAATGGAGGTGAACACTTCGTCCCTGACGGAGTTTATATGTACTCAGTTACAGCACTTGGATCTCATGATTTAAGTTCCTCAACCTATAGAGGTTACATTACGATTGTGAGGTAGGATTTTGTTTGAGAATTGCTTTCATCTTAAGTAATATTCGAAAACCTAAAATGGCTGAAGGGATATAAATAATTACTTCTGCTACCTTAAACCAAACAGGGTGAGATGTGATCGAAATTAAATTTATCATTGCAAAGCACAGCATCATTGCACCTACTGCAGTTGCTGTTATGGGGCGAGTCTCTCCTGCAAAAAGCGTAGCTATAAATCCCGCGATCAGAGTCCCAATTGAGTGAGCGAAAAGTAAAATGAAGAAAGCGCCAACAGGTAAATTTGCAATAAATGCCGAAAACGCTTCCACCTCAATCATGTCAGGAACATCTTGGTATATAGTCAAGTTTTCATGGCCGAGTCTTTCAATAAAAAAACTCACAAGACCACCAACTGTTATTCCGAGAATGAAGCTAAATATCTTTCTAAGTATTTTCATCCGTAAGTGACTTACTTACATATTTCTTCGGTACGCCCCACCAACTTGGAACATAGCATTGGTAATTTCACCTAAAGAAGCCACTTTTCCAGCTTCTATGATCTCCTCAAAGATGTTCCCTCCAGACACAGCAGCGCTTTGGATTTTAGAAATAGCTTCAGTTGCTTTCGATCCAGTTGATTTGTGTAAATTCTTCAGGTTTCGAAGTTGAATTTGTTTTTCTTTTTCTGTTGCACGAATAACTTCGCCTGGAATGATTGTCGGAGAACCATTCTTACTAAGGAACGTGTTTACTCCTATTATTTCGTATTCGCCTGTATGTTTCAGCGTCTCGTAATACAGACTTTCTTCTTGAATTTTTGATCTCTGGTACATCGTTTCCATCGCGCCTAAAACACCTCCTCGTTCTGTGATACGGTCAAATTCTAAAAGAACAGCTTCCTCTACAAGGTCAGTGAGTTCTTCCATGATGTAGGATCCTTGCATCGGATTTTCGTTCATTGCCAGTCCCAACTCCTTGTTGATGATTAACTGAATCGCCATGGCACGTCGAACTGACCCCTCGGTAGGAGTGGTGATCGCTTCGTCATATGCATTCGTGTGTAACGAGTTGCAGTTGTCGTAGATCGCATACAAAGCCTGCAATGTGGTACGGATGTCGTTGAAGTCGATTTCCTGTGCGTGTAATGAGCGTCCTGAAGTTTGGATGTGGTACTTCATCATCTGCGCTCTTGGCGACGCCTCGTATTTCTCTCTCATCGCTTTTGCCCAAATCTTTCTTGCCACTCTCCCTATCACAGCGTACTCCGGATCGACTCCGTTAGAGAAGAAAAAACTGAGATTAGGACCAAAAGCATTAATGTCCATTCCCCTGCTTAGGTAATACTCAACATAGGTAAATCCGTTTGCTAAAGTAAAGGCAAGCTGAGTGATCGGATTTGCTCCGGCTTCTGCAATGTGGTATCCACTTATGGAAACAGAATAGAAATTCCTCACTTTCTGATCGATAAAGTATTGCTGTACATCACCCATCAGTCTTAGGGCAAATTCAGTAGAGAATATACACGTATTCTGAGCTTGGTCTTCTTTGAGAATGTCTGCTTGAACAGTACCTCTGACTGACGTTAATGCCTCGGCTTTGAGACGAGCATAGGTTTTCGCATCTAGAACATCATCTCCGCTACATCCAAGGAGCATGAGGCCTAGTCCGTTATTACCTTCGGGAAGAGTGCCTTCGTATTGAGGACGTTCTAACCCATTGGCATCCCATTTAGCCTTAAGTACTTTTTCTACTTTAGATTCTAAGTTGTTTTTGCGAATGAATTTCTCGCATGTTTGGTCTATTGCAGCGTTAAGAAAAAAAGCAAGTAACATAGGCGCTGGGCCATTGATGGTCATAGAGACACTTGTCGTGGCTGAGCAAAGGTCGAAACCGCTGTACAGTTTTTTTGCATCGTCTAAGCTGCAGATACTCACTCCAGCATTTCCAATTTTACCATATATATCAGGACGCTCGGCAGGATCATTTCCGTATAAAGTTACAGAATCGAAGGCTGTAGAGAGTCTCTTTGCTGGCATGCCTAAAGAGACGTAGTGGAATCGCTTGTTTGTACGTTCCGGGCCACCTTCTCCGGCGAACATTCTCGTGGGATCCTCACCAGTACGTTTGAACGGGTATATTCCTGCCGTGTACGGAAACGATCCGGGAAGATTTTCTTGTGCAGCGTATTTAACAAGATCGCTCCATCCCGTTAAAGTGGGGAGGGCTACTTTAGAGACCCTCTTGTTTGAGAGCGAAGTTCGCTTGGTAGGTATTTGGATTTCTTTCCCCCGTACTTCATAACTAAATACTTCATCAGAGTAACGAGCTTTTAGCGTAGGCCAATCTTCTAGCCATGCAAGCATCTTCGAATCCATCTCAAGCCTTACTTCTTCAACCTTAGCTTGAACAGCAGCTTGAATTTCAGCGTCGCCTGAAAATTCAGAAGCAGAATCCTGAAGTGATTGAAGGCGACCAGCTACTGCTGCTTGTTTTGCCGCCCACTTGTCATATGATCTGTTAGCCTCGGCGATCTCACTTAAATATCTTACTCTAGCGGGAGGGATGATGAAGATCTTCTCACTTTTTTCATCCGTGCTGTCATTTTCTGAAACGCTCGATAGTTCAGCTCCAGTTTTATTCACGATCTCTTCTATTAATTTCAAATAGAGTTCGTTCGTCCCAGGATCGTTAAACTGAGAAGCGATAGTGCTAATAATAGGTAGTTCGTCATCCTTTGATTCCCAAAGATCGTGGTTGCGCTTAAACTGTTTTCGCACATCTCGAATAGCATCCTGCGCCCCTCGTTTGTCCGATTTGTTAATTGCCACGACATCGGCGAAGTCTAGCATGTCAATTTTCTCTAGCTGTGTAGCGGCACCGAATTCGGGCGTCATGATATAGAGTGCCACATCGCTGTGTTCCATAATTTCGGTATCGCTTTGGCCTATACCTGAAGTTTCTAAAATAATGAGATCAAACTTAGCAGCCTTTAACACATTTAACGCTTCCGACACGTGTTTGGATAAAGCCAAATTCGACTGACGAGTCGCCAGAGAGCGCATGTAAACTCTTTCATTATTAATGGAGTTCATGCGGATTCTGTCACCTAATAAAGCCCCGCCAGTTTTGCGTTTCGAAGGGTCAACAGAAACTAGTGCAATTCGTTTATCAGGTAAATCTGCAAGAAATCTTCTAACGAGTTCATCGACCATGGAAGATTTCCCAGACCCCCCGGTTCCGGTGATTCCCAAAACGGGAATATCCGGTAATTCTGGGTAAATTGAGGTAAACTCCACAGCAAATGCCTCCGTGTCATTTTCAGCAGCAGTGATAGAGCGAGCGATATCCCGTATGTTTCTTTCTCCTAATCTTTCTAAGGCTCCTTCAAGATCATTGATTGCAGGAACCGTTTTATAATCAGATCTCTCTACTAAGTCATTGATCATCCCTTGCAATCCCAGTTCACGCCCATCGTCAGGATGATAAATGCGCTCAATACCATAATCTTGTAGCTCTGCAATCTCCTCTGGCAGAATCGTTCCTCCTCCACCCCCAAAGATCCTAATGTGTCCTGCTCCGCGTTCCTCGAGGAGGTCCTTCATATACTTAAAATACTCATTGTGACCACCTTGATAAGATGTCATCGCAATAGCTTGAGCATCTTCTTGTATAGCTGTATTCACAACCTCGTCAACGCTCCTATCATGGCCTAAATGAATTACCTCGCAACCTGTGCGCTGTATGATTCTCCGCATTATGTTTATCGCGGCATCATGTCCGTCAAACAGGCTGGCAGCGGAAACTATTCTGACTTTGTTTTTAGGTTTGTAAGGCTTCGGAACTTCCATGAGTATTCATCAATTTCAATCGCAAAAATAGGCTAAAGATGATGGGGCACCCTTTTCAGATAAGCTCATTACAAAACTATTTCTTTAGTCTGAGAAAAAACTTTTTTTAATCTTTTCACACCAATTCTCACTTTTCACTCGTTTTAATAGCATTAATCCGTTATTTTGCGCTCTTGAATTGAACACCGTTTTCATTTGTATATTTCTAATACTTGCATGAACTTTAGAATAATAATTGTACTGCTTTCTGTTATTTTGTCTTCATCTTCTGTAATGGCTCAGATGACAGGAATAGCTATTGAAGTAGATACTGCTTTCTACGGTGTTGATACACCTACACCTGACGACACGTTTGATGTATTAGGCGAGCTTGATGGTTATGTAACGTATAAAGTATACGCTGAGTTTACGAATACAACGGATGTTTTGAGT